>CANLZY010000018.1 GCA_947495685.1 uncultured Tropicimonas sp.
CCCAACTGCTCATACCGCCCAGCTATCAAACTGGATTCATGAGGTGAATCCTGCACGCGATTTGTGCAACAAAGCCGGCAAGACAGCACCGGACAGGAAACGTCTTGTTCTTAGGGGGATGAGCGGAAAAGTAGACGGGAAAATACAATCAAAAACAATACGTTGATTCCCGGGCACCATTACTTCAGGCGCCACAAGGCACATTGTCTAGAAATGCAATAAAAATCCGAAGTTTCGCCTTGAGTTGCAGCGAAAGTTGCTACAGTTTTTTGCATGAGAACCGTTCCGAGCCGTCTCCAGCATGACAGGTCCGCCAAAGATCGACGCGACAGGTAGGCTGTCAATCCCGGCGTAAAATTGGTCAGGTTCCCAGAGAGATATTGACCAGTTTTCGGATTGGGCGGCGCTTTGGCGCGCGTTCTTGCCATATAGCTGACGCGCGCCAAAGCGCGTTGGCCGCAGGCCAGCACTCTTCTCTGTGATTTCAGCTTTTGTCTTTTCGGCTCTGACGCAGACGGAAACTCTCGCCGTTCATCTCCAGGATATGCACATGATGGGTCAGGCGGTCGAGAATGGCGCCCATGAGGCGACCGAACATGCACTCGATGCGATAGCGGCGCTTGTATCGCCGCTTGTCGTATTTGACCTTTGCCTTGCGGGACGTCCTGGGCGGGATGCACGGGCGAATTCCTCTATCTGCCAATGCGTTCCGGAACCAATCCGCATCGCGGCCCCTGTCGGTGAGCAGCCAGACGGCATCCGGCAGGGAGCCAAACTTGGCCGCGGCGCCCGTGTCGTCGCTCGCCTGGCCGGCTGTGACGAAGAAGCGGATCGGACGCCTATTGTGATCGGTGACGGCATGAAGTCTGGCATTCATTCCACCCTTCGTGCGACCGATCAGGCGTCCACGCCCGCCTTTTTCACGCTCAGGCTCGATGCCGTGCGGTGTGCCTTCAAATATGTCGCGTCGATCATGATGGTCCGGGGATCGTGAGCTTCTTCTGCCAGGCCGGTCATGATCCGGGCAAAGACACCCATTCGGCTCCAGCGTACCCAACGGTTGCAAAAGGGTCTTGTGAGGGCCGTGTTCGACGGGAGCATCACGCCACCTCAACCCATTGCGGTTGATGCATATAATCCCACTCAACACCCGCCGATCATCGACACGGCGGACGCCCGTGAGACTTGGGAAAGAATGGGCGCAACCGCTCCATCTGTTCGTCGTTCAACCAGTATGGATCACGCATACCACACCTCCAGGGAGGCGCCGTGAATCATGCCCCAAGATCCAAATCAATGGGTCCTGACCCTAGCCTCTTGCCCGATCAAAGCCTACGGGGTACTGAAAATACTTGGGCCAGCATTGATCACACTGGCCACCAAAGGACATTAAAAGGCTCAAACATTTGACTGCAGCGTTGAAGCGCATACCGGGATGGGCAAGGAATCCGGCCCAAAGTGCTGCACTGAACGCCTATGGAGCCTGTGTCCGTGCTGCTGCGACGTTCATTCCAAAACTGAACTCCAATCCGAATATAACTTGGCTGTTCATTGCTTGCTTGCCCAATGGCGGGTCGACCGCACTCGCAAAGATGCTTGGAAATGCCTCTTGCGCAACTCGACTTACGCCTTCGGGCGAGGGGCAGTGGCTGGTGCCTGCCATGTGCAGAACCGGACGCCGCTGGGATCCGGATCTGCCTGTCGATTATTCACAGACCCGCCGGGTGTGGCTAAGTCGACTGCTGGGCTTCGACGAGAACACGGTGGTTGTCGAGAAATCTCCACCGAACCTCTGTCGGTTTTCTGCGCTGGTCGAGGCCTTCGACGACATGCCCACGGTGTCGTTGGTCATGAGCCGGAACCCCTTTGCGGTCTGTGCCAGCTGGGCGAAGCGGTATAGACCCGAAACAGTAATACGTACGTGGCATCCCGAATTGGCAGGGCAAGGGCTGGAACAGGACGACTTGAAATTCCATGCGGCGCTGGGCACAATCTGTGGCCAACGCTTTGAAATGCTGCGCGAAGCCGCCAATCTGGCAGGGATCGTCACTACCTACGAAGAGGTGGCAGCCGATCCTGCGGCCTTCATTGGAACATTGCTCGAGATCTTACCGCTTCTGGCCGATGTCGATCCGACCGCGGCGGTCGGCGTGAAGGATTACCCGGAGCAATCTTTCCGAAACATGAACGAAGCCGACATGGCCCGGCTTGATCCCGGTCAGACAGAAGCTATCCGTTCCGGGCTTGCGCCCTATGCAGACTCCCTTGCACACTTTGGCTATTCACTCTCGGATATCGCCTTATGACACTACCCAATTTTCTCGTTCTCGGAACGGCAAAGGCCGGCACATCCTCGTTGGCCAGCTACCTGGACAAACACCCCGAAGTCTGTTTTTCCCGCGTGCAGGAGCCGAATTTCTTCGCGTTCGATCAACAATATGCCCGCGGCGAATCCTATTACCGCTCTCTTTACGCCCATTACGACGGCGAACCCTGTTCCGGCGAAAAGAGTTGGCGCTATTCTTGTGGTGCGGTCTACCCTAAGGCCTTCGAGCGCATTCGTCAGATGTTGCCCGACCTCAAGCTGATATACGTCCTGCGCGACCCATTGGAACGCGGCATTTCCATGTGGCGAGAATTGCGTGATGCAGGCCAGGACATAGTAGACGCCGATCCGAACCGCGCACTTCTGACCGATCCGCTAATCACCGACAGCATGAAATACGCATCGACCTGGCGCCGTTTCGGCGATGCCTACGGGCAGCAGAATATGCTGGTGATCTTTTTCGAAGATCTCATCAGCGATCCAGAGGGGTTCTACCGATCGGTGACAGATTTCTTGGGGGTTGCACACCACTCTCTGGAAAAGGAGATACACGAGAACCCCTCGATCGGGCTTCGAAGCGACGGGCGCCTGCTTGAATGGTTGAGACGCAACCAGATGGACAATGCTACTCGCCGAGTTCTACCCGACAGGTTGAGGCGGTGGGGCCGCAAAAATCTCAAGACGCCAATTGGCAAGGTCGAGGTCTCACCCGAGACCCGTGCGGCATTTCTCGATATGGTACGCCCGGAAGCCCGGGCAGCCTTGGAAATGGCGAACAAGCCCTTTGACTATTGGACGCTGGAATGACCTCGGCGCTGCAACGCATCAGTCGCAATTTTGGAATGGTCGTTTCCGGACAGTTCATTGCGACCGGGCTGGGGTTCTTGGCACTGTCACTGAACACCCGTGCGCTTGACCCAGAAGATCTGGGAAGACTGTTTCTGGTGCAGGCTACATGCGAACTAACCTCTAAGGTAATCGCCTTCCAGAACTGGCAAACCTTCATAAAAATGGGCGCCGAAGAGCAGGGCAAGCAACAAGATACCACACCATTGTGGGTGTTCGGCGTCACCTTGGACTTCATCGCAGCTGCATTGGCCGCAGTCGTGGCGGCACTAATACTGGGTTTTGCTCCGCATTGGGTGGGATTGGATCCCCAGTCTGCACAGTGGGGCTTGCTTTACGCCGCCAGTCTATTGGTCTCGGGCACCGGCACCTGTGTTGGCACTTTGAGGCTGTATGATGCGTTCGGCAAGGTGGTGATCATCAACACCGCCCAAGCCGTTATGCTTTTGGTAAGTGCCGCCATTCTTTTCCATCTACAAGCGCCATTGACCACCTACCTCATCTCTATCCCGCTGATCGCCGCACTTGCTTCGCTGACCATGATCTACATGGGGTGGAGACAATTGCGCATTCACACCAACGATCCGCGCCGCTACTGGCCCGACCGCGATACCCGACGCCGCTTCTTTGGTTTCGCCATCGGCGTGAGCGCAGCGAGCACGCTGACGGCCTTTCGTCAACGCGGAGAGGTGCTAATCGTGGGCGCGATCCTTGGGCCAAGCGCCGCTGCTTTGTTCGGTGTGGCCTACCGCATTGCTGCGCTTTTTGCGCGCTTCGCCCAATCGGCACGGGTCTCGGTCTACCCCGAATTCAGCCGAATGGTTGCCGGTGGGGCCTTCCCGGAGGCCGCGCGACTGGCCTTTAGATTGACCGGATGGACAAGCATGGTCGCAATGGCGTCCATGGTTGCGATCTTGTTCTTTGGGGGCGACATTCTGGAGCTTTTGTTCGGCGCCGAATTTCGCAGCGCGGCACCGAATCTCGCACTGCTTGGTTTGGGAACTTCCATTTTTGCCTGCACATTTGCATTCGGTCCGCTGGTGCAGATCGCTTTTGGGGCTGGGCGTTTCTTGATTCTCAACCTCATAGCCTTTGCCGGATTCGTTTTATTCGCTGCTCTTGGACCGTTTTTGTTTGGACTGAGCGGTGCCGGTGCGGGCGCTGTGGCCTATTCCACAGTTCTTGCAGTGCTACTAATCTTGCAAATTGTCCTTCACCAAAAAAGGAACATCGGAGCCTGACATGAGCAAACTCTTTATTCACCTTGGCTACCCCAAGACCGGAACCACAACCTTGCAGCACTGCGTCTTCGATGTCTTGCATCAGGCGTCGATAATACACTATCTGGGTATGGGGGGCTGGCGGCGCGACAAAACACCAGATAGAAAAGCGTTCTTTGTGAACCTGACTGATGCGCTCTATCTGGAAAACGACGAAGACTTTTCAACACAGCTTCCCTCGCTCCGCGCGGCATATGATGAACTGGTCTCAAACGTACCCGATTCCATACCGATTGTACTCTCGAATGAGCATTTCCTTTTGGCCACTTGGTCTGGAAAAATTCGGGGTGCGCGCATTTTTCCATCCCGCAGTGCGCACCGATTGGGACAACTCTTCGAAACAGACACGTCCGGCTTGATGATCGGAACCCGAGACATCGACGCGCTCGTAAGGTCTATTTACATTCAGGAACGAGCCAGCAAGTCTCGCGTAAATCACGATCTCGTTCCTAAGTCGCTTGACGAGTTCGTTGAGTTAACTTGCACTGGACAGGACTTCACTTCTGAGATGTTCCGCTTTAAGAAAAATCTTGCACATTATCGGGCTGCGTTTCCAAACGCTGAAATCTTGGAAATACCATTCATGGAATTGACCGGAACAAGCCAATTTGACACAGTCGTTGACATCCTTCGTTTCATCGGGCTTGCGGAAGACGCGGTGGAGTTTTTGAGCCTGCCTTTGGAAAATCGAAATGAAAAGAAGCGCAGAGGCAAGGTTACATTGGTGGAGACCGTTCCGGCGGTCTTTCGTCCAATTCTACGACACAAGGTTTCAGGTCCGATGGTGCACAGTCTTGCGAACTCTTGGCCACTAAAGCACGTCCGGAGCAGGGTTGCGAAGCAAGAAGAAATCCCTGGCCTGACGCCAGCGCAGAGCTTGGCTATCAGAAATGCGTTCACAGCATTGGACGGAGAATGACCTGCCCTAGAAAGGAAACTGATCGATGGGATTGACAACAGAATGCCTCAGTCCACTCAAAAAGTTGTGGTGTTAGACGAATCCAAATATTTCGGAGCCCTACGGTCGACATACAACTTTGGCGGATCCAATCTATTTGAACTGGTACTGCAAGCCGAGTTTGAATAGCCTAGCTGACACAGTTCACCTATTCCGGTTCGGGAATTCCGGCAAGACAATGCCTAGCCTCTGACTGTGGGTGAAAAAAACGACCGACATCTCAAGGAGAGATTCCATGAGTATCCATTTCGTCATCCCATCGGTTTACGCAGACGAGGTTGCAGCGCTGCCGGATCGTACGCTTGGCAAGGACTATCCCTATTGGCTGGCTGGGCGCTTCATCTGGGTGGCGCATTCCTGGCTTGTATTGCGCGAGTACCGAGAGGGAATGACCCTCGGCACTGCCCCCATCCCGGGGAGAGTCAACTTCAGTCACGTGATGGGCTGGCGCGATATAGGCGCGCGAAGTGGAGAGTATCGGGTTTCTGCGCGGGCTGATTATCCTCGCATGTTCGACGTGGATTTCGAGATTTTGCAGAACCCTGCGGTAAAAATGGGTACCAGACAGGCCTACTTGCCACATTGGCCTGTTCCCGGAATCATCCCTCGAGATAGGAGTCGTATGGGGGTGCACACGTTTGCCTATGCCGGCCGGATCGGTCCGCTGAACTTGGCTGAAGAACTAAAGAACCGCACCGATTGTATCCTGCCCGATCTGGAATTCCGCATTATCCCGCCAGAGCGATGGCACGATCTATCCCAGGTCGACGCATTGGTCGCCATTCGCAGTCTCGACACCGCCCGGCACGAGTCGAAGCCCCCCAGTAAGCTGTTCCTGGCTTGGTTGGCAGATATTCCATTGATTGCCGGTTATGATAGCGCATTCTCGACGGTAGGCGCCCCCGGAGTAGAATACATACGGGTTTCCTCTGCAGACGAACTCCGCAGCGCCCTGAAACGCCTGCGCGACGATCCTGAATTCTATCAATCCTTTGTAGAAAAAGGTCGGGTCAGGGCAAAGGAAATCAGTCAAGATGCCCTGGCCCGGATCTGGCTGGAGCTTTTCGACACCCGAATCGCAGCAGACTTCGAGGCGTGGAAGGACCTACGCATGAAGGGTCTGCATTTCCTTGCCGCACGTGGCGCGGACCGCAGTCGGAACGTCGCTTCGCATATCCGGCGCCAGTTACGTAACCTGGGCGGAAGTTGAGACGTTGGTGGCGCAGAAGGCAATCTCGGTTCAACTGGGCGCACGGCGCCAATATGCTATTCCGGCAGCTCTTGCAGGAGCGGGGCGCCTTGAGGCGCTATACACCGACCTATGCGCAGGCCGCGGGCCGGGGCGCTTTGCGCCGCTGATTGAACGGGTCCCTCCCCTTGCAAAGCGAATGAATCTTCGACGCCGCACGCCACCACCAGAGGTTCTGGAACGTACCAGGGTCTTCCCAAGCTGGTTTTGGGATATTCAGAGCGCACTTCGCCGGTCTTCGACCCCCATTGAACGTCTAATCCGGTTGCGTGCCGCACATGACAAGGCCTCTCGCCGAATGATCAGAAATGGATTTGGCGACGCCACACACGTGTTGACGATGTTCACCGAAGCCACCGGTTATGCCGCTGAAGCGAAGGTTAGAGGCCTTGTGACTGTAACGGATACGGTTGTTGCCCCCAGTACCGAAGCGCTTATCCGAGAGGAACAGTCACTGCACCCAGATTGGGAAGACCCAAAGATCTTCTACGGACAGTCTGCGGCGGCGGAAGCCGGGGTTGCTCCAGTAATGGACGCAGAGCTAGCGGCGACCGATATTTTCATCTGCCCGTCCGAATTCGTGCGCCGAGACTTAATCGAAAACTTCAATGTCCCAGAGGAACAGGCCCGACTCGTCCAGTATGCGGTCAATCCAAAATGGTTCGGAATAGAGGCTCGACCGGTACCCGGGCGCGTACTGTTCGCAGGTGGAGCCGAGCTTCGAAAGGGCATACATGTATTGGCCGAAGCCGCGCGTTTGCTGGATGAGGCCGGCGATCCTTGCGAGATTCAGGTTGCGGGCCATGTCTCGGATCATATTCGGACTCGGCCCGAAACCCGACATCTGACCTTTCTTGGGCTCCTCGACGCAAGACAGATGGAACAGACACTCGCCTCAGCGGACTGTCTTGTTTTACCTTCCCTAGCGGAAGGCTCGGCCGGTGTGACTTACGAGGCACTCGGCTGCGGTGTTCCGGTGATCACCACATTTGAGGCCGGCTCTGTGGTGCGGGATGGGATTGACGGGAGCATCGTGCCGTCTCGTGACCCCGATGCCCTGGCCAATGCTATCGCCCAATTGGTGCGAAACCGGGATATGCGGGATTCAATGGCCCGCTCCGCCCGAAATCATGCCCGCGGCTTTGCATGGGACAGTTTCGGATATCGGCTCAACGACGCCATTTTTGGAACCGCTGAGGAGGATGTGGATTGATCATCCTCCAGATACTCAGTCTTTTGATCATCGCCTATGGTTTGCGGCGAAAGGCCGGATATCTTCTCCTGCCCACATTGATCGGCGTGCTATGGCTACTTTGGTTTCTACCTCAACTGAGCGAATTGATACAGGATTCCAGTGTCCCAGCCTCCGGTCTGAATCGGCTGATCGTCATGATGGCGCTAAGCCTTATGGCCTTCTGGATCGGCTGGTATACGACCTCAAGACGCGTCGCTCCGCGGCCTCCGGCTGACCTGTCCCGCCTACTGCCTGGCGCAGTGCTGCTAACCATCCTGAGCGTGGCGATCAACGTGCTGCTCAACAGATACCGGGCCGAGATGGCTGGCGTACAGCAATGGAGCGGCCCGATTACAATAATTTCTTTCTTCGCTCAGATTCGAGACATCGCGCTACCTCTGACCCTTCTGTTGTTTCTCGGGCAACGTTCCCGCCTTGCGGCGCTGCTTCTTCTCGCCAACCTGATGATTACCCTTCCGATCGCCTTCACCTTGTTGCGGCGTTCTGAAATTCTGGGACTGGGCGCGGGAGTATTGGCCGCGTTCTGGTTTGCTCGGCGGTGGCAGGTCAGCTTGCTGATTTTGGCACCCACAACGGCTGCTTTCACCGTAGTGGCATATGTCATTGGCCCGTTGAGGGGCGCCTCACGGGCAATGGAGGAGTTGTACGGCGAGCGACCCTTTATACTCGACCCAAAGTTGTGGCAATCTATTGATTTTAGAGCCGCTGGGGAACACAGCCTCTCGAAGGCGCACGATCTCCGCAACGCCGTGTATCTTATTGACTACTGCGCCGACGAAGTAGCATATAAATTTGGAGCGACAATCTGGAACGGGTTGGTTAAATTGTACATTCCAGGGCAAATTTTTGGTTATGATTTCAAGAGATCACTTTATTTCGATCGCAATACGGCATATGAATCGATCTTCGATATCTACGGCTACAAGAATCCAATCGGGACCACCTCGACCGGCTTTGGATCCGCATTTTCAGATTTCGGCTATCTAGGTGCTTTGTATTTTGTATTCATGGCGGTCGCCTTGAAACGAATGTTCGCCCATGCTGTAGCCGGAGACATATGGGCGCAAGTCAGCTACATTTGCTTTCTACCGCTGGTATTGATTTCCATGACTCACGGGCACATCAGGTTCTTCATCTCAGCGCCGTACCTTTTGGTGGTGATATGGATGCTCCGAAAGTTTGCGAACTACCGGTTTCATACACACAATCGCTCTGTATCTCCTCCCGTTTTGAAAGGCCAAGGTCAGCCATGATTCTGAGAGGCGTGCACAGCATCTTCCGCCGCATAGGCATGGCATTGCGGCTTGTTTTCTACCAGACAGTTGTGTTTGTCTGGCACGTTCCCGCGCCGGCCAGCACCAAGATATATGGCCGACTGCGTTTTCCACATGTCCCATGTAACTTGTTCATGGGTCCGGAATGTGCATTCGGTCATGACGTGGTACTCAGCACTGGACACAGTGCACAAATTACTTTGGGGCGGCAGGTCACAATAAATGACGGTTGCCTGTTAGTGGCAAGCGAACGGATCGAGATTGGCGACCGGGTGGCAATCGGTGAGTACGTTTCGATCCGGGATCAGCAACATCGGCACAGCCCCGATCACGGAGTGCGCGATTTGGGCTTCGACGTAGAAGCCGTGCAGATAGGTGAAAATACCTGGATTGGACGCGGGGCTTTTTTAGGACCCGGGACCCATATTGGCAGGGGGTGCATCGTCGCAGCCAACAGTGTCGTCCACGGAG
Source organism: uncultured Tropicimonas sp. (assembly GCA_947495685.1). GTDB lineage: Bacteria > Pseudomonadota > Alphaproteobacteria > Rhodobacterales > Rhodobacteraceae > Tropicimonas. The sequence continues at coordinate 9,660 of CANLZY010000018.1, forward strand.
TGTTTCCAGACGGGGTGCTCATCGCAGGTGCGCCTGCTACGGTCAAAAAATCGCTTCGTCCGGAATGGCGGGCACCATGACGAACATCACCATTCTCTCTCGCCAGGTCACGGCCTATCATCACGCCCGATTTCGGGCTGCAGGGCAGCTGTTCGACAGCGTCGATATTCTGTCGCTCGCCAACCAGGGCAAGTTTGCCGAGATCCTGTCCCAGCGATCCGAGGAAGGTTACCGCTTGCATAGGGTGTTTCCGGATCTGGATGCTTATCGGCGCGCTGCGCTGGACGGATCCGCTGCAGCGGCAATCCAAACGCTTCTGGACAAGCTTGATCCGGAAGTGGTCGCGATCGCCGGCTGGGCATCTGCGGAAAGCTACGCAGCGCTGACATGGGCAAAGAGCAAGCGGCGCAGCGTGGTGCTGATGTCGGACAGTCAGGCACATGATGTTTCCCGAAATGCCCTGCGGGACTGGATCAAGGGGCGCGTTGTGCGGTGCTGCGACGCCGGACTGGCCGCAGGCAGGAGCCATCGCGACTATCTCGTGCAACTGGGCCTCCCCCGCAACCAGGTGCGGCTGGGTTATGACGCTGTTGACAATGCACATTTCAGCAGCGGCGCGGAAGCTGCCCGTGCGGATGCGAAGGCCACGAGGGGCCGACTCGGCTTGCCCGAATCCTACATTCTTGCATCTGCGCGCTTCATCGAGAAAAAGAACCTGCTTTGCCTGGTTGAGGCTTATTGCCGGGCAAGGGAGGGTCTTCTGGAACCTCCCGACCTCCTGATTGCGGGGGATGGGGACGGGCGCGCCATGCTTGAACACAGCGTGGAAAGACTGGGCCTTACAGACTTTGTCCATTTGCCGGGCTTTTATGGCTATGACGACATGCCTGCGCTTTATGCTTTGTCGAGTGGCTTTGTCCATGTGCCTCAGAGCGAACAATGGGGCCTGGTCGTGAACGAGGCGGCATCCTCTGGCCTTCCGATGGTGCTGTCCGCCGAATGCGGCGCAGCGACCGAGCTTTTGCAAGAGGGACAAAATGGCTGGCTATGCCCCGCCACCGATTGCGACGCCATCGCAATGGCTGTCAGAGAAATGCTCTGCCTCTCTCCAGACCGATCTGCCGAGATGGGGCAGGCCAGTCGCGAGATTGTGGCTGACTGGGGACCCGAGCGTTTTGCCAACGAACTGGCTGAGGCCGCCCGGATCGCCATTTTGGCGCAGCGCAAGCCGCTGTCCCTCATCGACCGGAAAATCGTTCGCTACATGAGCCAAAAGGTGATCGAGGCCGTCGCATGACACAGGCAATTCTCACACGGCCCGATGCCCGCCCCCCGGTTCTGATCGCCTCTCACCCGAGATCAGGCACCCATCTTGTTATAGATTTACTTCGCCGCCAGTTTTCATGCACGCGGAACTGGCGCTGGTGGGGATTGCCGCTCGATCATCTGTATCTGAATCTCGAAAGGCTGGGATCGAGCAATCGAAGCTTTTCGGACGCCCTTGCTCGGCAGATCGTGAACCGCCCCCAGAGGGCGCTCATGAAAACCCATTTCGAGGCTGACTTTTCCGGTAGCTGGGTGGCGGAAGAATCTCTCCCACTTGATCAAACCTGGCTCGATCTGGTGGCGCAGTCAAAAATAATCTACGTGGTTCGGCACCCGCTGGATGTGATGTGCTCATACCACCAGTTCCTGTCCGCGATCGACCCTGACGTGGCCGGGATGCCGCTCATGACATTCATGGAAAGCACGCATTGGACCGGTGAGACCGACCGGCTGGGCTGGTGGGTGCAGCATGTAACCGGCTGGGAAGCGTTGTCAGGCGTAACCGTCCTACGGTACGAGGACATTGTGAAACGGACCGTCGACGCCTTGTCAGAGATATCAGAGGACATTGGAGAGACCTCAATCGATCGCAAACCACGTCTTCCTCCCAAGATTACCTCGATCACCCGTACCCGAATGGACCGGCTGTTCAGTTTATCGCCCAAGTCCACCGGCATTGTCGCAAATCGTGCGAGCTTTCCGGCGGTGAAATGGCAGGATGTGCTTGAGGATGCCCAGAAGGAGAAGATCGAAACTCGCTTGGCCCCGATGCTCGACCGGTTCGGGTATTCGTTGTCCAGGAACAAGCTTCGCGAGCGACCTTGGTCATGACGGATACGAACCAGGCAGTCTGCATGCTGGCTCCGAACCTGACAAAGAGTGCCGGGGGCGTTGTCGAAGCGATACTCGGACAATCGCAGGGCCTGGCCAATGCGGGACGGAATGTGAAGTTGATTGGCCTTGAGGCACCGCAAGACAGGCCGGATTTGCCATCAGATTTCCATAGCCGCACCGTCCCAATAGGACGAAACCGCGCCTTTGATCGCGCGTCGGGGCTGAGCGATGCGCTCGACGAAAGCCGAGCGGGGATTTTGCATCTGCACGGATTGTGGTTTCCGTCTGTCTCCATCAATGCCCGGCGCTGGAAGGCTCGGACGACCGGACAGCTTGTGTTGTCGCCCCATGGAATGCTCGACCCGTGGGCCTTGGCCAACAGCAAGTGGAAAAAGCGCGTGGCCCTTTTGGCCTTTGAACGTCGGACATTGAACATGGTCGATTGTATACACGCCCTGAACGTCTCCGAACTGCGCTCGATCCGAGCCATGCGCCTGACTGCACCGGTCGCGGTAATTCCAAACGGCGTGGATCTCCCCGATCTGTCGCATGGAACACCTCCTCCGCCAGTCGGACAAGACCTGCGAAAGGTCCTGCTCTTTTTGGGGCGGCTGCATCCGAAAAAGGGCATCAGCGAAACTCTCAACGCCTGGGCACGGGCCATTGCAGACGATCCAGCCCTGGGCGAGGCATGGCGTGTGGTGATCGCCGGCTGGGACGATGGCGGCTATCGCCAGGAGTTGGAACAGGTGTCGCGCGACTTGGGTTTGCAATCTCATGTGAGCTTTCCCGGCCCGGTCTTTGGCAAAGAAAAGGCCACCCTGCTTGCGTCCTGCAGCGCGTTCATTCTTGCGTCCCATTCCGAAGGTCTGCCGATGTCCGTTCTCGAGGCCTGGTCCTACGAGAAGCCAGTGTTCATGACGTCTGCCTGCAACTTGGCCGAAGGCTTCGCGGCTGATGCGGCGGTCGAGATCAGTACGGAGGCCGACCATATTTCCCGAGTGTTGCAGGCTTATCTTTCCGGTCCACACCTGCCTGAGGTCGGCCGGAATGGCCGCCGTTTGGTTGAGGCCGGGTTTTCATGGGGCAACGTCGGGCAACAGCTCGACCAGCTCTACAGCTGGCTCCTGGACAGACAGCGAGCCGCCCCCGAATGCTTGGTTTTCTCATGACGAACACCGAAAAAGACGAAGTCCCACAGGATTGGGTGAAACAGAATCGCGCAGCACGAAAGTGGACTCGACGCGAAATGGCCGGCAGGATTCTATGGGCAATTGCCCAGCCCGCATTCCGGCTGAGCCCGCGACCTCTCTGGGGATGGCGGCGCTGGATTCTGAGATGCTACGGAGCCAAGGTTGGCGCAAATGCGCATGTGTTTCCAACGGTGCGGATCGCGGTCCCCTGGACGTTGGACTTGGGGGACTCCTCTGCAGTCGGAGACCGCGTTATCCTCTATTCCCTCGGACCCATCACGATCGGTCAGCGTGCAACCGTGTCGCAGAATGCTCACCTGTGCGCTGGATCTCATGACTGGCGTGACTCTGCCATGCCGCTGCTTAAACTTCCGATCACAATCGGAGAGGACGCCTGGATCTGTGCGGATGCATTCGTTGGACCCGGTGTCACAATAGGAGACGGGTCCATCGTCGGGGCTCGGGCGGTAACCATGAGGAGCGTACCAGCAAAAACGATCGTCGCGGGGAACCCGGCGCAGCACATTGGGACCACCGAGCAATGATCGATCATGCATCAAAGTCAGGATTTCGCTTTGCCGATGTCAGCCTTGGTGGCGCCGATGGGCATTTCCTGCCAATTCCAAATGCAGGCGTCTCGAATGTCAGATTGATCCTTGGATCGTCGACTGCCCGACTGGTTGATCGGGAATGTGTCAATGGCAGCGTTGTGGCGCTCCTTGCAGACGCAGGTTGGAATGTGATTGGGGTCGATCCGTCGTCCGAAGGTAAATCAGCCGCAAAGATCCCCCGTCCGTCGCTGCGCCTTGAGACAGTCTCAGCCTATGAAGACCTTGCCCCAACAATTGATCGCGTTCCCCTGGTCAAAAACCAGGAAGCTGTCGGGCACGTCAATGCACCAAGAGACTTTGCAGAAACGCAGCAAGATCGTGTCGAGCCGGACGGGACGGCTATCATTTTCAAGCCATACTATGGGTATCGCAAAAATCTTGCCCTCGCGTTGACCAACAAGATCGAAGCAAACTTCACGGCACTCTGGGGCCTCGGTCTCAAGAAGCTCTGCTCCATTCCGACCTTGTCAACGTTTGTTGAGGAGGCTGGATTCACAGGGCTCCGTTTCTTGCGTGTTGGGCGCATCCCGCTCCTGGCAAAATCGATGATCGCGACCTCCCACAAGCCGACATACTGTGACTGAGGCAGAAATCGCGACGTAGAAACCAAGCCCTCAATGGCAGTTCATCGCCGGCAATCCCCAGAATAGGCACCGAAATTTGAAGCTTACCGTCGTCATTCTCACCAAGAACGAAGAATTGCACATCAAGCGGGCGCTTTCGTCCGTGGCCGGGATAGCCGACAAGTGCTTTGTCATCGACAGTGGATCCACCGATAGAACCGTTGAACTTGCAAGGTTGGCGGGTGCTGAGGTCCTTGAGAATCCTTGGGTCAACTACGCTACCCAGTTCAACTGGGCACTTAATCAATTGCCTTCGGACACCGGGTGGGTATTGCGCCTTGATGCGGACGAGGTCGTAACGGAAGAATTGGCAGACGAGGTTCTTTCCGAGCTTCCAAACATGAGACCTGACACCGTTGGTATCTATGTTTCCCGACGCATGCATTTTCTCGGGCGCCGCATTCGGTGGGGGGGATTGTTCCCGGTGCGCGTGCTCCGTCTTTTCAAACATGGATTTGGCCGCTGCGAGAACCGCTGGATGGACGAACATGTCATGGTGGACGGAGCTACAGCGGATTTTGACGGCGAGATCGTCGACGACAATCTGAACTCACTCACTTGGTGGACCGAAAAGCACAATGCCTATGCATCCCGTGAAGTCGTGGACCTCCTGAACCTGCAATACGCATTCATGCCAAGCGAGACCGTTGCAGATCTTCGTGGCGGTCAACAGGCAGGGGTAAAACGCTGGATAAAGGAAAACATCTACTTCCGGTTACCGGGTGGGTTTCGTGCGTTTGCCTATTTCTTCTATCGGTATATCCTTCGTCTTGGGTTTTTGGATGGTCGCGAAGGTGCGGCTTTCCATGTCCTCCAGGGATTCTGGTATCGTTACCTCGTGGACGCCAAATTTTTCGAAGTACGTAAGTACATGAAAAACAACGATGTAGACGCCGGAACAGCAATTGAACGGGTGCTCGGAATTGACGTCCGGTGACATGCGGCCGAGATGTCAAAGGCTTTGAACGACGTCAGACACTCATGGTGCTACCTCCTTAGCCACGACTACTCATTGACTTGGGCGAGATTACGGGCATCGGATCACTTTACTTCGGAGACCACAAGATCGACCATTTCGGCGATGCTCCTATGGTCTTCAACTATCAAGAACGAGGCTGCCGATGGAGGGTGCAATCGACATCAATGCATTGCTTCCCAGCACCTAAGTTGCCCAAGTCGGCAGTGCATAAGCCGAAACCAGCCGTTGCCTCACAAAAGGATCAAGAGCTTCAGGAAAAAGCTTCTTCAACAGCACCCACTCCGGCGAAGACTGATCAACCTGATAGATCTCTCCCGTTCGATGCCCGTCGATTGCCTTTCGTAGATGTTTCCCCACGCTACCTTTGAGAAGATCCCTTTGAGAGGTGTTCGAGATGAGCTCAGTCAGAAGCTGTGCGAATCCAGGAAGTGTCTTTGAACTCAGATAGGTGTTCAGCATACCTTTGATGTTGTTGTGCTCGCTTGCGTAGTTGTGGGGCTTGCCAGCAGCCTCAGCCACGATTGAAAAGGCTGCCGCCACCAGGCGATCTACTTTCTTCCGCTCACTGAAAGCCGACAGATCGTCGACACGCAGATCTTCGATGCGGTCTCCCCAGTCATGGAATGCCCTGAAGTATGGCCTCCGCCTGTTGGAGATCTCATCAAGTAGCGGCTTCACCAAACGATCTTCCAGGAATGGAAGCTTGGATGCCGGGATTTCCAGCTCGTCGAACCGCGCGAGGACAGACCCTTCAAATCCAACTCCATCGGACAGGCAGCAAGAAAGTACCAGCGTGTTTTCCTGACGAGAAGCCGCGACAGCCGCCTGATCCACGACAAAAGCATTCCCTCTGTGTCGGTGGATGACGTCGGAGACTGCTTGTGGGATTTTATCAGGGTCAAAGGTGGAAAACACCCAAAGTAGCGGAATCCCTTCCTTTTCGTAGTGCACGCAACGTTGTGACACCTCCGTTTGGAAAGTGTGGGACATCTGGTATTCCACAGCAAACTGACCGAACCCACCCCAGTCCACAAAGACGTCGGGATACCGTCCTGTGTCGGTCTTGGTGGGCGCGATGTACTGATCAACCTTCGTGCTAACACATCGCTCATCTAACGCGGCCAACTCGGCAATTAGTTCGCACATTTTCCTATGTGCCAACGACTCCTGCTGACCATGATACTGGGCAGCTCTCGCATCATCAGGTTTTAGGTTTTTCCCCGTGTACCAAGGGCAACGCGGATCGGATCCTGCATAATGGGTAAAAAACGGCAACCCGTGGGAAGTTGAGATGTAAACAGGTCCCTGGCAGGCGATACAGCGAGCAACCAAACCAGGCTTTCCATTCCGGTGATCAGTAATACCGGCCCTCAGGTGCTCTCATGCATCTCGCGGCATGGAAAGCAAGTCTTGGGACGACAGTGGTCCCAGGTCATCAAACAGCACCTCTCGGATGATACGGCGGGGAGATCGCTTCATACCCTATTGATATCAACAGTTTCAGGCAGTTTCGAGTGAAAAGAAGCCAACTGAATTATGCAGGATGTACCCCAACCCCGCGCGGCCCCTTTCGTGTGAACCGAATATCAAACTCGACATCGCGACCAGGCGCAAGGCGATCCCAAACCTGATCATTGCTGTCGGAGGCTTGAGCATAGATGTCCTTCGGGCAATCGGTAACCTTGATGAAAACATAACCACCAAAGTCCCGGACTATCCGGCCTCGCCATCCTTGTAATGATGGTTCCAGCCATTTCTCCATCCGGCCAAGCTTGGGAAAGTACCCGCTTGGCGCACGAACATCGACATCATCCAGCAAGCTGAACGACTTCAGGAACTCCTTCGTTGCATATCGATAAGCCGCCTCCACAAATCGGGAGAAGTGCTCCCGGTCCCCGTTTACGCTGGATCGACGAAGCCATCCTATGAACGCTCTGGAAATGAACAGCGAAAGCTGCCGCCTTAACCAAGGCTGCGCAGGTCTCTCAAAACCGGGAATTGACCTTCGCAGGATTGGTCCGACGACCACTGCGCCTTGGACCGGGCTTGCCTTTTGATGGCTGCAAGCTCTCGGGCCGCGTGTGCCAAAGTGGCCAGCCCTTGATGCGCCCCGTCGCCCGGGTTTTCGCCGCAATCGACTGCCCGCCGCAGGTTCAGCACAACCATTTGGGATTGTCTGGCTTTCCAGCCATCGTTTGGTCCGCCTGAAAAACGGGAACACCCATCCCAGTTCGTAAACCACTTCCTATAGAGGACGCAAAATCGTCGCAGCGTCACCATTGCACAAAAATGCCATCGAGGCCGCGCGATCACATTATCAAACTCGGTTCATGCAATCGGCGAGGGTAAAACCCTCGCCGCACGCTTCATCAAGCAACATCAAAAAAAAGGAACGGCGTCAGGTCAGAACCTTCGATGTCATCGGCAAGTTCCAACAGAGTTGTGTCCTTGATGGTAATCGTTCCGCCTGTCGACGTTTCGATAACCGCATTGTCACCATCTTGGAAGGCGCCGGTGATCTCGAGGCCGTTCTTAAAGCGGATGGTGTCGATGTCGTCCTCGAAATGGAAGATCACGTCGTCATTGTCACCATCGTTGGAAGAAAACCAGAACTCGTCGGCTCCGAGCCCCCCCCCAAGCTTATCATCACCTGTACCGCCGACTATGATATCGTCACCTCTGGCGCCGAAGATGCGGTCATTCCCACTACCACCATTCAGAGTATCGTCACCTTTGCCCCCGAACAGTCTGTCTTTCCCCTCGTGACCATAGAGCAAGTCGTTGCCGTCTTGGCCATTCAAATTGTCGTTGCCCTCATTGCCCCGCAGGTCGTCCTCACCCGTTCCACCTAGGATATAATCCTTTCCGTCAGACCCTTTGAGAAGATCATTTCCGCCTTGACCATCGATAAAATCGTCGTCGATGGTGCCTAGAATGGTTTGGCTCGTGTCGTCGCCAATAAGTATTGCCATGATACCCCCCCGGGAAGTTTAAAGTGTAAGAATGCAAATTCGCTCCAACGAAATCGATGTTTTGGCATAACTTGCAGTCCCGTTTTTAATTCCCTTCCCACCTTGCGTCAACTATTTTTCCCCAAGGAACCTAGCATTCTCACACCTGTAAAAGGAAATATTTTATTATATTTCAGTATATTGGCAGGACTGAAAGCAACATGCTACGGTTCACCGAGAGGATGCACAGAGGTGGCTCCGGACGGTCCATAGGTGGTTTCTCCAGCTTTGGTCGTCTGCGACCGGGACCGGCGTCAGCCTGTTGAAGTAGGCCTGATCGGGAGCTGCTCATCATGCGATCGATGCGGGCTGTGGATGCTGCAGGAACCCAGATGGAGCACAATCGAAGCACGGGCCTGCGAGACACTGGCATGGGCTCACAGGTCGACCTCCTCCTGTATTTTTGGTCCGCCAGAGACCCGCCAAGAAGACGTTGCTCCGCCAATCGCTTTTTTTCCATGCCGATGTTTTTCTCTCGTTTGGTAAGAGTTTTGGAAAGTCGGTCGAGGTCAATTGGCCGATCTGGCGGCCCTTCGAACGGTCAAGCGTGGATGTGGTGTTGCCGATCTGAATGTTTCGGCTTCAAGGACTGTAGAGGACCTTGCCCGCCTTGTATCGATTAAGGCAACGGACCACCTCCATCTCGGTATTTTCCTGCGCCAACCCTTTTGCGACGACGGCCTGTGTTGCCAGATCCATCCGGTGTCTGCCGATGGCGATGATGCGCAAGGCGTGGTTTACGGAGAGATCTCGGCCTTGGTTCAGCCGAAGGGGTTGGAATATGCCCGACGAAGCGAACACCGGGCTGAAGCCACAGTGTGCTGCAAACCCTGCTTCCGAATGGAGTCGTTCCACATTGACTTCAGCAGTCAAAAGCAAAGGCGCCGCAGCTACAGAGCGGACGGCCGAGCGTGCGATCAGGCCTCGTGCGAGCCATCGACAAAGGCCGCAATCATCGCTTCCAGGTCTGAAATTTCAGGGCGATCCGATGCGCCGACGCTACCTCTCGGTATGCGTCAGATAGGGCCGCCACCCCGCCAAAGTTCGGATCTGCTACAGTCCGTTCAGGGGCCTGAGCGATTCCCGCAGTTGGCCTGGCGCACTTTCGACTTTGTTCTGGGCGCACCGCAAGTCGCACCGGCACGCGGAAACGGCTTTTGTTCGAGAGCCTTTCAACATCCCAGCGCCTCGATCATTCCGCCTCGGTTTCTGAGTGTAACGGGCCGTACACCGGAAAATGCGGCGTGTCCGGAATTGATAGCGTCAAGCGTGTCGCCTTTTCAACGCCGGCGCCGGTCGACCCGGTCCGGTTCCGAGGCCTCGACCATTGTGCTGCCTGCGGCTGCCAGGTTGCCGAGCAACCCCGCACCAAAGGTGCAGGTGCAACCGTCAGCCACCCGATCGATGTTGCCGAAGGACAACATCGAGATCAGCGTTTTCTTGAAACTCTGCCGTGCTCCGGAGGAAGCTTCGTTCGCTAGGACCCAATCGCGGAGATCAACGATTGCTGCGAAGTGCAGGTCGTCATGCGTATCCGTCTTGGCGACGATTCGGGCGTAACCGTTGCCTGCGTTTTCGGACTTAGAAATCTCCAACATCCGATAACTTCGTCCCCGCACGGATTATCGGCTGCCTGGACAAGACAATGGGGTGCCGAAGCGCAATACGCTGCCTGAGTCACGCGCTCCGTTGAGACGGTGCCTCTCCGCACGCTGCTCACAGGCCACCGCCGGGTCAAGACTTTAACGATGAACTGGGTGATGGATGGAATACGTCACGTTTCTCATTCGCTTTCGTGTCTCGTTTTTCTGCTGCCGTACGAACGCGACGAGCGACAGCATTGTCGTGACAATTGCAGGGAGCGCTCATCGACCAAATCTGGTCATGAGCCCGAAGGAACGCGACCCCGTCCATTCTCGCAGAATTGGCTTCCCAGGCGCGAATGGCCCCGCACCTTTCTCTTCGACTTTCTGCGCCACGCCACCAAGAGAAACGCCTGCAAGACAACGTCGGTCGCCGGATTTGGCTTGGATGACCAACGACACGGCGCCAGAGAAGGTCTATTGCCACGGTCAGGCAGGTGAAACCCTCCTGTGTCCGGATGCAAGAAATGTCGGTCACCCAAACCCCGTCCGGGGCCTCGGTGCCACACTGCCAATCAACCGTGTTTTCGATGACGACTGACGGCCAATCACCGGATTCCCGGAGACGGCGCTTGCGACCTATCCGTGCCTTGCCCCCCCGCCAGCCTGTTCAGGCGGGAAACACGGTTCAGCCAGATGCCGTCGCCCTGCTGGAAAAGTCGTTGTGCATTTTGCGCCTTGAGTGATTGCAAACAATATCCTGAAGGCCAATGAATGACCTTGCCGTTCCCGACGCAGACTTCCTTTCAGCAGCTCGGTCTGCCGCTTATCTTCCCAAGACCGCTTGCTCAACGACGCTTTCATCCATGCATGGAAGCCACCGGGTTTGTTGCGCCGGAATCAACACATCGCTCACACGGAAAACTGTCCGCGATGCTCGGCCACGAATGCGAATGTCACTTTTTATCCCGGCGAAATCCGCGACCGCGGTTTCTAAGGCGTCGCGCTAATCCGGCGCCCTCAGGCGCTCTCCCGTCGGGCGCCAGATCTGGGTGTTCTTCTTCGCCTAGCCCGAGGGGGGCTTCCGCGGACATTCTCTTCCACGCGTGGAACGAATGCTGGCTCACCCAGTCCTTCTCTGAAATCTCCCTGCTCGGCAGCCCGGCTTCGTGATCTGGGTCACCGGATCCCACCTGAAATCGTCACGGAACTTGTGTCGCTCATCATGGCCACCTGTACTCGAAACCGACGAAGAAGGTGTCCGCGATACACGGACCCATTCAGGACGACGGCATCACACGGTGGATCGCGAAGTACGACTCAGCGCTCCTGGTTCAGATCATCCGCGGCAAGACGACTTGGTCGCATGCGCAACACCCACCAATCACGGCAATTCGCGCATCGGCGCCCGCTCCGCCACATCCCCGGACCCGAACCCGGCCACCCCCGCAGCACTAACATACCCGGCCATCAGGAGGCCGCTGCCGGTCGCCAAGAGCGGGTCGGTCGTGATGGGTCCGCTTATCAAGGACGGGTCCAGGTCGCTGTCCCAGGTCGCGCCGCCGTAAAGCTGGTTGTCCGCGAAGCTGGACCCGGACGCGACCAGATACCCGCTGTGGGCGCTTGTGAAGGACGTGAAGTTCGACCCTTCGACAATATTCCCTGCAAAATCAACCGCACACGCCCCGCCAAAATCCGAATTGATGTGCAGAACTGACGCGTCTTTTGCTATCCCGACAAAAACGCAATCCTGTACTGAAAACGTGTTGGGCGTGTTGCGGATGCGCGCGGTCATCTTGCCAAAACAACGCGTGAGGGAAAACCCACCCTCGGCCTCGATGTCGATGTTGATATAACAATCGGTCATGGTCAGCGAGCACAAGCCGTTCACGTCGGCGACTGGCGAGACATAGTTGGTTTCATCGCCAAGCTGGCACCGGATGAATACCTGGTTCTTGCCCTCGATCTTGTTCGTGATCGCCTCGCTGCCAACGATCACGCAATCTTCGAAGTGTTGCAGCCCACGGGCGGATTGTATCGAACTCCCCACGCCGAAGACCGCGAATTCAAACCGGCACCGGAAGGCGTACATGATCGAGTCGTCAACATTGGCAACACACCACTTCGACCCGTTTCGGATCGTGCAGTCGTAGAGATAAGCCACGCCAGCCGCGTGACCGCTGATGCCGTCGTTCACCGTGTCAACCGTGACGTCATAGGCGCGCAGGGTCGCCGTGCCGCCGTACCCGAGGCCGTTTGGCGACCCGCCGGACGTTCCGTTGTAGTTGTAGATGGTCAGACCGTTGCCGTAGATGATCAGTTCGCCGCCATCCACGTAAATCGGGTTCTGCGCCGTTGTGCCGTTGATGGTGCCGTCCATCGTGCAGCCAGGCTCGAAGGCGATCATGATTGAATCCGTGATGTCCGCAAATTCGATGTGGTCGCCTATCTTGTCGTAAGTCCCAGCGGCCACCAGAACCCGCAGATCCCCGCCGTCAGCCTCCAGCGCTTCGATCTTGTTCAGGCTGGCCCACGCCGTTTCAGGCGTCATCCCGTCGTTGCCATCGTCTCCGTTGACGTCGTCGACGTAATAGTCATGCGCCCCCGATAGGCCGTAGTAGGGTGACGATCTCAGATCACTTCCGGCAAATCGCCGCGACACGATAGACCGCACCAACGGGCGCGACAGGCTCATTTCAATCGACATTCTTTGTCTCCAGGGCAGATTCCGGCATATTCAATCGCCGGAGACTGGGGATCAGGTTAACGGAGCGTCCGTTGTTCGACTGTTCCAGGTCCCCCGTTTTTTTTGATCTACCTTGGTCACTACCTGCAACGACAGCCGGTTGACGAACTCGATGGCATGTATGTGGTCCTCTAGAAGATCTCGATCGCGGTTGCGCTGTCGGCCCCAACTCAATCTAGATTTCGACAGCCTCAGAGCGCCCGCAACCGCAGAAAGCCAGGTTTCGACGACTGGCTGGGCCTGATGTCACAGGGGGGACGATGTAGTCATGGATCGCAGGCCTGATCGCGGATCAAACCCGGTTTCTGGGATGCCGGGAACGAGGTCATCGCGCCGGGTGGACTGGCTGGACCGAGTCAAAGACCCTGACATTTCCGTGAATCGCCTCGCGACCGTGACGTCAAAAACCGGACCCGACTGCGCGGGCAGGGCAAGATCCACGCGATTGTGGCGTCACCTCCTCGCGCCGCGCGGACACGAATGGCGTGCCTGACTGTGCCAGCGGCGTGCGGTTCCTCACTGAGAAGGAATCCTCGCGGTGAGCAACAGCACCAGCGGCATAGGCCTCGCCATCCTTGGCGATCATGTCGATCGAATCCTCGGCAACGGCCGACCCGTCAGTCGACCGATCCGCTTCCGCCATGACCCGGGATCAAGAAACGCTGTCATCTCACGGGCGATCGCGAAGACCTGTTCCGAAGATACAGTATGGAGATGTTTTCCCCGCCACGAAGACCAGCCAACACGATGCGGATCTTTTCCTCTGCAGAAAGATCTAGCGGGCCCTGCGTCGGAGACTCTTGACCAGCTTGTCGCTGGTTGCCTTCGTCAGACCCGGAACACCACGTTGTGTTTCCCGGGCTTCCAAGTTCTGTTGGATGCGGCGCCCATTTCCCCTCTTGCAGTCAATTTCCATATCCAGCATAAGCCGTCGAACCGTGGTTCGTTGCTCTGTGTGACTAATCAGGGATTGGCCAGAGCAGGCAGTCGCCTTGTTTTCTTGGCATCGGGGCGTAGCGCAGCCTGGTAGCGCGACGGTTTTGGGTACCGTAGGTCGCAAGTTCGAATCTTGCCGTCCCGACCATAAGAACAAGGGCCTCGGAGAGATCCGAAGGCCCTTTTCTTTGACTGGAGCCTTTCCAGTAAACCTTGTTTGCATCGTTGTACGGTTTTACGGCTACACGAAAACCTGCTGCTAGCCGGATGACGGCAGACGCAAACGGATTGGCCATGAAAACAAGGTCAGTGAGAGAGAATTCACTGGGGGCAGCGCTCTGATCCGTGAACGCAAGCACGGCATGATCGAACACCTGATGGTGATGCCTCTGGCCGTTCTTTAGATCGCCGCGGCAAAGATCTGAACCAAGGGGCAGATCATCATCCGCGCCTTCACCTTGTCGATGCTCTTGGTGGTCCAAGGCGCGCTCGATGGCGCAACTCGCCCTGCTCGTGCTGATGAGCGTGATCCCGATGCTGGTGTTCTCCGGCGGCATCCCGTCCGATCGAGACCAGCGCGATCTCATCCCCCTTCACATGGCTGCTACCGTTGCGCCACTACATGGCTTTTGCGCAGGCCGAATTGTTCCGAGGTGCCTGGATCGACATCGTCTGGCCCGAACTGGCGACCATCATCGGACTGGGCGCAACCTATCTCACCGTGAGCCTGCCCCAGTTCCTCAGGTCATTAAACGTCGGCTGACCTTTCCTTGGGACAGCCGAAAAATTTGTTGGTGCGCACATGGGCTCTTTCATCGAAGCCCTTGCCTCTCTGACTTTGATTGGACATCGCCCGGCGCTCGTGCCGGGGCGTCGCGGCGTCGCCTCCCGACGTAGCGCCGCACGTGATGACCTAGCGTGCCGCTAGTGGACATCGACAAAGATTGCGACAAGAATCCGATGCAGGTGTCACACAAAACATCGCGAAAGCCCGACCCGCCGAGGTTCATCGCTGACGGGCCTGTCTGCAGGTTGCGCGTCAGCCGAAGCAACACGCACCACGACCACACGTTACGGAGGATTGAAGGAGAAGAATATACGTCACCTCCCGGAAGCGTTTATAGTACAACACTTTTTCCGGGGTGGTTGGTGCGGTCGAGAAGACTCGAACTTCCACGGGAGTTACCCCACAGCGACCTCAACGCTGCGCGTCTACCAATTCCGCCACGACCGCACGTGATCCAGTAGGACGGGCGGGTATTAGCGAAGGCTGGCGGCGTTGAAAAGCGGTTTTTTTGATTTTTCAACATTTGCACACAGAGAATCGACGGCCTATGGATCTGCAAGGTCGACAAACCGCCAGCAGGAGGTCTCAAACATGGTCGAATGGATCACGTCACCCGGTTTGGTGGCCTACGAAACAGCGGTGGAAGACATGGAGCACCGTGCGGCGGCGATCCTTGCCGGAACCGAAGACGAAGCGATCTGGCTGCTCGAACACCCTCCGCTCTATACCGCCGGGACCTCTGCAAGGGTGCAGGATCTCATCGATCCTGATCGCTTTCCCGTGCATCCGTCCAAACGTGGTGGACAGTATACCTATCACGGCCCCGGGCAGCGTGTTGTCTATGTGATGCTGGACCTGAACCGACGCGGCCGCGACGTACGGGCGTTTGTACAGAGCCTGGAGACCTGGGTCATCGACACACTCGACACGTTCAACATCAAGGGCGAGATTCGTCCCGGCCGGGTGGGTGTGTGGGTGGCCAGGCCAGAGAAGCTCCCACTGCCGGACGGAACTCCGCGTGAAGACAAGATCGCTGCCATAGGAATTCGGCTTCGCAAATGGGTCAGCTTCCATGGGATATCGATCAACGTCGAACCGGACCTGTCCCATTTCGACGGGATCGTCCCCTGCGGGATTTCCGGCCATGGCGTGACCAGCCTGGTGGACCTTGGCCTGCCGGTCACGATGGATGATCTCGATGTCGCCCTGCGATCAACCTTTGACGGGGCTTTGCCGATGCCTGCCGACACCTGAGCGCATTCTGCCCCAAAGGATGCTCCAATGCCGCACCGAGTCGGTGGCCCCGCTGTTGCGGTTGTCCCCCGACAGGCAGCGGTCTAAAGGCGGAACATGCTGACCATTTTCATCGCCATCGCGCCCGTCTTCCTGCTGATTCTCGGCGGCTATGGCTTGCGTCGCGGCGGAATTCCGTCGACCGAGTTCTGGAATCTGAACGACAAATTGGTCTATTGGGTGCTGATGCCGGCGCTGTTCTTTGCCAAGATCTCCAGCGCCGACCTGACCAGCGGGACCTTGGGCAGCTATGCGGTGATCCTGTATACCGGGTTCTTCGCTGCGATCGGCGCGGGGTTGTTGCTGGGACGCGCCTGGTCGGCTGCCGATGCAACGTCGATCCTTCAGGGCAGTGCGCGATTCAACACCTTCGTGGCTCTGGCGCTTGCCGAAACCCTGTTTGGCGCAGCAGGCCTGCAGACCGCCGTTCTGGGCTCCGCCGTCTTGATTCCGGTAGTGAACGTCACGGTCGTGACATTACTGTCGCTTCTGATCGGGACCCGTGGCCGCAGCGTTTTTGCCGAACTGGCCCGAAACCCGCTGATCCTCAGCATTGCGGCAGGCGCGTTGTTCAACCTCGCCGGTTGGACAGAGGTGCCGGTCCTGCACGAATGCGCCCGTATCCTTGGGTCTGCCGCGCTGCCGATCATGTTGATGTGCGTCGGCGCGAATCTGAAGGTCCGTGGCTTGCAAGGATCGATCCTGGCGATCAGCGCCGCCACGTTCGGCAAGTTCATCGTGTTTCCCGCCGGCGTCCTGCTGGCGATCATGTTCTTGCAACCTGATCGGCTGACCGCAGAAATCGCCGTCATCTTTGCCAGCCTGCCCACCGGTGTCGCGGCCTACACGCTCGCGCGTCAAATGGGCGGCAACGCACAGCTGATGGCAGCGATCATCACGGTCCAGACCCTGCTGAGCTTTGTGACGCTCCCCGTGACGTTGATGTTCGCCCGCTGGCTGCTCGGGTAGATCGCATTTCCGAGCATCATGTCGGCCATAATCGCGGGATCTGCGAAAAGCGCATGCAGCATATTGTTTCGCATCACACATATTGAATGTTGCCGCCCCAATTCCTAGGCCCTACTGTGGCCGCTGGACGCGCAGGTGCACCATCGGGAGAGGTGTGCCTGATGAACAGGACAAACAAGCCGGAGGTAATGCATGGCCGATGCAGCCATTCACGGACATGACCATGAGGACAATCGGGGATTTTTCACCCGTTGGTTCATGTCCACCAATCACAAGGACATCGGGATTCTCTACCTGATCGTCTCGGCCGCTGTCGGCTTCATTGCGGTGTTCTTCACCGTTCTGATGCGGATCGAGCTGATGACACCCGGTGTGCAACACATGTGCATGGAAGGGTATCGCACCTTTGCCAGCAGCACTGAGGGCTGTACGCCAAACGGACACATCTGGAACGTGCTGATCACGGCACACGGAATCCTGATGATGTTCTTTGTTGTCATTCCCGCCCTCTTTGGCGGATTTGGAAACTATTTCATGCCGTTGCAGATCGGTGCGCCGGACATGGCGTTCCCGCGGCTCAACAACCTCAGCTTCTGGATGTACGTGGCCGGCTGCTGTCTTGCCATTGCCTCGGTGTTCAGCCCCGGCGGCAACGGTCAGCTTGGCTCGGGCGTCGGCTGGGTGCTGTACCCACCGCTTTCGGTCAACGAAGGCGGCTATTCGATGGACCTGGCGATCTTTGCCGTGCACGTCTCGGGCGCCAGCTCGATCTTGGGCGCGATCAACATGATCACCACCTTCCTGAACATGCGCGCGCCGGGCATGACGCTGCACAAGGTGCCGCTGTTTGCCTGGTCGATCTTTGTCACTGCCTGGCTGATTCTTCTCAGCCTGCCGGTTCTGGCCGGCGCGATCACCATGCTGCTGACCGACCGCAACTTTGGCACGACCTTCTTTGATCCGGCCGGTGGCGGGGATCCGGTGCTGTACCAGCACATCCTGTGGTTCTTTGGCCACCCGGAAGTGTACATCGTTATCGTGCCCGGGTTCGGAATTGCCAGCCACGTGATCGCGACCTTCTCGCGCAAGCCGATCTTTGGCTACCTGCCGATGGTCTACGCGATGGTTGCGATTGGTGTTCTGGGCTTCGTCGTCTGGGCGCACCACATGTACACCGTTGGCATGTCGCTAAGCCAGCAGAGCTATTTCATGCTGGCCACGATGGTGATCGCCGTGCCCACCGGGGTGAAGGTGTTCAGTTGGATTGCCACGATGTGGGGCGGCTCGATCGAGTTCAAGGTGCCCATGCTCTGGGCGATGGGCTTCCTGTTCCTGTTCACCGTCGGTGGTGTGACCGGCGTCGTGCTGAGCCAGGCGGGCGTGGATCGTGCCTATCACGACACCTACTACGTGGTTGCGCACTTCCATTACGTGATGAGCCTTGGCGCGGTGTTCTGCATCTTTGCCGGGATATACTTCTGGTTTGGCAAGATGTCGGGGCGGCACTACAACGAGCGCCTTGGGCAGATCCATTTCTGGATGATGTTCATCGGCGCCAACCTGACCTTCTTCCCGCAGCACTTCCTCGGGCGTCAGGGCATGCCGCGTCGCTACATCGACTATCCGGAGGCCTTCGCCACCTGGAACTACGTGTCGTCGATCGGCTCGTTCATCGCATTCGCGTCGTTCCTGCTGTTCATCTACATCATCGTTCAGGCCCTTCGCTCGGGTGAGAAGATCACCGAGACGAACTACTGGAACGAGTATGCGGATACGCTGGAGTGGACCCTGCCCTGCCCGCCGCCGGAGCACACCTTCGAGACGCTCCCCAAGCAAAGCGAGTGGGATCACGGCCCCGCCCACTGATCCGGGCACGTCGAGAGATTGGAGGGCCCCGGAGATTTCCGGGGCCTTTTTTCTTGGCCATTGCCCCGGTGCTATTGCCTCAAACTTGGATCATCGCGATCCAGCGCACGCCCCGACGAGCAGGTGACGCCCGACGTCCCGCAATCGGGTCCCTTTCAACCCTTCCGGATGCGCACCTCGCGAGAGACAGGCTGCATCCGAGCCGGGAACCATCGCAGCAAGCGGCCTTGTTGGCGCAATGTTGCCACGACCTCCCTGCCCCAACTGTTCGGACATCCCAGAACCGTGCCATACGAATGGATCCCTCCTGCCGCAGACGCAACCGATGCCCCGGTCCACGAGTTGCACTTGTGGCCTCACCGCTCCCTGCCAAAACGCGGCTTTGTCGTTTTCATTGGCATCACCTTCGTACTGTTGTTGGTACCGCTGTTTCCTGCGATTGGCTCGCCCGTGCTTTGGGGCCTTCTGCCATTCCTGATGGGCACGCTTGCGCTGGTTTTCTGGGCGATCCAGAAGAGCTATCGCGACGGCGAGGTGTTGGAAGATTTGCGCATCTGGGACACCCGGATCCGGCTGGAACGCCACGTGCCGCACACGCCGACACAGACGTGGGAGGCAAACCCGCATTGGGTCGAGGTCACCCTGCATCCGACCGCCGGCCCCGTCCCGAACTATGTGACCCTGCGGGGCTCCGGACGCGAAGTCGAGATCGGTGCCTTCCTCAGCGACGATGAGCGCCTTGACCTTTACAACGAACTGTCGCGATACCTTCCCACGAGGGGATGAACAGATGACGCAGGTTCCGGCGACTCCAAAGACGCGGCGTGCAGGCATTCGGCTGGCGGCAGCCACGCTGGGGCCACGCTGGACATTCGATCACCTTGCGCAGCAGGCCTCCGAACTGGACGCGCTTGAGCGGCGCGCAAATGCACGCCCTGTGCCCGCCGAGGACCCGTCCGTGGTGTTTCTGATCCCGCTGGTCGGGCGGCATCATGTGGACAATTGGACCGAGGTCCAGTCAAGACTTGCCGACACGATAGACAGCTTCCGCCACCAGACCTCTGGACGATGGAGCGCGCTGGTCTGTGGACAAGATCGACCGGAAAACGTGACCTTTGATTCGCAGGTTCGGTTCCTGCCCTTCACAACCCCATTCGACGGCAACGACAAGTGGGCAAAGCTGGAGCAACTATGCCTGGCGTTGCCGTCAGCGGGTACCAGCGATGGTTATGCCATGCCGTTTGACGCCGACGACCTACTGGCGCGCGGCGCCGTCGCTGAAATGACGACCCGGAAGGAGCGAAACGGCTATCTTGTGACCCGTGGCCTGATCACGGATGCCCAGAGCCGTCAGGTGGGGCTCTGTGCCCCCCAGAGCCTGCTGCACCCGGGGCGCAAGGCCTTCTGGAAGATGTGCGGCAGTTGCGCCGCGTTCCGGTTCGATTTCAGCCACTCGACCCGCGATGCCGAGTATTTGGCGGCCGTGACCAGCCACGAACACCGGATGTTCCCGTATCTTGCCGCACTCGCCGGGCGACGGCTGGCGTCCCTGCGGCAGGAGGCGGTGATGTACATCGTCAATCACGGAGAAAACTTTGGCAAACGCCGCGGGCGGGTCGGGTTCAAGACCCGCTATGTCTCGCGCCACGAGATCACCGACGCCAAGGCCCATGCCCGCATCAGGGCAGACTTCCCGACAGTGTAACCGGCAGGAGCATCCGGCCAACCCAATCAGGTTTCGTCGACCGTCGCCGGCAAGGTTTCGTCACCCGCCCCAAGCGGAAGCTGCATGAGAACCGTGTCGACCCAGCGGCCATGCTTGAACCCGACCGAACGCAACGTGCCTGCATCCCGAAAACCAAGCCGCGCATGCAACCCTATCGAACCCGCGTTGTTGCTGTCGCCAATAACGGCGATCATCTGCCGCCAACCGCCGGCTCCACACCGTGCCACCAGTTCGGACAACAATGCCCTACCGACACCCAACCCGCGGGCCTCTGGCGCCACATAGACCGAATTTTCCAGCGTATTTCGATAGGCCGGCCGGCTGCGGTGGTGCCCGGCGTAGCAATACCCGACCACTTGGCCGTCGATTTCGGCCACCAAGTATGGCAACCGAAGCGACAGGACCGCCACCCGTCGTGCGCTGAGTTCCGCGACCGAGGGAGGCACCTCCTCGAACGTCGCCAGGCCATTCAGAACCTCGGCGGCATAGATGGATTGAACTGTCGGCATGTCATCGGGCGTGCTGTCCCGAACGGTCAGATTGCTCATGTCCCGGAGGTCCTGTCTGTGTGGCGCGGCGTGTCGCCCCAAAGGTCGCGCGCGCCCCGCGCCTTAGCTGAGTTGAGATTTTACTTGCGGGCCGACCGATCCGAAATCCATCTGCCCTGTGTATTTCGCCTTCAGGGCGCCAATGACCCTGCCCATGTCGCGGATGCTTTCGGCACCGGTCTCGGCAATCGCGGCGGTGATGGCTTTCTGGACTTCTTCCTCGCTCAACTGGCGCGGCAGGAATTCCTCCAGAACCTTGACTTCGGCCAGTTCCTTTTCCGCCAGCTCCAGACGTCCACCCTCTTCGTAGGCGCGTGCGCTTTCCTGGCGCTGCTTGACCATCTTGCCAAGGATTTGCAGCACATCTGCATCCGAAACACCCACCGTCGCGCCCTCTGTCCGGGTCGCGATGTCCCGATCCTTTATGGCCGCAGTGATAAGCCGCAGGGTCGACAGTCTGTCGGCCTGCTTGTTGCGCATGGCGTCTTTCAGGCCGGCGCTTACTCGGTCTCTCAAAAGCATCATCCGAATGTCCTCTGGGTGTCCCAACCTCGGGGCCGCTACCTAATGCTTTCGCCCCGTGTTGACAACCTGTCGCGCCACGAGGTCGGGTTGACGCCCTGACGCCTGCCCCATAGGTTGCCGCAGATTTGCCCGCAGGAGTCGCCCAATGCCACAAACCAGACCCACCGCATGTCTTGCCCTCGCCGACGGCACGCTGTTCTACGGACAGGGGTTCGGTGCCACTGGCCAGACCGTTGCAGAGCTGTGTTTCAACACCGCGATGACCGGGTATCAGGAGATCATGACCGACCCGTCCTATGCCGGGCAGATCGTGACATTTACCTTTCCGCATGTCGGAAACGTCGGTGTGAACCCGGACGACGACGAAACCGCCGATCCGGTGGCTGCGGGCATGGTGGTGAAATGGGATCCGACATCGCCGTCGAACTGGCGTGCCGCAGAGCCGTTGACCACTTGGCTGGCGCGTCGCGGACGGATCGGCATGGGCGGGGTGGATACGCGTCGCCTGACCCGTGCAATCCGGATGCAGGGTGCCCCCCATGCCGCGCTGGCGCATAACCCGGACGGGGTTTTCGACATCCAAGGCCTCGTCAAGGCGGCCCGCAGCTTTGCTGGTCTCGAAGGACAAGATCTGGCGCGAGGCGTCACTTGTGCCCAATCTTATCGTTGGGACGAAATGCGGTGGGCCTGGCCTGAAGGATACCGAAACCGCGAAACGCCCGGTCACAAGGTCGTGGCACTCGACTATGGCGCCAAGCGCAACATCCTGCGCTGCCTGGCCTCGGCTGGTTGCGACGTTACGGTGTTGCCCGCCACCGCCACGGCCGAGGAGGTCCTGGCCCATTCGCCTGACGGGGTTTTCCTGTCGAACGGTCCCGGCGACCCGGCTGCAACCGGGGAATATGCCGTGCCGATGATTCGCACGATTCTGGACACGACCGAGCTTCCGGTGTTCGGGATCTGCCTTGGGCATCAGATGCTCGCGCTGGCGCTTGGTGCACGCACCATCAAGATGAACCACGGGCACCACGGCGCCAACCATCCGGTCAAGGATCTGGAAACCGGCAAGGTCGAGATCACCTCCATGAACCACGGCTTCACCGTGGACAGCCAAACCCTGCCAGACAACGTTGCTGAAACCCATGTTTCGTTGTTCGATGGGTCCAATTGCGGCATTCGCATGAAGGATCGACCAGTCTTTTCGGTGCAGTACCACCCCGAGGCAAGCCCCGGCCCGCAGGACAGCTACTACCTGTTCGAACGTTTCGCTGCTGCAATGGTAGCACGCTCCGAAACTGTTTGAATCGTCCATTGAGAGAGTGGTCTCTCGGTTAATGCTCCGTTAACCAGCCCCCCGGCAGAGTTCCCCGACTTTCAGGGTACTCTAGAGGCTTGAAATGACTGCTCTTACGCGCCTCCCGTTTCAAAGAACCGGGCCTTTGCTGTCTGACGCATCTGCCCCGATCGGCGCCGCGCCGCGCCGCCGGGTCATTTCCGGCAGGCAACGGTCGCGCGATTTGCTGGGACAGAGACTGGTCGAGCGGGGCGCCGTCGATCCCGGGGATCTGGTCAAGGCGTTGGCGATGCAGGCCCGGCAGGACACGCGACTGGGCGACATACTGGTCGCCAACAGCATGGTCTCGGAAGCGGCGCTGATGGAGACGCTGGCCGATCAATGGGGCACCGGCGTTGTCGATTTCACCGGGTCTCCGCCCGACACCCGGCTGATCGACCAATATGGGCCCACGCGGTGCCTGACCGATGGCCTGTTGCCCTGGCGACGTGCTGGCAGCACCGTGATCGTAGCGACCACACGGCCGGAGAAATTCAACACAAAGCGGGCAGACCTCGAAGCCGTGTTCGGCACCGTGACGATGACGTTGACAACCGAAACCGATCTGCACGTTGCACTGACCAAAGTGCGCAACCCTGCCCTGGCCGTTCAGGCGGAACTACGCGTGCCCTGCGATCTTTCCTGCCGCACCTGGAACGGGGCGGCGGCGGCCCGGCTGATCCTCGCGGCCTGCCTGATTGCCCTCTGCGTTGCCATCCTGTGGCCGGTAGCCTCATTCTCCTTTCTAGCACTCTGGGCAATCGTCACGTTGGCAGCGACTCTGGGTCTGAAAACCGCCGCGCTGGTTTCTGCGATCAACCGATCCCGGGGCGAACAACGGCGAACCTGGATAGACCGACAACCTGCGTCGACAACCATCGCGCGGCTGCCCACAGTCTCGGTCATGGTCCCGTTATTTCGCGAACAGGACGTCGCCGGAAAACTGGTCAAACGTCTGAG
This sequence comes from uncultured Tropicimonas sp., assembly GCA_947495685.1. GTDB lineage: Bacteria > Pseudomonadota > Alphaproteobacteria > Rhodobacterales > Rhodobacteraceae > Tropicimonas. The sequence goes on from CANLZY010000018.1 coordinate 33,509, forward strand.
CCGTCTCGCCTATCCCAAGGAGCTTCTGGATATCGTGCTGGTCGTCGAGGAGACCGACGGACAGACCGCCGAGGTCCTCTCCCGGACGCGTTTGCCGCGCTGGATGCGGGTCGTGACCGTGCCAACGGGCGGGGTCCAGACCAAGCCCCGCGCCCTGAACTACGCGCTGGACTTCTGTCGAGGACAGATCATCGGCGTCTGGGATGCAGAAGACGCCCCGGAAGCGGACCAGATCCACACGGTCGTGCGCCGTTTTCATGAACGCGGCCCCGAGGTGGCCTGCCTCCAGGGTGCACTCGACTATTACAACGCACGTACAAACTGGCTAAGCCGCTGTTTCACCATCGAATATGCCAGCTGGTTCGGGGTTGTCCTGCCGGGACTTCAGCGGATGAAGCTGGCCTTGCCATTGGGCGGGACGACGTTGTTCTTTCGCCGCGCGGCGCTGGAGCAACTCGGCGGCTGGGATGCGCACAACGTGACCGAAGACGCGGACCTGGGCATGCGCCTCGTCCGCAAGGGGTATCGGACCGAGATGATCGAGACCGTGACACGGGAAGAGGCCAATTGCCGGTTCCTGCCGTGGATCAAGCAGCGGTCGCGCTGGCTCAAGGGGTATGCGATGACCTGGGGCGTTCACATGCGCAAGCCATTGCAATTGTGGAAAGATCTCGGGGCATGGCAGTTTGCCGGGTTCCAGATCCTGTTCCTGGGAACCTTGTCACAGTTTCTGTTGGCCCCGGTGCTGTGGTCGTTCTGGTTGCTCGCCTTCGGCTTGCCGCATCCACTGACCGGCGTGATTCCGAGTGCGCTGTACTGGCCGTTGATGGGGTTGTTCGTCTTGTCGGAACTTGTGAACCTGTCGATTGGTGCCTTTGCCGTGCGGGATCGAAACCGACGATTTCTGACCCCCTGGGTCGTGACGATGCACGCCTATTTCCCGCTGGCCGCATTTGCCTCCTACAAGGCATTCTACGAAATCCTGACCAAGCCGTTCTACTGGGACAAGACAAGTCACGGCCTGCACGACGAGAGCGGCGTCAACGATCCAGACGCCCCTGCGGCATAGCGGTCGACAGCAGATAGCAGATAGCAGATAGCAGATCGTTCCGATGAACGACCACGCCGCCTTGCTTCCGGTGGGGGTCCCTCGCTTTTTCCAACGAGGGGAGCCCTCAATGCGCGGACACCACGCGGCAGACCTGTCCGTGCCACCGCCACTTGCTCCGCAAAGATGCGACAGGTTTGATGATTCATGCCCCCGCGCGATTGACACACGCGGGGGCACGTGATCAGGCGGATGCCGTCCCAGCCTCGACGGGCAGCGAAGTGAGAACGCGTTCCACGATGGCCGCTTCGGTGATTCCGAAATGCTCGAACAACTCTTCGGCAGGGGCCGAGGCACCAAAGCTCGACATGCCGACAAAGATGCCGTCTTCGCCAATGAACCGCTCCCAGCCAAGACGCACGGCGGCCTCGACGGCCAAGCGCACGGTTCCACGGCCGACGACCTTGGATCGATACGCGGCGTCCTGTTGCTCGAATATCTCCCAACAGGGCACGGATACCACGGCCGTCGGCACACCCTGTGCCTCGAGTCGTTTCCGGGCCGCCAGCGCAATCTGCACCTCGGACCCGGTGGCAAACAGCGTCACACGGCGTTTTTCGGACGCGTCTGCCAGAACGTAGGCCCCTCGCGCGCAGGCGTTTTCCGCACCAGCGGATTCACGAACGGTCGGAAGGTCCTGACGCGACAGGATCAGTGCACTTGGCCCTGATCGGTTGGCAAGCGCCAATTCCCAGCACTCTGCGGCTTCGACGCCGTCCGCCGGACGGAACACGTTCAGGTTGGGCATGGCGCGCAGGCTGGCCAGATATTCGACCGGCTGGTGCGTCGGCCCGTTGCGCCCGACCCCGATGCTGTCGTGGCTGAAACCGAACAGCACTGGAAGCCCCATCAGGGCCGCCATCCGGAGGGCGTGACGCTCATAGTCGGAGAACACGAGGAAGGTGATGCCAAAGGGAACAACACCGCCATGCGCGGCCATGCCGTTCATCATCGACCCCATGGCAAACTCGCGCACCCCATAGTGCAGATAGCGGCCACCACGGTTGGTGGCGGTGAAGGGTTGCAGCCGACGCTTGTGCTTTGTCGCAGCCTCAAGGTCGGGTGCGCCGCTTGTCAGTTCCGGAATGACATCGCTGAGCGCATCGAGGATCTCGCCAGAGGATGCGACCGTCGGCTGTTCCGGCCGGACCGTAGCATAGTGGACCTTGCGGTTGGCAAGCACCTCACGCCAACCGTCTGGAAGGCGCCCGATGGCAAGACGTTCGAACTCCGCCCGGACCTCGGGGGCAGCCTGTTCCAGCCGGGTTTGCCAGGCCACGCGTTCCGCGTTGCCGCGCCGCCCACCGTCCCGCCAGGGCGTCAACAGGTCCTTGGGCACGTCGAATGGGTCGTGCGTCCAGTTCATCAACTCGCGCGCGGCAACAGCATCCTCGGGGAGCAGTTTGCCACCGTGGGCCACCCGCTCACCCGCAATGCGCGGCACACCGTGACCGATCTGGGTGTGGCAGATGACGAAGGACGGACGCGGATCTCTCTTGGCCAGCAGGATCGCGGCGTCGATGGCGTCGGGGTCATGCCCGTCACATTCGACGACATGCCAGCCGGCGATGCGGAACCGCGCGGCCTGATCCTCGCTTTCGGCCTGCACCAACTCGCCGTCGTCGGTTATGTGGTTGCTGTCGAACAGGAAGATCAGATGCCCCAGCTTGAGGTGCCCGGCAAGTGCCAGAACCTCGGCTGCGATGCCCTCCATAAGGCAACCGTCGCCCACCAGCGCATAAGTGTAGTGATTGCACAGTTCCGGTCCGAACTCTGCGCGCAGTTTTTCCTCGGCCACGGCCATGCCGACGGCATTGGCGATGCCCTGCCCGAGGGGGCCGGTCGTGGTCTCGATTCCGGCTTCGGGATCGAACTCCGGGTGACCGGGGCAGTGCGAGCCGAGTTCGCGGAACCGCTTCACCTCGTCCAGCGAGATCTTGGCAAAGCCTGCAAGGTGGTTGGCCGCATAGAGCAGCATCGAGCCGTGGCCGTTGGACTGAACGAACCGGTCGCGGTCCGGCCAGGTCGGGTCGGCGGCGTCGAACTTGAGGTGCCGATTGTAGAGAGTGGTCACGATGTCGGCGGCGCCCAGTGGCGTGCCGGGGTGGCCATCGCCAACATGCACGATCGTGTCGATCGCAAGGAACCGGATCGCGTCGGCCATGCGGGAAAGGTCTGCCATGTCTGTCTCCCCTCAGAGCAGGTCGTTGAGCATGCGCATCGTCGAGGTCGGATTGCGATCAGCATAGCGCCGCGCCATGTCATCCTTGTCGATGCGGGTGGAAAGCTCCTTGAGCTTGTTGGCGATCGCCGCCGCATCGGTGAAGACCTGCGGGCTGTCGTGCTCCTTGCAGACGATGTCGAAGGCGATCCAGTCGTCATAGCCGAGGCGCTCAAGGGTGAAGAACAGTTCGACGAACTCCCAGGTGTGCCAGGTCCCCGGCGTCAGGTCCCAGTCGCCGCGGGTGTCGTTGTCATTGATGTGGACATAGAAGAGGCGATTGCACCTGTGCAGTAGCGCAGCCGAGGCAGCCGGGTTTTCGCCCGCGAGGAAGCAGTGGCCCGCGTCCAGCGTCGCGCCAAGATTCTTTGCCCCGACGATATCGGCGAACGCGATCAGCTCGCCGGCATTGCCGATCTGGCAGCGCACGCGGGGCTCGTTGATCTTGTATTCGATGCAGACGTTGATGTCCCGGTTATGGGCGCAGATCTGCTCGAAGCAACCCGCAGAATAGTCCAGCGCCGCGATGGGGTCGAGTTCGAACGGATAGTCGAACCCTTCGTTCAGCGGGCAGTTGTGCAGCCGGGTTGCGCCAAGTTCCGCAGCAAGGTCCATGGCGCGCTTGGCGTCATCGACAGCAGCCTGCCGTTCTGCCGGGTCCTGCGCGGTCCATGCGCCGCGCAGCCAGCGGTCGTTGCGCACCGAGGCGAAGTTGATCGCCGAAACGGCGAGGTTGTTGCGCTTCAGAGCCTCCTTGGTCGCTGGGATGTCGACGGTATCGGCCGGGTAGCGGAGTTCAACCGCGCCGATCCCTTCGGCAGCGCCGGCCCGATCCAGATGCGTCGGCGTGTCGGCGGCATCCTGATAGATCATAAACCGGTTCTTGGTCTGCCCCAGGAAGAGCGTGATGATGGAAAGCTTGAGCATGGCCGTATCCTTGACTGCCTTGGCGCTGGTTAGAATTCTCCGCTGACGACGTGGCGCGGGGCGCCGCCTACGAATGCCTCGATAAGGTCGATCAGTTGATCGGCCAGGGTCTGCTGCGCCTCGAGACTGGCCCAGGCGACATGTGGGGTGACGATGGTGTCCGGCCGGGTCGCCAGACGCATGATGGTGCTGTCGGGCGCTGGCGGCTCGGGCAGGGTCACGTCCAGTCCGGCGCCGTTGACGAGACCGCGGTCGAGCGCTTTTTCGAGGTCCTCCTCCACGATCAGCGGGCCACGGGCGGTGTTGATGATAAGCGGGCGGCGACCCATGGATTCGAATTCGACCATGCCCAACAGGCCCTGCGTCGCAGGGATCAGCGGGCAATGAAGGCTCAGCACATCACTGTTGGCCATCACCTCCGGCCAGGGGGTGTAGAGCGGACCCAATCCATCGGCCCCCTTGTGGGCTGCGAACAGAACCTTCATTCCAAACGCCCGCGCAAGGGTGGCGACACCCTGCCCCAACGCCCCTTCGCCTATGATCCCAAGCGTCGCCCCTGACAGGTCCCGGATGGGGTGATCATGAAAACAGAATTGCCCTGCGTCCTGCCATCTGCCGGCCCTCACATCATCGCGATAGCCCATCAGGCTGCGGCGCAGGGCAAGCATCAAGGCAAAGACATGTTCAGGGACCGTCACACCGGCATAGCCGCGGATGTTCACAACCGTGATCCCAAGGGCCTGGCAGGCAGCCTTGTCGATGCAATCGGTGCCCGTGGCGGCAACGGCAATCAGGCGCAGTTTCGGCAGCTGTTCAAGGCTCTCGCGGGTCAGCCTTACCTTGTTGACGATGGCGACATCCGCGTCGCGCAGCCGCGGAACGACCTGGTCCGGCGCCGTTGACGCATGATCCTTCCAGCAATGCGGAAAGGACGGAGATCGAAGGCGGACATCGTCCGCAAGGGTTGCCGCATCCAGAAAGACGATCGTGTGTTCAGCCATGTCATGCCTCACTCACACCGGGTTACACCTGCGTGCATACTGTAAAGTATACTTTAATGCGCGCAATGCGACATGACGCACGTTTCTCACCAACGGACCGGCATCATGGAAGCCAGAACGCATTCGGCGGCACTACCGAGAGGGGCATGTCCGACATCAAGGGAAGTCAGGGGGGCTGGTCGGACACTGTTTCTCAGCCCGGCCGTTGATCAGGGTGTGACCGGCGCGTCGCTGTCCTGCTTCAACCTCTGCACAAAGGCAGTCGAAATATGGGCCTTGAGCGCGTCATAGGCGGCGTTTTCGTCCCGGTTCCGGATCGCCATGACGATTGCCTCGTGTTCCTGCAACGCCACCTCGCTCCGACCTTCGGCGGCAAGCGAGGTCGTCGCCATCAACGCCATCGACCGGTAGACGAGATCAAGCTGCTGTACCAGGTACCGATTGTGTGACGCCAGATGGATCTGCCGGTGAAATCGCCGATTCGCCCGTGACAGGGCCGAGGGATTGGCCACCAGGGCACGATCGGACTCGATCATGCCCTCCAGAACCTCCACCTCCTCAAGCGCCGCATGACGCGCGGCGAGGCGGGCCGCCAGACCTTCCAGCTCGGACCGCACGACGTAAAGCTCGGCTAGCTGGTTGTGATCCAGCGAGGCAACGATAAGGCTCCTGCCGTCCCGGGCCAGCAATGATTGGGTTTCAAGGCGTTGCAGGGCCTCGCGAATCGGGGTGCGCGACACGCCGAACCGCTCGGCCAGTTCGGATTCAACCAGTCGATCCCCCGGCTTGTAGACTCCAACGTCGATAGCCTCGAGAATCAGCTCATAAGCATCCTTCTGGGTCGATTTATCGCTAGGCATGCACGCTTCCCTGAATCGAAGGCCCGCAGGCTAACCGAATTGCGCAGGGAATCAACCAGTTGAAGACCGTCGCAGCGGCCACCACCTCGAAACCGTGCGCTTGCGCCGACTGCGCCACGGTCCTAGGGTCCGCTCATGGTTACTGATCGCTTTTCTCATGTGAACACCTGGGTCTTTGATCTCGACAACACGTTGTACCCGCCAGAAGCACGCCTGTTTGACCAGATCGAGGTTAAGATGTCGGCTTGGGTCATGCAGGCGCTCGGCGTGCCTCGCGACGAAGCCGACCGGCTCCGCAAGTTGTACTGGCATCAATACGGGACGACGCTGGCCGGGTTGATGACCGAGCACAACGTCGACCCCGGCCCTTATCTCCACGAAGTCCACGAGATCGATCTTGGCCACCTCCAGGAGGATCCCGCCCTTGCGGCTGGCATTTCGGCCCTGCCGGGGCGAAAGATCGTCTACACCAACGGATGCAGACCGTATGCTGAACGGGTCGTCGCCGCGCGCGGGCTGGAGGGCCTTTTCGATGCCATCTATGGCGTCGAGCACGCCAAGTTCCGACCAAAGCCCGACCGGGCGGCCTTCGAGGCAGTCTTTGCGACCGATGGCCTGTCCCCTGACCGCGCCGCCATGTTCGAGGACGACGCGCGCAACCTGACCGCCCCGCACGAGATGGGCATGCGCACGGTCCACGTCGCCCCGACGCAAATTCATGCCGATCACATCCATTATCACACCAATGATCTTGCCAGCTTCCTGGCACCGCTGGGGCGTTGCTAGGCGCAGCACACGCCCCTTGTAACCCTGCCGTCAGAAAAGTTTGCACCTGCGGCATGTTGCACCCGGAACCACGGTGAAAAATGATCTAAAGTCGTTCGAAAGCAGAATCCGGAGGATACGATGAGCGAAGCCGATACACACACCGCCCCGACCGAAAACCTCGAGCCCTTCACTGGGGATCGTGGCTGGAAAACGCTGGAGCGTAGCGAAGGAGAACTCTTCGTTTTTCTGGCCGTCGTCGTGATCCTGCTGGTCACCGTTCTGGCCGTCGCGACGATGGGCGTCGCGGGGCTGGGGCTTGTCTTTGTTCTGTTGACCTTTGTCACGCTGGCGGCGCTGGTGGTGATCAGCGTCGGCGGCTAGCTGCGTCAACGGCAGCTGGTCAGGGGTGTTTGCCACTTGTGCATGCCCCTCCTCTGGCCCTAGATCCGGTGACAGGAGGGCATGGCACATGGCACGGACCGAAACAGAAATCCTGATCGTCGGCGGCGGCATTGCCGGGCTTTCGGCGGCCTTGGCCTTTGGGCGCTCCGGATACCGGACAACGCTGGTGTCGCCGGAACCGCCCGTCACCGAAGCAGATTCCGACGGATCGGACCTGCGGTCCACGGCATTCCTCCAACCTGCCCAACAATTGTTCGAACAGATCGGCCTGTGGGACGATCTGTTCGACACCGCGACGCCGCTGAACACCCTGCGCGTGGTGGACACGGTCGACTGGCCACCCCGAATTCGCGACAGCCGCGAGTTTCAGGCAACCGACCTTGGCGAACGCAGCTTTGGCTGGAACCTGATGAACTGGCGGGTCCTGCAGGGGCTTTCACGGATCCTGCAGAAGATCGACACGGTCGATCTTCGCTTTGGAACCTCATTCGTTTCGATGGTCACGCGCGACAGCGGTGCCATCGTGCGGCTCAGCAACGGCGATTCCATTGCCGCAAAGCTGGTCATCGCCGCCGACGGGCGCAATTCGGCCGTACGGGACGCCGCCGGGATCAGCGTGACGACAACGCGCTATGGACAAAAGACCCTGGCCTTTGTCGTCGGCCACCCCAAACCGCACGGCAATGTCTCCTCCGAGATATACAACGAGGGCGGGCCTTTCACGCTGGTTCCCCTGCCCGACCTTGACGGCCAACCGGCCTCGGCCGTGGTCTGGATGAACCCCGGCGCACGGGCCGAGGAACTGGCCACAATGGACACCGTCGCCTTCGAAGCCCGTATGTCCGAGCGGTCCTGCTATATCCTCGGACCGCTGCACCTGAAATCGCAACGCCGGCTCTGGCCGATCATCAGCCAGCGCGCCGATCAGCTCAGCGCCCAACGGGTTGCCATCATGGCCGAGGCGGCGCACGTCATTCCCCCCATCGGCGCGCAGGGTCTGAACACCTCGTTGAACGATCTGATCCTGCTGCGCGATCTGGCGCTGATGGCGGGCCGGGACGAGCTGGGCGGGGATGCGATGCTGCAGGACTATGACCGGCAACGCAGCCGCGATATCCGGCGTCGGGTGGCAGCGATCGACCTGTTCAACCGGGTCACCCGCTCCCCCAACCCTCAGGTGCAGATGCTGCGGTTGGCCGGTATGAAGGCCGCCCATGACCTGACCGGGTTGCGTCACGCCATCATGAAGGCCGGCATGGGGCACTGACCTGTGGCCGGAACCGGTCGCGGCGGCGCGTTGTCTGTCCGGTTCGCGGCGCTAGGTCTGAGTGGTCATCACCCGGCAGCCGGAGCAACAGATGCTGATTGACGCCCAAGGCCTGCGAAAGAGCTATCCCACCGAAGACGGTCTGCAACCGGTTCTGCACGACGTCTCGCTGACGCTTGCCGCAGGTGAAACACTTGCACTGACGGGTGAAAGCGGCAGCGGAAAGAGCACGTTGCTGCATCTGGTTGCCGCCCTCGACCAGCCCGACGCGGGGCAAATTCTTCTGGATGGGCGCGATGTCACCAATCTGGACGATGCCGGTCGCGCCCGGGTTCGGCGCACCGATATCGGGCTGGTGTTCCAACAGTTCAACCTGATCCCGTCGTTGAGCGTCGCCGACAACCTGTCGTTTCAGGCCCGGTTGGCCGACCGCTTTGACCCCGCGTGGTGTACGACCCTGACCGAGCGGTTGGGGCTGAGCGAAATCGCAGACCGCTACCCCGAACAATTGTCCGGCGGGCAACAACAGCGCGTGGCCATTGGCCGGGCCCTGGCACCACGGCCCCGGGTTCTGCTGGCAGACGAGCCGACCGGAAACCTGGACGAGACCACGGCCGATACGGTGGTCGGACTGATCCTGGAGCTTGTGGCTCAAACCGGGGCCGGATTGCTGATGGTCACCCACTCCACCCGGCTGGCAGGCCGCTTGCAACGACGCGCGCACCTGCGGCAGGGACGGTTGGGATGAGGCGCGCCGCCATCGCGACGCTGCTGTCGCACTGGCGCCGGCAACCGCTGCAATTGTTCACGCTGATCGCCGGACTGGCACTGGCAACCGCCCTGTGGTCAGCGGTTCAGGCTATAAATTCCGAGGCCCGCAGCAGCTATTCCAACGCCGCTGGCTCCTTGGGTCTGGGCGGGTACGAGAGCCTGACGGATCCGGCAGGCCCCATGTCGCTCGACACCTATGCCGCTCTCAGGCGCGCAGGCTGGCTGGTCTCGCCGGTGATCGAGGGCCGCACGGTGCGGGGCGACCTGCGGCTGCGCGTCATCGGGCTGGACCTGCTGACCGCCCCGGCCGACGTGCGCCCGCAAGATCAGGGTCTGGGACAAGCCATTGGCCCGGTGGACCTGTTCACCGCGCCGGGAGTCGGTTTCGTGGCGTCATCGACCCAGCGCCAACTGGACGGTGCGCCGGATCTGCCCCGCCTCATTGCCGACCCCGGTGTGCCACCGGACCAGATGCTGACCGACATCAGCGTGGCTGATACATTGTTGCAACGAGGCGGCAGGATCGATCGACTGCTGGTCCTGCCCGGTCAGCCCGACCACCGCACCCCGTTGGATCAGGTCGCCCCTGGCCTGACCCTGTCGCCAGCGCAGGATCAGGGCGACCTGTCACGCCTGACCGACAGTTTTCACCTGAACCTGACCGCCTTCGGGCTGCTCAGTTTCGCGGTCGGCCTGTTTATCGTGCACGGGGCCATCGGGTTGGCATTCGAGCAGCGGCGACCGATGTTTCGCACCCTGCGCGCCCTCGGGCTGCCGGCGCGGGACCTGCTGTGGCTGCTGCTGGTCGAATTGCTGGTGTTGGCCGTGCTGGCCGGCGTGATCGGCATCGCCCTCGGGTATATCATCGCCGGCGCGCTGCTGCCGGATGTCGCCTCGACCCTGCGCGGGCTTTATGGCGCCAGCGTGCCGGGCACACTCAGCTTTGACCCCGCCTGGGCACTCGCCGGCTTGGGGATTGCCGTTCTCGGCGCGCTCGCGGCGGCGGCCAACGGGCTGAACATGGTTCGACGCATGCCGCTTCTGGCCAGTGCCCACCCCCGCGCCTGGGCCACGGTGTCGGAGCGTGCGCTGCGGCGGCAAGCCATCGCCGGAATGGCATTGCTGGGGGCGGGTATCGTCATGGCCATCCTGGCCGACGGGCTGATCGCCGGCTTCGCGTTGCTGGGCGGCCTGCTGCTCGGATCAGCGCTGATCCTGCCGAGCGTCCTGTCCGTGGCCTTGCGGCTTGGTGCCGCCTGCGCTCGCGGTCCGGTCTGGCAATGGTTCTGGGCGGACACCCGTCAGCAGCTTCCCGGCCTCTCTCTCGCCTTGATGGCGTTGCTGCTGGCACTGGCGACCAACGTCGGCGTCTCGACCATGGTGTCATCCTTCCGGCTGACATTCACCGGCTGGCTCGACCAGCGCCTGGTATCGGAACTCTACGTCACCGCCCGCAGCGAGGCAGACGGCGAGGCCCTGCGCGCCTGGCTCGCCCCCCGGGCCGAGGCCATTCTGCCGATCTGGAAGGCCGACATCCCGCTGGCCGACCGCCCGGGCGAGGTCTACGGCATCGTCGACAACCGGGTGTACCGGAACCACTGGCCCCTGCTGGCCGCCACATCGCAAACCTGGGAACAGATCACCTCGGGCGCCGGGGTGCTGGTCAACGAGCAACTGGCCCGCCGCGAGCGGCTGACCCTCGGGGACCCGTTTGTCCTGGGGCCGGGCTGGACGATGCCCATCAGCGGCATCTATTCCGACTATGGCAATCCCGCCGGGCAGGCGATCGTCAGCCTCGACACCCTGTTGCAATACCACCCCGAGGTACCCCGCCTCCGCCACGGCGTGCTGACCGACGACCCCAAGGCACTCGCCACCGCGCTGCGCGACGACTACGGCCTGCCCGAAGCGAACCTGGTCGACCAGACCAGCCTCAAGGCGTTCTCGCTGCAGATCTTCGAACGGACCTTTACCGTGACGGGTGCCCTCAACGTCCTGACCCTGTCGGTGGCCGGCTTTGCCATCCTGACCGCATTGCTGACCCTGTCGACGATGCGGTTGCCGCAACTGGCCCCGGTCTGGGCGCTCGGGCTGACCCGCCGCCGGTTGGCCCGGCTGGAGATCCTGCGCAGCCTCGCGTTGGCCGCGCTGACCTTCGCGCTGGCGCTTCCGGTTGGCCTGGCGTTGGCCTGGTGCCTGCTGGCCGTCGTCAACGTCGAGGCGTTTGGCTGGCGCCTGCCGATGTTCCTGTTCCCGCGTCAATGGATCTGGCTGTTTGCCATGGCCATGTGTGCCGCCGCCATCGCCGCCATTCTGCCGGTCCGTCGCCTGTCGCGTACAGCCCCGTCGCAATTCCTCAAGGTCTTTGCCGATGAACGCTAAGCTTCCCGCCCTCCTCGGACTCCTCGCCGGCCTGGGCCTGCCCTTGCCATTGCACGCCCAAGGCTTTGCCGGTCTGGGCACCCAGGCCGACGGCTTTGCCATCCCCGATCCGTCAAGGCCCCCGTCCTTTCCGGCAGATCACGGCCCGCACCCCGATTTCCGGATCGAATGGTGGTATGTGACCGCAAACCTGACCGGCACCGACGGCACCGATTATGGCGTGCAATGGACCCTGTTCCGGTCGGCCCTGGCCCCCTCCATCGGCACAGATACCGGGTGGCAGACTCCACAGATCTGGATGGGACATGCAGGCCTGACCACGCCCGACACACATCACTCAGCCGAACGGCTGGCGCGCGGTGGCGTCGGACAGGCCGGGGTCACGACTGCGCCCTTCCTGGCGTGGATCGACGACTGGCAAATGCGCGCGACCGAAGGGGAAGACGATCCGCTGGACCACCTCTCCCTCTCTGCAACCGCCGACGATTTCGGCTTCGATCTGGACCTGACCGCATCCGGGCCGACGGTGCTGCAGGGCCAACAGGGGTATTCGGTGAAATCCCCCGCCGGTCAGGCAAGCTACTACTATTCTCAGCCGTTCTACCGCGTCACCGGCACGCTCGACCTGCCAACCGGCCCGGAACCTGTCAGCGGTCTGGCCTGGCTCGACCGTGAATGGTCTTCACAGCCGCTGTCCGACACCCAGGACGGATGGGACTGGATCTCGCTGCACTTCGAAACCGGGGAAAAATTGATGGGCTTTCGCCTGCGCGACCGCGCTGACGATCCCTTTACCTCCGCCACCTGGATTGCGCCCGACGGCACGCCAACCCCCTATGGCGACGGCTCCCTTGTCATCACCCCGGTCACTCACACCGACGTGAACGGCGCCTCCATTCCAACCGACTGGATGATCGCCCTGCCCGATCGCGGCCTCTCGGCCCGCATCACGGCGGTCAACCCACAAAGCTGGATGGACACGTCCTTCCCCTATTGGGAGGGCCCGGTCCGTATCACCGGTAGCCACACCGGGCGTGGCTATCTTGAAATGACCGGCTACGACGCGCCCTGACGCCACCCCTTTTTCCGCCTCGTAATTTCCTCGGGGGGCCGGGAGCAAACAGCCCTCAGACGCGGCCCCCGCTCAAACGACCGCACCTGTCGGGACGCCCATTTCGGCAACCGGCCTTTTCCTCGTCGCGTCCTTTCGTTACAGGAGGCTCGACCCTGCGAGGACCAGTATCATGCCGATGGAAAAGACATTCGACGCCGCTCAAGCCGAATCCCGCATCTACGACGCCTGGGAAAGCTCCGGTGCCTTCAAGGCCGGTGCCAATGCCAGCCGTGACGACGCCTTCACCATCATGATCCCACCGCCCAACGTGACGGGCAGCCTGCACATGGGGCATGCCTTCAACAACACGTTGCAGGATATCCTGATCCGCTGGCACCGGATGCGCGGTTTCGACACGCTCTGGCAGCCCGGGCAGGATCACGCCGGAATTGCCACCCAGATGGTGGTCGAACGCAAACTGGCCGCAGATCAGCAACCGTCGCGCCGCGAACTGGGCCGCGAGAAGTTCCTGGCAAAGGTCTGGGAATGGAAGGGCGAATCCGGCGACACCATCATCAACCAGCTCAAGCGCCTTGGTGCCTCCTGCGACTGGTCGCGAAACGCCTTCACCATGGCCGGTGCCCCAGGAGATCCGCGGACCGGGCACGAAAACTCCGCCGATTTCCACGAGGCCGTGATCAAGGTCTTTGTCGACATGTACGACAAGGGCCTGATCTATCGCGGCAAGCGTCTGGTCAACTGGGATGCACATTTCGAGACCGCGATCTCGGACCTCGAGGTCGAACAGGTCGAGGTCAACGGTAACATGTGGCGCCTGCGCTACCCGCTGGAGGGTGGCGAGACCTACGAACATGTCGAGAAAGACGAGGACGGCAACGAGACCCTGCGCGAGACGCGCGATTACCTCGTCGTCGCCACGACGCGCCCCGAAACGATGCTGGGCGACACCGGTGTCGCCGTCCACCCCGAAGACGAGCGCTACACGGGCCTGCTGGAACGCGGCGCACGGGTCAAGCTGCCGCTCACCGGGCGCTCGATCCCGGTGGTTGCCGATGAATATGCCGACCCGACCAAGGGCACTGGCGCGGTCAAGATCACGCCCGCCCACGATTTCAATGACTGGGAGGTCGGCAAACGCACCGATCTGCGTGTCATCAACGTGCTGACGACCACGGCAACGATGTTCCTGAAAGGCAATGCCGATTTTGCCGAAGACTGCGATCATCATCTGCTCGAGCACACGACGGAAACGCTGGATGGTCTGGATCGCTACGAGGCCCGAAAGGTTATCGTGGCCGAGGCAGAGGAACATGGCTGGCTGGACGGGATCGACCCCGACCGTCACATGGTTCCGCATGGTGATCGCTCGAAGACCGTGATCGAACCCTATCTGACCGACCAATGGTTCGTCGACACCGACAAGATCGTCGGCCCGGCGCTTGAGGCCGTGCGCGACGGCACCGTGAAGATCATCCCCGAGAGCGGCGAGAAAACCTATTACCATTGGCTTGAAAACATCGAGCCCTGGTGCATCTCGCGCCAACTCTGGTGGGGCCACCAGGTGCCCGTCTGGTACGCGCCCGCGCTGTTCGACCATGGCGACGAAGAGCCGGAGGCCGTCTGGCGCCCCTTCTGTGCCGCCACCCAGGAAGAAGCGCTGCAAAAGATGTCGGACTATTATGGACACAGCGATTTCAAGCTGGTCACGGAACGGTCCGAAGCCGAGCAGATGCTGCGCGCCGCCGTTGGCCGAACCCGCACCGAAGGCCGCATCCGCTCGCCGCAGGAGCCCTCGGCCCTGCCGTTCTACCGCGACCCTGACGTGCTCGACACCTGGTTCTCCTCCGGCCTCTGGCCGATCGGTACGCTGGGCTGGCCCGAGCACACCGAGGAGGTCGAGAAGTACTTTCCCACTGACGTGCTGATCACCGGGCAGGACATCCTGTTCTTCTGGGTGGCGCGGATGATGATGATGCAGTTGGCCGTGGTGGACCAGATCCCGTTCCACACCGTCTATCTGCATGGCCTCGTGCGCGACGCCAAGGGCAAGAAGATGTCCAAGTCGACCGGCAACGTGATCGATCCGCTGGAGATCATCGACGAATACGGCGCCGACGCGCTGCGCTTCACCAATGCTGCAATGGCGAGCCTCGGCGGCGTGCTGAAGCTCGACATGCAACGCATCGCCGGCTACCGGAACTTTGGCACCAAGCTGTGGAATGCTGCCCGCTTTGCCGAAATGAATGGCGTGTTCGACCCGTCTGTCGCCCCCATCGACCCCGCGTCCAAACCTGCAGCTACGGTCAATCGCTGGATCATCGGTGAAACCGCCAAGGTGCGCGAGGATGTCGACAAGGCGCTCGACGCCTATCTCTTCAACGAGGCTGCCAACGCGCTCTATGCCTTTGTGTGGGGCAAGGTCTGCGACTGGTATGTCGAATTCGCCAAGCCGATGTTGCAGGGGGACGACGAAGCCCTGCAGGCAGAAACCCGCGCCACGATGCGATGGGTGCTGGAGCAGTGCTTTACCCTGTTGCACCCGATCATGCCCTATATCACCGAGGAGCTGTGGCAGACCCTTGGCGAGCATCCCAAGATGCTGGTGCACGCCGATTGGCCGACCTACACCGCCGCCGACCTCGTCGACCCAGCCGCCGATGCGGAGATGAACTGGGTGATCACCCTGATCGACGGTGTTCGCTCGGCCCGCGCGCAGGTGCGTGTCCCGGCTGGCCTCAAGGTGCCAATGGTGCATACCGGGTTGAACGCTTCGGCGCAGGCCGCGTGGGACAACAACACGGCACTGATCATGCGGATCGCCCGGATCGACAGCCTGGCCGGGTTCGACGACATGCCCAAGGGGTGCATCACGGTGCCCGTGCCCGGCGCGACCTTTGGATTGCCGGTTGCCGATATCATCGACGTATCGGAGGAAAAGACCCGGCTCGACAAGAGCATTGCCAAGCTCGACAAGGAAATCGGCGGAATGGCAAAGCGGCTCGACAATCCCAAATTCGTCTCCTCCGCACCAGCAGAGGTCGTCGAAGAACTGCGCGACAACCTAGCGGAACGCACGTCGGAGCAGGATCGGCTGAAGGATGCGCTGCAACGATTGGCCGAGCTGGACTGATCCCGGGCGAGTTTTCTTGCCGGATCCGTGAAGCCGGCAAAAAAGCCTTTCCTGTTGGCAGCTTGATGTCTAGCGTGACGCTATTCACCTGCAGGGGGGCCCAGATGCTTCGACTTTTTTGGTGTTGCTCGGTTGCCGCATTATGCGTGTTTTCGACCAGTGACGTATCAGCTCAAACCGCCGACGCGGCAAGCACGGAGGCACCAGCAACAGATTCCGCGACGGAGACCGTTGCCGATGATGCCCTCGCCGACGGCCTGTTGACGGCTGCTGAATTGCAGACCCTTGTCTCGCCAGTTGCATTGTATCCGGATACGCTTTTGATCCAGGTGCTGGTCGCCGCAACCGCGCCGCTCGACGTGATCAAGGCCGACAGGCTGGTGCAGTCAAACGAAGGCGCCGACATCCGGCCGCTGCTGGATGCGGAAGAGTTCGACGCCAGCGTGTCCGTTCTGGCCGAGGCCTTCCCGGATGTCCTGAGCAACATGGCCGAGCACATTGAATGGACCGAGACGGTCGGCATGGCGATGCTGGCGCAGGATCAGGACGTGATGGATGCCGTGCAGGTGATGCGGCAACAGGCGATCAACTCCGGTGCTCTGATCGACTCTCCCGAACAGGACGTCACGGTCGAAGAGACCTTGTCGACCAAGGGAACCCCCACGGAAACCGTGGTGATCCAGCCGGCGGACCCCGAAGTGGTCTACGTTCCGCAGTATGATTACCAGACCGTCTATGAGCCCAATTCGACCTCTGTCGGGGATGTCGTGGCGACCACGGCAATTGCCTTTGGTACAGCGGCGCTCATCAACGAGATCTTCGACGACGATGACGATTGGAACGACTACTGGGGCTGCCGCAACTGCGGCGGTTGGGGTGGTGGCCCGATCATCAACGACCCGCATGTGGACATCGACATCGACAACGATGTCAATATCGGCAACGGCAACATCGGAAACGGGAACCGTCCGGGCAAACCCGGCGACGGCAACCGCCCAGGAAAACCGGGTGACGGGAACCGCCCCGGAAAGCCGGGCGACAAGGACCGGCCTGAAACCCTCCCGGGAAAGGGCGGCTGGGAACCCAAGCCTGAACAACGCAAGGAAGCCCAGAACAAGATCGCCAACAAGAAGGGCGAAAACGGCGCCACGACGATGCCGATCAAGCGTCCGCCCAACAAATCGGACGAACTGCGCAAGAACCTCGCCAAGGAAACCGGTGCACGGGATATCAGTGGTGACGGGGTGGCAGCCGGCGCCGCCCTGGGAGCAGGCGCGGCGGTCGGGGCGAACCAGTTGTCCAAGGCCTCCAAGAAAGACGCGTTGAAAAAGAAGGGGAACAGCGGAAAGCCCGTGACCCGGCCCGCAAACGCCAAGAAGCCGTCTGCCAAGAAACCCGCGGCGAAGAAGCCAGCCGCTGCCAAGAAACCAACGGCCAAGAAGAAGACGACAACCGCGAAGAAGAAGCCTGCGATTTCCAAGAAGACCGGCGGAAAGAAGACCAAGGCGGCTTCGAAACGCGGAAAGTCCTCAAAGAAGCACTCCGGCAAGAAGAAGAAGAGGTAGCAGGATGATCTTTTCACGTTCCCTGTCGTGGATCCTCGCCGGCCTGGTGCTGGGCGCGACCCCATTGGTGGCCCAGACGGCTACCGTTCATGCAACCCCACAGGACGCGCTGGAGGCGCTGGTCGGCGCCTTGAAGATCGGAACAATCGAAGCCGCGCTTGAGGCAATCGATCCCGGTGCCACGGATCTGATCCAGGCACACGATGATGAAACCCGTCTTGAGGCCTGGAACGAACTGTTGGACCTGTACAACGAAGGCTACCGGTTTGTGCCGACCGAAGGCGGCGTCACGATCGAGTTCGGGGCTGACGACTGGCCGTTTCCGATTTCCCTTGTCAAAAACGGCTCCGGTGGTTGGATATTCGACATCGAGGCCGCCCACGAGGAGCTTTCCGACCGCCAGATCGGTGAAAACGAACTGGGCGTCATCGAGATCATGGAGGCCTATGTCGAGGTGCAGGCCGAGTTCCGGACGGTCGACCATGACGGCGATGGCGTGCTGGAGTTTGCGGCCCATGTGATCTCCAGTGCCGAAGACCGGGACGGTCTCTATTGGCCCGGCGACGACAGCCCGACCGGCGACCTAGTCGCCCGTTCCAGCCTGGATGGCTATTCCGAGGACGGGATCGATGTCGAACCCGATCCCTATCTTGGATATTTCATCCGGGTTCTGAACAGCCAGGGACCGGACGCCCCGGGTGGGGAAATGTCCTACCTGGTCAATGGTCACCAGTTGGCAGGCCACGCGCTGTTGGCGGTGCCCGCCGAATATGGCGTCACTGGCATAAACAGCTTCATGGTTGCCGAGAACGGGATCGTCCTGGAGGCGGATCTGGGCGAGGACAGCCTCGAGACGGCCCTGGACATGACCATCTACAACCCCGACGACGCCTGGTTGCCGGTGGAGTAAGGCCCACCAGGGTTGGCATAGGCCGTTAGAGTCCAGGAAAACACCCAACGGCCGCTGATGGAGACATCGGCGGCCGTTCTTCGTGCCAGTTCACCGTCAGCGGGCATGGCCCCCGCACACCGCCTCCCCTCCCCATTGACAAAACCGTGAACCGGGCGCAAAAACCGCCCGCACATATATCCTGCAACCGGGCGTTCCGTGGGCGCCAAACCGACGAGGAGAGCCGACATGGCCGACATTTCCCTCACATTTCCCGATGGCGCGAGCCGAAACTTCCCGCAGGGCGCAACGCCCGCCGAAGTTGCAACCGCCATTTCGACGTCGCTTGGCAAGAAGGCCATCTCGGCCATGGTCAACGGCCAGCACTGGGATCTCCAGTGGCCGATCGAGGCCGATTCCCATATCGCCATCAACACGATGAAGGACGAGGCCCCGGCGCTGGAGCTGATCCGGCACGACCTGGCCCATATCATGGCCCGCGCCGTTCAGGAGCTGTGGCCGGACGTCAAGGTCACCATCGGGCCGGTCATCAAGGGTGGCTGGTACTATGATTTCGATCGCGAAGAACCGTTCACGATCGATGATCTAGGCCAGATCGAAACCAAGATGAAAGAGATCATCAACCGCCGGGACCCGGTGACCACCGAGGTCTGGGAGCGGGAGCGCGCGATCAAGTTCTACGAGGCCAATAACGAGCCCTACAAGGTCGAGCTGATCGAGAGCATCCCCGGAAACGAGTCGATCCGGATGTACTGGCATGGCCATTGGCAGGATCTTTGCCGTGGCCCTCACCTGCAGCACACCGGTCAGGTGCCCGGCGACAGCTTCAAGCTGATGAAGGTGGCCGGCGCCTATTGGCGTGGCGATTCCAACCGCCCGCAACTGCAGCGGATCTATGGCGTCGCCTTCCAGAACCGCCAGCAGCTGAAGGACCACCTGCACTTCCTTGAGGAGGCAGAAAAGCGTGACCACCGCCGCCTTGGCAAGGAGATGGAGCTGTTCCACTTTCAGGAAGAAGCGCCCGGCATGGTCTTCTGGCACCCCAACGGCTGGACCATCTATCGCGAGATGGAAGACTACATGCGCCGCAAACTGGATCGCGCCGGCTACAAGGAGGTCAAGACGCCTCAGGTTGTCGATCGCAAGCTCTGGGAGGCCTCCGGCCACTGGGACAAGTACCGCGAGAACATGTTCATCACCGAGATCGATGAGGAACATGCCAACGAAAAGCGCATGAATGCTCTCAAGCCGATGAACTGCCCCTGCCACGTGCAGATCTTCAACCAGGGCATCAAGTCCTATCGCGACCTGCCCTATCGCATGGCCGAGTTTGGCTCCTGCCACCGTTACGAGGCGCATGGCGCGCTGCATGGGCTGATGCGGGTGCGCGGGTTTACGCAGGACGACGCGCATATCTTCTGTACCGAGGACCAGATCGAGGAAGAAACCTCGAAGTTCATCGACCTGCTCTCCGACATCTACCGCGATACCGGGTTCACGAAGTTCGATATCAAGCTTTCGACCCGGCCCGACGTTCGGGTTGGTTCGGACGAGGTCTGGGACAAGGCCGAGGCGGCGCTTGAAAAGGCGATCCTGACCGTGCGCAACGATTTCGAGATCGATCCGGGCGAAGGCGCCTTCTACGGGCCGAAGCTCGACTTCAAGTTGACGGATGCCATCGGCCGGGAATGGCAATGCGGCACCTTCCAGGCCGACTTCAACCTGCCGGAACGGTTGGACGCCAACTATATCGGTCAGGACGGTGAGAAACACCGCCCCGTCATGCTGCACCGGGCGATCCTGGGGAGCTTCGAGCGGTTCATCGGCATCCTGATCGAGAACTACGCCGGACGCATGCCGATGTGGCTGGCCCCCCGACAGGTGGTGGTGGCGTCGATCGTGTCGGATGCGGATGAATTTGTCATGGAAGCCGTCCAGCAGCTACAGGCCGCTGGCCTGCGGGCCGAGGCAGACATCCGCAACGAAAAGATCAACTACAAGGTCCGCGAGCATTCCGTGGGCAAGGTCCCGGTGATCCTCGCCATTGGTCAACGCGAAGTCGACGAACGCACCGTGACCGTCCGCCGTCTGGGCGAGAAACGCACCGAAGTCCTGCCGCTGGACGAGGTGGTGGCACGGCTTGCCAAGGAGGCGCTGCCGCCCGATCTGGCCGAGGGCTGATCCCCGATCAGCCATTCGAAGGATTAACCAATCAAACTGAATTGCGGCCTCCGATGGCCGCAATTCGCGCCAAATCAACTCTTTTGCAAGGGATCGGCGCGCACAAAGCCTGTGAACACTGTTCGAGGCGAAAATGGCTGACTATTGGGTCAAGGCTTACACCGTATCCGACTTTTTCGGCGCAGCCGGCGCGGAATCCGTTGCAAATGCAGTGGCAGGGGACGAATTCGTCGGAGGCCAGACTTATCTTTCCCCCGATGCAGTACCAATCCGCTTCCAAATCTCCGATGACGACGACAGTCTGAAGGACACATGGAACGAGACTGATGCCCCGGCTAGTCTCACCGACGATCTGACGATCGATGGCGTTACCTATCCGGGCGGGACGTCAAATATCGAATGCGAGTTTTCGGTCACGACCGACAGTTCCCCGCCAGTTACACTCTATATCGGGCGTATCGGGACTGGCGAGGCCAATTCCGGCACCAACCTGCTGGTCTTTGTCAGTGGGGAGATCGAGCCCGGAACCACGTTCACTCTCGTCAGTACCGCCGATCATGTGTCCATGCCGTACGACACAGTTTGCTTTGCCGCCGGGACGATGATCGACACGATCCATGGCCCCACGCCGGTTGAACATCTGTGCCCCGGCGACAAGGTGTTGACCCGCGATTCCGGAGCCCAGCGCATCATTTGGGTCGGACAACAACGGTTGAGCGCAAGAGACCTTGCGCGGGCGCCACATCTCGCGCCGATCCGTATCCGTGCCGGAGCGCTCGGCGGCGGCATGCCCTGCACCGATCTTGTGGTTTCGCCGCAGCACCGGGTGCTGATCGACGACTGGAGGGCAGAACATTATTTCGGCGAGACATCGATTCTTGCCCCGGCAAAGGCGCTTTGCAACGATCAGAATGTAACAATCGATCTCGCGACGCACGACGTTACCTACTGCCACATTCTTCTTGAGCACCATGAACTGATCCGAGCAAACGGCCAATGGGCTGAAACGCTGATGCTCGGCCCGCAAGCGATCAAAACTTTGGGCAAGGACCAAGTGGCTGAAATAGAATGTATTTTCCCAGGCCTCATGTTCGACCAGTGCCTGCCTGCCAGCCCGGTTCTAAGCGCATCAGAGGCCGCCATTCTACAGTCCTAGACACCCGACCGGTGCCATCAACGCATGGCTCGTTTGTTTCACGGACATGACGGCCGCGTGTCCTAACGGCCCTGTGAATAGCAGTTTATCGCCTCCCCTGCCTACTTTCCTCTCATGCCCCGCACCAAGCGGATGCAGAACGAACATGAGAACAGGAATAGGTAGATCCATGTCCCACCATATCAAAACTCTCGCCCTGGTTGGCGCCGTAGCTGCCGCTGTTTCGGGCATCGCAACCACCGCGTCCGCTGCAGACGGCAAGGAAAAGTGCTTCGGCGTCTCGATGGCCGGCAAGAACGACTGCGCCGCCGGTCCTGGAACCACCTGCGCTGGCACCTCGAAAGTCGACTATCAGGGCAACGCCTGGACGCTGGTCGATGCGGGAACCTGCGAGACAATGGAACTGCCCGACGGCCGGATGGGGTCGCTGGAAGCACTCGACCGCGACCTGCCCGCATAATCCAGACCAAGCTTTCATCTAGAATTCATACTTCAAAACAGGAAACAGATCCATGTCCAAGAACCTCAAAGCCCTCGCCCTGATCGGTGCCGTCGCTGCTGCCGTGACCGCCACTGCCACCACTCAGGCCGTCGCCGCCGACAAGGAAAAGTGCTTCGGCGTCTCGATGGCCGGCAAGAACGACTGCGCCGCCGGCCCCGGCACCACCTGTGCCGGCACCTCCAAGGTCGACTACCAGGGCAACGCCTGGACGCTGGTCGACGCCGGTACCTGTGAAAAGATGGAACTGCCGGACGGCCGCATGGGGTCGCTGGAAGCACTCGATCGCGACCTGCCCGCGTAAGCCTTGCAGTTCTTGACCACCCCGTGTGCCCGGCCGCAATGCCGGGCACATCTTTCCAGACCGGACGGACACACCATGCTCGACGCCAACCTTCAGGACCACCTGCCCCTGGCCCCTGGGGTCGGCTACAAACCGCAGCATTTCTCGGATATCATGACCGATCCCGGTGCGGTGCGATGGCTGGAAATCCATGCCGAGAACTACATGGGCGATGGCGGACGGCCGATGGCCCAGTTGCGCCATCTGGCGGAACGGTTCCCGATGTCGGTGCATGGCGTCGGCCTGTCCATTGGTGGCGAGGGACCGCTGGACCGCGACCACCTTGCTCGGCTGTCTCACCTGGTGAAATGGTTAAACCCGGCCAGCTTTTCGGAACACCTCGCGTGGTCTACTCACGAGTCAGCCTTTCTGAACGACCTACTGCCCCTGCCCTACACCACAGCAACCCTGTCCCGGGTCGCCGATCACATTGATCAGGTACAGGACGCCATCGGGCGGCGGATGCTGCTTGAAAATCCGTCGACCTACCTCGCATTTGCTGAAAACGAGATGTCCGAAACTGATTTCCTGCGAGACATCGCGCGCCGGACCGGGTGCGGGCTGCTGCTCGACGTCAACAACGTATTTGTCTCCGCCACCAACCAGCAGACAGACCCGCGCGCCTACATCGCCGACTTTCCATTGGAGCATGTTGGCGAAGTTCACCTGGGCGGACACGACGAACAGGAAGACGAACACGGCGCGCCGCTGTTGATCGATTCCCACGGCGCCGAGGTCGTGGACCCGGTCTGGACGCTCTACAGCGAGACCATCGTCGCGATGGGGCCCCGCCCGACGCTGATCGAATGGGACAACGACGTACCCGATTGGCCCGTGCTGGCCGCCGAAGCTGATCGCGCGGCCCGACTGCTCGCCCCGGTGCTGCAATGACCGTCACTCAGGCCGATTTTCAGGCCGCCATTCTGGACCCGGACCGGGCTGTACCGGGCGGGTTGGTGGACCCTCAGGGCCGAATTGCCGGCAAGCGGTTCGACGTGTACCGCAACAACGTGGTGGTCAGCCTCTCCAACGCGCTTGGCGAGGCCTTCCCGGTGATCAAGAAGCTTCTGGGCGACAACAATTTCAACATTCTGGCCGGGCAATTCGTCCGCCAGCATCCGCCGTCGTCACCGGTCATCGCACTCTATGGCGATGAAATGCCCGGGTTTCTGGAAACCTTCGAACCGGTGCAGTCTCTTGGCTACCTGCCAGATGTTGCGCGGTTGGAACTGGCATTGCGTCAAGCCTATCACGCCGCCGACGCGACCGCCTTTGACGCGACCATCCTGCAGGACCTGCCCCCGGATCGCCTGTTGTCCGCGCGTTTCACGCTGGCGCCGGCTTTCAGGATGATCGTATCGGACTGGCCGATCGTTTCCATCTGGCGCTTCAACTCCGAAGATGGCCCAAAGCCATCGATGCGCGCCGAAACCGCGTTGATCACCCGGCCGGACCTGGATCCGACGGTGGCTGACCTGTCGCCCGCCGGTGGCGCCATGGTTGCCGCCCTGGCGAACCGCGACACCTTCGGCGACGCGATGGAGGCCGCAACGGCGCAGGATCCGGACTTCGACCTGACCGAAACCCTGAGCGCCCTGATCGCAGGCGGCGCCATCATTGCCATCACCGAGGAGCCCCTGAAATGACCGCAATCCTCTCTCTGCATGACCGGGTTTTTGACCGGATCGATGCGGCTCTGTCCTCCTGGGCTCTGCCAACGCTGGCGCGTTTTTCTTTTGCCGCCGTGCTGCTGATGTATTTCTGGGGGTCTGCCAGCACCAAGTTGGGGGACGGGATCTTTGGTATCTTCGTGCCGTCCACCGGTGCCTATGCACAGATTTTTCCGTTGAAGGCCGAGGCCGTTCTGTACGATAGCAGCCAGTTCTCGATCTTTGAAAAGCTGGTGATCCTGGCCGGCACCTGGGCCGAATTCATCCTGCCATTGCTGATCGTAATTGGCCTGCTCACCCGTCTGGCCGCCATTGGCATGATGGGCTTCGTCGTCGTACAGAGCCTGACCGACATCCACGGGCATCATGCGGACGCCGCCACCATCGGCGCCTGGTTCGACCGGGCCTCCGACAGCCTGATCATGGATCAACGTACCTTCTGGATGTTCGTCCTGATCACCCTCGTACTACGCGGCGCGGGTCCGTTGTCTGTCGATCGGTTGATCGGCATCGGGCGGCCGGTCGAGGCCTGACCGAAGCAAAGACACTTGTTTTATTTTCGGGTTTTGGCAGGCTGATCGGGTAACGACGCCTGTCGCGACTCGTTCGGCCCCGGCCTCGAGGATCACGGGCTCCGTCACCATGCCGCCGCAATCTCGCGGGCGGAACAAGACAAGGACGAAGGAGACGCGGGAGATGCCGACTGGCACCGTGAAATGGTTCAACACCACGAAAGGCTTCGGGTTCATTGCACCCGACGATGGCGGGAAAGACGTGTTCGTTCACATCAGCGCGGTTGAGCGCGCCGGAATGACCGGATTGGCCGACAACATGAAAATCGAATATGACCTGCGCGAAGGCCGTGACGGTCGGTCTTCAGCGACAGAGCTCAAGGCATTGTAGACCTGACGTTATTGAAAGAATGGCGCCGCCCGGTCTTCCGGGCGGTTGAACGATTTCAGCCCACCGCAATCTCCGTTGGAACGGTGCGGCGTCGGATTGTCGGTTGTTCTGCCTTTCGCGCAATCCGGGACTGATCATGAATAATTACAGGAGGTCAGGGCGGTCAGGGCAGCAATTGCAAATGGGTCAACCCATGTAGCTCAGATTTTTGCTGCGTCGCAGCGTTACCTGTGGTAACCTACTTGCTGTTAGTCCCGCGTATTCACGCGAGTGCGGAGGTGGGGCCGTCACCATACAACTTCTCCCTTGTGTGGGTCCCCCCGGACAGACGGCTCTACCTCTTGCAGCGTGATCCTCCGGGAGTTGCCGCTTCGCCAAGGCGTATGTGGCACGAGGCGCGTCCTCTTGAACGACGATGGGTCAAGAAGGCCTGTATCACTCCCCCAGCCACATGGCCCTTGCTGTGGGATCCCAGCCGATCGTCCGTCGTTCTCCGTCTTCGCAGACCGGACGCTTCATCAGCGAGGGATGGCTGGCCAACAGGTCGAGAGGCTCGGCAGCACGGGTCGCCTCGTCCAGGCCGCGCCATGTCGTCGAGCGTCGGTTGACAAGATCCTCCCCAAATGCATCCAGCAGCAAGCGCCACTCCGGCGTCGACAACGGTTCCTTGCGGATATCGCGGAACTGAACGATGTGGCCGGCGGCCTCCAGGGACTTTCGCGCCTTGCGGCACGTGTCGCAGGTGGGAATACCGTACAAGATCATGGCAATGGCTCCGGTGTTTCGGCGTGGCTCATCGCGGCATCGCATGGACACCACGCGCGCGCAAGTTTTAGGCCAGCGCTCGCGCAACCAGCACGCCACCCCAAGCCGAAACGCCCGTCAGAACCGCGCCCCATGTCATGTCGATGGCCACCATGGACGGATGCCAATCCCGCATCACGGTATAGGAGGTCAACTCGTAGGTGCCATATGCCAGCAACCCAAGAACGGCCCCGTTGAGCAGTGCGGCCGACGGCGCGTCCTCCCTGAGGGCAGGCACGCTCACGAACCACATCACCCCGCCCATGTAGAGCAGGTAGAACAGGATGGCGGGCGCAATCCTCAGGTCATCCAACAACCCTTGCCCCAGATGACGGTCGAACAGCGGGCGCAGGACCGCAGTCAGCATGACGGCATCCATCACGAGAAAGATAAGGCTGGTAGCGACGAACAAGGTCAGGAAAATCATAAGCACCTCCGGTTCTGCGGCAAGCTAGCGTTGCCATCCCAAGAGGCAAGGTATCAGGTGCCGCGCATGCAGTCGGCACACCGGGCAAGCGCCGGATCGGTTTCCAGCCGAGCCGGAGCGATGGCGTCACCACAATCGGTGCAATAGCCGTATTCACCCTCCACCAATCGCCGCAATGCCGCCTGTATCCGAAGGCGCTCGCCGGCGCGGCGGCGGGCCTGTGCCTGGGCCATTGCCTGATGCTGCATGGCATCCATCCGCGACAGGCGCCCTGTTGCAGTCTGATCCAACGCCACCACCTGGCGCGCATCCGCACTTGCGGCGTCCTCGTCGTCAAGCGCGGCAAGACGGCTCAGCAAGCGCTGTCGGGTTTCATCCTCGGTCATCGGTCGAGCGTCGCAGGTCGTCCGGCGCGGCGCAAGAGCGGCGGCAAGGGGTGTTGCGCGTGCGGCGTTCGCGCGCCCGATCCGGGGCGTTGAAACGCAACAGCTGCGTGATCCGTGCCAGGCTGTGACGGCAGCGAGGCGCGGAACATTGCAGCTGGCTCCTGACCGTCCCGCGCCTCGTTTGCCATCCTTGGCCCGCTTGGCCCTGTTCAACCGAAAGCGTTGCCGGATCGCGAAAACCCGCGACCCGGCAAAAGCGTGCCATCGCCCGAACCGCCCCGGTCAGTCGCGGAAATACTCCTCGATCCGGGTCACTTCGTTCTTTGACCCCAGGATGACCGACACCCGCTGGTGGCTGGAGGTCGGGACAACGTCGAGGATGCGGCCCCGGCCGGTCGACGCGAGCCCACCGGCCTGCTCCATCAGGTAGCCCATCGGATTGGCCTCGTAGAGCAGGCGCAGCTTGCCGCCCGCGGCGCTGTTTGCCGAGTCCACCGGATAAAGGAAGACGCCCCCCCGGGTCAGGATGCGGTGAATGTCGAGCACCATCGACGCGGTCCAGCGCATGTTGAACGACTTGCCGCGGGGCCCCTCCGGGCCGGACACGCATTCGTCAAAATACCGCTGGATCGGCTGATCCCAGAACGAGTGGCGCGAGGCGTTGATTGCAAATTCGTTGGTATCTTCCGGGATGATCATGTCCGGAGACACGAGGCGGAACTCGCCGGTTCCAAGGTGGTTGGTAAAGCCGTGCACGCCAAAGCCGGTGGTGATGACCAGCGACGTTGCCGGGCCATAGATCGAGTAGCCGGCACAGATCTGCTCGGTTCCCGGCAACAGGACCGACCGGTCGTCGGACGGATCAATCGCCTCTTTCAACTGCACGATGGAGAAGATCGAGCCGACCGACAGGTTGACGTCGAGGTTGGACGAGCCGTCCAGCGGGTCGAAATAGACGATGTAATCGCCAACGGCGGGCTTGTCCTTGATCCAGGTGACCTCGTCCACCTCTTCGGAAACCAGCGCTGCAACCCGGCTACAGTTCCGGCAATGGCTTTCGAATTCCTCGTTGGCGATGACATCCAGCTGTTTCTGGGTCTCGCCCTGAACGTTGGTCGATCCGGCGCTGCCGAGGTTGCCGGCAAAGGAGCCATTGCGGATCCGGCTGGAGATCACCCGGCAGGCGGTGGCGATGTCTTCGAGCAGGAACACAAGATCCTTTTCGGTCCCGTGGGTCCTGTATTCCTTGAGCAGGAATTGCCGAAGTGTGGGGCGCGAATGGGGCATCTGGCTTCCTTTCGGGGAAGGTTTGGGCGGTGGGGGGCGCGGGTGCCCGCTTGGCACGGCACCCGGGTCCGATTGACGCGACAACGCGCCTACGGTCCCCTTCCGGTTGATCCTGCGACAGGCGCCGCTTGCCCTGTTCTAATACCCTGACGGCGACAACAACAGGGCTATCCCCCCGATAAGCCGGAACATCCTTCGCTCTGGTTCGGCTCAAGGGCATTCGAACGGAGGAACACGCCAGACACCACCGACGGGTATGCGCGCCCAACTCGCCCTTGGGCACCGTGCCGATCAAGGGTCACGCCCGGGCGACCAGCCCGGGCCGCGCCCGACCCTCCCCCCGGGAGGGCGCTTTGGCGAGGTCTTTTGTTATTGAGACGTCGTTCGGGGCTTTGTGATAAACCGCGTTGAACTGGCGTTGCGAAGCGCCCACCCAGGGTCCAGCGCGGTCCTCTCCACCTTGCCTCGACGTTGAGTTATCGAGCGGAGGTCTGCACACTCTCTCATCTATTTCGACGCGCCCTCTGTCGGACCCTCGTTTCCGGTCGCATCTCGATTGATAACGAATTCCATGCCAACCGTAAAAAAAACGCCGACAGCAGCGGCAATCACGGCAAGAGATATTTTGTCACGATTTCTTCCCCAAAAGGATCTCCGAGATCTGAAGTAGACTTTCGGCCTATCAAGTTTCCACATTACAAATAAGGAACTGAATGCCAATATCGCAGCAATAAATTCAATTCCCCCCCAAATTCCGGGAGGCGACAGCCGGCTAATATTGAGCGCGATTACCAAAAACGTAGAATTAAAAAAACCAAAGAACCATATCGACCCCAGCGGCGAATACCAAGGAACGAACTCTCTGAGCCTATTCGCAAGATTTTCGGCCATTGTAGCGCTATCGACTCCACGATCAGAAAAGTGGATTCGTGCGGAGTATTCATTTATGACCACCTCGATTCCTGACACCTTTACCGTTATCGGAGAGGCAATAAGACCAAGGCTGGAATCTATTTCATCCCAACCCTCAAGGACAACTCGTGTTGGGTCTCTATAATTTCCGGTTTCTATTTCAACTTCGGCGTCATTCGGAAAGGATGACTTCAGTGTCGCCAAGAATTCTTCAGAACTCATACGAAAGCTTGGGAGTTTCTTGGAAGGGTTAACCGATCGATTCTTTTCTCTCATCCGATATTTCCCTTATACATCCAACTCCTCCACAAACCTCGCATTCTCCTGAATGTACTGGAACCGCATTTCCGGCTTTTTCCCCATCAGGCGTTCCACCAGATCGCCGGTTTCGCCCGGTTCGTCCTCGTCGATGCTTACCCGGATCAGCTTGCGGGTGGCCGGGTTCATCGTGGTGTCCTTGAGGTCCTTGGCGTCCATCTCGCCCAGGCCCTTGAAGCGGCTGACGTCGATCTTGCCCTTGCCGCCAAGCCCCTTTTCCAGCCATTCGTCGCGTTCGGCCTCGTCCAGGCAATAGACCCGCTTGGCCCCCTGCGTCAGGCGATAGAGCGGCGGGCAGGCAAGGTAGAGGTGGCCGGTGTCGATCATCGGACGCATCTGGCTGAAGAAGAACGTCATCAGCAGTGCGGCGATATGGGCGCCGTCGACATCGGCGTCGGTCATGATGATGACCTTGTCATAACGCAGGTCGTCCAGCACGAAACGGGTGCCCATGCCGGTGCCAAGCGCCTGCGTCAGGTCGCTGATCTCGGCGTTGGAGCCCAGTTTCGACGAAGCCGCGCCCAGCACGTTCAGGATCTTGCCCCGCAGCGGCAACAGCGCCTGTTTCTTGCGGTCGCGCGCCATCTTGGCCGAGCCACCGGCCGAGTCGCCCTCGACGATGAACAGCTCCGTGCCCTCGCGGTTGGTGGCGGAACAATCCACCAGCTTGCCCGGCAGGCGCAGTTTCTTGGTGGCGGTCTTGCGGGCGGTTTCCTTTTCCTGCTTGCGGCGCAGGCGTTCGTCGGCCCGCAGCACGAGGAAATCGAGGATCGCGCCGGCGGATTTGGTATCGGCGGCCAGCCAGTTGTCAAAGTGGTCGCGCACCGCGTTTTCGGTCATCCGGGCGGCGGATTCGGTCGACAGGCGGTCCTTGGTCTGGCCGACAAAGGCCGGTTCGCTGATGAAGCACGACACCAGTGCGCAGCCGCCCGAGGTCAGGTCCTCGCGGGTGATCTGGGCGGCCTTCTTGTTGTTGATCAGCTCGCCATAGGCGCGGATGCCCTTGAGGATCGCAGCCCAGAAGCCCGCGACATGGGTGCCGCCCTCGGGGGTTGGCACAGTGTTGCAATAGGACTGGATGAAGCCGTCGCGCACCGGGGTCCAGTTGATTGCCCACTCGACCGAGCCGGGCTCGCCGAATTTCTCCTGAAAGCTGACCTTGCCGGCAAAGGGCACCTCGGCATAGGTCGTCGCCTTGCCCAGCGTTTCCTTCAGGTAGTCCGCAAGACCGCCGGGGAAGTGGAAGGTCGCCTCCATCGGGGTGTCGCCATCCTCGATGGCCGATTTCCAGCGGATCTCCACGCCCGAGAACAGGTAGGCCTTGGAGCGGATCGAGTTGAACAGGCGCGAGGGTTTGAACCGGTGGGAGCCAAAGATCTCCTCGTCGGCGTGGAAGGTCACGGTGGTGCCGCGCCGGTTGGGCGCGTTGCCGACGATCTCGATCGGACCAAGCGGCTTGCCCCGCGAGAACCGCTGTTCGTAGAGTTGCCGTTCGCGGGCCACCTGCACGACCATGGAATCGGACAGCGCGTTGACCACCGAGGCCCCCACGCCGTGCAGGCCGCCCGATGTCTGGTAGGCCTTGCCCGAGAACTTGCCGCCCGCGTGCAGGGTGCACAAGATGACCTCAAGCGCCGATTTGCCGGGGAACTTGGGGTGCGGATCGACCGGGATGCCGCGACCGTTGTCGCGGATTGTCACCGCATGGTCCGAATGCAGTTCCACCTCGATGCGGTTGGCGTGTCCCGCGACGGCCTCGTCCATCGAGTTGTCCAGCACCTCGGCGACAAGGTGGTGCAAGGCGCGTTCGTCGGTGCCGCCGATGTACATGCCGGGGCGCTTGCGGACGGGCTCCAGCCCCTCAAGCACTTCGATCGAGGAGGCGTCGTAGGTCTCGGATTGACCGCCGGTGAGGAGATCTTCGGGCATGGGGGGCTGCTCTGCTCTTCTTGGCTTTGGTTGGCGCCCATTCTGGCAGGAAAGCGCGTCAGGGAAAAGCCTGCTTGCATGATCGGCTCGGCGGGCGGCAGTGTCATGCCTGTTTCTGCAGCACGGGTCGATACGGGTATCCCACACAGTGCACCGGGCGCGGGGCCTGGGTGCCGCGCCCTTCCTTTGCAGGATCTGCCCGCTTTGCCCGAAGGAAACTGTTCACGCCGCCCGGCCCATTTTCCCGGTGCCCCGGAATTGCAAACACGCCGGGAGGCCGCGTGACCGAGGCCACGACCGAGGTGTTTCCACGCGGGGCGAATCGTTCCGCCAGCGTCTGCCGGTCTGCAACGGGATGAAAGTCTTTCTTGCGACATGATCCGTTGAGGTCTAGGTCGCTGGGATGTCCACATCGATGTCATACACCGGGCACGCCCGCGCGTTGCTTACCCTTGGCGTGCCACTGATCGGCGGCCACCTGGCGCAATTTGCGATTCAGGTGACGGATACGATCATGCTGGGCTGGTATGATGTCGAGGCCCTGGCCGCCGTCGTTCTGGCCGGGTCGCTGTTCTTTACCCTGTTTCTCATGGGTTCCGGCTTTGCCTTTGCCGTGATGCCGATGGTGGCCGCGGCCAGCGAGAACGATTTTGGCGATGCCCAGATCCGGCGTGTCACGCGGATGGGGCTGTGGATCTCGTTGATCTATTCCGGACTTGCGCTGTTGCTGATGGTCTATTCAGAGCCGCTCCTGCTGATGATCGGACAGGCGCCCGACCTGGCGTCGGATGCTGCCGTCTACCTGTCGATTGCCAGTTGGGGCATCGTGCCCGCCCTCGGGGTGATGGTGCTGAAGTCCTACCTGAACGCGCTGGAACGCACGCAGGTGGTGCTCTGGGTGACCATCCTGTCGGCCGTGATCAACGGCCTGGTGAATTACCTCTTGATCTTTGGCAGTTTCGGCTTTCCCGAGTTGGGCATTCGCGGCGCTGCGATTGCCTCTGTCGCGGTGCATGTGACCACGGTGGTGGGCCTTGCGATCTATGCCGTTCGCAGCTTTCCGCAGCATACAATCTTTGTCCGTTTCTGGCGTCCCGACTGGGTGGCCTTCGGCCAGGTCTTTCGGCTTGGATGGCCGATCAGCCTGACCAACCTGTCGGAGGTCGGCCTGTTTGCCGCGTCAGCGGTGATGGTGGGTTGGCTGGGCGTGATCCCCCTGGCGGCGCACGGTATTGCACTGCAATTGGCCTCAGCGACCTTCCTGGTGCATCTGGGCCTGTCGAACGCCACCACGATCCGCGCCGGCAAGGCGCTTGGTCGCGGCGATGCCGCCCACCTGAAGCGCGGGGGCGAAGTTGCGGTGGTGATGTCAATCCTGTTCGCCGCAATCACCATCGTGATCTTCCTGATCTGGCCGGAACCGCTGCTGGGCCTGTTCCTGGACCCGGCAGACCCGCGCAAACCGGAGATCCTCGCCATTGGTGTGGGCCTTGTTGTGATGGCGGCGCTGTTTCAATTGGCGGATGGCGCCCAGATCATGGCACATGGCCTGCTGCGCGGGGTGCAGGATACCCGGGTTCCGATGGTGCTGTCGGCGCTGGCCTATTGGCCGATCGGCATGGGATCGAGCTATTTGCTGGGATTTGTCTGGGGCTTTGGCGCAATCGGCGTCTGGGCCGGGCTGGTGATTGGTCTGATGGTTGCAGGGATCCTGCTGATGTACCGGTTCTGGGCGCTGACGCTTCCCGCAGTCACAGCATCCGAATCTGCCCGCTGACTACCGACCCAAGGCGTCAGGAACCCTGTTTCTGCTGCGACAGGTATCTCTCGATCACGTCAAACAAGGCATCGGCCATCGGATCGGGCGACTCGCTGACCGGAATCTCCGACGGCGGTTGCAACGTCAGCCCGAGCTTGTCCCGAACTTCGGCGTGTTTGGCCGCATAGTCCTCGATCTGTGCCCCGGTGAATCCGGCGATCCGATATTTCGGTCCCTCCAGTTCCATCAACCGCTTGCGCAGCTTCTGCGGGCGGTTCTTTGCCCCCAGCGGGAACAGCTTGTTGAACACCATCAAGGCCCGGACGGCATTTTCCGAAACGGATTCGTTGGCGTGGATTTCAGTCAACCCCATCGAGGCAAGCGTCGGCAGCCCGAGCGCGGCGAGGAAGCTGTTGCAGATGCCGTCTCTCACGGCGTCCTCGAACCGAATGTAGACGGACCTGTCCGCGCCGAACACCCGCCGGGTGCGCAACGGCAGGTCGTGGATACGCTGCACGGCCGTCTCGTAGGGCGTCGGGCGGGACCGATGGCCACCCTTTGCAAGCTGCTGGGTGTCGGACGACGTCCAGCTGAGCAGTTCCCGGTAGAAATAGATCGCGGTGACCTGTCCACGCTGCGCTAGATGCTGGCGCAGCTTGTTCAACCGCGGTTCGGGCAGTTGCGCCAGGTATTCGCTGGAAATGATGATGTCGTCGGTCGGACTCTGGTCGATCTGGCGGTCCAGGTCGGCCATGGCCGTGGTATCCCGCGCCTTGAGCTGCTTCACCGTCAGGCCGGAGTGGCGGTTCCAGCCGAAATTCATCGGGTCTGCCAGGTACGCGGAATACAGGCAGGGATACGGACCATCGGTGCCCAGATAGGTCAGGCCGTGTTCGGCCAGCGTCTCTCGATATGCATGGAAGGTGTTCTGCAACGAGGTGGAGCCGGTCTTGTGCGTGCCCAGGTGCAGATAGATTCGTTTCATTTCGTGCTTCCGGTGATGTGGGCGGACTCGGCGTCGCGCGTCTTGAGAATTCGGTCTGCCTTCTTGCGCACCAGCATTGTGCGAAGGTCGTGCATCGCCAGCAGCAGCGCGTCCGTCACCTCGTCCAGCTGGGCATCCGTCGCCTTGGCCTGCGCCCACTGCGTGGTCAGGTTCAGCGTGTCGACGGCCCTGTGGATGTCATCGATATCCCGCCGCGCCAGGAGCGCCTTGCGCTCTGTCACCCAGGTATCGATTTCGGCGCGATCCCGTTCGGACAACTCGCTGCTACCCTGCGGCTTGACCTCGCCGTTGCGGATATTGACCACGGCGATCTGGTCCATCTCGATCCGGCGTTGACGGTTCTCGGTGTCGATCCGGAACACGGCCGCGCCGTTTTCGCGCACACGAAAGTAGTACTCTGGAAGATCAGTCATCCACTGCTGTCCTGGTTTCCAAGGCGTTGCGCCAACCTAGAAAGACCGGGGAAGCAAGTCAAAGGCCCCAAGGGTCTTTTCGGAACGGCAAGGCCCGGAAAGCGGAACCGCCACACATCCTGACGAATGCGCAGCGGTTCGGGATCGAAAGAATGCACAGGCTCAGGTCAAGCTGGCGCAGAACCCCTGAATACGGGTACAGGCTTCGATCAGATTCTCGTCCGACGTCGCATAGCTGACCCGGAAGCAAGGCGAGAGCCCGAAGGCGGCGCCGAACACGACCGCAACACCGGTCTCTTCCAACAGCGCCTTGGCAAAGGTCTCGTCATTGTCGATCAAGGTGCCTGCGGTCGTCGTCTTGCCAATGCAGTCGGCGATCGACGGATAGACGTAGAACGCGCCTTCGGGCGTCGGGCAGGTGATACCCTCGGCGGCATTCAACATCTCGACCACCATGTCGCGGCGGCGCTTGAAGGTCTCGTTGTTGGTCGGGATGAAATCCTGCGTGCCATTGAGCGCTTCGAGCGCCGCCCACTGCGAAATCGAGCAGGGGTTGGAGGTGCTCTGCGACTGGATCTTGCGCATCGCGCCGATCAGCTCCTTGGGGCCAGCCGCGTAGCCGATCCGCCAGCCGGTCATTGCATAGGCCTTGGAGACGCCGTTGCAGGTGAGCGTGCGGTCATAGAGGCCGGGCTCCACCTGCGCGGGGGTGCAGAATTCGAAGCCGTCATAGACAAGGTGCTCGTACATGTCGTCGGTCATCACCCAGACATGCGGGTATTTCATCAGAACGTCTGTCAGCGCCTTCAACTCGTCCCGGGAATAGGCCGCGCCGGTCGGGTTCGACGGAGAGTTGAAGATGAACCACTTGGTCTTCGGTGTGATCGCGGCCTCGAGCGCGGCGGGCGTCAGCTTGTACGCGGTGTCGGCTGTGGCCTCGGCAATCACAGGTTCGCCGCCGGCCAGCAGCACCATGTCCGGGTAGCTGACCCAGTATGGCGCCGGAATCACGACCTCGTCTCCCGGGTTCAGCGTCGCCATCAGCGCGTTGTACAGGATCTGTTTTCCACCGGTTCCTACGCTGACCTGAGCTGGCGCATAATCCAGACCATTGTCGCGCTTGAACTTTGCACAAATCGCCTGCTTCAACTCCGGGATCCCATCGGGGGCGGTGTATTTCGTCTTGCCGGCATCAATGGCGACCTTGGCCGCAGCCTTGATGTTGTCTGGCGTGTCGAAATCAGGCTCACCCGCGCCAAGGCCGATCACGTCCTTGCCTGCAGCCTTCAGCTCGTTCGCCATTGTGGTTACGGCAATGGTCGGGGACGGTTTCACACGGTCGAGGGTCGCGGACAGAAAAGACATTGACGGCCTCCGGTCTTGTTGTCTCAGGGATGGGTCTCGGCGCTTCTTAGGCTTGCACTTGGACCCATTCAAGGATTAACCGACTGGATGGAGACTCCTTTGAACGACAATTCCGACTGGTATGGTGCCGAAACCGCAACCTTCGGCGACCGTGTTGCCGGTGCTCGCGAAGCACTGTCGATGGATCAATCACAACTGGCACGGCGCCTCGGGGTCAAGGTGAAGACCGTCCGCGGCTGGGAAAACGACATCAGCGAACCGCGTGCAAACAAGCTGCAGATGCTCTCGGGCATTCTGGGCGTATCGCTGATGTGGCTGCTGAATGGCGAAGGTGACGGGCTGAACGAACCGGCGGACGAAGAAGCGCCGCTGGTTCCCGAGGTGCGCGCCTTGTTACAGGAACTCCGACAGATCCGCAGCGAGGTCGACGACGCGGCCGCCAGACTGGCCCGCGTGGAAAAACGACTGCGCACCGCATTGCTGGAGGCTACCCAAGAATGACAACCGAGACCCGCGAAACGCGCCTGAAGCGGCTGCACATGCGCTCCTGGAGGCGTGGCATCAAGGAAATGGACCTTGTTTTGGGAAAGTTTTCCGACGAGTTGCTTGGGTCGCTGAGCGACGCTGACCTCGATGTCTACGAAGCCCTTCTGGAAGAAAACGATCAGGACATGTTGCGTTGGATCACCGGGCAGGATCCGACCCCGGAGGGCTATGCCGATCTGTTCGGGCGCATTTCCGCCCATGCCCACTCCAAGGGC
Organism: uncultured Tropicimonas sp.; assembly: GCA_947495685.1. Classification (GTDB taxonomy): domain Bacteria; phylum Pseudomonadota; class Alphaproteobacteria; order Rhodobacterales; family Rhodobacteraceae; genus Tropicimonas. Next base: position 70,015 of record CANLZY010000018.1, read on the forward strand.
ACGGCCCACTGAACCTGGCCGCTTGCGGTCTGTTTAGGTGGCATCCTGTCGGAAATCCAATCAACACCGCCGTGGCGACATGGCCGTGCGACCGCTGTGTTGATTGGATGTTCATCCATTGATTTGCAATATTTTGGACCTTTTTGAAGCGACTTAACGCCTTTTTCGGACTTTGGGCCGTACCACTTGGTGCAACAAGCCAGGACGGAGGCCCAAGAGATGAGTATTCACAGCAGCGTTGTTCCCGGGCAGGGCCACGGTTTCATGACCAGTTACCTGGAGACGCTTGCCCTTGTGGAGCGATTGCACAGGCTATTGCTCGACGTGATCAAGGACGAGTTCGAACGTGTCGGCATTCTGGACATCAACGCCGTGCAGGCGTTGCTTCTGTTCAACATTGGCGAAAACGAGGTCACTGCCGGGGAACTGAAATCCCGTGGCTACTACCAGGGCTCGAATGTGTCCTACAACCTCAAGAAACTCGTTGAGATGGACTACATGCACCATCAGCGCTGCGAGATCGACCGTCGCGCCGTACGGGTCCGGTTGACCGAACGGGGTCGCAATATCCGGCGCATCGTCTCGGAATTGTTCGTGCGGCATGCTGCGGGACTGGTGGAACGCGAGATCATCACGCTGGAGGGGCTGGATGACATCACAAGGTCCCTGCGTCGGATGGAACGCTACTGGAGCGATCAGATTCGCTACATCTACTAGCCCGTTGAACGGTGATCGTTGGCTATGGGGTCATCCGGTCGCCCGGTGCCAAAAGCACCTTTGAGATGTCGGGGGCCTTCACCCATCGACTTGTGACAAGGGCGCCCTTCCGGGCCCCTTGAGTACGCCAGTCGAGGATCGCGAACCCGCTCGCAGGCGAGAGGCATGCGCTCTGAGGAGATCTTCAAGGCCAGCGAACCACCATTATACCGGCAAGACGGGTCGGCCCAGGTTGGCAGGGGCCAGAGGAAGGCGCACGCCAATCGGGAGACAGGCCTGCCGGCCCCCTGCCCGCTCAGACTATCGGGGCAAACTGAGTCTCTACCAGACTTTCGAGCCTGACAGTTTTGCCGGTACCACGCGTTGCAGGCATGAGTTCCGTGGTTGCGTCATGACCTCGGGGTTGGCCCCCGGCGCCATGCCCGGACTGCCCGCCGGCGGTGCCGGAAGCACGCATGACATCCCATTGATCATACGCGGCTAACGCTCTCCTTCCGGTGCCACCGGCCCGTATCCCATGACTGGAGCCGGGACGTACTGGATTGCGCAGCCAGGCCGCCACTGCACGGAGGACGTCACGATGAAGCGGCGTTGACGTCGCTTTGAAACGACACGGCGATCAGGATGCCAGCACCGATTTCGGCGTTCTGCGCCAAAGCTGAGATCAGCATGGCAATCTTGGAGTTGCTGAGCGATGCATGCAGCCCTCCCCCGTGATCGCGTGCTTCGCGTCACCGAACTGCCCGGGAGACTGGTGCGCCCAACGCCCATGTTTTCCCTGCCATGAAGCGCTCTCAAACCCGATTCATCTGTGAGTCGGCAACGTTGAAAGAGGTTTCAGGGGCACGTCCTGACCCTTCCACCCGATGCTCTCGCGGTTTTTTCTGGCCATGCTGCCTCGAACGCGGCAACCCTGTCGCCCCCTATGATAGCCAAAGCTTGAAAGGAGAAGGTCGCGTCGCCGTCGAACATGACCCGCAGCCCCGAAAAGTGCCGTCATTGCCGAGACGACTCAGTCCGACCCGCGACGTAGGAACCCCTGGCATCCACCGATCATCATGTCGTCATTGCCAAGGCCGATGCAATTGATCTCACTTGCTGGGAATGCCTGCAGCCCGTCTTCGGCGCATTTTCCGCCCAGTTCGCGGGAGGAGAGACGGTAACAGCACAGCACGGTCTCGACGCCGCTGACCGCGAAGACGCTGTCGAGGCCGAGCTGCTCGTCCACCATGGGCGTGGCGCCCTAGGTGCCGGTAATGGGCAGGATCATTCCGTCGCCACCATGCTGATCGAGAACCTCACCGGCAGGCTGATCGACTGGACCGAATTGGCCTAGAGGAACTCCCAACCTGTGCCGGCACACGGCTTTCGATGTCCGTGGTGAGCATCACCCGCCATTCGTGCTCCATCCGGGCCCGGGTATAGACGCCGACGCCCGAGTCCCCAAGGCCGGCGCCCTCGATCGAGCTGGGGGTAGACGGCACTGGCGCGGACGGTGTCCCGCGGGCATTCCAGCGCGACCGTCTGGGCCAGGGCGGGCATCGCTCGGTACAAGCTTGATACAGGGATCGACAATTTCCCACATCCTTCCCGAACGGATCGGCGTGACACAGGTGCCCTCATGCGGCTCCATCGTGACGAATCTCTCGTTTGCGGAGACTTCAACACATCCCGGAATTGCGTGGGCGGACGTTCCGAAATTTTTGATCGTCGGTCCCATAGACCCGGCAACCAGGCGGTACATCCACGGTCGTGATTTCTGCCCTGAGAAAATCCGATCTGTTCGCGCGATGGCCGGCGATCGATCAGGTCAGCGCGCCCCCCAACCCTGGCTCCATGGCATTCACCGGCGAGGCGGTATCCAAGGCGGCATCTGATGCCCGGACGAAACACAATGACATCTCTGGCGCAGTTTTCGTGGGCGAAATCGGCATCGTCAACCCGCAAGAAATGCATCAAGGTCGTCAACAGAACGGCCAAGTCTGGAACACCAAGGCCCATGCGGGTCGGGTTTCGGACCGGCAATTTGGCCTCGCGGTCGCCGAGCCCACACGGTGCGTATCGTACGATCCTTTTTGCCATCCCGTTGTGCGTTCAACAAATCGCCCTCGGCATCGACAAGAGAGCGATGAGAAAGCGCCGGCGCCGGTCCGATCAAGGATCAGGCAGCGGTTTGACAGGGCGCCGCCGTTAGGGCCGTAGGACCGGAACCGGGCAATGGGCATGCAGGATCACCTTGTCCATGCCACCACAGACCGGCCGGCAGGATCGGCAGGTCGATCATTCAACCGGACGGTCGAGGGGATGTCACTCAAGGTGACCATCTCGGTGAGTTCGCGGGTGTCAGGGTCCGGCGACACGAACCGGCGGTCCAAACCGGGCACCAAAGGGCCAACGCGTCCCAACCACCAGGACACACTGAGCGCCGTTGGCGAACGGATCCCGATAGAAGGTCTTTCCGACGTGAATGTCCCTGCCGACAGGGCGCCCATCGCATCATCCCAGAAAATAATCTCTTTTCAGCCTATTGCAGGGCACAGCACGGCGACCTGTGTCTCGCGCATTCCGGGCATCGCTCACAACGGATGTTTCAAATGGAGCATGATCCTCGAATTCGGACCGGTTAAGACTGGTGCAATTGGCTTTTGGCTTCGGTCCGGGTAACGCAAACCGCCCGACTGCCTGCCACAGCGTGGCGCGGTCATCGCCGGACATCGGGTCAGGTGTCGCGCATCCGAATTTGTAGATGGATCGCAAAGATGGGTGGGTCGTGACCCGAGACCTCTACCAAGCCGACGGTCATAGCTGGCTGATCACGCGGCGGCGAGTTGAAACCGCACCGCCGCGTGAGCTGACTTCAGACGAAGTCGAGGTCCATGGTCGTCCCATCGGCCAGAAGCAGCTTTTCGATCGAATAGGCTTCGTTCGAGAATTGATACCGAACAAGAGCCTCGCCATCGTCCCAGGACACCCGGAGGTCGCGGTTTTCGATACGTTCGAATGTCAGGTCGTCGAAGTCCAACCCGTTGCGCAGCACCAAGGTGTCGATCCCGCCCTTGCCCTGTTCGTCAATGATGTCGCTTCCTCGACCCAGGACATATTGGTCGTTGCCCTCCGCGCCATACATCCGGTCATCGTCAGCGCCGCCGTCCAACCGGTCGTTGCCATCGTATCCGTACAGCGTATCGTTGCCGTCCAACCCTCGAAGGTCATCGTTGCGGGAACCGAGTTCCTCGGTGTTTCCATAGATCGTGTTTCCACCGCCGTCCCCCTTCGTCGTCACCTCCAGGGTGTCGACGTCGATGCTCTTGTTCTTGAAGCGGAATGTCTCGACCGCATACGGCGCATCGAAAGCCCGATCAACCAGGACCGATCCGTCCGTCCACTCCACAAGAAGGTCACCGTCACTGCGACGGGTCATCGAAACGGCGCCAGATTTCAGACCGCTGAACACGAGGATGTCCTTCGCATCTTCGGCAAGTCCGGCGTCCGAGATGTAGTCATCGCCGTCGCCGACAACATAGGTGTCGCCACCCTTCTCTCCGTAGAGGGCGTCATCCCCCGTGCCACCATCCAGCCGGTCGCGACCGTCATAGCCGTACAGCTTGTCGTCACCGTCCAGCCCAAGAAGCACATCGTTGTAGGAACCCAATTCCTCCCGATTTCCTGACAGGCTTTCACTCCCGTTCGTGCCCATGGTCGGCACCTTGAGCCCGTCGATCTTGACCGTCGCATCGGAGAATTCGTAGCGCTCGATCGCATACAGCTGATCAAACGCCCGGTCGACACGGACCGACCCATTGGCCCACTCCACCAACAGATCACCATCGCCCAAACGGGTCATCGTGGCATTTGCCTGCTTGACCCCCAGGATCCGAACAACGTCCTTGCCATCGCCCTCCTTGCCGGCGTCAGAGACGAAATCGTCGCCCAGCCCGACCAGGTAGGTGTCGGCACCGTCGGCCCCATAGCTGCTGTCGTTGCCGGCACCGCCCTTGAGCGTGTCGTCACCGTCGTAGCCGTAAAGCTTGTCGTCGCCGTCCAGCCCCATCAGCGTGTCGTCGCGCGATCCATGATCCTCACGGTTGCCACCGATGGTCTCGGACCCTCCGGTGCCGATGGTTTCGAGCTTCGCCGTCTGCAGGTCGAGCGTTCCATCGCTGAACACGAGTCGCTCGATGGCGTAAGACGCGTCGAAAGCGTTGTCGAGCACAACGGATCCGGTCGACCAGACGACCTTGATGTCTCCATCCATCAGGCGGGTCAGCGTGGCCTTGGCCTGCTTCACGCCCTGAACCCTGACGCTGTCCACGTCATCCGCCGAACTGCTGCCATCCGAGATAAAATCATCTCCGAGGCCTACCAGGTAGGTGTCCGGGCCATCGTCACCGTACAAGTCGTCATCGCCGTCGCCGCCATCCAGCTTGTCCTTGCCGTCATAGCCATACAGCCTGTCGTCGCCATCCAGCCCTCGGATCACATCGTCACGGCTGCCCAGCTCTTCGCGGTTGCCATAGACCGTGTTGCTGCCATCGTCTCCGAGCGTTTCAAAGCCGAGGTCGGCCAACGCCACGGTCCCGTCCTGGAAGACGAACCTTTCGATGGCATAATCCTTGTCGAAGGCCCGGTCGACCAACACCGACCCGCCGGGGAATTCCAGCAACAGGTCGCCGTCGCTGCGGCGCTGGAACGTGACATCCCCCTGCCGAATACTCGTCAGGCGAAGTTCGTCCGGTCCATCGGTCTCGGCCCCGGCGTCCGAGATGTAGTCGTCCCCTTCGCCAGCAACGTAGACATCCGCGTCGGCGCCACCGTACATCTCGTCGTCATCGGCGCCGCCGTTGAGCTTGTCCTCGCCCTCGTAACCATAGAGCCTGTCGTTGCCGCCAAACCCCTTGAGGACATCGTCGCGCGATCCGAGCTCCTCGCGGTTGCCGTAGATCGTGTTTCCAGCGCCGTCGCCGTCGGTGGTCGCGGCATAGGTGGCGACCGCAATGGTCTTGTCAGAGAACACCAGCCTTTCAATGGCGTAGTCCTTGTCGAACGCCCGATTGATCGTGGCGGTTCCGCCCGGGTACGTAATGACCAGCTTGCCATCGGACAGCCGCACAATCGATGCGTCGGCCAGTTTGACCGGCAGGCGCAACTCGTCGCTCCCATCGGCCTCGGCGCCGGTGTCGGAGTAGTAGTCATCGCCATCGCTGGCGATGTAGATGTCCGCACCGTCATCACCGTAAAGCTCGTCGTCGCCATCGCCGCCGTCGATCTTGTCGGCGCCATCATAGCCATAGACCCGGTCATTGCCGCCCAGACCGCGAAGGTCATCATCGCGGCTGCCCAGTTCCTCGCGGTTGCCATAGACAGAATTGCCGGCCCCGTCGCCCAGGGTTGGTGGCTTGATCGCGCCAATCCCGAGCGTTCCATCATCAAAGACCAGCTTCTCGATCGCGTAGTTCAGGTCAAATGCATTGTCGATCAGCACAGACCCGGCCGCCCAGGTCACCAACATGTCGCCGTCGCTGCGCCGCGCAAAACTCGCCTGCGACTGCTTCACGCCGAGGAAGCGCACGGTATCGTCCCCGTCCGTCGACTTGCCGGTATCGGAAACATAGTCATCGCCCTGCCCGACCACGTAGGTGTCGGCACCATTGCCGCCAAAATACCGGTCGTCGCGCGCGCCACCGGTAAAGTGATCCGCAGCGTCGTAGCCATTGAACGTGTCGTTCCCGTCCGTGCCGACATAGGTATTGGCCGTCTCATCGCCCGAGAACGTCTGGCCCGACGGCGTGGTGGCATCAACAGCCGCAACCGTCGTCAGATCGATGACCGTGCCATTGGATAGCTTGAGGGATTCGACCTGGTAGGCATCGGTATAGAAGTGGTTGCGCACCAGCATCGCGTTACCACCCCAGAGAATGTTCAGGTGGTAGGTGTCCAGCTTCTGATAGCTGAAGGCACCGGCCGCCACACCGTCTGGTGCCAGGATGGTGTCAGCGCCACCCTTGCCCTGTTCGTCGATGACGTCACCATTGCCAGCAACATAGGTGTCGTCATCTTCGCCACCGTACAGCGTGTCTTCGCCCTCGCCACCATCGAGCAGGTCGTCGCCATCATAGCCGTACAGGGAATCGTTGCCGTCAAGCCCGCGAAGGTCGTCATTCCGCGAGCCCCGTTCGTCAGTGTTGCCATAGATCGTGTTCGCCCCACCGTCGCCAGCCGTCGGAATGGCAAGCGTCGATGTCGTGAGCGTGGCATCGTCAAAGACGATCTTTTCGATCCCGTAATCCTTGTCGAACATCCTGTCGACCAGCACCGAACCGCCATCCCATTCGATCAGGACATCGCCGTCGCTGCGGCGTGTCATGGTGGCATCGGCGCGTTTGACGCCCGCGATCCGCAGCACGTCGTCACCGTCCGCCTCAAGCCCGGCATCGGAGACGAAGTCGTCCCCCTTGCCCACGACATAGGTGTCAGCCCCTGTCGCACCATAGTGGGAATCGTCGCCCTCGCCGCCCTCGAGTCGGTCGTCGCCATCATAGCCATACAGGGTGTCGTTTCCGTCCAGACCGCGAATGTCGTCGTCGCGGGAGCCGAACGTCTTGGTGTTTCCATAGATGGTGTTCGCCCCACCGTCGCCGAAGGTCGCAACCGCCAGATCCACTATGGACAGGGTGCCGTCGGTGAAGACCAGCTTCTCGATCGCGTAATCCTCTTCGAAGGCCCGATCGATCAGGACCGACCCGCCATCCCATTCGATCAGCAGATCGCCGTCGGAGCGACGGGCGAAGGTCGCGTCGCCCTTTTTCACTCCGGTCACGATCACGCGGTCGTCGCCATCCGCCACATCGCCGGCATCGGAAATATAATCATCCCCCTTGCCGACAACATAGGTATCCCGTCCGTCGGCCCCATAGGCAGAATCGTCGCCATCGCCGCCTTCGAGACGGTCGTCGCCTTCGTACCCATAGAGCGTATCGTTCCCGCCGAGGCCGCGCAGGGTATCGTCCTGCGATCCCAGCGCCTCACGGTTGCCGTAGATCGTGTTGTTGCCACCATCCCCTTCGGTCGCAGCCCACAACGTGTCGATCAGCACATCCCTATCGGCAAAGCGGATCTTCTCCACCGCGCGTTCAAGGTCGAATGCCTCGTTGATGCGCACGGAGCCGCCGGCGAAGGAGATCAGCAGATCCCCGTCCAGCATCCGGGTCAGCATCGCGTCAGCGCGATTGACAGTTGGCAGCAGCAACCGGTCCTCGCCATCAGCCGAGGCCCCGTTGTCGTCGATATAGTCGTCGCCCTGACCACCGACATAGGTGTCGGCACCGTCGGCCCCATAGGAAATGTCATCGCCCGCGTCACCGTCGAGCCGGTCATTTCCATCGTAGCCATACAGGGTGTCGTTTCCGTCCAGTCCCAGCAACGTGTCGTTGCGCGCCCCAAACTCCTCGCGGTTGCCGTAGATCGTGTTGCTGCCACCATCGCCCAATGTCGGCAGGGCCAACCCGGCGGCCTTGAGGGTCTTGTCGTCGAACTTGATCAGCTCGACCGCATATTTGTAGTCAAACGCATTGTCGATCCGCACCGAGCCGGAGGCCCAGGCGATCAGCATGTCACCATCCAGAAGCCGCGTGATGGTCGCGTCCGCGCGATCAACACCGCGAATTTCGACGCTGTCCTGCGTGTCTGTCTCGAGACCGGCATCGGAAATGAAGTCGTGGCCCAGACCGACAACATAGGTATCGTTGCCATCAGCCCCATAGGCGGCGTCGTTCCCCGGACCACCATTCAGGATGTCATCGCCGTCATAGCCATACAGCCTGTCGTCACCCTTCAACCCACGGATGTCGTCATCCCGCGATCCGAGTTCCTCGCGATTGCCATACAGCGTGTTGTCACCACCGTCTCCGATGGTGGGAAGCTTCAGGTCCTCGATCTTGATCGTGCGATTGGCAAACATCAGCCGCTCGATCGCATAGTTCATGTCATAGACATTATCGATGACCACGGAGCCATTGGCCCAACTGAAGAAGCCATCGCCATTTGGAAGACGGGACATCGCAACCTGTGAGGACTTGATGCCGTCGAACTTCAGCCTGTCCAGCCCGTCTTCCGACTTGCCGGTGTCCGACACGAAATCGTCGCCCTTGCCAACGATGTAGGTGTCCCTGCCGTCGGCGCCATAGCTGCTGTCATCGCCCGCGCCACCGTCCAGAACATCGGACCCGTCGTAGCCATAGAGCCTGTCATTGCCGCCAAGGCCGCGAATGTCGTCATCGCGGCTGCCGCGTTCCTGGTTGTTGCCATAGAGCGTGTTGTTGCCATTGTCGCCAAGCGTCACGACCTCGAGGTTTCCAAGTTCGACAACCCCGTCGTCGAACTTGAGCATTTCAATGGCATAACGTTCGTCAAAGACCTGGTCGATCAGAAGCGACCCAAAGGCCCAGCTGATGAACAGATCCCCGTCGCTGCGCCGGGAAATCTCCACCTGGGAACGCTTGATCCCCTTCAGGCGCGCAACGTCGTCTGCGTCGTCAACCGCTCCTTGATCGGAGATGTAGTCGTGCCCCTTGCCGACGACATAGGTGTCGGCGCCTTCAGCACCGTAGTGGTGGTCGTCGCCCTTGCCGCCTTCGAGGCGGTCCTTGCCATCATAGCCGTAGAGACGGTCGTCACCGTCATACCCAAGCAGGGTGTCATCGCGGGAACCATATTCCTCGCGGTTGCCGCTGACGGTCTCGTTCGCCTCGGTGCCGTAGGTGGGGAGCTTGAGTGTCTTGACGTCGACGGACCCGCCTTTGCCAAAGTTGATCTTTTCGACCGTGTATCGCTCGTCGAATGCCCGGTCGATCCGGACCGAACCGCCCTTCCAGCTGACCGAGACGTCGCCATCAAGCTCGCGCTGCATCTTTGCTGCGGACTTCTTGACGCCCTGGACGACGATAACGTCACCGGTGTCTTCGACCGCGCCCACGTCCTGGATGAAGTCCGTGCCGTAGCCAACGATGTACTTGTCGTTGCCGGTACCGCCATAGGCCTGGTCATCGCCAAGCCCGCCGTCGATGATGTCGTTGCCGGTGTAGGCATAGATGCGGTCGTCGCCAGACAACCCGCGGATCACGTCCTTGATCGAGCCGAAGCTATCGCCGCGAATGGAATCGTAGTTTTCGGTGCCGTGTTGTTCCACCGGCAGGTCCGCCAGGCTGCGCACTGTCAACTTGCCGGATGCGGATTGAACCGCGATTTTCTCGATCGCGTTGTCGGTTGACTTGAAGTGATCCAGCACCGTCACGACTTCCTGTCCGGTGTCCACCACCAGGTTGTCGGAGAATGCGATCCGGGCGATGGTGATGTCACCAAAGCCGATGCCCTTGTTCAGCACCAGCGTGTCCATCCCGGCTTCTTCGCGGATCGTGTCGTCGCCCTGAGCGTGATACGTGTCGTTCCCGACCCCGCCGATCATCTGGTCCATGCCCTGGTCGCCCTTGAGCACGTCCTTTCCGGCCTGGCCCAGCAGGACGTCGCCGCCTGGCCCGCCCAGCAGACGGTCGTTGCCCTCGCCGCCGTCCAGAACATCGGCCGCGCGCCCGCCCGAAAGCTTGTCATCGCCCTTCAGGCCAAGCAGGCGGTCGTTGTCCAGCGCCGGGTTCTTGTCACCCGTCATGACGTCGTCGCCATTGGTGCCCTTTTCACCCTCGGCGAGCTTTTTCAGATTGGCCTGGGTGCCGTCGGCAAACTGGATGGTCTCGATGGCGCCGTCGGCTTCGAAGAAGCTTTCGATCCGGACGATCAACTCGCCGTCGTGGTAGATCTCCAGGTCGCTCTCGTTGTCGAGCGACACCAGGAAAGCCACCTCGCCGGGATTGATCCCGCTCTTCAGGATCAGCGTATCCTTGCCCGATGTATCGCGGATCGTGTCAAAGCCGCTGTGATAGTAATAGATGTCATCGCCGGCTTCGCCCTGCATCAGGTCGTTGCCCCCGCCACCGGTCAGTTCGTCATCCCCGGTACCGGCAGAAAGCCGATCGTCGCCCCGCAGGCCAAACAGCTTGTCGTTGCCGCCACCGGTAGACAGGGAATCGTTGCCCCCGCCGGCGCGCAGGTTGTCGTCGCCCTCCGTGCCGTTGAGGCCAAGACCGACGGCCGGGTAGATCTCACGCAGGATCGTGTCGATCGAAACGCCGGCGTATTTCGTCGTGATTTCTTCCAGCTTTGCCATCTGCTTGCGAGACAGGTCCTCGATCCCGACAGAATTGTCGATCAGCGTCAGGAGCCCGACAAAGACGGTCTTCATATCGTCGGCGTAGCCCGAATAGAGGTCGGCCAGCGCCTCCAGTTCGTCGAAGTCGATCTTGAACTTGCCAACGAAACTGTCCGTCTCCCACAGGTAGGACGGGCGATCATCAAAGATTCCTTCGCCGACGCTCTGGGTCAGGATGCGCACGAGAACGCTGTGATAGATGGTTTCGAAGGCGTTCGTCAGGGTCCGGCTGGCTTCGGGCGCCGGGTTCGGGTGGCCGCGCTGCAGGAAGTCGCGATCGGTGAACTCTTCGATGAAGGCAAGTTCACGTGCGTCGACATAGTTGCCGCGGCTGTCCGGGTCCACATCCTCGACACCGGCCCAGCGGAACATCGCGTCCCGCAGCTTGCCTGCCAGGTCGAAATCGGGGTCGAACACCAGTTCGATGGGCGTGTCCGCGATTTCCAGCACCAGCTTCTTGAGCTTGGGATCGAGCGCCATTGCGCTCTGCAGATCCGGCATGTTGCCGTAGCCGCGCACCTGCGGCAACCGCATGGCCAGGGAATCGAACGGAACATCACCGCCATACCGGGTGTTGACGTTGTCGTACTGGAACCAGGCATCGACGATCGCCTGCTTCTTGCCGTTGGTGTCGATGTAGGTGCTGCGATGGGTGATCGCGTTGCCGGCGATGGTTTCGGCAACCGTCGCCGCGTTCAGGTCGATGCTCTTGACGCCAGCCTTGTTCAGCTTCAGCAACTCGCCCGGGTCGGTCTTGCCGTCCTGATCGCGGTCCTGCCAGACACGCAGATTGCCAAAGGCCTTGTCGGTCTTTGAAATCTTCCCGTCATCGTTCGAATCCAGCGCGGACAGGATGGTGAAGCCGTCCACCGTCAAGGTCCCGAACAGTTCGGAATGATCGTTGATCACCCCGTCGCCGTTGCTGTCGAGCGCCAGCAAGCCGTCGTCGGGCCCAACCCAGCCGGATTGCTCCTTCATTCCATCGACATCGATGTCCCAATAGACGGCGCCCTGCCCCGTCAGCCGGGTCAGTTCGATCCCGTCGCCGTCGAGGTCGAGCACCAGGGGAGAGGCCTCGGTGCGGGCGGTCTCGGACCGGTCGTCGGCGTCGTCGGCGTCGTCACTGCTGTCCTCGTCGTCGTCATTCCACCAATCGGTGAAGTCATCCCACAGATCCGAGGCACCCTTCTTGATGTCTTCGATGCCATCGGACAGGTCGTCCAGCGTATCCCGGCCCCACTCTTCGAGCGCGGTCTTGATATCGCTGGCATTCTCGGCGATCTCGTCGAACTTGTCGCCGACCCATTCGGTTGTCTTGTCCCAAATCTCCTTGCCGGTTTCGGCAATCTCCGTGGCGGTATCCTCCATCCACTCGGAAACCGCTTCGACCGTCTCGGCGGCCTGTTCCTTGGCGTCCTCCCAGAATTCGACAACGTCCTCGCCGAACTCCTCGGCGCGGTCCAGGACGTAATCCGCCAGTTCGTTGATCGTCTCCGCCGTGTCATCGGCCCATTCATTGAAATCATCGACCCGATCGGTCACCCAATCGCCAAATTCAGAGGCCTTGTCGCCAACGTAATCGACGATGGCATCCTTGGCATCTCCCAGCACCTCGGTGAACTGGTCGACCTTTTCACCGGTCCATTCCGTGATGGAATCCCAGTTGTCCCACACGCTTGCAACCGCATAGCTGGCTCCGGCCGCAACAACGCCCGCAGCAAGGGCCGTGCCCCATGCCGGTGCGGTGATGATCCCGGCCGCGGCCAGCGCACCAAGGCCGGCCGTGGTCAATGCCCCCGCAGCCCAACCTGCGCCGATCGAAGCAGTCTGCTTCATCCCCTCGTCGACCCAGTCGTCGCCGTTGCGATAGTCGTTGTAGACAGACAGGCCACCAAGCGCGATGTCCAGAACAGGACCGGCCTTGACCCCCTTCAGCTTGTCGATCGGGGCCCAGTTCTTGAACTTGTTGTAGCCTGACGCACCTTCCTGGAGTGCCGAGATGAATTTGCCGTCAGCCCGCGCGGCACTTTCCAGGAACGGCGACCAGGCTTCGATCGCCTTGTTGCCGCCCTGCGAATACAGATCCGTCACAAATTCGGTAATCTTGGACCCAAATCTCGCAACCTCGGCATCCCCGAGAGCCTCGATCAGCCCCTTGCCCAGACCGGTTTCGTTCGATGTGAACGAATCGAACCAATCGGTCGACGGGTCTTGATAACCATTTGCAGGAACTACCGGTTTGGAGCCGTCAGGAGGAGCCATTATGCTTTTCCCTTGATCTATCTTACCAAAAAACGCATCGCTGAATTGGCGACGATACTACACGAAAACTGAATTTTTTCCATTATTGTGTCCGCTCAACGGTATGTCGAGACAAAAGGAGTACCCAGTGACACCGAGCAATTCCCAACCCGAGGCGAGCGGCTCAAAAGCCGATCTGTCCGCAAAAACTCCCGACGATTCGCCGGCATCCCCGGCACCCGCACCCCCGGATGACACCCAGTTCAGCGACATCCTCGGGGCCGCATTCTGGTTGGCCGCCCGGTCCGAACCACATCGAACCGGCGCCCTGGGGCCGATGGCAGATGCAATCATCGGTGGAATCGAGGCGCGCCAGTTCCGGCTATGGCGCAAGGACGGCGCCCCGCTGGCATTTGCCGTCTGGGGGCTGCTGGATTCAGCCGCCGAAAAGAAACTTCGGGCCCGGGAACCGCTCTCCAAAGAGGAGCTTTCGTCGGGCGATCAAGCTTGGATCATCACGCTGATCTCGCCGTTCCTGCCGGCGGATGTCATCCTCAAGGACCTGCGAGACAATCATTTCCAGGACGTCACGTTGATGACGATGGTCTGATATGCCGGATCGCGATCGTTCTCTCCTCGCGACAGTCGCGCGGCTGATCTCTGTAACCTGCCTTGGTGCAATGGCGATCCCCGCCATAACTGCGGGGTCCTACGGGCAAGCGATGCTGATCGGAGGGTTTGCCGCCGTCGCGCTGGTTGGTGCGCTGGCGCAGGGCAGCAAGCCACTGGAGCTCTCCGAAGCTTTCCTGGTGCTGGCGATGGCCGTCTCGGCGGGCGTTACCTTGATGACATGGGGCGTGCTGACCCTTGGCGCCGCGACCGAACCGGACTGTGCGGCCAAGGTCGGCCCCGCCGTCGGAACCTTCCTGGCCGGCGTTGTGTTGTTTGGTGCCGTGTCGGCAGGCATGGTTCAGCTCCGACGCTCCCAGTTGATGCAGAATGCCAAGCCCGGTGCCACCGTGCCGCTCAACGCCCTGATCATACTGGGCGTGTCGTTGTTCATCCTGTTCATGGCTGCGGTGTCGTGGTTCCAGATCGAGCTGGCCGCCGAAACCTGTCCCGCTCAGTTTCAGCCAGAGGGATTGATCATCCTGTTCGCGACCGTCTTTTCCACCGGGCTGGCGGCATTCTATGTGAGCGCGGCCATCGCCCATCGCCGTCATTTTCGCCCTCGCACATAGGCATCCGTTGTCGGCACACCGCGATCGCGGTCGATCCGGGCACGCCTAGTGGTCGCTCATGGCGAACCGTTGCGGTCGTGCCTGCCCTGACTGCCCGACGACGATGACATTCAATTCGCGTATCAGCTTGCGCGTCATCGCGTCGGCATAGTCGCCGTACCCGACCGCGACCTCGACAAAGGACTCGGTGCCGCGGATCACATAGGCCCGAAAATACGAGATCAGTTCCTTGGTCTCCGTGGCCTGCGCACCAACGGCGGCACCATGGTCCTGACCGATCACGAGCGCATTGACCACCAGCCCGCCGAGCTCCGCCGAGGCCACATCCTGCGGGCGCGGGCCGTCGTTGTTCTTGCCGTCGCCAGAAACGTCCAGCACCTGCCGATGGCACCCAGGGGCAGCGGACAGGCGCGCCCCGGCAAAACGCATCGCGGCCCCGAGGCCCGTGCTGACCGGCATGTCCCGCCGGGTCGTTGACCGCAGCAAGCTGGCAAGCGCCTCAACATCCGCTTCCGACTGCATCACTTGCCAGTCCAGAATCACACGCTGCGCATCCCGGCCGCTCCATTCGTAGACCGACAGCGCAACCGGGATCATCGGCATCGCCAGCAGCGTGGCACGAACTTCGGGATCCTCCAGCGCGGTTGCCAGCCCATCCAGTTGCAGGCGGTATTCCTGTGCGTTGACCGACCCGGAAACATCCAGCGCCAGTTGCAGGGCAAGCCGACACTGGGCCTGTGCCTGCGATGCAAGCACCGGCAGAAGGCAGGCCAGGCTCAGACACCCGGCCAGCCGACGGATTGCCCTACCAGTGACCGGTATTCTCCATGCTGGCCCACGGCTCTGCCGGGGGAAGCGGATCGCCCGCCTGCAGCAGTTCGATCGAGATATTGTCGGGCGAACGGACAAAAGCCATGTTGCCGTCGCGCGGCGGACGGTTGATCACGACACCGTTGTCCATCAGGTGCTGGCACACGTCATAGATATTCTCGACCTCGTAGGCGAGATGTCCGAAGTGCCGGCTATCGCTGGGCAGGCCGTCGTCGCCATCCCAGTTGAAGGTCAACTCGACCGGGCATTCGGGTTGCCCCGGTGCCGACATGAAGATCAACGAGAACCGCCCTTTCTCGCTGTCGTGGCGCCGTGTCTCTTCAAGACCCAGCAGCTTGTAGAAGGCCATGGAGGCCTCCAAGTCCTTCACCCGGACCATCGTGTGCAGGTATTTCATTGTCATCTCCGTGTGTTTTGATCAGACCCTATCGGGTTCGGCCAAGTTCGGAAACACCGGAATGATGGCCTCAGAAGGCTGAGCGGAACCCGACCGAAATACCGAAGGATTCGCCCTCGAACCGGCTGATGTTGGAAGCGGTGCTGCGCGCCTGCAACGACACCACGGGCGTGAAACCCATGTACCCGACACGGTCGATATGCAGGTTCAATTCGCCGCTGAACTCACGATCCTCGCGACCGGCTTCGACATCCAGAAACCCGATCCTGTAGTCGGAATAGTCCCGGAAAGCGTGTTCAAGGTGTCCACTCAGGCGGAATCCTTTCAGGTCTTCCCCCATGATCGCACGGATCCGCACGCTGGCGCTCTTGTAGGCCTGATTGATGTCATCGCTCGTCACGTCCTTGCCCGTCACGGTGAAGGACAGCAAATGCCCGGCCTGGAACTGTCGGAAATAGTCCAACCTGAGTTCCCGGCCCTGCCTGTCCTGCGACTCGCGGTCCGAATCCCGGTGCTCGCCCTGGATCTGGAACCGCAGCGCATCACGCGGTGACAGCACGACCCGTTTTGACATTGTCAGCCGGGTCACCTTGTCGAGCGGCTCGCCGCCATACCAGGTCTGGCCAAAGGCCAGCCCGATGCGGTCGGGAAGGATGAACGGCGTGTTGCGGCGACGATGGGAAAACTCGATCTCGGCCACGCCATAGTTGAAATCCGAGCCCTCGGCCTTGGGAGCGATCTCTTTCGCCTCTTCGGACAGGCGGTTGAAGGTCTGGTATCCGTTGAAGGTTATCGCCGTCAGCTGGGTTGGGTCCTGCGACAAGGTATAGGATAGCTGTCCCTGCAGGGCGGCTTGCACCCCCGACAGGGCCCGCGCGGCGCCACTGAGCTGCCCGACGGGAAACGTCTCGTCGATCACGAGGAATTCCGACGACGCGCCGCCGTTGATGTTGGACGATGGGCTGACATCGAACGAAAACCGTGCCAGCCATGGAGACGCCGCCCGCAACCGCTTGAAGGTCTTTGCAAGGTTCTCGCGTTCTTCGTCACTGTTTGCGGCCTGGTACGCGCGTCGCAGCCAGAATTGCGCTGCGGTGTAACGCTCGTCGGCAACGGCAGCCTGCGATGTGTAATAGGCCGCTTCGTACCGCAAGACCGGGTTGTCGGTGCTGGCCCAGGCACGTGCACCGGCCCGACGGCCTATGTCGGGGTTTCCCAGGCGCGGCTCGGTCGCCGCAAGGATCAACAGCGCCGCGGTATCATCGGGTCGGCCTTCAAGGATCACATGGGCAATCGCATTGGCCGCCGCGATATCGCCATCGCGAAACGCCGTGCGCGCCGCGCTGCGGGCTTGCTCTAGAGAAAAGGTCAATTGTTCCGCGGCCGCAGGGACGGCAAAGGCGGCCAAGGCGGCCGCCAGTGCAATCGGTCGGAACAGGGCCCGCATCAGTCGAAGTCGTCGACGTCGTCGCAAATGGCCGGGGCGTCGGCGGTGCCGCAACGCGGCAGGACAAATGCCCCCACCTCGCGGTCGAACGAACCGTCACGCGTGTCGTCGGGTTGATAGATCGTATCCATCGCGACCACGCCGGCGATCGCATCGCCATTGTTGCCGATGATGCCGCCGAACTTGCCGGCCGATGTCGGGCCGGACGCCGTCGGGATCTCGGTCACGCCAAGGAATTCGCCGTTGTCGTCGATCACCCCTTCGACAAGGTTCACGTTCGGCAGCGTCTCGCCGGTGTCCGAAAACTGCTTTTCATAGATCGCGCCGTTGACGGCATTGTCGTCGAAATCGACGTTCACGTAGATTTTTCCCTCGGTCTGGCGCGGCTGGTACGGATACAGCGCACCGTTCGTCCCTTCCGGGATCTCCAACCGCTGATCCTGATCGAGGTCATTTTCGTTGGTCACGCCCGCATACGTGCCGGCATAGGAGACCAGGCCGGTCGTCGGAACGTTGTCGCCGCCGTTGCGCTTGTAATAGCCGCCGCGGAAGAACTTGCCGAATTGTCCGCCGTCGCTCACGGCTGTTGCCGTGACGGTTCCGTCATCGCTGACTGTCGATACCGCGACAAACATCCGGTCCAACGGGTCGTCTTGCACCGAAAACGCCTTGTAGCCTTCAACGTCGAGCGCCGCGTTGCGCAGATAGGTTGCCGCCTTCGGGCTCTGATCCAGCGCAGACAACTCGACCGTCAGCGTATCGTCGGCGTCACTGTCGGGATCCGTGCCAGCGTTGTAGGTCACCTGGGTGACGTTCAGCGCAAGGTCCGATGGTATCTCGGTTTCCGGATCTCCGGGATCGATGGGGATATCGGTGTCGTCGTCGTCGTCGCCTCCGGGGCGGTTTACCGGATTTGTGCCATCTCCGCCCCCACATGCTGCAAGCATGCCAAGAAGCGCCAGGACCAGCGCCAGGTTCTTTGTCATCGGACTGCTCTGCCTCGGTTCGTTTTGTCTTATGGTGCGCAACTCGGGCTTGAGGTGTCAACTGACAAACCCGATCCCTCCGGCGAAAGCCGGCACCTGTGACCGTTCTGCGCGATACACTCGATATCGAGGTTTCCCGCACTGCATCGCATAGATATTGTCGGCACGACGCCACCAGAGCCCCAAGAGAATCGCCACATGCCCCTGTCCGAAGACCAGATCGCCGAAATCGCCGCCCAGCGTGCAGAGCCTCAACCCACGCTGCGGGCCGTCAGCCCCGGAATGGAGGCGCATCTCTATACCGCGCACGAGGTGCTGGACCACGGGTTCGTGCGGGTCATCGACTACATGGGCGACGACAACGCCATCGTTCAGGCCGCCCGCGTGTCCTATGGGGCCGGAACCAAGAAATCCCGCGATGACAGCGGGTTGATCCGCTACCTCATGCGGCATTGGCATTCGACCCCGTTCGAGATGTGCGAAATCAAGCTGCATGTGAAGCTGCCGGTCTTTGTCGCCCGACAGTGGATTCGTCACCGGACCGCGAACGTGAACGAGTACTCCGCCCGCTATTCGATCCTGGATCGGGAGTTCTACATCCCCGCGCCGGAACAGCTGGCCGCGCAATCCACCGTCAACAACCAGGGACGGGGCGACGTGCTGCAGGGCGAAGAGGCGGCGCGGGTGCTGGAAATCCTGAAGGCCGACGCTGGCCGGTCCTATGACAATTACGAGCAGATGTTGTCACAAGAGGGCCAGCAGGGGCTGGCGCGGGAGTTGGCACGAATGAACCTGCCGGCCAACATCTACACGCAGTGGTACTGGAAGGTGGACCTGCACAACCTGTTCCATTTCCTGCGCCTGCGCGCCGACCCCCATGCCCAGTACGAGATCCGGGTCTATGCCGAAGCGATCTGTGACATTGTCGCCGACTGGGTGCCCGCCGCCTATGGCGCCTTCGAGGACTATCGTCTTGGCGGCGTGAACCTGTCGGCCAAGGCGTTGGACTGCGTGAAGCGGATGCTCAAGGGCGAACCCGTCACGCAGGAGACATCTGGCATGTCAAAGGGAGAATGGCGCGAGTTCGAGGGGCTGCTGGGATAGCGTCCAACCAGACGCTGCCGGCACATGTGAGTATCGCGAGAACAGGGCATTGAAGCCCACCTACGACGACGGCGGAGCGTCGCCGGTGGACGGGACACGCCCCTTCACCGACACGGGTCAGACGGTTTTGAACCCTGGCGCAACGAAAAGGGCGCCCCGATGGAGCGCCCGATGCGGAAATGTCAGTAGATCAGAACTGCAGAACGAGTTCGCGGGTAATACCCACCCGGACGCGGAACTGGTCTTCACTGCCGGCGTCGGTGATCGGTGAGGCAGCGGCGTCGTTCAACAGTCGATCAGCACGGATGCCGGCCTCCATGCCCCAGAGGTTGTTGAAACGATAGCGAGCCGTGGCCTCGATACCAGCGCCCAGGATGCCGCCATCGGCCTGATATTTGTCGAGTCCGCTGGCCGTGGATTCCGGCCCGTCGACGCTGAAGTAGGTGTCGGCAAAACCCTGCCCGCCCCAGACGACGCGCGGGCCGACTCGCAACTCCCATTTTTCATTCGGGTAGGCGATCCCGTCCATCCCGAATTCACCGGTGAATGAATCGTGCCCGAAGCCATACCGCGCGTCCGCGAAGGCTTCGAAATGCTTCTGGCGATAGACAACGCCCATGCCCAGTTCCAGCGATGGGTCGATATCCTCCAACCCTTGCAGGTCATCATAGTCGTCCGAGTTGCGCTCGCCGATAAAGCGCAGCGAACCACGGACACCAAAGGCGCTCGGCCGCGCGTTTGCGTCAAGGCTGCCGTATTCGCCCAGCCCCTTCAGGCGCACGTAGTCAAAACCCAGCGCAAAGTCGGGGCGGGTGATGTATTCGTCCGAGCCGAAGTAGGCCGGGCGCGACAGCACACCAAGGCGAACGTCGTATTTCAGAACAAATGTTTTTGACGGGTCGATCTGCGCCAGCGGCACAGGTGCCGAAGTGGCGGCGGTCTCCACCGCTGATACGTCTGATACGACGGCCTCTTGAGCGGAAACGGAGGTGGCCAAGGTCAACGCCGCAGCCGCGGCGAAAAATGTACGTGTGATCATGATCACGAGGGTCCCCCGAATCGGACAGGCAGAAGTGAGCAGCTCGTCACACAGTAGAGCCGGACGTTGACCTTTCAAGTGCCGGCGGAAATCCGCCGGTAGCCTGTCATGTATTTGACACGCAATCGGTTTCACCCGGGTCACTCCGCCTGCAACGCGCGCAGGTACTCCACGATTTCGATTACCGGAAGACTGGCCTTGATCGGGTCTCCGTCCGTCTCGACCGGAACGACGGGCCTCCCCTCAAAAAAGGCGCCGTAGATCGGCATCGGGCTGCCATGGGCAATCACCGTGTCCCGGCCATCGATCCGCCGCACCACCCGCGTGACAGGAAAGGTGCCGCCGTTGGAGGCTGACAACAGGGTCAAGTCGGTCGGATGGACCGAAACGATCGCGGCGGTCGGGCCATCACCCTGCGCGCCCTTGCCGTGACAGGTGGCGCAATACCGCGAGAACAAGGCCTCCCCCACCGAGGTATCCGCCGCCATCGCGGGACTGGCGGCGCACCCCATCATCAACATCAGGCGCAAGACGGTTCCTAGCATGTCACTCCTCCTGACGGCTTTCGAGCCATTGAACCAGGGCAAGTATCGGCTCCGTGGTGGCGAGCGGGCTGCCATCGGCCGCATCGATCACCACGGACTTTCCGGTCAGAAGCCCCCCGAACATCGGCATCGGTCCACCATGCGCCGTCAGGCCGGATCGTCCATCGATCAGCCGCACCACTGCAGCGACGTCGAAGGCACCATCGTTGCGCGCGGCAAAACGGGTAAGATCCGGAACCGGAACCGTCAGCAACGCCGCCGTCGGGCCGTCGCCCCGAGCCTCGGAACCGTGACACCCGGCGCAGGCATCCATGTAGGACCGGTACCCCAATTCCGGATCCGCTGCGCAGACACTGGCAGGGATCAGACAGGAAAGGGCAAGTGCAGCAAACGTTCTCATTTCTGGCTCCGATGCTTGCAGGGCAACTGTCGACTTCGGCGTGCCCCATGTCGTTGATCTGGGTCATTCTCGACCCTTGCTACACTTGACGCTATCGCGCAGGGTACCCGGATCGCAAGCAGGAGCGGGCCCATGCCCAATCACGTCTACGCCACGATCATGCTGTGTGCCGGCATCGGCATCCCCGTGCTTGCGGCGCTGAATGCCGCACTGGGGCAACGCATGGGATCGCCGGCCGCCGCGGCGGTGATCCTGTTCTGTGTCGCCCTGGTAGTGGCGGGGGTCGCGGCAATCGTCACCGGCCCCCGGGCGCTGGTCCATGCCGCAGGCGCGCCCCCCCACCTGTTTCTGGCCGGAACCTTGGTTGCCTTCTACGTCCTGTCGGTCACCGCCATCGCACCGAAATTCGGCATCGGCAACGCAGTGTTCTTCGTGCTGGTCGGGCAATTGATCTCGGCTGCCGTCATCGACCATTTCGGCCTGTTCGGCGCGCCGATAAAGGGCATGACACTGGCCCGCAGTGGCGGATTGGCGTTGATGGTTGCAGGTGTCCTCCTGACGCAACGGGCCTGAGGCGATGCTGCTGGTCGAATGGCTCCGGCGATTGTCGCCGCAACGGCGGCAGGTGGCGCGTGCCTTGCGCGCGGCGCGCGACCTGCCCCCGGTCACCTTGACCGGTTGCCTCAAGGTTCGGCCAAACCGGATTGTCTGCACCGGAAAGATGAACGGCCGCGCCGTGATCGTGAAATCGTTGATGGGGCCAAATGCCGAACGGCTGACCCGCGCGACGCAGGAGGTGCTGGAGGATCGCTACCCGGCGCTTGGCCCCGGCCCCCATCGCGTTCCCGAACCGCTGGCGTTCTCTGCCAAACACGGGATTACCATCATGGAGCAGGTTCCCGGCACCGCGTTGAGCGCGATGCTGAGGACAGCCCCACCCGACGAGCGGGCACGGTTGATCGCACGGGCCGGAACGTGGCTCGACCGCTACTGCGCCGACAGCCGACGGGTGAACCCGACGTTCGGTGGCCGAAACTGGCTGGCCATGGCCGCGCGCAAGCAACAGGAGTTTCGTCACGAACCGGACGCCCTGTTGGCCAAGGCCCTGGTCGGGGCACTCGTGCCCCTGGCCGCGGGCCTGAGCGGGCGCCCCGTGCGGCAAGCCATCATCCACGGTGACTTCAGAACACACAACCTGTTGGTCGACGATGCCACGATCTGTGGCGTCGACCTTCACAACACGGGCTATCTGCCTGTTGCGCGTGACGCCGCCGGGTTCCTTGTCCATCTGTCGTCCCACATTCCCGCAACCGATCGGCTGAGCTGGAACGGCGTCAGCACCACGGACGCCGATGCCCTCCTGGCGACGGATCTGCTGTCGGATATCGACCCGCGACTGGTACGGTTCTTCATCGGCGTCTCGCTGATCTGGCAGCTGTCGATTGCGCGCCCCAAAAGCCGTGTGGCCGGTGAAACCCGCGCCATGATCCACAGCTACCTGTCCTCGACAACCTGACCGGACTGCAGGCGCACGACCCGGTCCATCCGTCCGGCAAGCTCCAGGTTGTGAGTGGCGATCAGCGCCGCCATGCCGGTTTCGCGTACCAGCGTCAGCAAGGCCGCAAACACGGTGTCCGAGGTGCCCGGATCAAGGTTGCCGGTTGGCTCGTCCGCCAACAACAACCGGGGTGCGTTGGCCAGCGCCCGGCACACCGCCACCCGTTGTTGTTCACCGCCCGACAGTTGCGAGGGGCGGTGCGCGGCACGGTCCGTCATCCCGACACTGGCCAGAAGCATGGCGGCCCGAGCCTCGGCCTCTGCCGCCGGGATCGCGTTGGCAAGCTGTGGCAGAATGATGTTTTCCGCCGCCGTGAACTCTGGCAGCAGGTGGTGGAACTGATAGACAAAGCCCACTTCGCGGCGCCGCGCGATCGTACGCGCACTGTCACCCTTGACCCCCATCTCGCGGCCGTTCAGCCGCACGTGACCGGCACTCGCCGTGTCCAGCAGCCCGGCGATGTGCAGCAAGGTCGACTTTCCGGCGCCCGAGGGCGCAACAAGTGCCACGATCTCGCCGCGACCAACCGACAGGTTCACCCCGCTCAGCACATCGACAGCCCCCGGGGTGCCAGGATTGTAGACCTTGCAGATCCCCTCCAGCTCCAGCACCGTGTCACTCATAGCGCAGCGCCTCCACCGGGTTCATCCGCGCTGCCCGGCGGGCCGGGAAGATCGTGACCACAAACGACAGCCCCAACGACAAGCCAACCGCCGACATCACATCGGCCATCTCCAGCTTGGCCGGCAGGGCATAGATGCCACGGATCGACGGGTCCCAGACGCCACCGCCCGACACATAGTTCACCAGGCTGAAGATCGGATCGATGTAGATCGCGAACAGGCACCCCAGGATCACCCCGACAATGGTACCGACCGTGCCAACCGCCGCGCCACAGATGAAGAACACTCGCATGACAGCGCCTTCTGTCAGGCCCATGGTGCGCAGGATGCCGATGTCGCGTCCCTTGTTCTTCACCAGCATGATCAACCCCGAGATGATGTTCATCGCCGCGATCAGCACAAGGATCGACAGGATCACGAACATCACGTTGTCCTCGACCTCCAGCGCCCGCAGGAACGCGCCCGAGGCGTCGCGCCAGGTCCACAGCAGGGTCCGCTCGCCACCGGCTCGCAGAAGTTGCAGCGTCATGTCGCCGACCGAATCCGGCTCGGCGACCATGACCTCCAGCTCGTCGGCCACGCCCTCGCGGTTGAAATAGCTCTGGGCCTCGGCAAAGGGCATGTAGACCCGCGTTCGGTCGATGTCGTACCGACCGGCCTGGAAAACATAGACGACTTCGTAGACATTGATCCGCGGCGAGGTGCCGAAGGGCGTTTTGGCTCCATTGGGCGAGATCAGCTTGATCCGGTCACCGACAGCAACGTTCAACTGCTGTGCAACACCCCAGCCGATGGCGATCCCCTCATCGAACCGCCCGATGTCGCCCAGCGATTGCTCGGGCGCGGCTATTCTGGGGATCGTGACCAGATCCTCGGCCGAGATCCCGAAGACCTCGACGCCGGCATTCTGGGTGCGGAAATTGGCCATGACCTGGCCCTTGACCAGCGGCGCGACCCTGGTGACGCCGGGCACCTCGCGGACGCGATCGGCCATGGCGGCATAGTCGTCGATCACCCGACTGGTGTGGCCGGACTCCGTGACGGCGACCGATTGATAGACCGTGACGTGTGCGTTGGCCCCCAGGATCGTGTCGACAAACTCGGCCCGAAATCCGGAGCGGACCGCCAGCGTCGCAATCAAGGCAAACACCGCCAGGGTGATCCCGACGAGGCTGATCCAGGTCATCACCGAAACGCCACCCTCGGCGCGTTTTGCCCGCAGGTAGCGCCAGGCAATCATCCATTCGAAGGCCGCAAAGGGCGGTGGGCTTGTCGACAAGGAACGGCTCCCGCGTTTTGTGCCCTGCATGGCGGGGTTCTTTGACAGGGTCAACCGGCCCAAAGGTCACTTCGCACGGGATTTCGAGGCGCAACAGGCGATGCCGGAGGTACCGCCGCCCCTCCCCCCAAACCCAACGATCAAATGGGCAACAGATTGTTTCCGGGCGCGGGCAAGGGTTAACAAATCACAAACACATACGCGCCACATTCTATTGGTCTGCCGGACGCGTACGAATCCAAATCACGGGCGCGCATTGTTGGCGCATGCCCAGTTCACGTTGCAGACAGGACTACGATGAAATACTTACCAATAATTGCCACGCTCTCAGTGTTTGTGGGTGCGCCGGCTCATGCTCTGACATTTACCCTCGATTTCGACATGCCCAATGGAACGGTCGTGACCGGCCCCGGAGGCCTGGGGACAGGCACCCTGACGGCGATCGAGGTCGGCAACCCGACGAACGTCATCGGCACAGTCGGTGTCAGCGTCCAGGAAGACACCGGTTCGGGCTATATCGATGGCTATGGCGTCGTGTTCGACACATCGGTCAGCACCAACTCGGACAACGATTTGCAGGGGTCTCCATTTACCGCCGGATCGACCGCGGTTGCTGGGGTCAAATCCGCCTTTGGCAGCCACACCAAGACGCTGATCATCCAGAATATGGGCCAGAACCCGGCGGGGTGCGCGTCCGGTCTCTGCACCACGCCCAACGATAACGCCGCAGGAGGCATTATCCGTTTCGATTTTTCGTCCCTCGTGCCGGGTGGCATCCGGCTTGACGAAATCCCCCTGTTCGAGTTCGAAAGCACGAACCGTGGAATCGCTACGGCGATCTTCCAACTTTCCGACGGCAGCAGCCTGACGCTGGATTCTCATTTGCTGGAAGACGCCATCGGAAACGATGCGTCCGGAACCGTGGACGTGGATGTATTCCTGGCCGGGTATGGCGGCGGCAAAAGCCCGACGAACGTCGTCGGGCTGGACCTGATCTACTACAACTCCGGGTCGATCGGCTTTGACGGCTTCATTGCCGAGATCAACACGACGACGGTTCCCGTCCCCGCTTCGTTGCCGTTGTTGCTGGCCGGTGTGGCTGGTGTCGGCATCGCATCGCGCCGTCGCCGCCGCTGACGGCGGCCATCCGTCCCATACCCAGATCGGCACCGCGTGCCGTCGGGCCGTCCTTGCCTGGGGCGGCCCGTTTCGTCTGGCACAACACCGCCGCCAAGCTCGCATCCGTGACGTTCAAGGACGGCGCCCGTCGTGCTGCGTCAACCGGGATGTCCGCATCGGGCAAAGGCCGAAACGGTCGGCACCAGATGTATGCCGAACACCCATCTGCGCACCAAGTCTTAACGGTCCTCTGAAAGGGGGTGGGGCAAGGTGCGCCATGGTATTCCACCGCGGCATCAAGGGCGGTCGACACTCTCGACCCCATGAACACCCGGGCGCGCCTTTCGGCACGCTCGGGGCGGGTCTTCAAAGATTGGCGTAGATTTCCGCGACCCGCTCCACCGCAACGTCCGGCGCAAGCTCTTCGCTTACCCCCGTGCGGCGGCTGGTCAGTTCCACCACGCCATTCTTCAGGCCACGCGGCCCAACGGTGATCCGCCACGGCAGGCCGATCAGGTCCATGGTAGCAAACTTGCCGCCTGCGCGTTCGTTGCGGTCGTCGTACAGCGGCTCCAATCCCTTGGCCATGAAGGCCTTGTACAGGTTCTCGCAGGCGGCATCCGCCTCTGCATCGCCCTGCTTGAGGTTCACGATCCCAACCGGGAACGGGGTCACGCCTTCGGGCCAGATGATGCCCTTGTCGTCGTGACTGGCCTCGATGATCGCTCCCAGCAGACGCGACACGCCGATACCGTGGCTGCCCATGTGCACCGGCACCCGCTCACCCTGATCGTTGACCACGGTCGCGCCCATCGGCTCGGAGTACTTGGTGCCGAAATAGAAGATCTGACCGACCTCGATCCCGCGCGCCGAGCGGCGGCGCTCGTCGGGGATGGCGTCAAAGGCCGCTTCGTCGTGGGTCTCGTCGGTGCGGGCATAGAGCGAGGTGAACTCTTCCATCACCTCCCGGCACTGGTCGTGGCTGTCATAGTCGATCTCGCGGTTGCCCAGGCGAATGTCGGTGACCTTGCTGTCATAGAACACCTCGGACTCACCTGTGTCGGCCAGCACGAGAAACTCGTGCGTGTCGTCCCCGCCGATCGGACCACTGTCGGCCCGCATCGGAATCGCCTGCAGGCCCATACGCTCATAGGTCCGCAGATAGCTGACCAGATGGCGGTTGTAGGCGTGCAGCGCGTCTTCCTTGGTCAGGTCGAAATTGTAGCCGTCCTTCATGTAGAACTCGCGGCCGCGCATCACGCCGAACCGCGGACGGATCTCGTCGCGGAACTTCCACTGGATGTGGTACAGCGTCAGCGGCAGGTCCTTGTAGGACTTCACATAGCTGCGGAAGATGTCGGTGATCATCTCCTCGTTGGTCGGCCCATACAGCATGTCACGCTTGTGGCGGTCGGTGATGCGCAGCATCTCTTCGCCATAATCGTCATAGCGGCCGGATTCACGCCACAGGTCTGCGGGCTGCAGGGTCGGCATCAACAACGGAATATGTCCGGCGCGCTGTTGCTCCTCGTGCACGATCTGTTCGATCCGCTTCAGCACCCGGAACCCCAGCGGCAACCATGAATAGATGCCCGCCGCCTGCTGGCGGATCATACCGGCGCGCAGCATCAGCCGGTGGCTGACGATCTGTGCTTCGGAGGGGGTTTCCTTCAGGACGGGCAGGAAATATCGGCTCAGGCGCATGGGTATCTCTCGCTTTGGCAACGCCAGCGGGTCTAGGCGATAGGTCGGGTCAACACAAGACACCTGCGCACCGGCGCCGACAGGCACGCCGGCGCCATCGGGTTGCCACCCCCGTCCCTGACCAAAAAAGCCACTGCCCTCAGGATTTACGACATGTTAACGTTGCCGAATTGGACTCAACCCGGGAGCGCAAGAAATTGGCCACACTTCATCCGTTCATCAACGAAATCCATTATGACAACGTGGGAACCGATACAGGCGAGTTCGTCGAGATCGCCGGCGTGGCCGGGACCGACCTGACCGACTATTCTCTCGTCCTGTACAACGGCGCAAACGGGCTGCAATACGGCTCGACGCTGAACCTTTTGGGAACAATCGACAACGAGGGCAGCGGTTTTGGCGCGGTTTCGTTCTCCTTTCCGGTCAATGGCCTGCAGAACGGCGCCCCCGATGGGCTTGCGCTGACCAATACGGCGGGCAGCACAATCTACCAGTTCCTCAGCTACGAGGGCAGCTTCGCGGCGGTCGACGGATTTGCAATCGGACTGACCAGCACCGATATCGGCGTTTCCGAAACCGCCTCAACGCCAATCGGAACCTCGCTGCAGCTTGTCGGGACGGGCATGAACTCAGGTGATTTCAGCTGGGTGAGCGGCGTTGCTGAAACACCAGGATTTCTCAATGCAAACCAAACCTTGATCGACGCTGCGGTACCCCTGCCGGCCTCGTTGCCGTTTTTGCTGATCGCGGTTGTGGCCCTGAAGGCTGGCGCCCGCCGGCGTTCCGCCAACTGACACGGCGGCGCGACGCCGCTTGACGTTCTGTGAACGCCCGGCCTGTCCGGGCGTTCCGCGTTTCACCGCTCCATTTCGCGCAAGAGCACTCAACGCCGGTTCCACCCGTGGTGCCGTGTCCAAGGCTTGCAAATCGACGTGGCCTGCGCGACACCGCCCTTGAAAGGAAAGCGCATGTCCCTGCCCGTACAATCTCAGGTCAAGATCTGGAGCGTGGTCGCCGCCGTGTTGCTGGCGGTGCTGTGGCTGCTGGGCGACGTGATCCTTCCCTTTGTCCTGGGGGCGGCTTTTGCCTACCTGCTGGATCCGCTGGCCGACTGGTTCGAGTCTCGCAATCTGTCCCGTGTTCTTGGCGTGACGATCATCACGCTGGTCAGCCTGCTGCTGCTTGTGTTGACGATTCTTCTGATCATCCCGACGCTGATCGACCAGACGTCGGCGTTGATCGCATCGTTTCCGGATCTGGCGCAGAACTTGCAGGATTTTGTGACCCAACGGTTCCCGTCGTTCACCGATTCCGAATCCACCATCCGCCAGTCACTCGGGTCGATTGGCACCGCGGTCTCGTCCAAGGCCGCGGCCCTGGTCGAAGGGGCATTGGCGTCGGTCTCCAGCCTGTTCAGCGTCCTGACCCTGCTGGTGATCGTGCCGGTCGTCACCTTCTACCTGCTGCTGGACTGGGACAAGCTGGTCGCGCGCATCGATGACCTGCTGCCGCGTGACCATGCGCCGACCATCCGGGCCCTTGCCCACGAGATCGATACCACCCTGGCCGGCTTCATTCGGGGTCAGGGCACCGTCTGCTTTCTGCTGGGCATCTACTATTGCGCGGCGCTGTTCGCGGTGGGGTTGGATTTTGGCCTGGTGATCGGTGCGATTGCCGGAGTACTGACCTTTATCCCCTATATCGGCGCGCTTATCGGCGGCGGGTTGGCCATCGGGCTGGCGCTGTTCCAGTTCTGGGGCGACTGGACGATGATCGCCATCGTTGCCGCGATCTTCTTTTCCGGCCAGATGCTCGAAGGCAATGTGCTGACGCCCAAGCTGGTCGGCGGCTCTGTCGGGCTGCACCCGGTCTGGCTGTTGCTGGCGCTGTCGGTCTTCGGCTCGCTGTTCGGCTTTGTCGGGATGCTGGTGGCGGTGCCGGTGTCGGCGATGATCGGCGTGATCATCCGCTTTGCCATCACCCGGTACAAGCAGGGCCCGTTGTACCAGGGCGTTGCTGGCGCCCCTGCCGACACCGCGCCTGATACGTCGGATATCTGATGGCCGAACAATTGAAACTGACCCTGCCGGTGCGCTCTGCCACGGGTCGCGCAGATTTCTTTCTCTCGCCGGCCAACGCCCTTGCGGTGGCCGAGATCGACCGTTGGCGCGACTGGCCATCGCGCAAGATGGCGCTGATCGGGCCGGAGGGCGCGGGCAAGACCCATCTGGCGCATGTCTGGGCAACCGAGGCCGGTGCCACGCTGCTGCCCGCGCGCGAGATTTCCGGCTGGACCCCGACAACCGGCAACATGGTTGTCGAGGATGTCCCTGACCTCGCCGGGGATCCCAAGGCCGAGGAAGCGTTGTTCCACCTGCACAATTTCGTTCTGGCCGAGGGGGGCTGGCTGCTGATGACCGGCCTGCAACCTCCGGCCCTGTGGCAGATCGAATTGCCCGATCTGGCCAGCCGCATCCGCGCAACCCCGTCGGCCCGGCTGGAACCGCCGGACGACCAATTGCTTCAGGCCGTGTTGCTCAAGCTGTTTGCCGATCGCCAATTGATGCCGCATCCGACGCTGCTGCCGTGGCTCGTCACGCGAATGGACCGCTCCTTTGCAGCCGCCGGGCGCATTGTGGCGGCGCTGGATGCACATGCCCTTGGAACCGGTCGGAAAATCGGTCCGAAACTTGCCGCCGAGGTCTTGGAGCAGCTTGATCCTCAGGCTAGGATCTAACCGACGCCAGCACCGGCGTTTTTGACCCGCGCGCCGATGCAGGCGGTTCCCGACACCCGGAAGACACCATGACCCAAGCCGACTTCCTGAAATCCTCCCTGCCCGACCCGATCGAGATTTCGGCCGCCCAGATCACGGGCCCGAAACGGTTCTTCAACCGGGAGCTGTCCTGGCTTGCCTTCAACTGGCGCGTTCTGGAGGAAGCCTCCAACCCCAAGGTGCCGTTGCTGGAGCGCGTCCGGTTTGTCTCGATATCGGCCACCAACCTCGATGAATTCTACACGGTCCGGGTGGCGGGCCTGCGCGAGCTTGCGCGGGAAGGGCACACAACACCAGCCGCCGACGGGCTGACCCCAGCCGAGCAGCTCAAGGAAATCGAAAAGAATGCCCGCGAGTTGCTTCAGGCGCAGCAGACGACCTGGAACCGGCTCAAGCGCGAGATGGAAGCCGAAGGGATCTCGCTGCTGAGCCTTTCCAAGTTGACCCGCGCCGACAAGGAGCATCTGGAGAACCATTTCCTGCAGCAGGTTTTTCCGGTTCTGTCCCCGTTGGCCATCGACCCGGCGCACCCCTTTCCCTTCATTCCCAACACCGGGTTCTGCCTTGCGCTGCAACTGATCCGCGGAACCGATGGCGTGAACCGGCAGGCGCTGTTGCCGATCCCGGCCAAGGTGTCGCGATTTATCCGCCTTCCCGGCAAACCTCACGAGCACCGCTTCCTGCCGCTCGAAGACCTGCTGATCCTGCACCTTGGTTCGTTGTTCCCTGGCTACAAGCTGGGCGGACATTGCGCGTTTCGGGTGCTGCGCGACAGCGACCTTGAGGTCGAAGAAGAGGCCGAAGACCTCGTGCGCGAGTTCGAGGTCGCGCTGAAGCGCCGCCGCCGTGGCGACGTGATCCGCATGAAGCTGACGGCGGGTGCCCCGGATCGCCTGCGCGCCACGATCATCGACGAACTTGGCATCCGGGAAGAAGAGGTCGTTGTGGTCAAGGGCCTGCTGGGGCTGGCCGACCTCAAGGAACTGGTGATCGAAGACCGCGCCGACCTTCTGTGGCCGACCTTCACGCCTCGGGTCCCCGAGCGCGTACAGGACCACGATGGCGACATGTTCGGTGCGATCAGGCAGAAGGACATGCTGCTGCACCACCCCTACGAGACCTTCGACATGGTGGTTCGGTTCCTGGCCCAGGCGGCACGCGACCCCAATGTGCTGGCGATCAAGCAGACACTTTACAGGACGTCCAAGCACTCCCCCATAGTCGAGGCGCTCTGCGAGGCCGCCGAGGACGGAAAGTCCGTGACCGCACTGGTCGAGCTCAAGGCGCGCTTTGACGAGGCCGCCAACATCCATCAATCCCGCAAGCTGGAGCGGGCTGGCGCGCATGTGGTCTATGGGTTCACCAACTACAAGACCCACGCCAAGATCAGCACCGTGGTGCGGCGCGAGGGGGACCGGCTGGTGACCTACACCCATTACGGCACCGGCAACTATCACCCGATCACCGCCCGGATCTATACCGATCTCAGCTTTTTCACCTGCGACGAGGCCCTGGGACGCGACGCCACAAAGGTGTTCAATTACCTGTCCGGCTATGCCCAGCCTGCGGTTCTGGAGAACCTGTCGATCTCTCCGCATTCGCTCAAGCCCAAGCTGATCGAGATGATCGGGCGCGAGGCGGAGTTGGCCCGCAACGGAAAACCGGCCGAGATCTGGGCCAAGATGAACTCGCTGATCGATTCAGAAGTGATCGACGCGCTGTACGCGGCCTCGCAGGCCGGGGTGAAGATCAGCTTGGTGATCCGCGGTATCTGCGGGCTGCGCCCCGGGATCAAGGGATTGAGCGAGAACATCCGGGTCAAATCCATCGTCGGGCGGTTCCTGGAACACTCCCGCATCGTCTGCTTCGGCAACGGCTCCGGTCTGCCCAACAAGAAGTCTCGGGTCTATATCTCGTCGGCCGACTGGATGCGGCGCAACCTGAACCGTCGCGTCGAAACCCTCGTCGAGATCAAGAACCCGACGGTAAAGGCGCAGATCGTCAGCCAGATCATGGCTGCCAACATGGCGGACGAAGCTCAGAGCTGGGTGCTCACACCGGACGGAACCTATGAACGTTACCCGGTTGGCGACGACGACAGCGGCTTCAGCTGCCATCGTTTCTTCATGGCCAACCCGTCCCTGTCGGGGCGCGGAACAGCCGGGGCCGCCGACGTGCCGGAATTGACACACTCCAAGGATTGACCCTGCCGCCCGCACCGCGCAGAGTCGCATCGAAGCCATGGGAGACGACGATGGACGGCACGCCAGAGCCCCACGACAATTGGGGCCCTTTCGGAAGGCCGATCTTCGACGATCCGGCCGCGCGGGCCTTGTCCCGGGTGGGGGTCATCGACGTCGGATCTAACTCTGTTCGGATGGTCGTTTTTGACGGCGCTGCGCGAAGTCCGGCCTATTTTTACAACGAAAAGGTCATGGCAGGCCTGGGTGCCGGCATGGACCGGACTGGGATGCTCAACCCCCAGGGGCGAGAGCGGGCCCTGAATGCCATTCGCCGGTTTGTCGCTCTGGCGAACGGCATGGACATCCCTCCCCTGACGGCTGTCGCCACCGCTGCGGTGCGGGTTGCTTCGGATGGCGATTCGTTCCGTCACGAGGTCGAGGCCGAAACCGGCCAGGTCGTTCATATCATCGACGGCGAGGAAGAAGCCCGCCTGTCAGCCCAGGGCGTTCTGCTTGGCTGGCCCGAGGGCGAGGGCCTGGTCTGCGACATCGGCGGCTCGTCGATGGAACTGGCCCGGATCGAGGGTGGTCGGGTCTGGGAACGCGCGACAACGTCGCTGGGCCCACTGCGACTGGAAACCATGAAGGGCGGCAAGAAGCAGCGTGCCCGCGAGATCAAGTCCGTCATCGGCGACCTGGCCGAAAAAATCCGGCGTCATGACCGGCTGTTCCTGGTGGGCGGATCCTGGCGCGCCATCGCCCGACTCGACATGGTGCGGCGCGACTACCCGCTGTCGGTGCTGCACGACTATCGAATGACCCCGAAATCGGTGCGCGCAACGCTGGACTGGGTCGATGGGCAGGACCTGGAAGCATTGCGCCAGCGCGCCGGGCTGTCATCAGCCCGGATCAGCCTGGTGCCCATCGCCGGCGAGGTGCTGCGGCGGCTGCTCACCGGTTTCAGCGTGCGCGAGATCGTCACCTCGGGCTATGGCCTGCGAGAAGGCCTGTTGTACGAGCAGATGCCTCAACGCGTTCGCAGCCGTGATCCGCTGATCGAAGCGGCCCGGTTTTCCCAGTACGCCCAGGCCCGGATTCCCGGTTTCGGACGGATGCTCTATGCCTTTATCGAACCGCTGTTCACGCAGCCCAAGGGCGACATCCGTTGGGTCAAGGCGGCTTGCATGCTGCACGACGTCAGCTGGCGTGCCCATCCGGATTATCGGGCCGAAGTCTGCTTTGACTACGCTACTCGGGGCAACCTGGGCGGAATCGACCATCCCGGACGCATCTATCTGGGGTTGGCGCTGGCGCATCGCTATCGCAACAATCCCACCGGCAACCGGTTTGACCCGCTGCTGCAACTGTTGACGGATCGCCAGATCCGCGAGGCCGAGGTACTGGGAAAGGCAATGCGCTTTGGGGCCATGTTCTCCTTTGCAAACCCCGTCGGCATGGGGTCCCTGCGGTATCGGCCCAAGAAACAGACCCTTGAACTGTGCCTGCCACCCGAATCCGAGCCGCTCTACGGCGAGGTCGCCGCTGCCAGGTTCGCATCCCTTGCCCGCGCGCTGAATGTCGAGACAAGCGTGACCGTGCTGAACGGAAAACGGCGCAAGCACCGGCTGGAATAGCGCGTTATCTCGGCAACGTGGCCCAACGGCCTGGCCATGCCCCGAGCGATCATCTGAACCGCTGTGACAACGGCACGGCACGCCCGTTTGCGGGCAGTCGATCCTGCAACAGGCCAGCAAAGATCAGATGTCGATATCTCCGCCCTCTTCCGGCGCAGGGACTTCGTCGGGCGACTTGCGACGCAGGATGATATCGCCGTTGGGCAGCTTTTCGGGTGGGTGGTACTGATCAAGGTCCCCGATCAGCGAAGAGAACTCTTCCAGCATCGGCAGCAATTGTTGCGAGAATTCCCGCAACTTGGGTTCCATCTCGATGGCAAGGTCTTCCATCAAGGGCTGCATCTCGCTCTGAAGGCCGCGCAACAACAGCTTTGCGCCCTCCTCGATCAGGTTGAAACCATCCTCCGCCGTGCCGGTCTGCTGCGCGGGAGCAGCGAGCGGCGCGACGGTCAGAGCAAATGCGAGGGCAACAGCGGTCAAGCGAGTCATGGCGATAGTTTACACCGCATCAGCCCTCGCCGAAACCTTCCAGATCGAGGTCCAGCGTAACAGGGAAGTGATCCGAGGCCGTGAGCAGCGCCTCGCGCAGTTCCGGCACGTGATAGATCCGGGCATCGTCGAACGGATGCCAGATCCGCCATGTCGCACCGCGCTCCCGCAGGTCCGGCGTCACCATGATATAGTCGAGCAGAGCCGAAAAGTACTGCTTGGATTCGTCGTTGTAGAACCTTGCCGTCGCCGGGCGTGCCGCGGTGCGCCCCGACAACACCGGCCGGGCGTGCGGATCGAACAGGTGTTCACGGCTGCTGCGATCCTCTCCCAGCACGATCTCGACCCCCGAACGTCCCAGTTGGGTGTCATAGGCATCCAGCCCCGGACCATCATTGAAGTCCCCCAGCACGATCAGCGGATCCCCCGCCATCAGGTGTCCATCGACGCGCTGGCGCAGCCACAGGCATTGCGCCAGTTGCTTGCGTCGGTTTGCGATGGCGACGCGGTCGATATCGTCGGGCGTATGGGCCCCGTGCGGTGCCTTGGATTTGACATGGACGCCGATCATCCGGAACTCGGCCCCGGACCGGGTCCGCATTGCCAGTTCCAACGGCGGCTTGGAGAACTGCAGGTGCTCGGTCGTCTCGTCCAACCCCAGATCAACGTTGAACGTGCCGTCAAAGCGCGGGGCATCCTCAGAGCCCTTGCGCCCCGCAAAGTCCCCGATCGGATCATGGGTCGCCGACAGAACATCCGGGTCGTACATCAGCGCCAACTCCTGTTCCGTATGGTTCTGGAACCCGATCAACGCCCGCCGCTGGCGCAATCCGTATTGCCGCGCAAAGGTCTCCAGTGCGACAGAGGTGTTCCGACGGCGGTTCTGGTCCGGGGCCTCGACCACCAGCACCGCATCCGCATTGATCGCGGTAAAGACGATGCCCAGCGCGTCGAGCTGCATCCCGCGGGTGATGTTGTAGCGGGCGGACCACTTGCCATCGGCCAGCGGTTGCCCGTCGTCATCAAACAACGCGTTCATCCATTCCACGTTGTAGGTGGCAATACGCATCCGATGGCCTCCGTCCGGATCGAGAATCACAAATCCTGACAACCGGACAACGGCCGGTCGACCCACCTGATGGGCCAGTGCCAGAACACTTGCGTTGGTTCATTCGTAAAGCATTTCCAAAGGTTGGTGAAAGATCATTTCAACGCGGTGAAGGTGGTTCCAAAACCGGCGCTAACATGGATGCGGCAATGCAGAAGGCGAAGGGCTGTCGTTGATTTCGGTCATTGTTCGAATGGGAACCCCCACCTAGTTTGCCGCCACCATGATCGAATATCGCATCCATGGCCGCGGGGGACAGGGCAGTGTGGCAGCCGCCTATCTCCTGGCATCCGCGGCATTTGAGGCCGGGCACACCTGTCAGGCGTTCCCAGCCTTCGGCGCGGAAAGACGAGGTGCCCCGGTCACCGCGTTTGTCCGCATTGACAATAAACCGATCCATCTGCGCAGCCAGGTACGCACGCCGGACTTCCTGATCGTTCAGGATGATACGCTGCTGCTGGACAGAGAGATCACCGACGGGCTGAAGCCCGGCGGCGCCATGATCGTGAACACAAAACGATCCGACGACGAGGTTGCCGAAGCATTCTCGTGCCGCACCAAGTGCATTCCGGCCACCGAACTGGCGATGGAGTACATCGGTCGGCCGATCCCCAACACCGCGCTTTTGGCGGCCTTTCTGACGATGACCGGCCACCTGCCGGTGGACGCTCTGGCCGCCGCCCTGAAGGGCCGGTTCAAGGGCAAGCTGCTGGACAACAACCTGGCGCTGATCCAACGGGTAACCGGCATGGTCGAGCCCGGCGCCTGGAAGGAGACAGAACATGCGTGAGGCCCTCGAAGGCAGCCAGGCGATCGCTCGTGCGGTGGCGCTCTGCGACCCCGACGTGGTCGCCGCCTACCCCATCACCCCTCAGACCCATATCGTCGAGAACCTGTCCAAGTTGGTTGCGGAAGGCGACCTGCACACGGAGTTTGTCAGCGTCGAGAGCGAGTTTTCAGCCGCCTCCGTCGTGCTAGGCGCGGCCGCCAGCGGTGCGCGCGCCTATACGGCCTCCTCCAGCCAGGGCGTTCTGCTCATGGCCGAGGTTCTGTTCAACATCGCCGGGATGCGTATCCCGCTGACCATGACAGTCGCCAACCGCGCCGTGTCGGCCCCCCTCAACATCTGGAACGACCACGCGGATTCGATGGCCGTCCGCGACAGTGGCTGGATCCAGCTGCACTGCGAAAACAACCAGGAAGCCGTCGACACCACGATCCAGTCGTTCAAGATCGCGCAGGATACCGACCTGCCGGTGATGGTCTGCATGGATGGTTTCGTGCTGACCCACACCATGGAAGTCATCGACATTCCAACCCATGCGCAGGTGCGCAAGTGGCTGCCGCCATTTGTCTTCAAACGGGCGCTGGATCCGAGCGATCCCAAGTCGCTTGGCGCGCTGGTCTCGCCCGACTTCTTCCCCGAAGTGCGTCACTCGCACCACGCCGCCGTGGACAAGGCGTTGCCGGTGATCGAAAAGGTCGACGCCTCCTGGGCCAAGACCTTCAAACGCGACTGCGGCGGCCTGCTGACGGTCGAGGGCCCCGAAGATGCCAAGGTCGGCATCCTTGCCATGGGCTCCACCGTGGGCACCCTTCGCACCGGGCTTGAGCATCACGATGGCCCCGGCGCCAAGCTGATCAAGCTGCGGGCCTTCCGCCCCTTCCCCGCGGATGCGCTGCGGGCAGCGGTGGCCGGGCTGGACAGCCTGATCGTCATCGACAGGGCGATCTCGCCCGGGTTGGGTGGCATTCTGGGCAGTGAGGTCAAATCGACCCTCTACGGTATGCCCAACGCCCCTCGCATCCACAACCACGCCATCGGCCTTGGCGGCCGTGACATTCCCGAAAGCATCGTCGGGGATCTGCTGAGTTCCATCGAAGATCCGGACGCCCCGGCATTTTCGGTGTTCGACGCCGATCTCAGCATGCTGCCCCCGGAGGACAGGTGATGACCACGACTGACAACACAAAGCGGGTCGCCCGCCTTGCCGAACTGCGCGAGAAGTTCGGGCGTCATCCGGTCGAGCCCCAGGAAAAGCACTATCAGGGGGGCAGCCAGCGTGACCGCCAACCCCGGTTCTGCGGGCTGGAAAGCGGCCACCGCGCCTGTCAGGGCTGCGGCGAGGCGCTTGCTGCCCGGCTGGTGATGGAATGCGCCGGTCCCGACGTGATGGTCGCCAATGCCACCGGATGCCTTGAGGTGTTCACCACGCCGTGGCCTCAGACGGCCTGGCAGGTTCCCTGGATCCACTCGCTGTTCGAAAACTCGGCCGCTGTTGCCTCCGGTATGGAAGCGGCGATGAAGGCCAAGGGCAAGAACACCAAGATCCTCGCCTTTGGCGGCGATGGCGGCACCTACGATATCGGCTTTCAGGCGCTGTCAGGCATGCTGGAGCGGTATCACAACATCCTCTACGTCTGTTACGACAACGAGGCCTACATGAACACCGGCATCCAGCGGTCGTCGTCCACGCCCCATGCGGCCTCGACCACGACCTCGCCGGCGGGGGCCGAACGGATGGGCAAACGGCACCTGAAAAAGGACCTGCTGTCGATCATCGCGGCCCACCATATCCCCTATTCGGCCTCCGCGTCGGTGGCCTACCCGGCTGACCTGCAACGCAAGGTCCGCTACGCGATGGGGATCGAAGGGCCGACCTTCCTGGTGGTGCACTCGCCCTGCCCGCTGGGCTGGAAACACGACAGCCACGTCACCATCGAAGTCGCCCGCCGGGCCGTCGAATGCGGCCTGTTCCCGGTCGTCGAGGTGGAACGCGGCGCCGTGGCCAACGTGATGCCGATCCGCGAGGTCCGCCCGGTTGCGGATTACCTCGGGATGCAGGGGCGGTTTGGCCACCTGATGGATCCGAACGACCCGCGCGCGGTGGAAGAACTGACCCACCTGCAGGCGCTGGCCGACTACAACATCTCGCACTACAACCTTCGGGGTGAAGGCGAGGACCCGGCCGACACCGCCGGTATCACGCTGGTCGCACGCGACCGCGCTGCAGGGGAGTCCTGAGATGGTTGTCATCAACAGAGGCGCTCACGCCGAACCCGGCACATCGCTGGAATTCAAGACGGGCAACTGGCGCTCCAGTGAATGCCCGACCCATATCCACGCCAAGGCCCCGTGCCATGCGGCCTGCCCGGCAGGCGAGGACCAGCAGGCCTGGTTTGCCTGGCTACAGGAAGGCCACGTGGAAGAGGCCTGGCGCGAACTGGTTTCGGCCAACCCGCTGCCGGGTGTCACGGGACGGGTCTGCCCGCATCCCTGCGAAACCGCCTGCAACCGCGTCAGCATCGACACGCCACTGGCGATCCACAATGTCGAACGCTGGCTCGGCGACGAAGCCGTGTCCAAGGGCTGGGCCTATCCGGTCGAGGCACCCGCAGAGGACGCGCCCTGCGTCGCCATCGTCGGCTCCGGCCCCGGTGGGCTGTCGGCGGCCTATCACTGCCTGCGCAACGGGCTGAGGGCCGAGATCTTCGAGGCGTTGCCAGAGGCCGGTGGCCTGCTGCGGTCGGCGATCCCGCCCACGCGCCTGCCGCGCCCGGCGCTGGATGCGGAAATCGGTCGCCTGCTGGCCCTGCCGGGGATCACCCTGAACCTGCGCAGCAAGCTTGGCCGCGACGTGCTCCTGGACGAGTTGAAACACAGCCATGCGGCGGTCATCCTGTCTCCCGGCTGCGGCGAAAGCAAGGAATGGAACGTCGATGGGGCCGTGCCGACCGACCTCCACGAGGGCCTGCATCTTCTGCGCGAGTTCATGGATCACGGCCAGTTCCCCGAGGCCCGGCGCGTCGCCGTGCACGGAGGCGGCAACACCGCCATCGACCTGTGCCGGCTGATGAAACGGCACGGTGTGGAGCAGGTCACCCTGGTCACGGCCTCGGCCCTGCCCGGTCCGGACACCGACCCGAACGACCTGATCAACGTTGTCCCGCGCGAGCTGGAGGAGGCGCTGGAAGAGGGCATCGAGATCGTCGAACACGCCACGGTCAAGCGCCTGAT
The DNA here is from genome assembly GCA_947495685.1 of uncultured Tropicimonas sp. Lineage (GTDB taxonomy): Bacteria > Pseudomonadota > Alphaproteobacteria > Rhodobacterales > Rhodobacteraceae > Tropicimonas. The sequence continues at coordinate 109,712 of CANLZY010000018.1, forward strand.
CATGAAGGGCAGCCGGGTGACCGGCGTCGAGATCGTCGCGTTGAAGAAGCTGCTGGGAACAGACGGGCGCATGCACCGAATCCAGTTCGAAGGCACCGAGCGCGTGGTGCCCGTCGACATGGTGATCCCCTGCATCGGCGAGCGGGTCAAGGCCGACGGCCTGCACAATCTGCTCAATCGTTGGCACTACCTGGATGCCAAGGATGCCTGGAGCCGCACGGATCTGGACAACATCTATGCCATCGGCGATTCCCGCGGTGATCGGGGCACCGTGGCAGAGGCGATTGGCGACGGCAGGCTTGCCGTTCAGGCCATCGCCGCCAACCTGAAGGGCGAGGCCGATCCCCAGGCCGACGACCGGCCGGAAATGCCGGCGGCCGGGTTGAACAAGGTCTATTTCGGCGCGGTAAAGCGCACCGTGCCGCCCAAGCTGCCAGTGGGCGAGCGGACCTTTGAAGCCGAGATCGAAGGCGACATCGGGCGGCTGGAGGCGCTGCGCGAGGCAACCCGATGCCTGTCCTGTGGCAACTGCCTTGCCTGCGACAACTGCTGGGTCATGTGCCCCGACAACGCCGTCATCAAGACAGCCGAACTGGCCAAGGACGGGTCGCACTACCTCTTTGATCTCGATTACTGCAAGGGCTGCGGCATCTGTGCCCAGGAATGCCCGACCGGCTTTATCCAGATGAAGGAAGACACCTGGCACGAGGGCGACTGACCGATTATCCGGGGAGGAAGGTGAGGCGTCCGGCACTCTGGTCGGGCGCCTCTTTCTTGTTCCCTACGACAGCCCGGTTCAGCCATGCGTGCGCCGGAACCCCGCCATTCACCCCCCTGTCTACTCTTGCCTGCCGTGGCCGAACCGTTAGGACCAACGGCAACGCAAGGAGCGACGTTCCAATGTCTCATCCGTTGAACTCTCTCATCGACCTGGCCCTGCATCGCGCGCAGGAATCCGGGGCCTTTGACGATCTGCCCGGCGCAGGCAAACCGATCCCGGGCCTTGGCGACGGTCAGCCCAAGGACGCCGTCGTGCACCGGATTCTGAAGGAAGCGCAGGTCAAGCCGCCGGCAGTTCTGTTGCAACAACAGATCACGGCCGGGTGGAAGCACCTCAAGACCCTGACCGACGAAGAAGACCGCAAGGCCGAGATGAAGAAACTGTCGGACCTGCAGATGCGCCTGTCGATCGAACAGGAAGCCTATCGTCGCTTCGGTTGACCCACCGGCGCGGATATCTCAGCCCGATATCTGTTCCCAGGCGCGGTTGATCGCGATCAGCCGTTGCTCCGCCATCCGAATGGCTTCCTCCGGAACACCACGCGCCATCATCACGTCAGGGTGGGTGTCCCGCACGGCGCGGCTCCAAACCTTGCGGATGTCAGCCACCGGCATGTCCGGGTTCACGCCCAGAACGTCGTAGGGATCGGGGGAGGCATCCGCAACGAACCGGGCACGAAGACTGCGAAACTCCCGGTCCGGGATGCCGAAAATCTCTGCCACCGCCACGAGAACGTCATTCTCGGCCTCGTGGTAGTCGCCGTCGGCGGTCGCGATGTGAAACAGGCCTTCCATCAGGTCGCGCAGCACGTCCTGCCGGCCCTCGAACAACGCCGCGATCCGCTGGGCGTAGAGGTCAAAGCCGGCGACGTCCTGTCGAGCAAGGTTGAACACCCGCGCGGCGTTTTCCTCTTCCTCGGGCGGGATCAGGAACACCTCGCGGAAGGCCCGCACCTCGTCCCGCGTGACCGTGCCATCGGCCTTGGCCAGCTTTGCGCCCAACGCGATAACGGCAATGGCAAAGGCCACACTGCGTTCGGGGGGCGTACGCAGGCGGTCGAAGACATCCGACAGGGGGGCGCCAGATGCGAGCGCCGACACAGCGGCGGATATGCGACTCCAGATCGACATGCGGGCACCTTATCCGGCCCGCCCTGCGGCCAACAGGGCTTTTTGCCGACGCATTGCACCGTACGGGGGCAAACGGACGCGCTTGAGCGGTGACGCGCGCCCGGAGTTCCTCAAGTCCATCGACGGCGCGCAATGGCTACCGCGCAAAGTCGTGACCGGCCTCAGCCCAGCGTCTTGTGACCGTTGGGTGTATCGATCGTCACCACCAACCCGGGGGCACCGGTTTCGAAGGTTATCCGATCATCGGCAAGGCCAAGGCGTCCTGCCAAGGCTTGTGCCTGCGGGTGACGCACGACCAGTTGCACGAGGCTGCAACCCCTGTTCGGCAATCGGGGTGCGGGGTGAGCACTGTCCCAGCAGATCAGAGCCGGATGAAGATTGTCGAAGGGCAGTCGGCCATTGGCGGGCACGGCCATGCGCCAACGGTAATCGCCGCGCGCCAGCGCAACCGGCGCACCCACATCAGGACCGCACCGGTCCAGCGCGTCTGTCATATCCGGGCAACTCAGGATCCAGTTCGTGGGCCGGGGCGCCCCGGAAAAGCGGTCGATGTCAAACCAGCGCGGTCTGTCCGGGGGCGGCATATCCGGATCGACGGCGATCACCTCGAGGTATTCCGTCCCGCCAAGCGACAACAGCCGGTTGTGGGTGGCGAAATGCGGGTGCTGTCCGACCGGCCCCAATGGCACGCCAAGGGCGGCCTCAACGGCGGTGGTGCCCTCCGCAAGGGTCTCGCAGGATATGGCGACATGGTCGAAGACAAACATCAAGGATCCTCATGCAGAAGGGCGGGCCCTGATGGACCCGCCCTTCAATTGGCTCAGACTTCATGCCTCAGGGCAAGCTGCCTCAGGCAGCTGTGACCTTGGGTCCACCGATCAGCTCCAGGATGCCCTGGGCCGCGGCCGGGATGTTGGTGCCCGGTCCGAAGATCGCCTTGACGCCGGAGTTGTAGAGGAACTCGTAGTCCTGGTGCGGAATGACACCGCCACAGATCACGATGACATCTTCGGCACCCTGCGCCTTCAGCGCTTCGATCAGGCGCGGTGCGAGCGTCTTGTGACCTGCGGCCAGGCTGGACACGCCAATGATGTGGACGTCGTTGTCGATGGCGTCCTGCGCGGCCTCTTCCGGGGTCTGGAACAGCGGCCCCACGTCGACATCAAAGCCGATGTCGGCAAAGGCTGTCGCGATGACCTTGGCGCCACGGTCGTGACCGTCCTGCCCCATCTTGACCACCAGCATCCGGGGCCGACGGCCCTCCTTCTCGGCAAAGTCCTCGACCGATTTCTGGATCGCGGCGAATTCGTCGTCGCCTTCGTAGGCGGCGCCATACACACCCGCCAGCGTCTTGACCTCGGCCCGATGCCGACCGAACACCTTCTCCATTGCCATGCTGATTTCCCCCACCGATGCACGGGCCCGCGCGGCGACGACAGCGGCTTCCAGAAGGTTGCCGCCCTCCGTGGCCCTGCGGGTCATTTCCTCCAGCGCGGCCTGGCAGGCTGCCTCGTCGCGCGTCGCACGCATCGTTTTCAGTCGTTCGATCTGAGACAGACGCACTGCAACGTTATCGACATCGAGAATGTCGATCTCGTCTTCCTTGGCCAACCGGTACTTGTTGGTGCCGACGATCACGTCCGTGCCACGGTCGATCAGTGCCTGACGCTTTGCAGCCGATTCCTCGATGCGCAGCTTGGGCATGCCGGAGTTCACCGCGGCGGTCATCCCGCCCAGTTCCTCGACCTCTTCCATCAGCTTCCAGGCTTCATCAGCCAGTTGAGCGGTCAGGCTTTCGACGTAATAGGAGCCTGCAAGCGGATCCACGACATTGGTGATGCCGGTTTCTTCCTGCAGGATCAGCTGCGTGTTGCGCGCAATCCGAGCCGAGAAATCGGTCGGCAGGGCGATGGCTTCGTCCAGAGCGTTGGTGTGCAGGGACTGGGTGCCGCCAAGCGCCGCCGACATCGCCTCGTAAGCGGTGCGGATGACGTTGTTGTACGGGTCCTGCTCCTGCAGCGACACGCCAGAGGTCTGGCAGTGGGTCCGCAGCATCTTGGATTTCGGGTTCTTGGCTCCGAATTCGTCCATGATCCGGGCCCACAGAAGGCGCGCGGCGCGCAGCTTGGCGGCTTCCATGAAGAAGTTCGTGCCGATGGCAAAGAAGAAGCTCAGGCGCCCGGCAAACTTGTCGACGTCCATGCCGGCCTTGATCGCGGTGCGCACGTACTCGCGCCCGTCCGCCAGCGTATAGGCCAGTTCCTGCACCAGGTTCGCGCCGGCTTCCTGCATGTGGTAGCCGGAAATCGAGATCGAGTTGAACTTCGGCATCTCGTTGGCGGTGTATTCGATGATGTCCGCGATGATCTTCATCGAAGGCTCAGGCGGATAGATGTAGGTGTTGCGGACCATGAACTCCTTGAGGATGTCGTTCTGGATGGTGCCCGACAACACCGACTTGTCATGGCCCTGCTCTTCGCCAACGACAATGAAGTTTGCCAGCACCGGGATGACCGCGCCGTTCATCGTCATCGAGACCGAGACCTTGTCGAGCGGAATGCCGTCGAACAGGATCTTCATGTCCTCGACCGAGTCGATCGCCACGCCGGCCTTGCCGACGTCGCCTTCGACACGCACGTGGTCACTGTCGTAGCCGCGGTGGGTGGCCAGGTCGAAAGCCACCGAGACGCCTTGCTGGCCGGCATCGAGTGCGCGGCGATAGAAGGCGTTGGATTCCTCGGCAGTGGAGAAACCGGCGTATTGACGGATCGTCCAGGGGCGGCCGGCATACATCGTTGCCTTGGGGCCGCGCGTGAAGGGTTCGAAGCCGGGCAGCGACCCCATATGCGGCAGATTGGCCGTGTCTTCGGCCGTGTAGAGCGGCTTGACCTTGATGCCTTCCAGCGTGTCCCAGGTGAGGCTTTCGAGTGGGCGGCCTCGCAGCTCCTTGGTGGCCAGCTCAGCCCAGTCTTGCGTTGTTTTCGTTTCGGTCATCGGGGACATTTCCTCCTGTCCGTTGCACCGCGCGCAGGTCTTGTGACTCTGCGCGTTCAATGAGTGTTGCATGCCCGTCTGCGCCAGCGCGCAACCAGGCAAGATCTTCGGCATATTGCGCGACGAGTGTCGCGTGCTGGTTGTCGTCGAACGGGGTCCAACGATCATCACTGCTGACCCGGACAAGTTCGAAATGGCCGCGATCAGCAAGAATTTCAGATATCGTGTCTGGCGACGGGCTGCGGCACAGCCAGTCGCGGGCGCCGGTCATGCGGGCCGCCTGTCCGGTCGGCAGCGACTGTCCGGTCAAGACCGCCAATTGTCGTTCCGGCACGCCGGTCATCGCCTCGAACGGGATGACGAACACCTGGGCGCGCGGCAGGGCGGCCGCGATTTCCTCGATCACGCGGCGCCACCGCCGGGGCTGTGTGACCAGCCGGTCCAGCCGGGCCGCATCGGGCACCGGCCACCCCGACAGAATGCCCTGCGCGCTCAGAGAACTCCAGAACCGGTCATAGGAGCGGATGGTCAGCACCACGCGATCGCACCGCGCATGAAAGGCCGGCACGAACCGTTGCAGGCGTTCGCTGGCCCAGGGATAGGGCCGCTCGCAGCGCAGGCATTCCTCCGCCGTGCCGAGCATGTTCTGTTCGGACACGATCAACCGCAGCATGCCGGCGCGTTCAAGTTGCGCCACCTGAACCGCAATCACGCCAAGCGAGCGTCGCCCTGTGCGCTCCAGCGGCAGCGAGATCGCATCGGGGCGGCGCACAAGCCCCGAGAACAGGCCCCTACGGGTCCGGGGTGGGGTCCAGGCAACGACACCATCGCCGCCAAGAATGGCTGCATTGCCGGCCAGAAACCGTTGCAGCGTGGTTGCTCCGGTGCGATGCGCGCCGAGGTGAAGGGTAATGTCCATATCGGAACGGGCTCCGTTTGCCTGGGACGCCGCAAGGGCGTCCGCGTGACCTGGATGCCTCCGGCATAGCCCAAAGCTCATTTCCGGGCCGTTAAGACCCGACCGATTGCGCCGCCGTCGCGTTTTTCCCTTAGAATTCCGACCCGGCTCGCCTATATCATTCAGGACACGAGGAGAGCCAGATTTGCCCCGCAGACCAATGATTGCCTGGATACTGACAGCTGTGTTGCTGGCGGTACCGGCCACCGCACAGACCCCGACCACGGAGGCAGGCCCCACTGCCGAAACACCGGCCGGGCTTGAAATCCTGGCGGCGGACGGGGTGGACGTCGACCAGTTCCTCTGGACCCGACGGGTGTTGGTGGTCTTTGCCGACACCCCGGCCGACCCACGGTACATCCAGCAGATGCAACTGCTGAACGAACGGCCACGCGATCTGACCGAGCGCGACGTTGTCGTCCTCACCGACACCGCCCCGACGCCCCCCTCGGAGATTCGGACCAGGTTGCGTCCGCGCGGTTTTGCGTTGGTCATGATCGACAAGGATGGAGAGGTAAAGCTGCGCAAACCCTCGCCGTGGTCCACCCGCGAAATCGGGCGCTCCATCGACAAGACCCCGTTGCGACGGCAGGAAATCCGGGACCGCTCCACCGCGACCGGCGGCTGAGCCTGTTGCGATCCGGTCGCGTCACAGCCGGACAGTGTCACCGATAGCTGTTGCCCGAGGGATCCCCGGGCGACCGCTATCCGGTTTTGGGCAATCCCTTCAGACATCGACCGGCACACCCGGACCGCTGTCTGATCGACAGGGTCCGGCCCGGAAGCGCGGTGTCTTGAAGGGATCGCCCACTGGGTCATTCGAACTCCATGATCACATCGTCGACGGCAAGACTGTCTCCCGCCATCGCATTGACCTTGCTGACGACCGCCCGTCGTTCGGCGCGCAGGATGTTCTCCATCTTCATCGCTTCGACGGCACAGAGCGCCTGCCCCTCCTGAACCTCGTCGCCGACCGCGACATTGACCTTCACGATCAGGCCCGGCATCGGGCACAGCAGCATCCGCGAGGTGTCGGGCGGCAGTTTCTCGGGCATCAGCCGGGCCAGTTCACCCTGGCGCGGCGTGTAGACCCGTACCTTCACGTCGGCGCCGCGATAGCGGATGCGATACCCGGCCGTGATCTTCTGAACCTTGAACGCATGGTGCTCGCCGTCGATCTCCACGATCGTCAGCGTGTCGCCCGGGGTCCACTTGCTTTTCATCGCGATTCGGCGGTCCTCGAAGACGACCGTGGTGCCGTGCCTGTTGGCCTCGATCCTGACCGGGAACTCGGTTCCCTCAACAGCGAGGATCCAGTCGGTGCCCACCTTGCGTTTGTGGTTGTCCATCGTGCCGGTGATCCGGGTGCGCCGGATTTCGGCCACCCGGAACATGCCCACCGCACAGGCCGCAACCCGTTTCAGGTCGTCCTCGTCCAAGGTCACCCCGGCAAAGCCATCGGGGTATTCCTCGTCGATGAAGGCTGTGGTGATGTTGCCGTCGATGAACCGCTGGTGATCCATCACCGCCGACAGGAACGGGATATTGTGGCCGATCCCTTCGACCTCGAAACTGTCGAGCGCGTCGCGCATGGCGGTGATCGCGGTGGTCCGGTCCGGGGCCCAGGTGCAGAGCTTGGCGATCATCGGATCGTAGAACATCGAAATTTCGCCGCCCTCGTAAACCCCGGTGTCGTTGCGCACGGCCAGCGTTGAGGTCGCGACCTCGGCGGGCGGGCGATAGCGGCTCAACCGTCCGATCGAAGGCAGGAAGTTGCGATACGGGTCTTCGGCGTACAGGCGGCTCTCGATCGCCCAGCCCTTGATGCCGATCTCTTCCTGCGTCAGGCTCAGTCGCTCGCCGTAGGCCACGCGGATCATCTGCTCTACCAGGTCGACGCCGGTGATCAATTCGGTCACGGGGTGTTCGACCTGAAGCCGGGTGTTCATTTCAAGGAAGTAAAAGTTCCTGTCGCCGTCGACGATGAATTCAACCGTCCCGGCCGAGCAATAATCAACAGCCCGGGCCAGCGCACAGGCCTGCTCGCCCATCGCCTTGCGGGTCTCGGCGTCAAGGAACGGGCTGGGGGCCTCTTCGATGACCTTCTGGTTGCGCCGCTGGATCGAACATTCGCGTTCGTTGAGATAGAGGTAGTTGCCATGCTTGTCGGCCAGCACCTGGATCTCGATGTGGCGCGGTTGGGTGATGAACTTCTCGATGAAGATCCGGTCGTCGCCAAAGGAACTTGCGGCCTCGTTCTTGGACGATTGGAAACCTTCGCGGGCCTCGGCATCGTTCCAGGCGATCCGCATCCCCTTGCCACCGCCACCGGCAGAGGCCTTGATCATCACCGGGTAGCCGACCTCGTTGGAAATCTTCACCGCATCATCGGCATCCTCGATCAGCCCCATGAACCCCGGAACCGTGCTGACGTTGGCTTCCATCGCCAGCTTCTTCGAGGTGATCTTGTCGCCCATGGCCTCGATCGCCGTTGCCGGTGGGCCCACGAAGGCCACGCCCTCTGCCTCCAGCGCCTCGGCGAACTTGCGGTTTTCCGACAGGAAGCCATAGCCGGGATGCACGGCCTCGGCACCGGTCTTCCGGATCGCGTCCATCACGTTGTCGATGACGATATACGACTGGTTGGCCGGCGACGGGCCGATGTGCACCGCTTCGTCCGCCATCTGCACGTGCAACGCGTTGCGGTCGGCGTCTGAATAGATGGCGACGGTCTGGATCCCCATCTTCCGGGCTGTCTTGATGACCCTGCAGGCGATCTCGCCACGGTTGGCGATCAGGAGTTTCTTGAACATTGGCGGTCCCTTCCCTGAAGTCCGTGGTGCTCTAAACCGGCCCATCGGACGAAAAAGTCACATGAAAGGCCACCGGAGCCGATTGCCCCGATGGACTTAAAGGAAACAGATGCGGGTTTGTTTGCCCGGAATGTCGGATCGTCAGCCGATGGCCCACCTTGCATCGTCGGATAGCGCACCGGCCGCAGCGCCAATGAGCGCGCCGGGTGCTGCGCCAACCCCGGCGCTCTGCCGGTCGTTGCCTTCATCGCATGCGGCAAGCAGGCCAATGGCAAGGATGGGCGGGAAGGACGTGATGTGGAAAGCAATGCCGTGTCGCTTGATGACCGGGCTGGCACCGCCACCATGGTGCAGGTGCCACGCCGTATGACGCCCGAACAAGACCTGCCGCACCACGACCAACCCATTGCAGGAGCGCCAAAAACCGGTGGCTGCGCCTTGGGGCGGAGCAGCCACCGGAAGTTGGAAAAGGTACTGTAGTTGGTCAAGGAACCGGCAAGGGGTGTGGGATGTGCCGCTCCTGCCCCATTGGTGCAACGCGACGCCACCCACGCAAAGCCGCGTGTTGCGACGGCCCTGATTTCAGCCGGTTTTTGCCGGGGTGATGGCGACGTCGGCAACATCATGCCTGATCTGCTCCTTCATCATCGTCTTCCGGGTCGTCCACGATGTCGAACTTCGCCAGAACGTCCGGAAAGCTCCGCTGAATGACGCCCAGATCCACCTTCAGCAGCGCCTCGTAGGAGGCCGGGTCAAACGGGTCCTCGGCCGGAACCACTTCGCGCCCGAGCAGCCAGTTCAGGCGACCCGCATCAAGGTTGCCGCGCTCGAACGGCGCATCGCCAAAGCATGTCAACAGCGCCTCGACAAAGCCCGCGTCGGCACGCCGGTCGGCCGGCTTGCGGTCCGGATGCCGCTTGCGTTCCAGCAAGGGCGTCGCGCCTGCCTTGTTCGGGCGCCGGACGGTGAACTGAAAGTCGGTTCCGGGCAAGCGGCTGGGGAACCCCCGATGCTTCAGCATGTTGTTCTCCTGTCTGAGGTGTCCGAAACCAGATTTTTCATCCCTTGCATCATTGCCAGACACAGCCTCCGTCGGTTGGCAGGTAGGCGCCGATAAAGATCGTGGCGTCCGGGTCCATGACCCCTCGCTCGACGATCCGGTCCATCAATGTAATCAGAACCTGATCCACGTCGCCGACCTCCTTGGCGGCTGGCAAGCCCTCGATGTCGCAAAGGCGGTCAAGTTCGGTCGACACCTGTTCGTACCCCACGTGACCGGCGCCCTGCCCGATCTCCGGCGCAACGAACCGCAGCGTCAGCCAGGTTTGACCATCGGACTGCTGTTCGACGATCCGGTCCAGAAACCGCACCTCGACATCCGGCGTGCGCACCACCTTCTGGGCCAAAACCGCGCCACCGGCCAGAACCACCAACGCCGCAACCAACAATCGGGCACGCCCCAAACCGGTCATTGCGCGCCCTCCGCCGTCCGGCTCCAGCGAGCCCGGTTGTCAGGGCTGTCGAGCACCTCGGCAATCCGGGCCTCCAGGTACCCGCGGTCAAAGCTGCGCGCCATCACCCGGCCACCGGCCTGAACGCGCAAGTCGGCACCCTCGTTCGTGACCTCGATCACCGGAGAAAACCCGCGCTGCCGTTGCAGCGCCCGCCACAGGTCCTGCCGGATCTGCGAGGCAAGCCGCAACCGGCCCGAGAGCGGCAACCGGGTTTCAGCCACCACATCGAAACGTGCAGGCAGATGCCGGGCCAGCGTCAGGACGGGTCCGGCGCGCAGGATATGCCAGGCAGAACGGCTCACGTGCGAGCCTGTCCCCGGGGCGGCATCGCCCCTGTCCGTGTCTGCCAGATCTGCATCATTCCGTCGGTCTCCGTTTTTTCGATACTCGGTGGGAACGAGCTACAGGCCCCCGCCCTTGGTCTGTCGTGCCGCCTAGAGCGGAATGTTGTTGTGTTTCTTCCAGGGCGTTTCCGTCCGCTTGTGGCGGAGGCTGGCGAAGGCACGTGCCACCCGGCGGCGGGTCGAATGCGGCTGGATCACCTCGTCGATGAAGCCACGTTCGGCCGCAACGAAGGGGTTCGCAAACCGGCCCTCGTAATCGGCCGTGTGCTGCGCGATCTTTTCGGAATCTCCGAGGTCCCCGCGATGCAGGATCTCGACCGCGCCCTTTGCCCCCATCACAGCGATCTGCGCTGTTGGCCAGGCATAGTTGAGGTCGCCCTTGAGGTGTTTGGAGCTCATCACGTCATAGGCACCGCCATAGGCCTTGCGGGTGATGACGGTCACCTTGGGGACCGTCGCCTCGCCAAAGGCGAACAGCAGCTTGGCCCCATGCTTGATGACGCCGCCGTATTCCTGCCCCGTCCCGGGCAGGAAGCCCGGCACATCCACAAAGGTCAGGATCGGGATCTCGAAGGCATCGCAGAACCGCACGAACCGCGCGGCCTTTTTCGAACTGTCGATGTCGAGACAGCCGGCCAGAACCATCGGCTGGTTGGCCACCACACCGGTCGTCTGGCCCTCGATCCGGATGAAACCGGTCAGGATGTTCTGGGCGTGGTTTTGCTGGATCTCGTAAAAATCGCCCTCGTCCGCGACCTTCCGGATCAGTTCCTTCATGTCATAGGGCGTATGGGCATTGTCGGGGATCAGGGTGTCGAGGCTCTCCTCCACGCGGTCCGGCGAGTCGAAGAACGGCCGCACCGGCGCCTTCTGCCGGTTGTTCATCGGCAGGAAGTCGAACAGGCGGCGTATCTCGATCAACGCCTCGACATCGTTCTCGAAGGCCCCATCGGCGACCGAAGACTTCTTTGTATGAGTTGCGGCGCCGCCCAGTTCCTCGGCGGTCACCACCTCGTTGGTCACCGTCTTCACCACGTCGGGGCCAGTGACGAACATGTAGGACGTGTCCTGCACCATGAAGATGAAGTCGGTCATGGCCGGCGAATAGACCGCGCCACCGGCGCAGGGGCCCATGATGACCGAGATCTGCGGGATCACGCCCGAGGCCTCGATGTTGCGCTGGAACACCTCGGCATAGCCGGCAAGGCTGTCCACGCCTTCCTGGATGCGCGCGCCGCCAGAATCGTTCAGACCGATGACAGGGGCACCGTTCTGCACCGCCATATCCATGATCTTGCAGATCTTCTGGGCGTGCGTGGCCGACAACGAGCCCCCAAAAACCGTGAAATCCTGTGAAAAGACATAGACAAGCCGGCCGTTGATCGTGCCCCACCCTGTCACGACACCGTCGCCTGCGGGCTTTTCCGCCTCCATGCCGAATTCGGTACAGCGATGCGCGACGAACATGTCGAATTCTTCGAACGAGCCTTCGTCCAGCAGCAAGTCGATGCGTTCACGCGCGGTCAGCTTGCCTTTCTTGTGCTGGTTGTCGATCCGGCGCTGGCCACCTCCCAGACGGGCCGAGGCGCGTCGGGTCTCAAGCTCCTCAAGGATGTCTTTCATCGGTCTCGTCCCCCTGTTCTTCCCTGACCGCTTCGTATCCCCGCCAGTGGGGAATCCGAAAGAGGCAAATAGAAGATTTGCATATTATTGGCAGATGCGATTTTGCAAATTGCAAATTTGCGAAACTTCGGAAAACTCCTTCAATGGTTACCCTTTCATGGACATGCCATCCGGAACACCCTAATTTCGCGCCATGTCAGCGCCCAACCCGGTCACATTTCTCGACCGCGCAACCCCGCCACATATCGTCACACTCGTCCTGCTTGCAGGGCTTTCGGCGATGAACATGTCGATCTTCCTGCCGTCGCTTCCGGCAATGACCGACTATTTCGGCACGGATTACGCGGTGATGCAGCTTTCGGTCTCGCTCTACCTGGCGACGACCGCGGTGATGCAATTGTTCATCGGGCCCCTGTCGGATCGCATCGGGCGCCGCCCGGTGGTGCTGGGCGCGTTGGCCATCTTCATGCTGGCGACCCTGGGATGCCTGCTGGCCCCGTCAGTCGAGATATTCCTGGCCTTTCGCATGTTGCAGGGCGTGGTCGCCGTGGGCCTGGTGCTGTCGCGCGCGGTTGTCCGCGACATGTACCCTCAGAACGAGGCCGCCTCGCGCATCGGCTACGTGACCATGGGCATGTCGCTTGTCCCGATGTTCGCGCCAATGATCGGCGGCACGCTGGAAGAGCTGTTCGGCTGGCAGTCCATCTTTGTCTTTCTGCTGGTGTGCGGCGGATTGGCCGGTTGGCTTGCATGGGCCGATCAGGGCGAAACCGCCACCAGCACCGGCACCACGATGAGCCAGCAACTGCGCGAATACCCGCACCTGCTGGCATCACCAAGGTTCTGGGGCTATGCGCTGGCCTCCGCTTTTGCGTCGGGCGCGTTCTTTGCGTTTCTGGGCGGCGCGCCCTATGCCGCTGACCGCATCTTTGGCCTGTCGCCCTTCTGGACCGGCGTCAGCTTTGGCGCACCGGCGATCGGCTATACCATTGGCAACTTCATCTCGGGGCGCTTCTCGGCCCATCTCGGGATCAATCCTCTGATCCTTTGGGGCACCGTGATCTCCACGATAGGGCTCGGCCTGTCTTTGTTGCTCGGCTTTGCCGGGATTCATTCCGCTGTCGTCTTTTTCAGCATCACCACCACCCTCGGCCTGGGCAATGGCATGGTCATCCCCAACGCCACGGCGGGCCTGCTGTCGGTTCGCCCCAAACTGGCCGGAACCGCCAGCGGCCTTGGCGGGGCGATCATGATCGGCGGTGGGGCGGCGCTGTCGGTCCTGGCCGGTCACCTGCTGGAAGGCGCCCCCACGGCGATGCCGCTGCAATGGCTGATGTTCGTGTCCTCTGCCCTGTCGCTGGCCTGCATGCTTTTCGTGCTGCGGCGCGAGCGCCAATTGTGGCTTGCCAAGTGAGCTTTGCAAAGAATACACCTCGCCCGGATCAGATTTGCAAAGAGCCCCCATGCCGCAGAAAAAACTCTATGCCGGCGTCAAGCTGAACGAGATCCGCACCAAGCTGGGCCTGACCCAAAAGGTCTTTGCCGCCAAGCTCGGCGTATCGCTGCCCTACCTCAACCAGATGGAAAACAACCACCGGCCGATTTCGACAACTGTGGTGCTCGCCCTTGCACAGGAGTTCGGCCAGGACGTGACCGAACTCAGCTCCGGCGACACCGAGCGACTTGTCACCGACATGCGAGAGGCACTGGCCGACCCGGTCTTTTCCGACACGCCCCCGTTGGCCGACCTGCGGCTGGCGGCGTCAAACGCGCCGGCGCTGACCCGCGCGTTTCTGGAATTGCACAGCGCCTATCGCCGCACACAGGAGCGGCTGGTCACACTGGACGCGGCCTTGGGCGAGCGCAGCGATGATGTTGCAGCATCCCCCTGGGACGAGGTTCGGGACTTCTTCCATTACATTGACAACTACATAGATCCCGTTGATCGCGCTGCAGAATTCTTTGCGGGAGACGACCCGATGGCGGCTGCCCGGCAGGCCTTGGAAGGCCGCGACATCTCGACGTTCATCGCAGAGGAATCGGACCTGCGAACCTATGACCCGGAGCGGCGCGAGCTGACCCTCTCAGCTCAGGCCAGCCGGGCCACTCGCAATTTCCAGACACTGCACCAGGTTGCACTGCTGACCCAGAACGACCTGCTGGAAGCGACACTCGACCTCGCCCGTTTCCAGAGCGCGGAGGCCCGCGCCATCGCCAAGATCGGGCTGGCGAACTATTTCGCCGGGGCAGCATTGTTGCCCTACGGCCGATTCCGGACCGCCGCACAGGACACCCGCCACGACATCGAGCGACTGGCGCACCGGTTCAACGCATCGTTCGAACAGGTCATGCATCGGTTGTCGACGATGCAACGGATGGGCGCCAAGGGCGTTCCGTTCCTGTTTGTCCGGGTCGATCAGGCCGGCACGATCACCAAGCGCCACTCGGCCACGCGGCTGCAATTCGCCCGGTTCGGCGGTGCCTGCCCACTGTGGAACGTGCACCGTGCGTTTGAAACGCCGGCACAGTTCCTGCGGCAACTGGCCGAGACGCCGGATGGCGAGCGATACCTGCTGCTGGCCCGCGACGTGTCCAAGCCCGGTGGGGCATGGGGCACACCCTACCGGCGTCACGCCATCGCGCTTGGTTGCGAGGTCAGTCACGCCTCGCAACTGGTCTATGCCGATGGGTTGGACACCGGGAACCCCGCCGCCTACGAGCCGATCGGAACATCCTGTCGGATCTGCGAACGCCGGGACTGTCACCAGAGATCAGTGCCGCCGCTGGAACGGAAGCTCAAGTTTGCACCCAACCAACGTCGGGTGTTGCCTTACGAGATCGGCAAGTGATCAAGGATGGCGGCTCCGCGCCCCGCGATCAGGTCAGGCCTGAGCCAGACGCCGGTTGATCTCGTCCTTCAGAAACACCCGCTTCTTGCGCAATTGGTGCTCTGCAAGCTCCTCCAACGGCTGTTCATAGGTCTCGGCCAAGTGCACCCGCTGGTTGATCTCGGCGTATTCGCCGGCCAGCGCCGCAAAAGCCGCATCCTCGGCCGCCAACCGGCCGATCAGATCCTGCTGTGTCGGAAATTCCTCCGCAAGCTCGTGGGGGACGTGGGACATGGCGCCTCTCCTTCTTGATTGTTGCACAAGATTTGTGGTCCTCCGACTCGGCACCCGTCCTTGACCTGCGTCAAACCCATGCTTTTTCGCGAATTTATCGCCGGGCTGGACGCCAACCGGCAATTTCTGCCTCGGCTCGGGTGCAAAACCAGCGCTCGCCCTTGCCGGGTGTGATCCGCGTCCGGTCATAATCGCGCTGACCCGGCTGATGGTAGATCCGACCGGACGCCGAAATATTGCCCTTGATCTGACAGTCGGACGGAGCGGCAACCGGGGCTGCGACCGACCTTTGCCGATACAGCGAGGGCGAGACCCATTCCCCCTGCCAGACTCCGACGCGCGCGGCGACGGCCATCGCCTCGTCCGCCACGTAGTCGGTGGAGTATCGCCGATAGGCCCGGGCGGCACCGCGTTGCACCATGCCCTGCCCCAGGTCGCCCCCATGCACACGGCATCTGGCGACGAGGCGCCCATAGCGGTCGCGAACATCACCCTCGCAAATGACCGTCCGGTCGTCGACCAGGCCCCGCAGGACCCCGTCCGCCCACCCCCCGCAGCGCCACTCGGCGCCGTCTGCCATGGTGCAGGACTGCTTTCGCTCCGGCGCGTCGATCCCGAGCAGGCGAACCGTGTCACCGGCCACCTTGAGGGTGTCACCATCGACCACCACCGCCTTGCCTGACAGGGTTTTAGCCTGCAACGGGGCAACCCCGAACTGGCCAAAGGCAGCCAGAACAAAAAGTGTACAAAATCTTAACATCCTGGCAAGGTGGCCATCCTGCCCCCTCGCTGCAAGGGCCATCTCGACCACTTGGTTACCATTCGTCATCGACACCCAACCGGCGGAGACTCGGCAGCGGTATCCCGTTTGACGAGACCCGCGCGACCCCGACAGCGATCCGCAAGGCCGTTTGCAGGCAGCAATCGAATTCGGCGGGGGGATCGCATGACCCCACCCTCCACCTGCGAAACATCCCGTCCATGCCCCAGCCTGCCCTTGCGTCCGCCCCTCCCTTCGCCTATCCCCACGCCCGGACAATACGAAGGGATGGGGCGCAGCATGCCGCTTCTTGTGATGAAATTCGGCGGCACCTCGGTCGCAACGCTGGACCGCATTCGCCGGGCCGCGAAACGGGTCGGTCGAGAGGTCGCAAACGGCTACGATGTGATCGTGATCGTCTCGGCCATGTCCGGCAAGACCAACGAACTTGTGGGATGGGTCGAAGAAACCTCGCCCCTGTTCGACGCGCGCGAATACGATGCTGTCGTCAGTTCCGGCGAAAATGTCACCGCCGGCCTGATGGCGCTGACGTTGCAGGAAATGGATGTACCGGCACGGTCGTGGCAGGGCTGGCAGGTGCCGCTGAAGACCTCCAGCGCCCACGCCGCCGCCCGGATCGAAGAGATCCCGACCGAGAACATGAACTCCAAGTTCGCCGAGGGCATGAAGGTCGCTGTGGTTGCAGGGTTCCAGGGCATCTCGGAGGAGGGCCGGATCACCACGCTGGGACGGGGGGGCTCCGATACCACCGCCGTTGCATTTGCCGCCGCCTTTGATGCCGAGCGTTGTGACATCTACACCGACGTGGATGGGGTCTATACCACCGATCCGCGCATCACGTCCAAGGCCCGCAAGCTGGACAAGATCGCCTTCGAGGAAATGCTGGAACTGGCAAGTCTTGGCGCCAAGGTGCTGCAGACCCGTTCGGTCGAACTGGCGATGCGTTTCAAGGTACGCCTGCGGGTGCTGTCGAGCTTCGAGGAATATGACCCAACCGCAGGCACGCTTGTCTGCGACGAGGAGGAAATCATGGAAAACAATGTCGTCTCGGGCGTGGCCTACAGCCGCGACGAAGCCAAGGTCACGCTGATGTCCGTGGCAGACCGCCCCGGCGTTGCCGCTGCGATTTTTGGCGCACTGGCGGACGCCGGCGTCAACGTGGACATGATCATCCAGAACATCTCCGAGGAAGGTCGCACCGACATGACCTTCTCCTGCCCCACCAACCAGGTGACCCGCGCCGACCACGCGGTTCAGGACGCGCAGGAACGCGGCTTGATCAACTATCACGGCCTCGTGGCCGACACCGATGTCTGCAAGATCTCGGTCGTGGGCATCGGCATGCGCAGCCATGCCGGTGTTGCAGCGCAAATGTTTGATGCACTTTCCGCCGAAGGGATCAATATCAAGGTCATTACGACCTCCGAAATCAAGATCTCGGTGCTGATCGACCGGAAATATCTGGAATTGGCGGTGCAGGCACTCCATGATGCCTTCGGGCTGGAAAAGGCGGGGTAAGTCATCCCCGCGGGCCCCGAGGGGTACGACAGGTGAGCGACATCCAGAAAGGCAGCAAGCGGCTGCTAGGCCGGCTGAAGCAGGCCCTGGCCGAACCTGCCGAAGGGCAGGAGCGGCTGGACCGTATCACTCGGCTGATTGCCGAAGAGGTCGAGACTCCGGTCTGTTCGATCTACCTGTTCCGTGACGACGACACGCTGGAATTGTGTGCGACCGAAGGGCTGAAGCCCGAGTCGGTGCACAAGACCCGGATGCGGATGGGTGAAGGCCTGGTCGGGCGCGTCGCAGCATCGACCAAGCCCATCAATACCGGCAACGCCCCGTCCGAGGCCGGTTTCCGGTACATGCCCGAGACCGGCGAAGAGATCTATTCAGCCTTTCTCGGCGTCCCGATCCAGCGACTGGGCGAACGCATGGGCGTTCTGGTGGTCCAGTCCAAGGACAAGGTGCCCTACGACGACGACGAGGTCTACGGGCTGGAAGTCGTCGCGATGGTGCTGGCCGAAATGGCCGAACTGGGCGCCTTTGTCGGCGAGGGCGCCGCGATGGCGGCGCCGCACCAGCACCCTGTGATGTTGCGCGGTGGCGTCGGACAAGAGGGTGCAACCGACGGTCACGTTCTGTTGCATGAACCCCGCGTCGTCGTCACCAACCCCTTTGCCGACGATTCCGAAGCAGAGCTTCACCGTCTGCGAGAAGCCGTGGACCTGCTGCGGATCTCGGTCGACGAGATGCTGACCGGCGCCGACATGACCGACAAGGATCAGCGCGAGGTGCTGGAAGCCTATCGGATGTTCGCCAATTCCAAGGGCTGGATGCGGCGGATGGAGGCCGACATCAATCGCGGCCTGTCGGCGGAAGCGGCGGTGGAAAAGGAACAGACCACGGCGCGTGTCCGCATGGAACAGGTGCCCGATCCCTATCTGCGCGAACGCCTGCATGACCTGGACGACCTGTCGAACCGGCTGCTGCGGCTGCTGACCGGACAGGGCACCGATACCGGGGTCGAGATGCCGGACGCGCCGGTGCTTGTGGCGCGCAACATCGGGCCCGGAGAATTGCTGGCCTATGGCCGCGGCCTGAGGGGCATCGTGCTGGAGGAAGGCTCGGTGGGCAGCCACGCCGCCGTCGTCGCGCGGGCGCTGGCGATTCCACTGGTGATCAATTGCGACCGTGTCACCTCCGAGGCGCTGAATGGCGACCGAATCCTGGTCGACGCGGAACAGGGCATCGTCCACCTGCGCCCCGAGGACAGCGTCGCCACCGCCTTTCGCGACAAGATGGCGATGCAGACCAAGGCGCAGGAACGCTACGCATCGATCCGCCGCGTTCCGGCAACAACGGTCTATGGCCCGACGATCCGGCTGGACATGAACGCAGGCCTGATGGCCGACCTGCCAAGCCTGCGATCCTCCGGGGCCGAAGGGGTCGGATTGTTCCGGACGGAACTTCAATTCCTCGTGCGCTCCAAGATCCCGCGCCGGGGCGAGCTGGCGGCTTTGTACTCGCGCGTGCTGGATGCCGCCGACGGCAAGCGGGTCGTGTTTCGAACGCTGGACATCGGCTCGGACAAGGTCCTGCCCTACATGAAGCCGCAGGACGAGCCGAACCCGGCTCTTGGCTGGCGGGCGATCCGGGTCGGGCTGGACAAGCCGGGTGTGATGCGGATGCAGTTGCAAGCGCTGATCCGCGCCGCGGCAGGGCGCGCGCTGACGGTTATGTTCCCGTTCGTGGCACAGTTCGACGAATTTCGAGCCGCCCGCCAGCACCTGATGGATGAACTGGATCGCGAGCAGCGGATGGGCCGTACGCTGCCGACCTCTGTCGAGGTTGGTGCCATGCTGGAAACGCCGAGCCTGGCATTTGCCCCGCAACAGTTTTTCGAACAGGCCGATTTCATCTCGGTGGGTGGCAATGATCTGAAGCAGTTCTTCTTTGCGGCCGATCGCGAGAACGAACGGGTTCGGCGGCGTTACGACACGCTGAACGTCTCGTACCTGACGTTCCTGGAATGGATCGTCATGCGCTGCAAGGAAACGAAAACGCCACTGAGCTTCTGCGGGGAGGATGCGGGGCGTCCAGTAGAGGCGCTGTGCTTTGCCGCCATGGGATTCCGCGCGCTATCGATGCGGCCTGCTTCGATCGGCCCGGTCAAACACCTCCTGCGCCGCTCGAACCTGGCCGAAGTGCGCGAGGTCATCGACGCAGCCCGCGCCAGCGGCGACCAGTCGGTCCGTCCAGCCATCATGGATTGGCTGCGCCAGCAAGGATAGTTTCAGGGCTGGACCCCGACATCCCCGAACGACTTGATCGCAGTTGCCAGCGCAATCGATTTACCACCGTTTTCCCTCTCACCCTGCCCGCAAGGCGGTCACGAACGACTTGAGATCCCGCGTCCGCGTCCGTATGTTTGTCGCAGGAGCAGGGCAATGTCCGGAACATGTGGTACACGGTGATTGCTCATCCCCAACCTGGTCCTTGAATGAGTGAAGCGCGGCACAGCAACCGCTGTGCCCAATGTGGAGCGTGCCCCAGCGGGGACGCGACGCGCCGGGGAGTTATTACCATGGATGATATTCTGACAATCGACATCGCAAGGTCGCGCAGCGACGTCGCAAGATTGCTGCTGCAAAAGATCGCCTGGCGGGGGTACCTACCGCCTGAATCGGGCGAGGATCCGAACGTGCATTGGCGGGTGCCGGTGGATCAGATCGACCTGTTGCGGTCGGTCCTTCGTCGCAATCGCCGGCTGGCTGGAACCTCGCAAACCAACTGGGGATCGATCGACCGGGTGTGCGAGTTGATCGCCGAAGAATCCCGTCGCCTGGGTGTCCGACCGAACTACGGCTACAACAAGACCTGCGGCTAGAGATCGCTCCGGGATGTCGGCCTGTCGGCATCCCGCGAGACCTGGCCCGCGACACCGCTCCAGTCTCCCACGCCAAGCACCCGGTCCGGGTTTGTTGGCGGCGGCATCAGGACGCCATCGAGGCGCGAAAACCCGAATCGGCTATAGTAGGGGGCGTCGCCCACCAGCAGCAGCCGGTCCCAGCCGATCTGATGGGCCCGTTCGATGACATTCTGGATCATCAGGCCACCAACGCCCTCGCCCTGGTGTGTCGGGTGCACCGCGACAGGGCCGATCAACGCAGCGCCAGCGCCGTTCACCCGCACCGGCCAGACACGGATTGCGCCCGAGACGATGCCGTTTTCGCGTGCGACGAGACAGAGTTGAGAAACGGGATCAACGCCTTCGCGCAACCGGTACGATGACAGGGCCTCGCGCCCGGGCGCAAAGCACAGATCGAAGAGCCCCTCGACCTCCCACCAATCCTCCGCCTGCTCTTGCGTCAGATCCACGTCGTCTGCCTCATCTTTCCGGCTGGAAACACCTCACGCACAGCGTTAGTTCTTTCCCAAAGGAGACGCCAGACATGTTCTATCGCCCAGAGGACGGCCACGGCCTGCCGCACAATCCCTTCAATGCCATCGTCACCCCCCGCCCGATCGGCTGGATTTCGACACGCGGCACCGACGGCTCCGCAAATCTCGCCCCCTATTCCTTCTTCAACGCAGTGGCCTATACGCCGCCACAGGTGATGTTCGCGACCACCGGCAAGAAACACGACCGCGATGGCACGAAGGACACGCTTGCCAATATCCGCGACACCGGGGTCTTTGCCGTCAACGTGGTGGAATACGAGATGCGGGAAGCCATGAACCTGACCTCCGGCCCCTGGGACAAGGACGTGAACGAGGCCGCCATGGCCGGTATCACGCTCGCCCCCTGCACATCGATCGACTGTCCGCGCATCGAGGGGGCTCCGGCAACGCTGGAATGCCGGCTGACACAGATCGTGGAGCTTGCCGGCAAGGCCAATCTGGTGGCGTTTGGCGAGGTGACGGGGATTCACATGCGCGACGATTGCCTGAACGACGGTATCTTCGACGTGACCCGGTTCCATCCGCTTGCCCGCATGGGCTACCGCGACTTTGCCCGGATCGCCGAAGTGTTCCCGCTACAACGCCCCGGCGAATAGGCGTCCGTCACGGGACCTTTCCTCTTCGAGCCGACCACGCGCGAAGCGCGCCACGCCCAACCGGCGTGCGGCCCGTCAGGGTTGCGCGCCGGGCGGGAGCCCCCCCGTCGCCGTCAGGCGACCGACAGACTTCAGGGTCAGTGCGCTGTTGTGCGCCGATCTGGCGCGCAGTCGCCCCCCGCCTGTCGCCTGGGCACGTCCTGAGAGCCCGCTGCTCTCCCGGCGGCACCAGGAGTCCTTCGGGTCGCAAATCGGGTGTGTGGTCTAGTGTTCCCCACCTTACGAAGGATTCCCATTGTTTGTCAGGCGTGTCACTTGTGGGTCATGAGACGCGATGACATCTGCCTGTAT
>CANLZY010000019.1 GCA_947495685.1 uncultured Tropicimonas sp.
TTTCGACATCTCTGATCTCCTTCGTGTTGAAGATCGGCAGACAACAAATCGTAGCTTGCGTCAGTGTCCGGTTTTCGCGGGGTAGCTCAGTATGCGCCCCTGGTGTGCAAGCCTTCGGCACCGCTCAATGCCGGTTTTCAACCGTATCATTCAGAGGTCCAAGGTCTGGTGGTTGTGGGCTATTCCGAGATCGGTCCAGGTTTGCACCCACCTTGGTTCCCACATAGAGCCAGGGACGATGGAGGGTCCTATCGAGGTCTGGGACATCCTCGGTTTCGCTCCTGCGTTTCCTGACGGCATTCATTTCATGACGCATGGCCGGAGTGCGCATCCCTGGAATCCGTTTCTTCTTTGGTTCAGTAGCGATCATCTCTTGCGTACCGGAGTATCTCACGCTTCGGGTGGACAGATCCGGGGATCGATTAGGTGACCTGATCTACTGGCCGCGTCGCGGCTTTGCCATTTGATCAAGGCTCGGTCTCGATGATGGTGATCTGACAGGATGGCGCAAACAGCATGAGGACACTGCGAGGGGGGCAAAGACCCTGGCCAGGATTGCCCGGATCAGTGCCAGCCAGAAGGATCCCGGTTCAATACGGCATGGCGGATCGATAGCGCCAGAGCTTGACAAAACGCGAGCACTTCAATCACTTCAAGAGCAGCCCCGAGAGCCTCCGCCCGGCGGTCATGATGTTCGTTTGCATGCCCCTGTCGCTCAGGAACATCGAAGACCTACCGCACGAGCGCAGCGACGATTTCAACAGACAACAACCGCCGCAGTCACGCCTCTTCAGATGTTCGCGCCAGCCATATCCGCGAGCATCTTGTCCTTGTCCAGAATCGGATACTCGTAGTGGGAAATGCTCCTGCCCTGATACAATGTGATTACACGATCAGCGAGCATGATGACTTCATCGATTTCGTACGAGAGCAGCAGAACTCCTACACCGCGTCCGGCCATTTCCTCGATGATCCGGTAGATATCCGCCTTGGCATGAACGTCGATCCCCCGGGTGGGCTCCAGCAGGATCAGGAGTTCCAGATCCTCGTCCAACCAACGGGAAAAGCAGATCTTCTGCTTGTTGCCGCCTGACAGGAAGCGGATCTCCTGATCGGGCGAGGATGTCTTGGTCGATGTATCGTGAATTGCCTTGTCCACAACGGCTTCAATCTGACCCTTGTTGAGAACCCCGCCCCGAACAGCCTTTTCCAGAAACGGTAGGGCGATATTGTCCCGAACGGACAATGGAGGAAGGATCCCGTTCTTGTCACGGTTCTCGGTGACCAGCCCCATGCCCTCCCGTACCGAAACCGCCGGGCCGCGGCCTGGAACGAGAGGTCTTCCGCGATAGATGACCTGACCTGAATAATCGCCATCCAGACCGAACACGGCCTTGGCGAGTTCCGGCGCGCCGCAGCCGCGCAACCCGGTCAGGACCACGATTTCGCCCCGGCGAATATCGAAGGAAACATCGTCGAAACTGCCCGGTTTCGTCAGGCTCTCGACCTTCAGAACAGGCTCGCCGGAGATTTCCTTGTGGGGTTTCTCGAAGCGGGCAAGTTCGCGTCCGGTCATGGAACGGATGACGGCGGGCTCGCTGGTGTCCGGGATTCTTTCGGACAGCACGATCTTGCCGTCCCGCATCACGGTGACCCGTTCGGCGATCCCGAAGATCTCCGGCATATGATGCGAGATGTAGATAATTGCGATCCCTTCCTGCTTCATCCGTTCGATGAAGCCAAAGAGCCGTTCCTTGTCTTCTTCCGACAAGGCGGACGTCGGTTCATCCATCACGATCAGCCAACTGTTGGACATCAGGGATCGGATGATTTCGACGATCTGCTTTTCGCCGGAATTCAACTCGCGCACCGGCAAATTCGGGTCGAGCTTCAGGCCGAAGCGATCCAGCTGGGCCTTCACCCGTGTTGCCATCTCGCGCTTGTCCAGAAACGGCGTCCCGGCGCGTTTCAACTCGCGCCCGAGAAAGATATTCGCGGCAACCGTCAACTCGTTGATGAGCGACAACTCCTGGTGGATCATCGAGATCCCGGCAGCCCCGGCATCGGCGGGCGAGGAAATGCTCACCTCTGTACCACTGACCTCGATGACGCCTTCATCGGCGTGGTAGATCCCCCCGAGGACCTTCATCAGCGTGGACTTGCCCGCCCCGTTGAGGCCGACCAGCGCGTGGACCTCGCCCGACAAGCAAGAGAAATCCACGTCGTCCAGGGCACGGGTGGCAAAGAAGCTCTTGGTGATCCCCTTCATGTCGATCCGGTTGCTCATGCCGTTTTCCCCCTTTGCGTCAGCGTGTCGAGGAGAACAACACCCAGCAGAATCAAACCTTTGATGAGGCTCTGCAGATAGGGGTTGGTGCCAGTCAACACGAGCCCGTTGATGATGATGCCATAGAGCAGGACGCCCAGAATGGTGCCCAGAAGCCTGCCACGCCCACCAAAGAGCGAGGTGCCGCCAAGGATAACGGCCGTAATGGCATCGAACTCGAGATAGAGCCCCGCCCAGGGTTGGCCGGAGGAAACACGTCCGACAGTGATGATCGCCGAGAGTCCCGCCAGCGCACCCGACAGCACATAGACCCAGACGAGCGTACGCTCGGGGCGGCGGCCAAGCACGAAGGCGGTGTTGACGTTGGCGCCAGCGGCGTAGACGTCGCGCCCGAAGGGTGTCTTGTAGAGAACGATGGACAGGACGACGAAGACCAGGGCCACAAATGGGATGACGACGGGCATGTTGCCCCAGCTGACCCCGCCGAGCCACAGGAAGGTGATGTTGTCGACATTGATCGAGTTGGCGTCAAAGAGCACCAGCGCCAGGCCGCGCGCCAACGCATAGGTGGCGAGGCTGACCATGAACGCCGAAAGCTTTAGCCGACCGATGAAGAAACCGTTGATCGAGCCGATGAACATGCCGGCGAGGAGTGCTGTTATGAACCCGAGCGTTGCGCTTCCAGTTGTCGTGAGGGTGATCACGCCGACGGCGCCGGAGAACGCCACGTTCGAGCCGATCGACAGGTCGATACCGCCGGTCAGGATGATAAATGTCATCCCCATCGACACAAGGAACAGCACTGCGATGGAGCGCAGCAGGATGCCGATATTGACCAGCGAGTAGAAGTTGTCGTTGGCCATGGAGAAGCCGACCGACGCGATCACGATCAGGCCGATCAGGACGAGATAGCGAAGCATGAGGCCGTCGAGGCTCTTCTTCTTTGTCCCATTGCCGAGACTGGCAGTGCTTGTCATCTTGCTGTTCCCTGGGAGGTGGGCCACCGGCCCCACGCAGGGACCGGTGGTTCGGGTGTCGTTACTTCACGGAGTCAGGGCCGAACTCGAGGTAGCCCTTTGCGGCCACTTCGAGCGCCTCCGGCACGTAGTAGACCTGCACGTCTTCCGGGAAGCCATGCTCGAGCGCGATCTTGTGGTTCGCTTCGGTCAGCACCAGCGGCGTAAAGAAGTCATAGACCTTGTCCGGCGTCTCGCCCTTGTGGATGCGATAGGCCATCTGAACAAAGTTCCAGCCTTCGCGGGTGCCCGACAGAAGGATGTCGGCCATGACCTGCCCGTTTTCCATCTGCTGGATGATCGGGATGTCACCATCATATCCGTAGAACTGGATGTCCGTTTTTCCGGAGTTGGTGGCAATCGCGATGGAAGGGTACATGTAGCCGTCGGTCACACCCGAGATCGCGTCCAGATCCGGGTACTGGGTGAACCAGTTCTCGGCGATGGTCTGGGCCTTGACAGTGTCCCAGTCGGCAGGTTGTTCGGCCACGACCTCGACGTTGTCACAGGTGGCGATGCCCTTGAGGATGCCTTCGCGACGCGCCTCGCCCGAGGGGTTGCCGGCCTGGCCGAGCATGACGCCAACCTGGAAAGGCTCGCCCTTGGACAATGCGCACATCGCCATGCCCTGGTTGGTGCCATTGACAACGTCGCCCAGCGTGAAGCTGTAGTCGGCGCTCTCCATCGGGGAGTGAACGGCGATCCAGGTGATACCCTCGGCTTGTGCCTTGGCAACCAGCGGTTCGAACGCGTCGACATTGATCGCGTTGACGAACATCACGTCGGGTTTTTCGTTGATCGTGACCTCGGTCTGCTGGATCATCTTCTCCAGAGAACCTTCGGCCGACAGCCAGCGCCCGGTAACCTTCACATCAGCGAATGCCTTGTCATAGGCAGCAATCGCATCCTCGAACCCCGTCAGCCATGCGACGTGATAGGGGGCGACGTGACCGTCATTGATAAAGACGATGTCGAGCGTGTCGTCAGCGGCGAGTGCGGCACCCACCCCAAATGCTGTGGCAAGCGCGAGGCCAGCCGTCATTGTCTTGAGTCTCATTGCGTTTCTCCTCCTGGTGATGATTTTGATCAGTCGGTAGGTCCGACTTTTCTTGAGTTTGGATCAGTGCGCTTCTACCTGCCGGGATTGCCACAGCACGTAGTTCGCGCCGAGCGCGGCAAGGATCACCGTGCCCTTGAAGACCTGGTGCCAGACGTCCTCGACGTTCAGCAGATTGAGTGCGTTGTTGATGACGCCGATGAACAGCAGCCCCCAGAAGGCGCCGCCGATGGTGCCGCGCCCGCCAAGGATCAGCACGCCGCCGATGATGATCGCGGCAATGCCGTCAAGCAGCAGGCCGTTGCCATCCAGCCCCGGCTGAACGAAGCCCATGCGCGAGGAAAGGATGATGCCGGCAAACCCGGAACAGAGCGCCGAGAACATGAAGATGCCGATCTTGACCCGGTCGACATTGATGCCGGCGAGCTTGGCGTTTTCTTCGCTGTTGCCAATGGCGATGACATAGGCACCCCAGCGGGTGTGATTGTAGACGACATAGGCCAGCACGTAGAGCGCCACGAGAAACAGAAAGGACCAGTAGAGCCCCATGAATTTCTCTGCACCGACGAATTTGAAGAAACCGCCCATCAGGAAGATCTGCTGCCCGCGCGGAATGATTAGCCCCGAGAGGCCCTGGGCCACGAACAGCATCGAGAGCGTCACGATGAAGGCCGGCAGTTTCAGCTTGGCAACCATCACCCCGTTGAAGAACCCGACCGCCAGCGAGAAGACGATCACGGCGATGATGCCGACGGCAACTCCGCCGGTTAGGCCGAAGAACACGCCCAGCACAATGGCCCAAAGCACCGACCCCATGCCCAGCGACAGGTCGATATTTCCGGAAACGACAACAAAGAACTGACCGAGCGCGATCAGGCCGATCGGCACGATCTGACGCGAAATGGCCGACATGTTGTCCAGGCTCAGGAAACGTGGGCTGATGAGATAAAAGACAAGGGCCAACGCCAGCGTGACGAAGATGATGTTCTTCTCGCGCAGCAGCCTTCCGAGATCAGGCATGTAGTCCTCCCACGCTGTCGTTCGTTCTTTCAATCATGTTCACAGCCGCCCCATCACAAGGTCCGCGCAGCGGTCGCCCAGCAGCATCGCCGGGGCCATGGTATTGCCGGCCGGGATTTCCGGCGCGGCGGACATGTCGGCCACCCGAAGCCCCTCGATTCCGCGCACCCGCATGCGGGCGTCGAGCACCGCGATCGGGTCGCCATCAGCCCCCATTTTCGCGGTGCCGAGCGGGTGGAAATTGGTCTTCACCGTGCGCTTGATATGCGCGGTAAAGGCCGCGTCATCGTCGAAATCGGCCGGGGCGACGATCTCCTTGACCTTGTCGCCGAGCGGCTTGGTCAGCATGATGTCCCGGAAATAGCGCAGGCCGGTCTTCATCGCCTCCATATCCTCGGGTTCGCCGAGGAAGTTGGGATTGACCAGGGGCATGGCCGAAGGATCGGCCGAGGCCAGCCGCACGTCGCCCACCGATTTCGGCTTCAGCAACACGCATTGGATCGACATGCCATAGCCATCGCCAACCCGCGCCAGGTCGTCATCGTCGAGATAGAGGACCGGGATCATGTAGGCCTCATGCGTCGGCGGGGCCTCGGGGTCGGTCGGATTGACGAAGCAGGCCGCCTCCAGCCCCGTCGTGGTGATGCGACCACGCCCGAAGGTCTTGAACTCGATGCCGTTGAGCAGCATCCGCACGCCCTTGTCCTGGCCGTAGTAACCGAACTTGCCATTGGCGCGCGCAACGACCGAACAATCGGGGTGATCCTTGAGGTTCTTGCCCACGCCGGGCATGTCCTGCACGATTTCAATGCCATGCTCGCGCAGGTGATCCGCCGGGCCGAGACCTGACAGCATCATGAGCTTCGGTGTCATGTAGGCGCCCGCCGTCAGCAGGATCTCGCCATCGGTGCGCACGTCGTGCTCGCCGTCCTTGTCCTTGTAGACAACGCCGACAGCGCGGCTGTCTTCTATGATGATCCGATGGACTTCGGCCTGAAGCCGGATGGTCAGCTTCG
Organism: uncultured Tropicimonas sp.; assembly: GCA_947495685.1. Classification (GTDB taxonomy): domain Bacteria; phylum Pseudomonadota; class Alphaproteobacteria; order Rhodobacterales; family Rhodobacteraceae; genus Tropicimonas. Next base: position 6,397 of record CANLZY010000019.1, read on the forward strand.
GGTTGTCCTTGATCGGATCGATGAAGGCATAGGCGGCCGAGTAGCGTTGCCCCTTGTTGTGGATGAACTGGAACAAGCCCACGCCGCGCTGCGTCGCGCCATTGAAATCATGGTTGTAGGGCTCACCCTTCGCTTGCAGGGATTGCATGAACCAACGCGCGCAATCATCGACATAGCCGGGATAGGAGACGGGCAGCCGGCCCTCGGTGCCGTGGAACTCGTCGTTCAACTGCTGGTTGGCTTCCATGCGGATGTAGTGCGGAAGGATGTCCTCCCAGGCCCAACTCAAAGAGTCGTTATTGCCGCGCAGCATCTCGTGCCACTCATCGTAGTCGGAGGGGCGCGCGCGCACATAGGCCTGCCCGTTCACCGATGAACCGCCGCCCAGCACATTGCCCTGCGGGATCTCGGTGGTGCGCCCGCCGAGCTGGTCCTGCGGTACGGAGACATGCGTCTTGAAGAACTTGGAGCCGCCCTTCAGCAGCTTGAACACGCCCGGCGGCATATCGATGTAGGGGTGACGGTGGTGATGCCCCGCTTCCAGGATCAACACCCGGGCATTGCCGTCCTCCACCAGGCGCGAAGCCGCAACGCACCCGGCCGTGCCGCCACCGATGACGATGTGATCGAAAGAATCAGCCATTTTTCCTCCCGTGAAGCGCACCGTCGTCGACGTCTGCCATTTACCTTGCGCCTCCGTGACAGCGTGGCAGATGTCGCCGACATTTTTCAAGTATAAAATTCACTTTCCAATGTGAAAGTCGCAATGATCAAGAAAATACCATCTTCGGGAGGCCCGCCCTCGCGGAAAGATCTCGAACTCTTTCACGCAACGCCGCGCGACCACCCGGCGCCAAGACAATCGGAGCATGATTCGAGAGACGGTTTCCGCCTTCGGCAACCAGGTCCAGCCGCAGCCACAACCGACTTCAGGTCGGATCAAGGGCCGAATTCGGTGATGATCTCGTCGCTGGCTTGAACCGCGCCGTGTTTGCGGGAGGCTCCGACACCTGAGAAGGATGGAGCATCATGAGTAAGACGACGATCAAGTATTCCCCGGAAGTGCGCGAACGTGCAGTGCGGATGGTTTCGAACAACGAAGGTCAGCATGAGTGCCGCTGGTCATCGATCCTGTCGATTTCTGCGAAGATCGGCTGCGCTCCACGAACGTTGAACGAGTGGGTCAAGAAAGCCGAGATCGATAGCGGCCAGCGCGGCAGCCCCACGACGGATATGGCTGATTAGATGAAGGCACTGGAACGCGAGAACCGTGAGATGAAGCAGGCCAATGAGTTTCTGCGCAAGGCGTCTGCATGTTTTGCCCCTCCTCTCGGTGATTGCAGGGCAATCACCTGCCGGGTGATAGATGCATTGGAACAATGCCATCCATCAACCCAGGCCAGCACATGACACGCTCGTCCACCATTCGGACCGTGGATCGCAAATCTTGTCGATCAAAAACACCGAACGGCTGGTTAAGGCCAAAAGCCCCCGACTGTCGGTAGCGTCGGGGATTCCCATGACACCGCCTTGGCCGAGGCGATAGATGGTCTTTTCAAGGCAGAAATCATCCACCGTCGCGGACCCTGGAAAAGCTTTGAAACCGTGACGTATGCCACACTCGAATGGGTCGACTGGTTCAACACTCGCCGATTGCCGGAGTCCATCGGACCCATCCCGCCAGCAACAGCCGAGGGGAACTTCTTCGCCGTTCTGGAAGGATCAGACATGGCCGCGTAGCCAAGACAGATCAGCCGCCGCCGAATCCAGTGCGGTTCACAACACCGAGAAAGGATCAAGCGAAAGACGCTCGAAACGCGCCACTTGCATCAACGCCAGCGCGCCGCACACTCAAACCAACCAGAGGAGTCGAACCTTCTCTTGGTCCCGGCCGTCGTTGATGCCAAAAACTGCGAAGACGGATACTGCAGCACCTTGCCGGCGTGTCGCAACAGGTATGCGCAGAGCTGCAGGACGGGCGCGCCGTAGGTGTCGCCATGCCGGCCCCAGAGGTCTGTCAGCACGCGACCAAGGTCCACACGATCCAGCAAAGCGGCCTTGTGGACCGTTGCCAGGGGCATGGTCCAGGCCACCGTTCCGAACGACGGTCACGTCCCGATCAACGCCCCCCTTCGCTGTCGCATTGCGCAGAACCCGCCCGATCATCCCTACCACTCGAACAGCGAGGTTCTCCGAGGCCGCTCACTTGGTTTTTGACGGTCTCAAACCTGGCTCTACTTCTCTCTTTAAACGACTTGCAAAATCGAGGAACCTTGCTTGGGTTCATCGGCCCGGGGCACTTTGTTGGTACGACCCGGCAAGAACGGCCTGAAAACTGGAAGGATCGACATATGATACGACTTGGTCTGGCGTTTGCCCTGGGCCTCGGATCTGCACCGTCGATGGCGCAGGATCTCCCGATATTCGATGCCCATGTTCACTACAGCCATGATGCGGTGAAAGCCGTCCCTCCGAGACAGGCGGCCAAGATCCTGCGCGATGCCGGGGTGATCTCGGCGCTGGTGTCCAGCTCGGACGACACTGGAACGCAAAGACTGAAGGCAGCCGCGCCGGACATCGTGGTTCCCGCACTGCGCCCCTACCGGAAGCGGGGCGAGATCGGGACGTGGATGCATGACCCGACGGTGATCGACTATGTCGAAGGCAGGCTTGCCAGGTTCGAGTACAAGGCCCTCGGCGAATTTCACGCCTACGGGGACGATATCAAGACCGACGTGCTGCAACGGATGATCGCCTTGGCAAAGGAACACGACCTGCTGCTGCACGCCCATTCGGACGCCGCCGCGATCGATCTGATCTTCGAATACTATCCGGACGCCCGGGTCCTTTGGGCCCATTCCGGGTTTGACCGCCCGGACGAGGTGCGCGCAACCTTGCGCCGGCACAGGGCGCTCTGGTCGGATCTTGCCTATCGATCCGACATGGCATCCGATGGCAAGGTCGACCCGCAATGGCGTGCCGCTTTTGAGGAATTCCCCGATCGGTTCATGGTTGGCACCGATACCTTCGCACCCGAGCGGTGGTATTACATCGGGCCGCATGCCGACTATTCGCGCGCCTGGTTGTCCGATTTGCCAGAGGGTCTGGCGCGAAAGATCGCCTATGGCAACGCGCAGGCCATGCTGGGCCTGATCAAGTAGATGCGGATGGGGGCAATCACGCTGGTAACGGGTCTGATGGGGTCCAGTTGTTCCGCTGCCTGCGCGGTTCCCGATGGGTGGAGCACGATGACGCCGGACACCTCCATGGGCGTTCAGGCGGCAATTCTGATTGCAGATCAACCGGTGCCGGTCGCGCAGCCCTTTGAGGCACAGGTCTGGATCTGTGACGAGGCCACGCCACGCGGCCTATCGGTGACCGCCCTCATGCCCGCCCACCAACACGGCATGAACTATCGCCCGACGATCACGGCAGAGACTGACGGAACCTTCACTGCCGCTGGCATGGTGTTTCACATGCCCGGCCTGTGGCGAGTGGATGTGACCGCCGACACCGATCACGGCATCGCCCGCTTTTCGACCGAGTTGATGGCGCGATGAGGGGGTTGGCAGGAGTGGGCGTGGCCCTTGCCTGTGCGTTGGCAGGTGCAAGTTCGCTGGCCCAGACCGGCAGCGTGATCCTGACTCCCGCAGAGGTCGATCTGGTCCTTCTGCACGGCCCCTGGCCGGTCGCAACTCCTGACGATGCAAGCAACCGCGTGTCCGGAGACCCCGCTGCCATTGCGCTTGGGCGCGATCTGTTCTTCAGCACCGACCTGTCGCGCTCCGGCGAGATGTCCTGCGCAAGCTGTCACGACCCGGAGATGGCGTTTTCAGATGGCCAGCCGGTCGCAAGTGACGCGCTGACCTTGCCCCGCAACACGCTTGCCCTTGCGAACCTCGGGTTCCATCGCTGGTTCGGATGGGATGGCAGCACCGACAACCTGTGGGCGCAAAGCCTGCTGCCGATCCTGCATCCGGAAGAGCTGGACCTGACCCCTGAGGATGTGAAGCGCATCGCAACCACCGCTCGCTTCCAACCGGCCTATGGCGCCGTTTTCGAAGACGCGGCCAGCCAACCTGCTCTGGAGGTTTCGGTCAACATTGCCAAGGCGCTGGCTGCCTATCAGGAAACCCTTGTAACCGGTCAAACCCCCTTCGACCGGTTTCGGGATGCCTTGCAGGCAGGCGACGAGGCCACGGCCGCAGGCTATCCAGAGGCCGCACAACGTGGCCTTTCGCTGTTCGTCGGACGGGGAAAGTGCAATTTTTGCCATTCCGGCCCGTTGTTCACCAACGGTGAGTTCCACGATGCCGGCGTCGGGTATTTTCTGAGCAGCGGTGGCGTGGATGAAGGCCGCCACCGCGGGCTGCAACAGTTGAAATCGAGTCCCTTCACCCTGGATGGCGACTACAGCGACGATCCCGGCCGGTCAGGTGCCTGGGCCGTGCGTCAGGTCGAGCCGAAACACGCCGACTTTGGCACATTCCGTGTGCCCGGCCTTCGAAACGTCGCCAACACTGCCCCCTACATGCACGACGGCAGCCTTGCACGCCTGACCGACGTGCTCGAGCACTACTCGACAATCGATCTGGAGCGGCTTCACGCGGATGGCGAGGCAATCCTGGAACCGCTGGACCTGACGCCGTCAGAAATGGCGGACCTCGACGCGTTCCTGAACACCTTGACGGCTGACTGACACCGCCTGCCGGCCCGTGCCCGTCATCAACGTCGTTGGCCAGCATCCGGGAACAAAGGCTACCTGCCAGCCTCCGAAGCGGCCTGAGACGGGCATCCCCTCCCCGGGCTCACCCGATCCAGAACCGCCGCGTGAACAACACGTACAGCGACAGGATTTCAAGCCGCCCGGCGAGCATTCCAAAAATCATGATCCATTTGGCGGTGCTCGGAAAATCCTCCATCGACCCCGACACCCCGACCCGTTCGCCAAAGGCCGGGCCGATATTGGCGACAGAGGTCCAGGCGGCGGTGACCGAGGTCTGGAACGACAGGCCGGTCAGGGCAATGGCCACCGACGTCAACCCGAGTGTCAGAAAGAACAACGTGAAGAACGCCATGACCGAGTTGATGACGTCATCCTCCAACCGGCGTTGCGCCAGCCGCGGCACGTCCACCACGCTTGGCGAGTACATCTTGCGGATGTGGTGCTTGATGCTTTCCCACAGAATGAGCCAGCGAAAGACCTTGACCGAACAGGCGGTTGACCCGGTGCAACCGCCGATCAGCCCGGCGACCACAATCACGACCATGGCAAAGCTGCCCCATCCGGTGATGTCTTCGCTGGCGTAGCCCGTGCCCGAAAACAGCGTGACGACATTGAACACGGTTTCGCGCAGGACAACGCTCAACTCCCCCTGGCCGGTGACCCACCGCTGCAACACCACCAGCCCGCAGATGACCAGGATCCAACGCAGGTAGGCGCGAACCTGCACATCCCGAAACATCGGGCCAGCATGCCCGGAACACAGTTGCACGAACCGCACCAACGGCAGGCTGGCAAGAACCATGAAGGCGGCCGAGACATATTCCAACGGTCCGACAAACCGCGCAAAGGATGCGTCCGAGGTGGAAAATCCGCCGGTGGAGATGGTGGTCAAGGCATGGACCAATGCATCAAATATCCCCATTCCAAAGGCCAGGTAGGCCACCATGCAGGCCACCGACAGCAGGATGTAGATACCCAACAGCGATTTCGCGATATCCATCGCGCGGGGCATGATCTTGCCAAGGGTATCGAACCCCTCTGTCAGAAAGAACTGCATCCCGCCGACCCGCATGGCCGGCAGAAAGATCATCGCAACGATCACGATCCCGAGGCCGCCCAGCCATTGCAGGATTCCCCGCCAGAGCAGAACGCCCCTGGGCATGTCATCAAGGCCGGGAAAAACCGTCGATCCCGTCGTGGTCATGCCCGACATCGCCTCGAAATAAGCGTCGACAATCGAGACATGCGGATCGCCCAGGATGAAGGGCACCGCGCCGACCGCTGGCAGAACGCTCCAGACCATTGTCGTGAGCAGAAACGCCTGCCGCCGGTCCAGCAGACGTACCCGGGCGTTGGCCGTCGCCAGCACCAGGAATCCCGACATGAGGATCACGAGAATCCCCGATAGCATGAACACCGACCCTGGCTGCCCGCCGGTAAAGAAATCCAGCACGCCACAGGCCATCATGAGGCACCCCATAACGGCGGCAAGGTACCCAACGACGTTGGCAATCGGACGCAGTTCCATCTGATTTCCCGTGTCTTTCTGGCGGTCAGATGTTCGGAGCCAAACGCCCCGTCGCCAGGTCACGCAGTACCCCGACTTCGAGTTCGTCGTCCTGGTGGATCTGTTCCAGCAGCTCCTTGAGGGTGAACATTCTCACAAACGCACCATCACGCACGATGGCCAAATGCCGGATCCGGTGCGTTTGCATCAGCTTGAGCGCAACGGACAAACGCGTGTCGATCTCGCAAGTAATGGCGGGTGTCGTCATGCAATCCCCGACGGTTTCGAGATCGAGCTGGTTTCCCGATTTCACCAGTGCCCGAATGATGTCGTGATCAGTCAGGATGCCGAGCACAACACCGTGGCGGTCCAGAACCGCCAGCGCGTTCACATCCAGTTCGACGATCCTCTCCGCAGCTTTCAGCAGCAGGGTCGGTGCCATGCAGCAGGCCTTGACCCCGGTTTCATAGTTCCCGATCCGACCTACGGACATGGCAGTTCCTTTGTTGCAGGGCCTTGTGGCCGGCAGAAATCCAGGGGGGCGCGGGACCCCGCAAACGCCGTACCTTGATCGCGGCGCGTTGCACGCGGGTCACGGTGTGAACCAAGACGCGACACTTGCATTTCCGACCCGATCGGCCGGACATGACCAATTCGCCAAACATGTGTATCGCCGTGGGGTGTCGCACAGGTCCGGACGCTCCACGACGTGCCGATGGCCGTGGGTCGCGTCTCATCTGGTTGTGGATCAGCACGGTCGCGCGGCGGGCCAGGCCTGTCCAACAGGGCCCCCGAGATCTCGTCCGCGCCGACGGCCGCACTTTGGCGGCGGTCTCTAACCAGCATGGCCAGCGCAGGAGGCCGCTGCCACAGGTGGGCAATGGTGGCTCATCTCATTCCATCCCGGCTTCAGCAAGAAGCAAGAAAACCAAGGCTAAACGGTGAACCAATGTCTCTGCAATCGCAAGGCCATTCTGCAGCGCAGCGGTGTGGATTCCGGTCGCACTGCATCCAATGAAACAGCCCTGAAACCTCGCCGCGTCCCTGCCTTGCCAAGTCGACCCGCGCCTGTACGCGCCTCGACTTGGCCACCACCACAGGTCATCAGAACGCATCGGCCCCCGGTCATGTGCGACAGGGGGCCGACGGGAGGGATCAACGTTTGCAGAGGACAGGTTTCAACCCCGCCGATCCGCGATCAGGCGAACGTCAGTTGAACCTTGACTGCCTGGGTCCGGTCTCCGGCCACCTCGAACGCCTTCAGGGCGTCCTCCAGCGGAAAGGTCTGGGTGATCATCGGGCGCAGGTCGATGGTGCGTGTGTTGATCAAGGCGACCGCCTGCGGGAACTCCGGGTGGAACCGGTGCGAACCTTTCAGCACGATCTCCTTGCTGACCAGAAGGTTGATCGGCAGCGGCAGGTCGCCCGTCACCCCGACCTGCACAAGGGTGCCGCGTGGATGCAACGCCTCGATGGCCGAGCGGATCGCCGGAGCGGCCGCAGTGCATTCGAAACAGACGTCAAAATGCCCCTTGTCGACAGCAAACTCCGCCATCCGGGCGTTGTTGGTCGCAACGTTGATCGTCTCTGTCGCGCCCATCCGCGCGGCCACCGAAAGCGGCACGTCCTGCAGGTCGGTCACGACGATTTCCGCCGCACCGGCCTCGGCGGCCAGCGCCGCGCACAGCACGCCAATCGGGCCAGATCCGGTGACCAGCACCGACTTTCCCGCAAGGTCTCCGGCCTGCGCCCGCGCATGCACGCAGACCGACAGCGGCTCGGAACAGGCGGCCTCGCCGATGGTGATGTCATCGGAGACCTTCACGCAATGCTCGGCGCGCACCGGCACGCGATCGCGAAACAGCCCCTGTTCGTGCGGCAGCCGCATCGCGGACCCCCGGAAGCGCATGTTGAGGCAATGGTTGTAGAGCCCCTGGTCGCAATACTTGCAGGACCCGCAAGGGTTGCTGGGGCTCATCGCGACCCGATCACCAATTGCCAGCCCCTCGACCCCTGCCCCGACGGCGGCGATGGTTCCCGCCGCCTCGTGGCCAAGGATGATCGGCTCGCGCACCCGGATCGGGCCAAAGCCGCCGTCCTGATAATAGTGCAGGTCCGAGCCGCAGATACCGCCAGCTCCAACGGTGACGATCACCTCGCCCGGGGCCGGGGCCTCGACGGGAATTTCCTCGATACGGATGTCATGCTGTCCGTGCAGGCGGCAAACGCGAGTGTGCATGGAACGCTCCTATGGCGCGAGAATGGAGGGAAGCCAGGTGGCCAGCGGCGGGTAGAACGAGACCGCGAGCAACACCAGGATGTTGGTCAGAAGGAAGGGCAGGATCGCCACCACAACCGGGGTCAGCGGCAGCTTGGCAATGCCGGCGCAGACAAACAGGCAGACACCGACCGGCGGCGTCGTCAGGCCGATCATCAGGTTCAGCACCGCGAAGGTCGCGAAGTGCAGCGGCTCGATGCCGACCGCCTGCGCCAGCGACAAGAGCGGTACGAACAGGATGATGAGCGCGGCGATGGTCTCCATGAACATGCCCACGAACAGCAACAGCAGGTTGATGATCAGGATCACCACGATGCGGTTGTCAGTCATCGCCAGCACCCCGTTGGCGATGGCCTGGGGGATCTGCTCCGACACGAGGATCCAGCCAAAGACATTGGCGAACCCGACAAGGGCAAGGATCGCCGCCGAGGAGATGCCGCTTTCGACGATCACGTTCGGCAGGTCCTTGATGGGCAGCTCGCGATAGACGAAGGCGCCGACGATGAACGCATAGAGCGAGGCGACGACAGCGGTTTCGGTGGGCGTGGCAAGGCCGCTGAGCAGGCCGTAGATGATCAGGCCGGTCATGGCGAGCGCCCAGAAAGCGGCGGCAAAAGAGCGGCCAACCTCGCCGATGCCCTGCCATTCCTGGCGCGGGTAGTTCCGGCGCACCGAGATGATGTAGCAGGTCACCATCATCGCCAGCCCCATCAGGATGCCGGGTATGGCGCCGGCCATGAACATCTTGCCGACCGAGATGCCCGACAGGGCGCCGACGATGATCATCGGTACGGAGGGCGGAATGATCGGCCCCACGGTCGAGGATGCGGCCGTCACGGCGGCCGAGAAATCAGCCGGGTAGCCGGCCTTCTTCATGCCGGGGATCATGACGCCACCGATGGAGGCCGCATCGGCCACGGCCGTTCCGGTAATGCCGCCAAACAGCATCGAGGCGGCGATGTTGGTCAGGCCAAGCCCGCCTCGGATCCAGCCCACGAGCGCATTGGCAAAGCGGATGATGCGGTTGGTGATGCCACCGCGGTTCATCAGGTTGCCGGCGAGGATGAATCCCGGGATCGACAGCAGAACAAAGACATCCATGCCAGCATAGATCTTCTGCGGCATCACCACGAGCGGGATGCCGGACATCATCAGATAGACCGCCGACGACAAACCCAGCGTGACTGCGACCGGCACACCGATGATCAGACCGGAAATGAAAACTGTAAAGAGAACCCAGACTTCCATGCGTTCAACCTTCCGTCTGCTTGAGCGGCAGGCCGTTGTTTCGGCCGAACAGCATGTTGATGACCCGCAGCGCGGCAAACACGAAGAGCAGAACCAGCAGCAACGTGACGGTGAAGTGGACGTAGGTCATCTGCAGACCAAGGGCCGGAGACGTCTGCATCTTTCCGATGGAGGTAAATTTCCAGGAATGCGAGATCAGCATCAGCGCCAGCCCGCCGGTGAACACCGCCGAGATCAGTCGAAGCAGCCAGGGCAAGCGCCCAGGCAGGTTTTCGCAGACCACGTCGACGTTGACGAGGTCGCCAGAGCGGAACGACAGGCCGACTCCGAAGGCTGCGAGGTACAGCAGGGCGAAACGGGTAAGTTCCTCGGTCCAGACCGGCGAAGAGCCGATGGTGCGTCCGACGACTTGTGTGAGAACGACAGCGATCAGCGTGGCAAACGAAACGCCGACTCCGACCATGCAGATGGCCGCCAAGAACTTGGTCAGCCTGTCCAGAAGTGCCATGTGTGTGAATGTCCCTGGGGCACCGACGCCGCCTGGGCATCGGTGCGTTTTTTAGGATCGCGCGTGGATTATTCGGCGAACAGCTGTTCGACGATCGGCTTGATCTCGTCACTGACGTTGGCCAGAACGGCATCCTTGGCCTTGGCGGCATAGGCGGCACCGTCGACCTCGACGAAGGTCATGCCCTTTTCTTCGAGATAGGCACGGTCGGCGGCGAGGCTTTCCTCGAACAGGACGCGTTCATAGGCCTGGGCCGTGGCGGCTGCCTGCATGACGGCGGCCTGATCTTCGGCCGACAGTTTCTGCCAGGTGGATTCGGCCAGAACCATGTAGATCCAGGACCGCACGTGCTCGGTCATGTTCACGTGGCTCTGCACTTCGTTGAAGTTGGCCGAGCGGATCAGCGCAAGCGGGTTTTCCTGCGCACCGATCGTGCCGTTCTGCAGCGAGGTGAACACCTCGGAGAAGGCCATCGGAGTCGGCTGGGCGCCCAGCGATTTCCAGACGTCCACGAACAGCGGAACGTTGGGAACGCGCATCTTCAGGCCGTTCAGGTCGTCCGGCGTCACGTAGGGTTCGTTCGAGGTCAGGTTCCGCGGGCCGCGTGCAAAATAGGCGATCGGGCGAACCTGCACCTTCTCGATGATCTGCGCCTTGATCTGGTCACCGATCTCGCCGCCCGCCGTTGCATCCATGTGCTCAAGCGATTTGTAGGCGTAGGGAACGGCCAGGAGTGCAGCCATCGGTGCCCAGTTCTGCAGGCTTTCGCCGGAAATCGTCATGTCGACGGTGCCAAGCTGCATGCCGTTGATCAGGTCGATCTCTTTCCCGAGGGATTCATTCGGGAAAACCTGGACTTCGATGCGGCCATCGGTCAGGGCGGCAAGCTCTTCGCCGAACTTCACGGCGGCCAGGTGCCAGGGGTTCTGCTCGTTGGCCAGGTGGCCAAGCTTGAGCGTCATGTCAGCTGCAATCGCAGTGCCCGACAGCATCGTCGAAGCGATGCCGGCGGCCAGCAGGCTTCCAAGCGTTTGTTTCAGAGTCATGGGGTCCTCCTCAAGGTGTTGTGGGTTGGTTCGGTGGGACTCACGTCATCCGGGTTTGGCGTCGTGAAGACATCCGGATTGGCGCGAATGATGTCGGGCAGATCCGACAGGACCGCCCTCAGGTGGTGACGCGTGGCGGTCTCGGCGCCGGCAACGTCGCCCTGCTCGATACGATCAACGATATCGCGGTGCTGCTGCATCAGGCGATCCAGCGAGAACAGGCCGAAGCTGAGGAACCGCACGCGGTCCATCTGCGATTTCAGGCCCTGGATGATGTGCCAGACATTGCCCTTGCCCGCGCCATCGGCCAGCGTGAAGTGAAACTTCTCGTCGGCGCGAATGAATTCGTCGGGGGCCTCTTTGGCGATCCGGTCCTGATCCGCAAGCTGGGCACGCAACTCCGCGACCAGCCTGGGGTCGGGGGACTGAGCAAGCAGCCGCACGATATCGGCCTCAACGGCCTCTCGCACGAAACGGGCATCAAGCACGGTGGACGGGTCGATCTTGCGAATGACGGTGCTGCGTTGAGGGCGGATGTCGATCAGCCCTTCCTCGGACAGCTTGATGAAGGTTTCACGGACCGGCTGGCGGCTGATGGAAAACTGCCGCGCGACCTCGGTTTCAGAGATCCGGCTGCCGGGTGCGAGCCTGTTGCGGACGATCCTGTCACGCAGGATCGCATGCAGTTGCGGGCCGATCGGTGCTGTTGGATCCAGTGCCAAGTCTGTTCACCCGATTGCGTGAAAGTGCGTGGCGAGACTCTATTCAACAAACTTCCATACTAGTCAACGTTTTTTGTCCGTGCTATTTCGCCGGTGTCCAGGGCACGCAATGACCCGGCGGGCGCGTTTCGAGGAGATTTGAATGAGACAGACGTGGCGGTGGTTCGGCCCCAAGGACCTGGTATCGATTGATGACATTCGGCAAGCGGGCGTAGAGGGAATCGTCTCGGCGCTGCACCATGTGCCGACCGGCAACGTCTGGACCCTGAAAGAGATCGAGCAGCGAAAGGCCGAAATTGCCGCCATGTCGGATGGCGCACCCTCGACGCTGACCTGGGACGTGGTCGAAAGCCTGCCGGTGTCGGAAGACATCAAGAAGCAGGCGGGGAACTGGCGCGCGCATCTGGAAACCTACCGCGACAGCATGCGCAACCTCGCGACGGCCGGGGTGAACACGATCTGCTACAATTTCATGCCGGTGCTCGACTGGACCCGCACCGATCTGGCGTACCGGCTGCCGACCGGCGCGACCTGCATGCGATTTGACCTGACGGATTTTGCTGCCTTCGACCTGCACATTCTGGAACGCGTCGGGGCGGAAGAAGACTTCTCGGACGCGTTGCGCGAGGCTGCCAGCCGCCGTTTTGCCGAGATGTCCGACGATAGAAAGACCCAGTTGGCCCGAAACGTGGTCTTTGGCCTGCCCGGCGCTGCCGAGAATTTTTCGCTGGAGGATGTCCGCCAACACCTGGACGAATACCGCACCGTCGACGCACACCGCTTGCGCACCCATATGGCCGCCTTCCTCGAAGAGGTCGCGCCACTGGCACAGGAGCTTGGCCTGCGGCTGTGCTGCCACCCGGACGATCCGCCGATCCCGCTGCTTGGCCTGCCTCGCATCATGTCGGTCGAGACGGATTTCACATGGCTGGTCAACGCTGTCGATCTGCCGGCCAACGGCATCACGCTGTGCTCCGGGTCACTGGGCGCCCGTCCCGACAACGACCTGCCCGGCATGATGGACCGCCTGGGAGACCGGGTGCATTTCCTTCACCTGCGCAACGTCAAGCGCGAGACCGACCAGATTCGTGGCGACTTCCACGAAGCGGAACACCTGGCCGGCGACACCGACATGGTGGCGCTGGTGCGGGCGGCCTTGGCCGAGGAAGCCAGACGGCGGGCTGCCGGGCGGGCGGATGCAAACATCCCGTTCCGGCCCGACCATGGCCAGGACATCCTGGACGACCAGAAACGGCAGGCCCAACCCGGCTATCCGGCGATCGGTCGTCTCAAGGGCCTGGCCGAACTGCGGGGCGTCATCGCCGCGAGTTCGCATGCAGGCGAGGCAGCATGATGGATCGTCTTGACGCCTCCCACGCCCTGCCCGCCTCGCTTCAGACACCCAGCTACACCCCGGCCGACCACGGCACCGGGATTTTCCACCTCGGCCTGGGCGCCTTTCACCGCGCCCACCAGGCCGTCTATACCGACACGGCGCTGGCCACGTCCGGCGGCGACTGGCGCATCGTGGGCGCCAGCCTGCGCAGCGCCGCCCCGGTGGAGGAACTTGCCCCCCAGGATGGGCTCTACACACTGATCGAACGTGGCTCGGATGGCACGCGGGCAAGGGTCATCGGATCCATCTCAACCGCGCTGTCCGGCGCGACCCAGGGGGCGGAGATCCTTGCCGCGCTGGTCGACCCGGCAACCCGGATCGTCAGCCTGACCGTGACCGAAAAGGGCTACGGGATAGACCGCGCAACTGGTGGTGCGAACCCCGCCGACCCCACCGTTGCCGCCGACCTGCTGACGCCGGAGCACCCTCGCGGCGTGCTCGGTTTCCTCGTGCGCGCCCTCGCCGTGCGGCGCGCGGCCGGGGCACCGCCGTTCACGGTGCTCTGTTGTGACAACCTGCCGGACAATGGTGCGATGCTGCGGGCCGGCGTGGTGGATTTTGCCACGCGCCTTGATCCCGAACTGGCGACATGGATCGCCCAGACCGTTGCCTTTCCCGGCACGATGGTCGACCGCATCACCCCGGCCCGCACCGAGCAGACCCTTGCCGATGCCGCATCGCTGATCGGCCTGACCGACCTTGCGGCGATCGAGACCGAGCCCTTCACCCAATGGGTGATCGAAGACCACTTTCCGACCGGACGCCCAGCGTGGGAAACCGCCGGGGCGATCTTTGTCGAGGATGTCGCGCCCTACGAAGCCATGAAGCTGCGGATGCTGAACGGGGCCCATTCGATGCTGGCCTATACCGGATACCTGTCCGGGCACCGCTACGTGCGCGACACGATGACCGACCCAGCCATGCGCCGGCTGATCAAGCGACACCTGCTTGCGGCGGCTGCCACGCTGGCGCCCCTGCCGGGAATCGACTTTACGGCCTATGCCGAAGCCCTGTGCCACCGGTTTGCCAATCCGGCTATTGCACACGAGACCTACCAGATCGCGATGGACGGCACCCAGAAATTGCCCCAGCGGATCCTGCATCCGGCGATGGATGCAGCGGCCGCTGGCCAGTCGCTGCGCCCGTTTGCCTTCGCCACCGCGGGTTGGATGCGCTACTGCGTCGGACAGCTGGACAATGGCCAGGCCTATGCCCTGCGCGACCCGCGCGAGCAGGAAATCGCGCGCGCGCTCGACGGTCGGACGGATGCCAGCGGCATTGTCGCCGCGCTTGGTGGCTTGCCCGGGCTTTGGCCGGACGGCCTGCAAACCTTGCCGGGATGGTCCGACATGGTGACCGAGATCCTGTCTGACATGATGACCCATGGCGTCACACAGACGCTTCAGGCAGAGGCCACATCACTGGCCGACTAACCAGTCCCACAGACTCAAACGCCGACGGCAGAAGAGCGCCCCATGTCCATCGAAGACCGCTATCCATCGCTTCCCTATCTTGCCGAAAAGGCCCGTCGGCGGGTGCCATTCTTTGCCTGGGAGTATCTGGCGAGCGGGACCGGCCATGAATCGCTGCTGCCCCACAATCGTCGCGCTCTTGATGCCGTCCGGCTCACCCCGCGCGTGCTCAAGGGCCGTTTCACACCCGACCTGAGCACCGAGATCTTCGGACGTACCTATACGGTGCCATTTGGCGCGGCACCCGTCGGGCTGTCGGGGCTGATGTGGCCGGGAACCGAACGGTTCCTGGCCGACACGGCCGCTCGCAAGGGCATGCCCTATACCCTGAGCACGGTGGCAAACGAGACGCCCGAAACCATTGGCCCGATGGCAGGCGGCAATGGCTGGTTCCAGCTCTACACGCCGATTGATCCCGACATTCGCGCCGATGTGATGAGGCGCGCGCACGACAGCGGCTTTGGCACCCTGCTGGTCACGGTGGACGTGCCGGTCGGAAGTCGGCGCGAACGCCAGCTGGTCGCCGGTGTCTCGGTGCCACCGAAATTCACCCCATCGACGATCTTCCGCGCCGCGATCCGGCCACAGTGGACAATCGCCACACTGCTGAACGGAATCCCCAAGTTCCGCACGCTCGAAACCTATTTTGACACCAAGACCTTCGCCGGCGCGGCCCGCGAGGTTGGCAAGGTCGTGGACGGTCGCCCCGACTGGGAGATGATCCGGCAGATGCGGGACGCCTGGCCCGGCGCCTTTGTCGTCAAGGGCATCCTGTCGCCGGAGGACGCCGCCCTTGCTGTTGAAATCGGCGCAGACGGAATCGTCGTGTCCAACCATGGTGGCCGACAGTTCGACGCCGCCCCCGCGGCCATTGATGCGCTTCCGGCAATCGCATCCGAGGTTGGCGGCAAGCTGAAAATCGTGTTCGACAGCGGGATCGAAGGTGGCCTCGACATCATGCGCGCCCTGTCCCGCGGGGCCGACTTCTGCCTGCTTGGACGCGGGTTCCTCTATGCCACGGCGGCCCTGGGCAGAAAGGGCGCGGACCATGCCTATGAAATTCTCAAGGCTGACCTTGAGGCCAACATGGTCCAACTGGGCACCAGGAACATCGCAGACCTGCGCGCCCTTTCAAACCCGCCTGCCTAGCGGCCTGCGACCAGATAGAGCGAGAATCGCCCGACCTGTTTGACCAGATCGACGTTCCGATCCTCGGGCAAACCGTCGTGTCTGTCGTCCAGCAGCAGGATATGGGTGAACTTCCGCGTCCAATCCTGAACAAAAACGGGCGCGGTGCTGATCCGCGCCGGATCAAAGGCATCCAGAACCGACGGCGCGGCCAACGCCGGGTGCGCATGGCTGGCCCAGGCCTGCTTCAGGGTGATCGAGTGCACACCCTGAAACAGCGTCGGGACGAACACATCCCGTTCCGCGACCATCAACCCCTGGACATGATAAAGACGGCGATCATACCGCCGGCCCTCGGCCCGTAGCGGCAGGACCCGGTCTCCGGCAACCAGCGACCTCGTGGCGGCATGCATGTCCTTCACATCCGCGTCATAGACAGCGGCAAACCTCTCGAAGGCGACCCCACGCGCCAGAATCAGACTGCCGAACGCCAGCACCAGCAGCAGCACCCATTGGCGCGTCAGGCCGACCCAAGAGGTGCTGGCAATGACAACGGCACAGACAAGGATCGGGGCACGGATCTGAACGTAGGCGACTCCGTTGAGCGTCGCGGGCGCCAGCACGCTGACCACGATCAGGGCCAGCAGGATGCCCTTCATCTCCGGGGCAACAACCAGCCGCCTGCCCTGTCGTTTGAACACATGCCATCCACAGAACGCGATCAGGGACAACCCCAGATACCCCAGAACATTCAGCGCTGGCGCATCGTCTGCGTTTGGCGCGATCGCCAGTGACAGCAGCACTTGCAACCGTGCGGACAGGGTCCCGAATTCGGTGTTGCTGCCAGCGGGCGATGGCGGGTTGGATCCGAGCGCCACCAGAAGCCAGACCATCGGGATGGCAAAGGGGATCATTTGCACCAGCACATGGAGGACACGCTGTCCCGGAGGCGCGTCGCCCTGGATCGCCACTTGGACTTCGCGGCCCAGAATGGCGGCCGCCAGAAAGCCGAAGGCGAAAAAGTGCATCAGGTACAGCACCGCCGCATAGGGAACAAACAGGGCGAACCTGTAACGGGCGCGCCCTGCCCTGCGTCCAAGTGCAAGCCAGAGCGCAATACCATAGAGCACAAACGGCAGCGACCAGACGAAATTCTGGAACCCCCAGTAAAACGGCGCGCTGAACACCAGTAACCCGGCAGAGGCTGACCAGAGCGACCAGCGGCCTTGGACGACGCGCCCAAGCACCATCACCGACGCGATCAGATTCGCCGCATAGGATGCCATGATCAGGTTGCTGAACCGGACCAGGTCCCCGGGCATGCCAAGACCCAGCCAGATCAGATCGACGGCTGAATTCGGAACAAGGCCGGTCTTGTAGTTGTAATACTGCGACAGCGCGTTTTCGGGCCGTATCCCGGCAATATGCAGCCGCGCGATATGGTTTGGCAGGTCGACCAACGGCAGGTTCAAATGAGCCAGGATCGGCCCGGCCGTGAAGGCCACCGCATAGAGGAAGCCCCAAAGGGCAAGCACACCGCCGAGCACAAGGGGTTGGCCATGGGCGCGATCAACCTGTATCGCCAGCCGTTCCTGACGATCATGGCGCGCGCTCTGTTGGCGTAGGCTCGGCACAGGCGGCGCGCTCACGGCATGGCCGTTGCGTGGCAGGAGTATTGTCCACCGATCGCGCACCACCGCAACCCGCGCTCTAACGGGCGCAGCTTCGACAACGCGCGCGGAAAGAACAGATGGTAGTTCGTGCGTGGCGTCGACCATCCGGCCAGCGACAACCTCTTGCGAAAGGCACCGGCGCGGATCAGCACCGCGTTCACGTCGAACGGGCATCGGTTGACCGCATTCAGCGTCAGGGGATTGAGAGGGTTGTGTTCGAAGACCACGATCCGGCCGCCAGGGCGCGTGACGCGGCGCAACTCCTGCAACCAGGCGACGTGCTCGGACTCCGGAATGTGGTGAAACACGCAGGCCGTGAACACCACATCAAAGCTGGCCGCCTCGGCTGGTATGCGATTGCCTTCTATCAACAATTGGGGCTCGTTGCCCCCATGCAACTGGCGCGCAGCCGCAAGGCTGTCGGCCGAGACATCGGCCGCAACCACCGGCGTCTGAGCGAAATAATAGCGGAATGCCGGGATCGAATTGCCAATGCCGCTGCCAAAATCAAGGATCCTTGGCGCAGACATCCCCCAACGGTCAGACAGCCGTCTGAGCTCCTTGATCTTGTAGTCAGCAAAAAATTCGGAATCCTCGCCGGTCAAGCGGATGCTGTCCCGATGCTGCTGCTCGTAAGCGTCGACAAAAGCGTCAAATTCCGCACGCGCCATATCCGATTGCCTCAGCCGGGTCGCTGAAGGATCTGGGGCGGCGCGCAGGGGTGTTGAGCAAAGGGAATACGCATTCTCAACCGTTAACGTTTTTGGCCGTAGAGGTTAACCCGGCTTTTCCGACAGTGCACATCTTCCGTTGCTTGCCGCGATCCTTGACGAAACAGCCACTTGGCCCACCTGCCCGTGGAGGATCACGCGAAGCAACGAAATGCCCCTACCCGCCCCCACCAGAGCAAGGCCCCACCCGGAACGCTTGGCTCCGAAAGGTGCCGTCGAAATGAAAACCGCCGCCCGGAAGAATCGGGCGACGGTGTCGTCTCTTGATATGGTGCAGCGTTACAGAAGCCCGTGACGCTCCAGGCTCCGCACTTCCTGCGCCTTGAACTGGGCGAACCGTGGCATGAACTTGTCCCATTCCACGGTATGAGCGTCAAATTCCGGACCGTCGATGCAGGCGTGGCGACGGACCTGTTTGCCACCCTCGATGACCGGCACCATGCAGGCGCCGCACATGCCCGTCGCATCCACCATGATGGAGTTCAGGCTGACCACCGTTGGCACCCCGTACGGCTGCGTCAGGTCGCTGACCGCCCGCATCATCATCGGCGGCCCAACCGAGATGACCTCGGCGATCTTGCGACCCTTGCTGACGTTGCCGGCCTTGAGCATCTCTTCGAGCGGCGTGGTGACAAAGCCCTTGATCCCGAACGTGCCGTCGTTCGACGCATAGATCACGTCCAGCTTGTCGCCGTATTTGGCTTTCAGCAGGCCCATGCGTTCGTCGTCTCCGGTCCAGAACAAGTGCTCGGCGGACCGGAACCCGATGATCATCGTCACATGGTTCCCGGCTCGCAGATGGGCCTTGGCGATCGGGTAGATGGCCGGCAGACCGACGCCGCCGGCGGTGAACACCACCGTCTGCTCGTCCGGATACTGATGCACATCGCTCGGGCGACCGAGCGGTCCGGCGATGCCGGCAAAGGCATCCCCGACGGCCATCTGGTTCATCATCTTGGTCGATGTGCCCATGCCCTGGATCACCAGGTCGATGGTCCCGGCCTCGACATCCCAATCGGCCAGCGTCAGCGGGATAAGCTCGCCATCCTGATCAGCCAGAACCCGAACGAACTGTCCGGCCCGAGCTGCCTTGGCCACCACCGGCGCCTTGACCGTCATCTCGACAATGCCGTTGGCAAGGGTCGTGTGCGCGACGATTGCCTGCCGCGCCTGCCCCATGTCGGTATAAACGGCCGCCTTCTCGACCATTTCCTTGATCTCGTCGGCCTTGAAGGGAATGTCGCCGACGATCTGACGCGCAGCGGCCTGTCCGTCGCCTGCGGCAAGGATTGCCGTGGAACCGCCCCGGGCCGCATCACCACCCGTGTACACGTCCTTGATCGAGGTCTCCTGCCCGTCCTCGACCTCGATCGTGCCCCATTTACTGAGCTTGAGGTCAGGTTCGGCGGACGGGATGATCGGGTTGGACTTGTTGCCAAGTGCCATGATCACGAGGTCGGCCGGCATGCGGATCGACTCGCCGGTCGGCATCGGTCGGCGGCGACCGGAGGCATCGGGCTCGCCCAACTCGTTGACGTCGACCATCGCGTGGGTGACGAAATGGGTGTGGCTGTCGCCGATGAACTCGGTCGGGCCCCGCAGTTCGGCAACCTCGATCCCCTCTTCGAGCGCGTGGTGCAGCTCTTCGACCCGGGCGGGCATCTCGGCCTTGGTCCGGCGATAGACGATGGTCACGTTGCCGCCAAGCCGCTTGGCCGTACGCGCGGCGTCCATCGCCGTGTTGCCACCGCCGATGATCAGCACATGCTTGCCTTCGACATCCGGAAGAGGCGTTTCAACCTCGGGGTTCCGTCCGCGCATCAGGTTGACACGGGTCAGGAACTCGTTGGCCGACATCACGCCGTTCAGATGTTCCCCCGGCACGTTCATGAAGGTCGGAAGACCTGCGCCAGAGCCGATGAAGATCTTCCAGAACCCCGCCGCCTTGAGGTCATCCAGCGTGGCCGACTTGCCGACAACGAAGTTCCGGACGAACTTGCCGCCCAGCAGGTCGATCTTGGTGACGACATCGTCGATCAGCGAGTTCGGCAGCCGGAATTCCGGGATACCGTACCGCAACACGCCGCCAAGTTCGTGGAAGGCTTCGAACACGGTCACCGGGAACCCCTCGACCGCCAGAAGATAGGCGTTGATCAGGCCCGAGGGACCGGATCCGACAATCGCGACCGGCGGTTTTTCGGCCCGATCCCAGGGGCTGACAACGCCCTTGAAACGGGCGAACCGATCCCCTTCCTCAAGCTTTTCATGCTCGGGCAGGTACCACTCCAGCTGACCGATCTCAATCGGGCGCTTGGTATGTTTGCACACCCCCTGGCACTGGTGCTCCTGCGGGCAGACGCGGCCGGTGACGTTGGGCAGCGGGTTGGCGGATTCAATCAGTTCCAGCGCTTCGCGGATCTTGCCCTTGCCGACGAGGTCCAGCATCTCCGGGATGTGGATCTTGACCGGGCACCCGCCGACGGTCGTCGCCTCCTTCTCGCGGATCCGCTCTTTCAGCACGCCCAACTCGCAAGGACGGTCCTCGCATTGCTTGTCGCGCAGCACTTCCAGCCAGACGAACAGATCGACCTCGCGCAGGCTGTAGCCGAGCGCGCGGTATCCAAGATAGCCGGTATTCACCAGTTCGAAGTCATGGTTCCGCTCTTCGGGGGGGCGGACATAGGGCGGAATGTAGTTTTCCGCGGGCCACCCCTCGGACAGACCCTTGAACATCGGATAGCGCCCCGAAAGATGGGTATCGAGCGCCCGGATGAACTTGCGTTTGAACTTGAGCGGCAGGTCCCAGATGAACCGCTGGATCACCGTGCTCATGTCGTCTTCGCGCAGAAGCAGGTTCCACAGGACGCCGGTGAACCGTTCACCGATCTCCGGCTGGCGGAATTCCCAGGCCAGGGCCTGGGTTCCGTCGGCGACGAACACGTTTCGCAGCGACCGCGGATCGGCGGCCAGGTGCTTCTTCAGGACTTCGATCTGAGCCTGGAACAGCTCGTCCTGAGTGTCGGGTACCTCGACGTTCATTTGATGATCTCCGAGTCGCAGTTTGCGGCCACCTTCGCGAGCCGCGCCTTGAGTTGCGGCGTCATCTTCACCTTTTCCAACGCGCCGGGGATCGTGTGCGCTACCGATTTCACCTGCCCGTCCACGACGATCTTCGTCAGTTCGAACAGTTCCGGGATCTCCTGGTAGCAGGTCTTGCAGTCGCTGCAGAGCGGCACATCCTCTTCGTGGATATGGGGGATGTCCGATCCGCCGTCCGACGACGGTGCTGCGGCGTCCGTGGCCGCCGAAGCAGCTGCGGCGACGGGCGACAGTGCCCCGCCAAGACCGATTGCGGCAGGGGCACCGGATGCGGCGGCAAGCTCGCTCATCCCCGAGGCAATGCTGTCCATCGACGCTTCGCGTTCGGCGATCGCCTCGTCGTAGCGTTGCTGCAGGGCGGCCAGTTCGGCGTGGTGCGCCGTATCGAGCCGTTCAACATCCATCCCGGCCAGGTGTTGGAGCGTGCGCCAGTTCCGGCGCCGTTCCTCGACCAGGTGAACCACCGTCGTGCCGACCTCAAGCCGCACAAGCCGGCGCTCCCCGTCGGTCGCATAGACAAACGCGGCCTTTCCGAAACGCTCGGCGGGTGGCAGGTCGATGTATTCGTGGACCGGCACACCGTCGGCGCCCTCGGCGAGCGGGCGGAACTGCTTCTTGAAGCGCGTCTCCTCGAAGGCAAAGTCCGCCGGTGTCAGCGGTACATCCATCAACTTGACCGCACCGTCCTCGACATATTCGATCGTCGTCGTCGACCAGTCTTTTTCTACCGCCGGGTTGCCGTCGAGCAAGAACCGGTCTTCCAGCGTCGCACCCGCCTTTGGATCGTGCACGAACACCGGGCTGACGCGCGCCTCGACCGCCAGTTTGGAGCGGTTGTGCGCCGCGGCATCGGCGATGCCGTGTTCCGCCTGACAGGGTGTGTAGACGTCCATGACCGCCGGCGAGGAATTGTGCTCCAGATAGGCCATGAGGTTCTTCAGGAAGTGGCCGGGCATCGACGTGGCGCTTTGCACCACAAAGACATCCGGGTGGAACGCGGCGATCAGGCCCAGCTCCTTTCGGTCTTCCTGTTTGCCGGACAGCGCCGGGCCAAAGCGGCTGAGGTCGCTGTCCTGCCCCGAGAGGCTGGCGGTGGAGGTCTGGCCACCGGTGTTGGAATAGACGCCGGAGTTCAGCACCATAACCTTGACCGGCGTATTGCTGGCCAGCAGCCGCGACAGGGCGCCAAAGCCGATGTCATAGGCCGCGCCGTCACCGCTGATGTTGATGACCGTGGGCAGCAGGCTGCGTTCCTTGGACGAGAACTCGTGCCATTCAAAGTTCCGCAGGAAGGCATCGTCGGTGGCCGAGTCGTAAGCGTCGGCAAGTTCGAGCCGCGCAACCCGCAGCGCCTTGAAGTCGACAGCCGCCGTGGCCGTCAGCCCTTCGAAGATGCCCTTGGACAGCGCCGGACCGTCCTGGAACAGGCTATTGACCCAGGGATCGTTGTAGGGGTTGTAGGGGAACGTCGAGGCATAAACCGAGCTGCAGCCGGTGGCATTGGCAACCACCATCGCCGCCGGGCCGTTGCCGGTCGGGCCGCCCTCCATCAGGAACAGGCGTTTTTCCAGCACCTTCAGTGCGTTCGAAATCCGCGCCGCCCGAACTGCGTCACCAGCAACCTCGGGCAGTTTGGCCTCCAGATCGGTGACCAGGCTTTCCAGTTCCCGGATATGCCCCTTCAGGCGCCGGTCGTGGATCGCGTGGCTGGCCGAAACGACCTGCCGGATTGCCGTCACCTCGCCACAGCCCCGGCAGGCGCCATGCCCGCCCGTGGTCGCGTAATAGGTGTCGCGGTCGAGCATCATGCGCTTGATGTCGCCATCCGTCGCAAAGGCATCCTCGATGTAGCGCGCAGGCGTGTTCGGGGTCTTGGACAGGAAGGCGAATTCGGACTGCAGTTTTTCCAGCAGCGGCGTGTCTTGTTCGACCTCGGTCAGCGCGCCGGGGCCGCAGACATCGATGCATTCCAGACAGCCAGAGCACTTCCACGGATCGACGACCACGGTGAACAACCCGCCAGACCCGGAGCGATCTGCCTCCATCGAGTCAAAGAACGGGCGCGTCCGCGAAACCGGCAGGGTCGCCGCAACCTCGCCCACACGGGTCAGGTTGCGTTTCAGAACCGCGCTGTCCACATCGAGCGCCGCGACGGCGTCGGCCACCAGCAGTCCGAAAGAGCGGGACTCCTTTGTGTCGTTGTAGGCCGCGCGCACCGTTTCACCGATGGACCGGATATGATCGCGCACCAGTTCGCGTTGCGCGGTCGGCATGTCGACTTCCTTGAGGGCCGTCAGCAGCAGATCGTTGATGTCGAACACCGTTGCCGGAATGGCGGCATCGGGGCAAACCATCGTGCATTCCAGACAGCCGGTGCACAGGTCCACATCCAGAACCGGCACCTGGCGACGGAACAGACCCTTGTCGCGGGCGGCCGCAGTGCCTGCGGGCATGAACATGCCGCTGCCGGGCAGAACCGGCGCTTCGCCGATGGTCCCGTCGCGGAAGGGCGCGCCCACGGTTTCCTCGTAATAGTCGTGGTCGAACAGGCCTGCCGGAGAGGCATCCTGGGCGATCCGACACATCGAGGTCGAAATCGACGACGCGAAGGGCTCGGCCGACTTGGCCTGCGCCGCAACCTCGACGAATTCCGGCTGGGTATAGTCGATCGCCGCAGTGGCCTTCAGGCCGTCTGCGATCACCGCCATGTTGCCATCGACAATCGCCGCGCCCTTGGAGCGGAATTTCTTGGCGATCTGGCTGCGGACCTTTTCCAGCACCGCCGTCGCGTCGGACCCTTCGGTGATGCGCTCGACATGACCGCAGACCGCGCCGATGAAGGCGATGCCCATCATCCGGGTTTCCAGTTCAGGCGACGGCGCATGCTTCTTGGCAATCGCAAAACCGTCCAGCACGAACAGATGGATGTTCTTGCGAACAATGAACTCGCGCATCGACGCAGGAAGCTCTTGCCAGACCTCCAGCGGCGACAGGCTCGACTGCAGGATGAAGGTGCCGCCGTCAATCAGCCCGCGCAGCGGGTTGCTGTGCTCGAAGACCTTGTGGTCGGGCGAGACAACAACCTCGACATCCTCGAGGTCAGCGTTGGTGATCTTTACCGGCTCGGGGCTGAGGGTGATGTAGTAGTTGGTCGGGGCGCCGCTTTTTTCGGAGCCGTATTTCGGGGCCGCCTTTGAGTGCAGGCCAAGTGCATTGGCCAGGATATCCGTCAGCAGCTTGCCGGTGGCGATGGTGCCGTAGCCCCCCACCGAATGGAACCGGATACGCAGCGCGCCGTCCGGCAGCATCCGCGGGTTGGGCTTGGTCTCAAGCGCCATCAACTCGGTTTCGGGATAGGCTGCCCGCAGCCGGTCCTGAAGCTCCGCCATGTGCGGCGTCGGGTTCTTGGAGAAGAACTGGCTGCCCAGGTAGACAAACGGCGCGTTGCGTTCGTCCATGTTGTCATAGGCGGCGATCAGGTGACGCGGTTGCAGGTCATGTGCGCCCAGCCCGAAGATGGCCGTGGTCAGTTTCGGCAACCGGCTGAGGGCCGGAATGCCCGGATAGCGGTCGCCTTCGGCATTCTCGACCGCCTTCACCAGCGCCTGGTTCACCAGCCCGGTAAGGGCGGTCACGTCGGAGCGTTCCAGCACGGTCACGGCCCGCTTGCCCTTCAGGGCAGCGACCAGATCGGCCTCGGGGAAGGGTTGCAGCAACTTGACCGACACCACGCCAACCTTACGGCCAAGGCGGCGCAGATGGGCGGCCACGGCTTCGGCGTCGTCGGTCACCGAGCCCAGACCGACCAACACGGTTTCGGCGTCGTCGCATTCGAATGTCTTGACCGGCGAGTACTCACGCCCGGTCAGGGCCGAATACTCGTCCATCGCCTCGCGGACAAACCGCGGCACGTCGCGGACGAAGTGGGTGCGGTGGTCGACGCTGCCGGCCTGGAAATCGGGCTGGTTCTGCACACCGCCGGTCAGGCCGGGGTTGTGAACATCGACCTGCGCCGGAACGCGCTGGCGGGTGCCCTTTTGATAGGCGTTGACCCATTGGCGGCGCCATTGGGAATGCAGTTCCTCGGGCAGTCGGGACAGTGTCTCGTCGACACGGGCGCCAGCATTGTCGGCCTCCACCGCGTCGGCATTGGCGTCAAGGAAGTCGATCAGCGAAACATAGTCGTCCTGCGCCAGGTCGGAACTGTGCCGGCCAAGATAGCGCTTCAGTTGAAACACCCGGCCCTTGGCGCCAAACAGCATTTCCTGTGCGACGGTCGGGCACGGAATCCGCGATCCGGGATCGCCAACGAACAGGCGCAGCAGGTCGTCTTCCGGCATCATGACTTCGCTCATCATGTGGCTGGTGACAAAGCCGTCCATGGAGTTGGCGACCGGGATCATCGACATCGCGCTGACCTTGTAGGAGATCGCGGCGAGGTCGGCAGCTTCCTGCGGGTTGGAACCGAACAGGATCGTGTAGCCGGACGGCAGCAGCGCATAGACATCGTCATGCCCGGCCATCACGTTGAGCGAGTGGCGCGAGACGGAGCGCGCGGCAACCTGCATGACAAAGCCGCCAACCTTCTTGCCGACGGTCACATAGTGCGACTCGATCCCGTAGAGGATGCCCTGGCTCGACGAGGCATTGGAGACGTACTGGTCGCCGGTCAGGGCCGCGCCAAGCGCGCCGGACTGGGCCGAATGCTCGCCCTCGGGTTCGAAGAAGAACGGATGCCGTCCCCAGATGTTGACACCGCCGCTGGCGCGGAAGGCCTCGTAGAGTTCGGCGATCTCGGTAGATGGCGTGATCGGGTATCCGATCACCCCGCCGCAGACCTGCCCCATCACCTGCGCGATGGCGCCATTACCGTGAATAACAGTGGATACTCCCGGAAACTCAGGAGCCTTCTGAAGCGTATCTTTCATCTTTTTCTACCCGATTTCATTTGCGCGCCTCTTAACGGTTTTTGGTCAGACGAAACATGCAACCTTTGCGCGCACTCTCCCCTGGGGCCTTTGTAGCAAGGGGTTTGCGGCCACCAAACTAATCGTCGCAGGTCCGCGATACCGACCGTCCGACTCACCGACCAACGCCAGATCACCCCCCGCTGCCGCCGACATGGGCAGGCCGAAATCCCGGCCGTGTTTTCCCTGTTCCAGGTGTTGTTCTGCGCTACGTCCCGTCGTGGCGGCATGCCGTCACCCAGACAACAGGAGATCGCGGCGACCATGGCACACAGGCAAGGATCCAGGGCGCGACGCATTCCCACCGGTCGCGTGTCGCGCCTGTTGCAGCTTGGTTCGCTTGCAACCGGGATTGCCGGAAACATGACCGCGCAAGGACTTGGCCAGATATCTCGCGGCACCCGCCCTGCCCTGCGCGACCTGCTGCTGACACCTCGAAATGCGCGACGCCTCGCCGATGATCTGTCCCGGATGCGGGGCGCGGCGATGAAGGTCGGGCAACTTCTGTCGATGGAGGCTGGCGATTTCCTGCCCCCCGATCTGGCCGAGATTCTTGCCCGTCTTCAGGCCGCCGCCGACCCGATGCCACCACGGCAACTGAATGCGGTTCTGACGGACAACTGGGGGGCGGACTGGCGATATCATTTCGACAGTTTCGATGTTCGCCCCGTTGCGACGGCATCCATCGGTCAGGTGCACCGGGCCCGCCTGCGCGATGGCCGGTCGCTGGCGGTAAAGGTGCAATATCCCGGTGTGGCGCAAAGCGTTGACAGCGATGTCGCCAACCTCGGCGCTCTGGTCAAGCTGTCGGGGCTGCTGCCGGAGGGATTTGACCTGGCCCCCTATCTTGCCGAAGCGCGGCAGCAACTTCGGCTGGAGACGGATTATCACCACGAAGCCCGGGCAATGGCCGAGTATGGAACGCTGGTGTCCGGGATGGACCCATTCGAGGTGCCTGTTCCGATTGCCGACTGGTCCACCGGGCAGGTGTTGGCGATGTCATTTCTGGATTCCCGCCCCATCGCCTGGCTGGAGCAGGCTCCGCAAGCCGAGCGAGACCGCGTCGCCCATCACCTGATCGACCTGACCTTGCGGGAAATCTTCGGTTTCGGTGTCGTGCAGACCGACCCGAACTTTGCCAACTTTCGCTACAACGCCACTACCGGGCGGATCGTCCTGCTGGATTTTGGCGCCACACGAACCATCGACCCGGCGATCGTCGCGACATGCCGCGACCTGCTTTCTGCCGGGTTGCGCGCGGATGACTTGGCCGTGCGGGATGCGGCAACCGCACTTGGCCTGCTGTCGGCAGACATGCCCGACTGGCAGAGCCAGAAAATCCTGTCGATACTGGACCTCGCCTGGGCCGAAATCCGTCGCGATGTCTTCGATGCCGGGCAAAGCCCGTTGCTGGCCCGCCTGCGCGTCGAGGCGGCGGAGCTTTCGCAGGCCCGGGTGCCGCCACCGGTGATGCCGATGGACGCCCTGTATCTGCAACGAAAGGTCGGTGGGATGCTGCTCTTGATCATCCGGCTGCGGGCCAGGGTCGGGCTGCGGGACCTCGTTGAACGTCATACGGCGCACCCGCCTGCCACTCAGACACCGGGTGGCGCCATGGGTCAATCTCCGTAGGCGTAACCGACCCCATAGACCGACCGGATCGGATCCCAATCGTCAGTGACGGCCTTCACCTTGTGGCGTATGTTCTTGATGTGGCTGTCGACCGTGCGGTCGATGACAGCAGCGTCATCCGGAAAGACGAGGTCCAGCAGCTGAGATCGGGAAAAGACCCGTCCGGGGCGGCGATGCAGGACCTGCAACAGCTGGAATTCTCGCCGGGTCAGATCCAGCGGCCGGGTACCAACCCGTGCCTTCCACGTTTCCGCGTCCAGTACGATGGTGTGCTGATCGGGCGTATCCCCTGCCGCCTTGGGCTGCGACCGGCGCAGGATCGCACGGACGCGGGCGACCAGTTCACGGGGCGAAAACGGCTTGCACAGGTAGTCGTCCGCCCCCAACTCCAGCCCCAGCAGGCGGTCGATCTCTTCGACCTTGGCGGTCTCCATGATGATCGGCACCTCGCTTTTCATCCGCACCTCGCGGCAGATCGTCAGCCCGTCCTTTCCCGGCAGCATCAGGTCCAGAACCACAAGATCCGGATCGCCGGACAAGATCCGTTCGACCGCATCGGTGCCCTCCCTCAGGGTCTCCACGTCGAACCCGGACTGCTCCAGATATTGCGTCAGGATGTCGGCCAGCGCCGGTTCGTCCTCGATGATCATGATACGTTTATTGGGGGTCACTTGGTCGTCCTTCGGTTGGCAGAACGATGCGAACGCGCAGCCCGCCCAGTGGCGATGTCTCGGCCGAAATCGTGCCACCGTGGGTCGCCACGATGGCCGCACAGATGGCGAGGCCAAGGCCCGATCCGCCAAGGTTGCGCGACCGCGAGGCATCGGCCCGGAAAAATCGTTCGAAAAGATGCGGAATGGCCTCTGCTGGCGGGGTGGGCGGCGAGTCGTCGAAGGTCGCGACGACGGTCTCCCCGTCCTTCCGGGCGCTGACGTGAATTTCGCCCGGCGCGATGGTATAGCGCAAGGCATTTTCCAACAGGTTGTCGATCAGTTGCGCCAGCCGATCTGGATCACAGGTGATGTCGAGCGACGTGTCTATGGAGCGGGTCAGCGTCAACCCGGCCTGCGTCAGTCGCCCGTCGGCCAGATCCAGTCGGTCCTGCAGCAAGTGGCCCAGATCCGCCCGACGTTGCGCAACCGCTTCACGACCTTCGCGGGTGAACGACAGCAACTTCAGGTCGGCCACCAGCCGGGACAGCCGCATGACGGAATCGTGCATTTCGGTCAGGGTTCTCTCGTCAGCCTTGCGAATGCCATCCTGCATCGCCTCGATCTCCGCCCGCAGCACCGCCAGCGGCGTCTGCAATTCGTGCGAGGTGTCCGAAATCCACTGACGCTCGGCATCGCGCGATGCCTGAAGGCTCTCCGCAAGGGCGTTGGTATGGTCGATCAACTGGCCAAGCTCGTCCTTGCGGTCATTGGGAATGCGGGCATCGAAATCTCCATTGGCCAATGCCCGGGCACCGCTTTCAAGTGCCTTGATCGGGCGCAGTTGATGACGCGCCAACAACGTGGCGGCCGCGGCCGACAACGCCAGCGCAAACAAGGACGCCAGTGCAAGGTTCCGGTACTGACCGCGCAGGAAGAACTGATCGCTCTGGCTTCGACCGCTGCGCGGCGCGGTCAGGCCGACATGGCCGACCGGTGGGTCACCGACGGAGGCGCCCGGCGCCAGGATCGGCCGTTGGGCCGACAGGGATTCACGCAACCCCGGCGGGATCAACTCGGCACCAGCGGGGTCAAGCAGGAACACTCGCATGCTGATCTGGAACGGGTCGCCCCCGGGGGGGGGCGGTGGGATGTGACCACGGATCGGTTCCGGCCGCTCCGGGCGAAAGTGGTGCTTGAGGAAATCGTTCCAGACCTGGGAGTTCGAAACCAGTTCCGGCCACCCCGGCGATGCGGGATCGTACGCCTCGGACAGCGCCGCCACGAACGCATCCATTCCCACAAGTTCGCCCTCCAGCAGGTAGCGCGAGAATCCGTCGCGCATCGAGTAGGCAAACAGCCCACCAAGCGTCGCGATCACAAGGACAGCGACGACAGCAAATGCGCGAAAGAACTGTGCCGCAAGGGAATGACGAATGGCTGCCATGATCGCCACTCTATTCAGGATTGTGCAGCGAATATGAAGGCCCGGGCATGGCCCGTCGCGTACCAGAACGGGTTTCGGGACTTCCAGAACCAGAACGCAGCATGAAGACACCCATGCAATACATTGATAAAAAACAACTTATCGAAACAGCGCCCCCATCGGCGGGAAATGGCGGGATTTTCCTGCGGTCTTCCTTTTCGCTCCATGATCGTCCGTCAAGTTCAGGCTCAAAGCAGATGACGTCCCGCGTCACTGGCATGGCCGAGGCCCCGATGCGCTGTCTCCAACCCGGACGCGTGCGCCCCGGTCTTCACCGAAAGGACCCAAGATGTTGTTGCGTGACCGATACCTGCATGATCGCCACCAACCTTGGTACGCTCTGTTGGACACGCAGATGCGGGACGACGACATTGTCGCGTGCCCGACCACGTTGACCGATCCGGACACCGGTCTGATGTGGTCCGTCGAGACCAGCGCCTCATCGCTGGACTGGTACGCCGCCCTTGCCTGGCAGGATGCGCAGAACACGCGTGCTTTGCTTGGCCATGACGATTGGCGCCTTCCCAATGCCTGCGAGCTGGCCGGGTTCAAGGCGCATTTCCCAACTCAGCCCGCCGCGACCACGGCAGCGATCCGCACGATCCAGTCTTGCGGCACGCCTTCCGGCACCCAGCCAGATACTGTTTCGCTCCGATCCACCACTCACGAAACGTTCTTCGATTCCCCACTCAACAGCGGCATTGAGGCCGCACGGGGAACAACGGAACTTCGTCGGGGCGCAGTCCGGGGCGATGACGTCCGCCTCATCGGTCCAACCATCGACTCCGGACAATTCTCCCTCCCGGCGCAGTGCACTGCACAGGCCATGCGCGTCTATGATCGCATCCCGCTCGTCCGGGATGAAAACGGTTGAACATCGCCACACAAAGCACTGATAACAAAATAAATTCGAAAAATATCGAACCTCCACAATCGCTTCATTCTGGCTTCATGCGGGACCGCCATCGTGAGCCACGATACACCAACCGCTCTGACAGGAGACAGAACCCATGCCCCGAGACACACGCAACATGATGCAGGCCCGTCTTGTCGCCATCGCCATTTTCACCTTCACCGTCTGCGTGATTGCCGAGGTCTCCGACGCCCAGCAAAGCCGTCAGGGCGGCCCACAGGGTGGCCCCCCGCCCGAGGCCATTTCCGCCTGTGAAAGCAAATCCGTGGGCGATGCCTGCTCCATGACCCTGCCCGGCAAGGGCGAGACCGTCTCGGGCGAATGCATTTCCACGCCTGATCAGAAAGTTGCCTGCATGCCGGAAGGGGCACCGCGCCCTCCGAAGTCCTGACCCGTCCCACCAAACAGGATTGCCGGACCCCGGCACACTTGCCGGCCCGTCTTCCCCCCTCGACGGGCCGGCCTTTTCATGCGCTATCCGGGGTCCTCTTTGGGGGGCCACGGTCAATCCGGCGGACCCATGTGGTCACGCCCTTGACGGTAGGGGCTGGCTGCTAGCCCAGGCAGGTCGCGAATTGTGCTCTGAGGGCATTTTTCTGGACTTTTCCCATGGCGTTGCGCGGCAGGTCCTCGACAATCAACACTCTTCGCGGATGCTTGAACCGGGCAAGTTTTGGTGCCAGGGCAGCGGCCAGATCGTGCGGGTCCGGCGAAGCACCGTCGTCGCTGACGACTAGTGCGACAACCGCCTCGCCCATATCGGGATGCGGCACCCCGATCACCGCGCTCTCGCGGACACCCGGCATGTCGTCGAGCAGGATCTCGATCTCCTTGGGATAGATGTTGTAACCACCAGAGATAATCAGGTCTTTCTGCCGCCCGACGATATGCACATAACCCTGCGCGTCGATCATCCCGAGATCGCCGGTGATGAAAAAGCCATCCGGTCGTAGCTCCTCGGCGGTCTTTTCCGGCATCTTCCAGTAGCCCTTGAACACGTTCGGCCCACGAACCTCGATCATGCCGGTTTCGCCCTGCGGCAGCGCGACATCGGAGTTGGGGTCCGTGATGCGCAGATCCACGCCCGGCAACGGATGGCCCACGGTCCCGGCAATGCGGTCACCGTCGTACGGGTTCGAGGTATTCATGTTGGTTTCGGTCATCCCGTAGCGTTCGAGAATCCGGTGCCCGGTGCGTTGTTCGAACGCCTCGTGGGTGGCGGCCAGCAAGGGCGCGCTGCCGGACACGAACAACCGCATGTTGGCGACCAGATCCCGGTTCAACCGGTCGTCGGCCAGCAGACGGGTATAGAAGGTCGGCACGCCCATCAACGTGGTCGACTGCGGCATGGCTTCGACAACCGTGTCGGCGTCGAACCTTGCAAAGAACCGCACGGCGGCACGTGACAGCAGGCTGACATTCACCGCCACGAACAGGCCGTGGGTGTGGAAGATCGGCAGCGCATGGATCAGCGTGTCATCCTCGGTGAACCGCCACAGATCGGCCAGTGTCCGCGCATTCGACAACAAGTTGTCATGGCTCAACATCGCTCCCTTGGACCGCCCCGTCGTGCCGGAGGTATACAGGATCGCCGCCAGGTCCTCCGGGCCGCAGGTCGCAACGCCCTCGTGCGGCGCGACCGCGTCGGCGCGCTCCATCAGGCTGCCACCCCCGACCGGATCAAGGGTGAGGATCGTGGCATTGTTGCGCGTCGCGATGGGTTGCAGGGCATCAAGAGCCACCGGGTCGCAGATCAGCACCCGCGGTTCTGCATCGGAGATGAAATAGGCCAGTTCTTCGGGCGTATAGGCCGTGTTCAACGGCAACAGAACCGCGCCAAGCCTGATGCATGCTGCGTAGACGGCCAACGCCTGCGGGCTCTTGGCGGCCTGAAGCGCAACGCGATCGCCCTTTTTGACCCCGCAGGATGCCAGCACAGCGGCCAGCCGCGCCCCAAGCACGCCGAATTCGGCACGCGACAGCGTTCCGCCATCCTCCAGGTACAGGAAGGTCCCGGGGGTTGCGGCATGCGGCGCGAACATCGCGTCGAACAGATGATTGGACATGTGCATCTACCTTGCTGGAGGTTGGGCGGCGCGACCGGCCTTGGCCAACGTCTGCACCTGCCGGGAGAGGCTGATCGTGCCGTCGGTTGCAAAGCTTTCGCTGCGCGCTTCTACGTGCCGGGTGTCGTATCGGTAATTCACCATGGTTCCGCACGATTGCCGCAAACCGTTCCCGGACAGGTCGGCATCGGCCAGGACGTTCTCGATCCGGGCGCCGTTGGACAGGTGGAACCGGGCAACGCTGTCGCGTGGCAAACCGTTGGGCCGCCGGGCATCGGCCAGATATGTCGCGGCCAGTTCCCGCAAGGTCGCGGCCCGCGCCGGATCGGACGAGGTGGTTTCGGCAAGCACCTGTTCGGCCCGCGCGTTCCCATCGGATGCCTGTTCCTCCAGCCAGCGGTTCAAGCCGGGGATCGGGGACAGGGTGACGAAGGTCTGCAAGTTGGGCAGTTCGTCCGACAGATCCGATACGACGTGTTTGATCAGCGAATTGCCAAATGACACGCCCTTGAGCCCGGTCTGGCAATTCGAGATCGAATAGAACACCGCCGTGTCCGCCTGCGTCGCGGCGATCGGGGTGCGACCCTCGGTCAGAACCTCCTGGATCGAGGCCGGAATACCGCGCGTCAGCGCGACCTCGACAAAGATCAGCGGATCCTCCGGCATCCGGGGATGAAAATAGGCATAGCAGCGACGATCACCGGGCTGAGTGCGGCGCCGCAGATCGTCCCAGTCGTTGATCTCGTGCACCGCTTCGTAGGCGATGATCTTTTCAAGCAGCGCTGCCGGCGTGTTCCAGTTGATCCGGTGCAACATCAGGAAGCCGCGATTGAACCATGATGTGAACAGGTGGTCAAAATCGAGGTCGATCCGTCCCAGATCCGGATTGTCCTTCATCGCCTGCAACAGGTCCTGACGCATCGCAACCAGATGCGCGGTGGCCCCCTCGGCCTGGTTCAGTTTGCGAAACAACTCCTGCCGGGTCGGCTCGGCCACTTCCAGAAACGCCGACAACGTTGCCGGCGCCGGTGTCTCGGCGTAGGCATCCGCACAGGCCCGGACGCGGTCGGTGTCGATGTCCAGCTCGTCGGCAAGGTAGTTGAAGAACCCGACCCTGCCCTCGAGCGACAGCGCGCGATAGGTGGCCAGCACCGAGACCGCCTGCCGCAAGGTCGACGATTCTCCGCGGGACGACATCAGGCTGCGGCACTGCTCGATGATGGACCGTCCGTCCTTGGCCGGTTTCATCTCTGGCCGCGGGTCGAAGAACCCCGTCAGGAAGCTTGTCAGGGAACCTGCACCACGCATCACGCCACCCCTAGCCAAATGAGACCTGTCACGTCAGCGACACGCGTTGGCCGGACAGTCCGACCTCAAGCGTCAGGCTGCCCTCGTTCACCAGCCAGCGCCGCAGATCGTATTCGCGCACGCCAGCGACGTGCATCGGGTCGCCGTCGGCAATATGTCGGGCCTCTTCGATGGAAGCCGCACGGTAGACGATCAGCCCCTCGCCCTGCATCAGCTCTCCACTTGCGTCAGAGACCGGACCGGCAAACGCGAGCTTTCCGGCAGCTTCCTGCTTCGCCTGATAGGCGAGGTGGTCCGGCAGAGTCGCCCGAAGCTCTTCCGGCGACTTGACCGGCACCGTGCGCACGACAAAAAGTTCCAGTGCCAAGGAGCCGCGCTCCTTGGCTTCACGCTTGTAGTCCGACCATGCAGGCATGATTTTTCCCCTCCAGATTTCACCCCATCATAAAATATCGATTTTATTTGACAACCGTAAATATAATCACCAAAAATGGGGAACAAAGCAGCGAAGAGGAACAGACATGCGGTTCAGAGTCGGCAACAGCAGCGCCGGATACGGGGTTCACCTCCTGGAGGGCGATACAGCCGTGAACATCTCGGCCTTGGACGCCAATGTCGGCACTGACCTGATGGGTTTGATCCGTGGGGATGTCGACATCTCCAGCCTTGCCGACGCGATCGCTGCGGCCCCGAAAGTGGACGCGACCAGTGTCGTCCCTGCCCTCCCGGTTGCCAATCCCGGCAAGGTGATCTGTCTCGGCCTCAACTATGTCGACCACATCAAGGAGGGCGGCTACGAAATCCCCGACTATCCCGCTCTTTTCATGCGCAGCCGCAATTCGCTGATGGCGGCGGGCGAGCCGATGGTTCGGCCGACCTGCTCGGAAAAGCTCGATTACGAAGCCGAACTGATGTTGATCATCGGCAAGGGCGGCAAGCACATCAGCGAGGCCGACGCGCTGGAGCATGTCTTTGGCTACACCCTGTTCAATGACGGGTCGGTGCGCGATTACCAGCGCAAGACCCACCAGTGGACGCCGGGCAAGAACTTTGATGCCACCGGCCCGGTCGGCCCCGATGTCGTGACGCCGGACGAATTGCCCGCGGGGGCCGTTGGTCTCAAGATCGAATCCCGTGTCGGCGACGAAATCCTGCAGAGCGCCACCACATCCGACATGTTGTGGTCCGTGGCCAAGACAATCGCGACGATCTCGGAGTATTCGACGCTGGAGCCGGGCGACCTGATTGCCATGGGCACACCTCCGGGGGTCGGCCACGCCAAGAAGCCTCCACGCTGGCTCCGCCCCGGCGAGACCGTCGAGGTCGAGATCGAGGGCATCGGCATCTGTGCCAGCCCGATTGTCGCCGAGGAATCGCTTACCACGAACGAGGCCGCAGAGTGACCGCCCTGACCGGAGACGCCCTTGCCGAAGCGCGCGCATATGCCCAGCAAGCCGTTCGCGATGTCCGCGCCGCGTGTCCGCGTCTGGACGATGCCGCCATTGACCTGATCCTGCGGGATGCGCGCTCGCACTACGCCTGGACGGACCGTCCCGTTCCGCGTGACTTGCTGGAAACCATCTACGACATTACCGCCGCTGGCCCGACCAGTATGAACTGTTGCCCGGCACGGTTCATCTTTGTCGAGTCGCCAGAGGCCAAGACGCGGCTGGCGAAATCGTTGAAAGCAAAGAACATCGACAAGATGATGTCGGCGCCGGTGACAGTGATCATCGCCCACGACCTGGAATTCTGGAAGGACCTGACCTTCCTCTTTCCACACGAGGATCGGCGGCCCCATTTCGAGGGCAAGCCGGAGCATTCCGAGATCACGGCCTTTCGCAACGGCACCCTGCAGGCGGCCTATTTCATGATCGCGGCCCGCGCCGTGGGTCTGGACACGGGCGCGATGTCCGGGTTCTCCAACGAGATCGTCGACGCCGAATTCTTCGAAGGCACCACATTGCGATCGAATTTCCTGTGCAACCTTGGCTACGCGGACGAGACGGCGCTGTTCCAGAAACTGCCCCGCTTCCCGTTCGACACGGCCTGCAAATTCGTCTGAGGTTTCCGTGGCTATCCGACAGAAAAGCACGATCACGGTCAAGATGGCCGGCACAGCCACGAGCCATGCAAGGGTGGAGGTCGCCGTGCGCGACCTGACCTCGCAGATCGATGAACCCGTGGAACGTGGTGGCACCAATACCGGCCTTTCGCCAACCGAGACCGCCTATGCGGCACTGATCGGCTGCACCAACACCATCGGCAACAAATGCGCGAACAAGCTCGGGATCGACATCGGGCAGCTTGGCTTTGAAATGGAAGTTGATTTCGACCGCCGCGGCGTGCTGCTGTTGGCAGAGGTGGATGTGCCGTTCACCGCCATTCGCCTGACTGTGTCCTGCGACGGCCCAGCCAACCAGCAAGAGCTGGACCGGGTTGCCGCGGAAACCGCAAAGTACTGTGCGGTATCAAAACTCTACGAAAGAGCCGGGACAAACCTGGACATCAACTGGCGCAAGATCTGACGCCGGACCACGACTTCAAGGGAGGAAAACATGATCAATACCTGGACGAAGCGCTCTGCTGCAGCCTTGCTGATGGCAACCGCTCTCACCGCTCCGGCGCTGGCCGCCGAAAAGATCACCGCGGTGGTCATCGACGGCTACCCCGCCAAGGCCCTGTGGGTGAAGGAATTCTCTGGATTCTTCATCCCCGAGGTGGACAAGCGGCTTGCCGCGACCGGCAACTACGAGATGGACTGGCAGGAAAGCTATGGCGGCTCCATCGTCAAGCCCAAGGGTGTTCTCGAGGGCGTAAAGCTCGGCCTTGGCGATATCGGCATCGTCACCACGATCTTCCACAATTCCAAGCTTCCGAGCCAGGCGATTTCCGCCGTCACGCCCTTCGTGGCGTCCGATGCGCGCGCGGTCGCCAAGGCCGTGGACGAGATCGCCAAGGAATTCCCGACCATGCAGAAGGAATTCGAGGCGCAGAACCAGGTGTACCTGGCCACCGGCGTTGTGCTCGACACCTACCAGCTGTTCTCCAGCAAGGAGATCGGCTCGATCAAGGATATCGAGGGCACCAAGGTTGCCGGTGCCGGCATGAACCTGCGCTACCTTGAAGGGATCGAGGGAGCTGCCGGCGTGCGCGGCGGCCTGACGGACTTCTACAACATGGTGCAGACCGGCCTGACGGATTCCGCCATGCTCTGGCCGGAAGCCGCCAAGACCTTCAAGATGGCCGAGGTCGCGCCCTACATGCTGGAAACGAACTTCGGCGCGGTGAACACCAAAACGGTCACCGTGAACAAGGACTACTGGGACAAGCTGCCAGACGAGGTGAAGGGCGTTCTTCAGGACGTCGCCGTGCTCTACCGCGACCATGTCGCCGGCATTGCCATGGACCGTGCCGGCGAAAGCCGCGAGGCCTATGTCACCGGTGGTGGCACGATCGTCGAGATGTCCGCCGAGGACCGCAAGGCCTGGGCCGATGCGATGCCGAATATCGCGGCGGAATGGGCCAAGGGGATCGACGAGGCCGGCGAGCCGGGCACCGCGATGCTCGAAGCCTATATCGGCAAGCTCAAGGACGCCGGCTTCGAGCCCGTGCGTGACTGGGCCGCCGAAGCCAGCATGAACTGATCCCAATCAGGGCCGGAGCCATTCGAATGAAAAACGGTGCTTTCAAGACCGCCGCGACCGGCCTGACGAAACTGACCAACGGCATCGCCACCATGGCGAATGCCGTTGGCACCCTCGTCGTGCTCGCGCTCGTGCTTGTCGTGAACTACGACGTGATCGCGCGGGGCATTTTCAACAAGCCCTTCCTGGGGGCGGTGGAAGTCGTTCAGTTCTCCATGGTGCTGATCGTCTTCCTGCAATTGCCGGACGTGGTGCGGGTGAACCGTCTGACCCGGTCCGACGGCTTCCTGCTGGTGCTCGGCGAGCGATATCCGCGCACCCACAACATCTTCCGCCAGATCATCAACACCGTCTCGGCCGTGTTCATGACGCTGATCGCGATCGCGATCTGGCCGGAATTCACCGACATGTTCGAGACGAAAGACTTCTTCGGTATCCCCGGGGTCTTCACCGCGCCCTGGTGGCCGATCAAGCTGGTGATCTTTCTCTCTGCCGCCCTGTGCGCCCTGATCCTCGTGCTGAAAGTTGCCCGTCGGGAGGACAATTTCGAACTGGTGCGCGTACCTGAACACGAAGAGGATCCGTCGTGAGCCCCATCGAAATCGGCCTCACATCGGTCGCCGCAATCGTCATCCTCGTCTATATCGGGGTCTATATTCCCATCGCCCTCGGCGTCGTTTCCTTCATCTCCATCTGGCTGATGCGGGACAATTTCGACCTCGCGATGAACCTGCTGAAGATCGCCGTCGGCGACAGCGTGATGGAGTACACCTTTGCCACGGTGCCGCTGTTCACCTTCATGGGATTGATCGTTTCGAGGGCCGGTCTCGGCTCCGATATCTACGAGGTGATGAACTCGGGCTTTCGCAAGGTGAAGGGTGGCATCGGCATGGCCACCGTCGGCGCCAACGCCGTGTTTGCCGCCGTCACCGGATCCTCCATCGCCTCGGCGTCTGTCTTTGCCAAGGTTTCTGTGCCGCAGATGCTGGCCTATGATTACAACCCGCGGTTCGCCGTGGGCGTGGTCGCGGGTTCATCGGTGCTGGGCATGATCATCCCGCCCTCGGCGATGCTGATCATCTATTCCTTTGTCGCCGAGCAATCGGTGGGCGAGATGTTCCAGGCCGGCATCGTGCCGGGACTGATGCTTGCCGTGGCCTATGTCGGCCTGATCTGGGCCGCGGGCCGGTTTGCCCCGTCCTGGATCGGCGGCAGGTCGTTCGACGCGACAGAGTGGATGTCGGTGCGCGAAATCGCGAGCAAGACACTCCCGATCACCGGCCTGATCGTCGTCGTGATGGGCGGCATCTACACCGGCTGGCTGACCCCGGTGGAGGCCGGCGCGACAGGCTCGCTGCTGGCGCTGATCATCGCCGTGGTCCGTCGCAAGATGTCGCTGCACGGCTTCTGGCACGCGCTGCTGGAGACCGGGCACATCACCGCCGCGATCCTGTTCCTGATCACCGCCGCATCGATCTACAGCCGGATGTTGGGAATTGCCGGCGTTCCCAACGAGTTGGGAGAGATCCTGTCCACCTCGCAGCTCAGCTTCTTCTGGATCATGTTCTTCTATGTCGCGCTGATCATCTTTCTCGGGACGCTGCTGGACACCGCCTCGATCATCCTGATCGTCGTGCCGCTGTTCCTGCCGCTCATCGAGCCGATGGGGCTCAGCCTCGTCTGGTTCGGCATCGTCACCGTGGTCGGCGCCGAGATCGGTTTGCTGACCCCGCCCCTCGGCATTTCCTGTTTCGTCATCAAGGCCACGCTGAACGACCCCCGCATATCGTTGAAGGACGTCTTTGTCGGTGCCTTCCCCTTTGCGGTCGTGATGCTGATCGTGTTGATCCTGCTGATCCGCTTCCCGTCGCTCAGCCTTGCCATACTGAACTGAGGTACTCCAATGCGCACTGTCACACCCGACAACATCACCGATGTCTTCGCCGCCTATTTCGGAGACGATACCGACCCGCGCACCCGCGAGGTGCTCATCGCGCTGGCGCGTCACATCCATGACTTTGCCCGCGAAACCAGCCTGACCCATGACGAATGGCGCAAGGGCATCGAGTTCCTGGAATGGGCCGGGCGGATCACCACGCCGGAGCGCAACGAATTCGTGCTGCTGTCCGACGTGATGGGCCTGTCGTCCCTGGTTGACATGCTGCATTCCACCCCGGAAGCAACCTCATCTTCGGTGCTCGGGCCGTTCCATGTCTCCAACCCGCCGCCGATCGAGATTGGCGGGGACATGAAGCGCGACTTCGAGGGCGAAGTGCTTCTGGTCGAGGGAACCGTGCGCGATACCGATGGGCATCCGATCCCCCGCGCCCAGATTGACATCTGGCAGACCGCGCCCAACGGCATGTATTCCAGCCAGGACCCGGATCAGGACATCCATTCCTTCCACGGCCTGATGACCTGCGACTGGGAGGGTCGCTACGCCTTCACGACGGTTCGCCCGGTCAGCTACACGGTGCCGGACGACGGTCCGGTGGGCGAGATCCTGCGCGCAGCCGGCCGCCACCCTTGGCGCCCGTCGCACCTGCACTACATCGTTTCAGCCGAAGGCCACCGCACACTTGTGACCGAGATCTTTCCGGACGATGATCCCTACCTGGATGAGGACACCGTCTTTGGCGTTCGTGATGATCTGGTCATGAGCTACGTCCCGCAACCGGCCGGCAGTTTCCCCGAGGGGTTCGCGCTCTCCGGGACCGTCGACGGGGCCTACAGCCGTGCCGACTTCGACCTGATCCTTGCACCGGCCAAAGGCGCCTGAGGATCAAACGTCCTGCGACCCGGGGTTGCTGAACAATCCGTTCAGGAACGCCCCGGTCTGCCGGTAATGGTTCAGGAGCCGCTCCGAGGCCAGATCCGCATCGTGGTCAACCGCGGCCTCAAGAATGGCCGCATGTTCGGTGCTGACATCGCGTTTCTGATAATCCAGTGCCTTGCCCGCCAGGTACCGGTAGCGGATGTTCAGGTCATACAACTGGCTGCAGAACTTCATCAGGATCGGTGAGTGGCAGTTCGACAACAACGCCATGTGAAAAGCCTTGTGCCGTTCTTCAAAGGCTTCAAGGTCGCCGCGCCCCTCGCGCACCATCTTGTGGTGCGACAGGACCAGCGCGTCTTCCCATGCCTCGTCCGCATTGGCGATGCTCTGGCGCAGGGCCATTTCTTCCAGTTCGCAGCGCAGGGTCAGGATCTCGACAAAGTTTTCCCGGCTGGTCTCGGCGGCCCGAAAGCCGCGCTGGTCCAGGCGTTCGACCAGCAGGTCCGACGTCAACAGGCTCAGCGCCTCGCGAACCGGCGATGCCCCGGTATCCAGCAGGGTCCGCAACCGGTCGATCTTGAGCTTTTCGCCCGGCTGCAACTCGCCAACGACAATCATCCGCCGAAGTGCCAGATAGGCCCTATGGGTTGCAGAGGATTCCTGCCCGACCGCGTCGGAGGCTGTTCGCATTATTCCGATGTCCATGATGCCATAATATCGAGTTTATCGACCATATCAATCACCGAGTCTTTGCCGGTGCAGCGCTCCTTTGCCTCGATCCGCCCGGTTTTTCCATGCAACTTCTGCGATTTGCGCTGTTTTGACGCCCATGCGCGGAGACGCCCACCGAAACCAGACATAAAAATTGGACTAAAAATCATTTTTTTGGACAAAAAATCGACAAACTGATATTCGTGGTCGTGCGGCACGCTCCAAGACGTGCCCGGGCAAGTCTGGGAGGACACCATGAAACTGCGTTCAATGATCGCCAGCGCCTTGACGCTGAGCACCATTCTGTCGGCCAGCGGCGTGATGGCTGCAAACATCGAGGGCCCCAAGGTCTTCTGGAAGATCTCGATGTGGGGCAACCCGCGCGCCCTGTCGGAAGGCATGGAAGCGATGGCCAAGAAGGCCGCCGAGGAAACCGACGGCAACTTCGAGATCAAGATCTTTTACGGTGGGCAGTTGTCCCAGGCGCGTGAAAACCTCGACGGGCTGAAGCTGAACGCATTCGAAGGCGCCGCGATCTGCAACTTCTATCATCCCGGCAAGAACCCGGCCTGGATGGTGTTTTCGCTGCCGTTCCTGCCGCTGGGCGATCCGGCGGTCGACAAGGCGGTCCGCACAAGGATGTTCGAACATCCCGCCATCGTGGCCGACATGGCGAAATGGAACGCAATCCCCTATGTCTCCGGACTGCTGCCGCAATACGAGATCCTCGGCAAGGGCACACCGCCGACGGAACTGTCCGGCTGGGACGGGCTGCGGGTTCGGGCCGGCGGTGGTCTTGGCACCGCCATGGAGAAGCTCGGCTCGGTCAAGCAGACCCTGCCCGCCGGCGAAACCTCGACCGCCTTCCAGCGCGGCGCGCTCGATGCAGCGGCATTCCCCTACACATACGCCCATGTGTCGTTCAAGATTCACGAAGAGGCCGAATGGTTCACCTCGAACCTCGCGCCCGGCACATCGGAATGCGGTTGGGTTTTCAACAAGACGGCCTACGAGGCCCTGCCGCCGCAGTATCAGGAGTTCCTGATGAGCCAGCGTGACATGATCATGGATGTCGAGCAGGCCGCCTATGCCGAGCAAGACACCAAGAACCTGCCGATGTTCGAGGAAACCCTGACCAAGATAACCTACACCGACGCACAGCTGGAAGAGTTCCGAAAGGTTGCCGGCCAGCCGGTCTGGGATGAATGGATCGCCGCGAACAAGGACGCGTTCGACGCGCAGGACGTGTTCGATTCCATCTGGCAGTACGCTGCAGACGCCGCAAAGTAAGCCTTGATCAGGGCCGCCGCCGACACCCGGTGGCGGCCCGTTTCCGGACAGGGACACAATGTCGGATCAAACAGCCTCGAATACCCCGCTCGAAACCGCCAGCCGTGCGCTGGAGCCAGTGGAAAACGCCGCCAACATGATTGCCGCAACGGCGATCTTCGCGTTGATGGTACTGGGCGTTCTGCAGATCGGGCTGCGCACGATCTTCAACGCACCAATCACCGGCTACATCGACCTAGTCGAGCTGTCGATGGCCAG
Source organism: uncultured Tropicimonas sp. (assembly GCA_947495685.1). GTDB lineage: Bacteria > Pseudomonadota > Alphaproteobacteria > Rhodobacterales > Rhodobacteraceae > Tropicimonas. The sequence continues at coordinate 49,635 of CANLZY010000019.1, forward strand.
CATGGCATTCCTTGGCGCCGCCTATTGCCAGCGGCTCGGCGCCCACATCCGAATGGAATTGCTGGTCGGGCGTTTGCGCGGGCGCACCCTTTGGGGGGTCGAGGTATTCGGTACCCTGGTGGCGATGTTCATCATCGGCGTGCTGGTCTGGTACAGCGCCGGCCATTTCCTGCGCTCCTACACGCTGGGCGACACCAGCATCGATGCCCAGTTCCCTGTCTGGCCCTCCAAGCTGATTGTACCGATCGCCTTTTCGATCTGGTTCCTGCGACTGACGATCCAGTTGTTCGGCTACCTGCGCCTATTCATTGACCCGAGCCTGGCCAAGGTGGCCATCGTCAAGGTCAAGGACGTGGCAGAGCAGGCACAGGACGAAATCGTCGAGGTGACGGGCCAGACCCCCGCCGCGCAGCGGGAGGACGCCCAATGATCCTTGGTATCGGTTTTTCCGACCCCTTCCTGGTCGGGCTGCTTGCCCTTGGCCTGTTGATGACGCTGATCTTTTTCGGGGTGCGGGTGGTGTTTGCCGCCGCGCTTGTCGGATTGTTCGGCTTGGTGGAGCTGTTGGGCTGGGGCCCGGCGGCGGGCATCATCGGCACGATTCCGCATTCGAAATCGTCGACTTATGCGCTCAGCGTGCTGCCGATGTTCATCTTCATCGGCTTCCTCGCCTTTCACGCCGGCATGACCCAGCAATTGTTCGACGCCGCCCGCAAGTGGGTCGGCTGGGTGCCGGGCGGGTTGGCCGTGGCCACGGTGTTCGCCACCGCCGGATTCGCTGCAGTATCTGGCGCCTCCACCGCCACGGCGGCGGTGTTTTCGCGCGTGGCCATCCCCGAGATGCTGAAATACGGCTATGACCGCAAGATGGCCGCAGGGGTCGTCGCGGCTGGCGGCACGCTGGCAACGCTGATCCCGCCGTCGGCGATCATCGTCATCTACGCCATCATCGTCGAGGAATCGGTTGGCCGCCTGTTGCTGGCCGGGTTCCTGCCGGGCGTCGTCTCGGCGTTGATCTATGCCGGGATCATCATCGTCTGGGCGATGATCCGACCCGAGCATGCACCCGCCGTCACCGGCTACACCTGGGGCGACCGGTTTGCGTCGCTTCCCGGAATCTCTCCGATCTTCCTCGTCGTGGCGATCATCATCTCGGCCATCTATGCCGGCTGGGCCACCCCGACCGAGGCCGGCGCGCTCGGCGCCGCGGTTGTCTTTGTCATGGCCGTTCTCCGGGGCACCAGCTTCAAGGCGATCCGAGGCTCGCTGATGGAATCAGCCAAGCTGACGGTGATGATCTTTTCACTGATCTGGGGCGTGCTGATCTTTGTCCGGTTCCTCGGCTTCTCGGGCCTGCCCGAGGCATTCACCAACTGGATCGTCACGCTGGACGCGCCACCGATGGTCATCATGATCTGCATCCTGCTCGCTTATGCGGTGCTCGGCATGTTCATGGACGCGATCGGGATGCTTTTGTTGACCCTGCCGGTCGTGTATCCGGCGGTGATGGCGCTCGGGTTCGACTCCATCTGGTTCGGCATCATCGTGGTGAAGATGGCCGAGGTCTGCCTGATCACGCCGCCCATCGGGCTGAACTGTTTCGTGGTCAACGGCGTGCGGCCCGACATCGCCCTGACCGATGTCTTCAAGGGCATCACCTTGTTCTTCGTGGCCGACGTCATCACCATTGCAGCCCTGCTGGCCTTCCCCGAGATTGTCACCTGGCTGCCCGACCTGATGAACAACTGAGGAGCCCCCCATGCGCCTGCCCGTCAGCCTGCCGCTTGAAACCGCGAGCCGTATCGTGGACGAAGCCCTTCGCCTGGGCCGCGCCGAGGAGTTGTTACCGTTGACCGTCGCGGTGCTGGATGGCGGTGGCCGAATGGTGGCAATGAAGGGCGAGGACGGATCCGGGATCCTGCGGTTCGAAATCGCGTTCGGCAAAGCCTGGGGCGCGCTTGGAATGGGCATCTCCAGCCGGCTGATCCGGGATCGGCTGTCCAGCCGTCCCACCTTTCAGTCAGCGCTCGCCACAGCCGCTGATGGGCGGTTGATCCCGGTTCCGGGCGGTGTCCTGATCCGGGATGACGCCGGGACGACAATCGGTGCGGTGGGGATCAGCGGCGATACCTCGGACAAGGACGAATACTGCGCCATATTGGCGATCCATTCCGCCGGTCTGGCCTCCGAACCCGCGGGGCCTGCCCCGGATTGGCGCGACTCGTCGCTGTCGGACCACTACCCTTGAGGCAGGTGGATGATCTGGTCCAGGTGCCGTTCGGTGACCTGGAGCCGGGGCTTTTCGGCATCTGCGTCATCGAGAAACCGGATGGTCGGTGTGGCGGCATAGGCCGTCGGCAGTATCATGCAGCGGACAAACCCCGTTCTGGGGTGATCGAGGCTCGCCATCGCCCGGACCGGCGTGGCAGCCGGTTCGAACCAGCTGTCGCCCGCACGCACATGCATCTCGTGGTCATCCGAGGTCACGCGCAACGCCCCGTCCAGCAAGTGACGAATGCCGGCCCCCGCATGCACATGCCGCCAGGCGCATGCCCCGGGCGGAAAGGTGACCGTGTCCAGACGCAACAACGCCTGTTCCCCGTCGACCTCGACTTCCGCCGTCTTCAGCAGTCCGGCGGTGTCGACCGGAGCGGCGGTGAGCGCGAACCTGAGCCAACGCGCAGGTGTCCCTCGCGCCTCGACACGGGACGCCCGGTCAAGGAACACACCGGTTCGCAGGTCCTGTTTCGCACCATTCACACTGATGATGCCACGCATGGGCCACAGGGCGCCAAACAGGGCGTCAAATTCGTACGGTTCCCCGGGGTGTGCGTCTTCGCGCAGCAGCGACAGATGATAGGTCGGCACGACGTCACTCCTCGAATGGGACAATCAACGAAAATTTACACGATGAAATCGATTGATCAACGATAATGTCGATGTTTCTCAATTCTGACATTCGTTCACGCCTGTTCTCCGGACTTCGGCCAAACGCCGCCCTGTTCGTAACCGCCTCCGCTGTCCTTTTGCACATGGTCTTCGGCTGGGATCTGGCTCTGATGATCGCCCGGGTCGGGTTCTGCTGGATGTGCCTGGCCGCGATGCCTCGGTTCGAGCTCCGGGAATGGGCCCTTGCGGTACTGTCTCTGGGCCTCGCACTCACGCTCGTTGTGCAGCCGGGCGGCATGGCGCGGCTGTTCTCGGCGCTTGATCTGGCGGCGTTCTTTGCAACATTCATCGTCTTGTTGACGCTGATCAAGGAAGCCGCCGAGCGCTCGCCGTCGGTCAAGGCGGTCGGGCATTTCCTGACCTCCCAACCTGCCGGGCGCCGGTTCTTCGCCACTGCGCTCGGCGGGCATACGCTGGGGGTCTTTCTGAACTTCGGGGCGGTCAGCCTGATCGCGCCACTGATCCAGAAGGGTGCCGAGGACAGCAGTGGACGGGTCGATCCGGATACCGAACGTCGCCAGCTCTCGGCGCTGTTGCGCGGGTTCTCGTGGTTCCTGCTCTGGGCGCCAACGTCGCTTGCCCAGGCTGTCTTGCTGATCCTGTTTCCGGGGGTCGACTACGTGTATCTGGTGTCGATGGGGCTGCTGACCGCCGCCGTGATGATCGTGCTGGGCCGGGCGATGGACCGCTTCGAGTGGCGACATGCACCGCCGCTTCCGGTTGCGCCCGCCCCGGTTGTGCCAAAGCGGGCGTTCGCGGTCGTCGCCTCGGTCTGCGGATTGCTGATTGCCCTGACATTTTCGCTCAGCCTGACGGCCGGCTTCACCATCGCGCAATCGCTGATGATCGTCGCGCCAACCATCACCTGCGCCTGGTTCATCGCCGAGGGCGCGCCATTCAACGGATTGGGCGCGATTTCCCGGCGCACAAAGGCGTTCGGCGCGGTGCTGACGCTGGCCGCGCCGGCCCTGATCCGCACGGGTGTGACGCTCGGGTTGTCAGGATTCATTGGTCGGGCGGCGGCCTCGGTCCTGCCCACCGACCAGATCGCCCAGTGGCTCGATCTGTCCAGCGTGCCCACATGGCTGTTTCTGGCCGCGTTGCCGGTGATCATCACCGCCGGCGGCCAGATCGCGCTCAGCCCGATCCTGATGGTCGTCTTCTTCGGAGAGCTTCTGGGGCAAATGCCTGCGCTGCCGGCCGACCCGACACTGATTGTCTATTCGTTGGCCTTTGGCTGGGCGCTCAGCATGTCAGCCTCGCCCAACGCGACGGCCACGTTGCTGATCTCGGCGACCTGCCGGATCCCGCCCCAGACGCTGACGTGGAAATGGAACGGGGCCTATGCAGTGCTGTGCTACGCTGCCTTCCTCGGGATTATCGGCATCCTCGCATAGCGCCTCAGGGCCGGTTCCGAGACAAGCTCCGGCCGGCGCTAACCCGTGGTCACGACTTCCTGAACGACGCCGTCGTTGCTCGAAATGCATCTCCACGGCGACGCTGCCCCGGGCACATCCACCATGACAACGGTCCCGGCCTCGGACGGCGACACCGACAGCATCGAGACATCGCCAGTCCCGGCCTTGTTGGCCACCGCCTGCAGGCAGTTGGCTTCGGCGGCGCTGGCCGGACGGTCCGGGTCGGTCGGCACCGTGAACTGTGGGGCCTCTGTTGTGCCCATGCAGCCCGACAGGGTCGCGGCGGACAGCAGCGTTGCCGTGGCAAGGAAAAAGTGTCTTGAAATCATTTTGGGTCTCCTCGTGCAGTACTCTGCCACCCTGCGCGATCCGCCGCGACAGAGCAAAAGAAAACCGAAGGTACGGCGTTCCCACAGCCATATCGCGGATGACGCATCTGCGCCGATCACCGCGACAGGGCAAGGTCAGCTCGCCATCAACGCCGCGACAGGTGCACGCCCGCCAGCATGCAGCGCACCGACCCGCCCGCCATCTCGATCGTCGGCACGTCGAGCGGAAGCGGCATCGCGCTGTGATTGATGCTGGCGATCTGTTCGGCGCTCAGAGCCGCCAACGCCCGTGACGAGAGCGCCAGGACACGCCCCGCCCCGCCCTGCAACTCGATGGCATTGCCGGCGAACTCGGCGATCTGCGCGTTGCTCAACGCAATGACATCGCGCCCGGATTCCTCGAACCGCCGCACGATATGCGCACGCCGCGCGGTGTCGGCGATCATGTCCAGCCCGATCAGCACGAAATCGGTGGCGATGCACATCAACACGTTGGTGTGATAGACCGGCGTCCCGTTGGCGTCGTGGGCGTCAAAGACCATCGGCTCATAGTGGAACTGCGCACAGAACCGCTCCAGCGCGATCGGATCGGCCCGGTTGGAGCGCACGACATAGGCAACCCGGTCGATGTGATCGAGCACCATGGCGCCCGTTCCCTCCAGGAACAGCCCGTCGGGCTCCAAGCCTGAATAATCCACCACATCCTGCACCCGGTACTCGGCCTTCAGCATCTCGATCACATCGTTTCGGCGTTCCGCCCGGCGCGAGGGCGCAAACATCGGATAGAGCGCGACGTGGCCGCCGGGATGGGTCGAAAACCAGTTGTTGGGAAACACCGAATCCGGCGTCAGGGTGCTGGTGTCGTCAAAGATATGGGTCCGGACTCCGACGCCGCTCAGGACCTCCGCCGCACGGCTCACCTCGGCGTGAGCGGCCCGGGCCACCTCCGTTCGGTCCAGATGCCCGGCATCCCGTTGAAAAGCGTTGTCCTCGGCGGTCTCGCTGTTCGAGGTGAAATGCTGCGGCCGGATCATGATCACGCCCGCCGGTGCCTGCACGCTGCGCCGGGCCAGCGGTTTGGCGATCAGCAGCGTCATCGCTCTGCGCCAGCCCGCAGTATCATGCCGAACAGGTCGCGCGGCTCGTCCGGATCGGCGATCATGTCGAGGGTCTGGAACCGGCCGGTGCGTTCCAACTGGTCGCGCAGATAGCGCAGCGCCGAGAAATCCTCGATGGCAAAGCCGACGGAGTCGAACAGCGTCACCTGCCGGGCCGAGGTCCGGCCGGACGCACTCCCGGTGATGACCTCCCACAGCTCCGTGACAGGGTGATCGGGGTCCAGCTGCTGGATTTCGCCCTCGATGCGGGTCTGGGGCGGAAACTCCACGAAGATGTCGGAGCGCAACAGGATATCGCGGTGCAACTCGGTCTTGCCCGGGCAGTCGCCGCCGATCGCGTTGATGTGCACACCGCTGCCGACCATGTTGTCGGTCAGGATCGTCGCGCATTGCTTGTCCGCCGTGACGGTCGTGATGATATCGGCGCCCTCGACGGCCTCCTCCGCCGACGCGCATTGCACGATCTCGAACCCGCGCCCGGCCAGATTGGTTGCACATTTGCGGGTGGCGACCGGATCGATGTCGTACAGGCGCAATGTCCTGATACCCAGGATCGTCCCGAAGGCAAGCGCCTGGAACTCCGACTGGGCACCATTGCCGATGATCGCCATCGTCTGTGATCCGGCGGGGGCCAGATGCCGCGCGGCCACGGCCGACATCGCCGCCGTGCGAAGGGCCGTCAGGATCGTCATTTCGGAAATCAGCACCGGATAGCCCGAATTCACATCCGCCAGCACCCCAAAGGCAGTGACCGTCTGCAGACCCTCCTTCATGTTCTTGGGGTGGCCGTTGACGTATTTGAACGCATATTCCGTGCCATCAGATGTCGGCATCAGTTCGATCACCCCGTCCGGCGAATGCGCGGCGATACGCGGCGTCTTGTCGAACAGCTCCCAGCGGGCGAAATCCGTTTCGATATACCCTGCGATCCCGGCCAGGACGGTCTCCACCCCGATATCGAGCACGATATTCATCATGTCGTCGACCGAGACAAACGGGACAAGGTTGAGGGTCTGCGCGGAATCGAAGGACATGCACGGGGCCTTTCGCTGGAGGTCAGAGCCGCTCAAGGGACGGCGAAGCCTCAATCTACCCCGCAAGGCGTCTTGCCAAAATGGCAGAACCATATAAAATCTGGTACCAATATTGACAATATGTCAGATCAAATTGACAATATGGCAGGTTCAGATGGCAAACCCGATCGACACCAAACACATTCTGGACCCGTTGGACCGCGAACTGGTCGGGATCTTGCGTAAGGACGGTCGGGCGCCGCTGTCGAAACTGGCCGAGATCCTAGGCGTGTCGCGGGGCACGGTGCAGAACCGGCTCGACCGGATGCTGGCCTCGGGCGCATTGCTGGGGTTCACGGTGCGGGTTCGGGAAGATTACGACACCGACAGCATTCGCGCCGTGATGATGATCGAGGTTGTCGGCAAGTCCACCTCCGAGGTCGTCCGTCGCCTGCGTGGCTTTCCAGAATTGCAGAAACTGCACACGACAAACGGCAACTGGGACCTCGTGGCCGAGATCCAGACCGCATCCCTGGCGGATTTCGACCGCATCCTGCGCGAGGTCCGGGCCACCGACGGCGTGTTGAACAGCGAAACCAGCCTGCTGTTGACCAGCGTCTGACCTGCGGGACTGCAACAATCGCCTGTCGCGGCATTTCCCTCTCCCTGCCGCTTTCTGTCCGCATTACGCAGAGACAGTGGTGTTAACCAACACCTCGAACAGGCGACCCCATGCCCCTGCCCCGTCAAATCACTGCGTCCCTGCTGTATGAACGCCCCGCGCCGCTGGAAGCGGAGGCGCTGCGCCTTGCGCTCAACGGGTCACTCGAACACACCGGAATGCGGTTCGAGCTCGGCGAGTATCGGCTCAACCCGATGTTGCGGGCCGAGGGGATACACATCGTGCTGCGTCAGCGCGCCCTGCCAATGCCGACCACCCGGCTGGCACCGGCGCTCAGGTCCGGGTTGTCGGCGATGTTGGGGGACGACATCGAGGGGCTGGTCGCCCGCCACCGTGCCGCCGTGACATTGACCATCGGTCTGGGCGATGATCCCGACAGCGCGGCGCCGGCGCTGGATCGACGCGCCCACCATGACTTCATCGACCGGCTGCTTCTGGCGGGCCATCTGGCGACGACCCATCTGGCGCGCACCACCGATCCGCTTGCGATCCACTGGGGCCAGTCCGACCAGTTGTTCCCGCGTGACCGGTTCTGCGCGATGGGCGAGATGCGGTTCCCCTTGCCGCTGTACCTGCACCCGATGCCCGGGCTCCGGCAGGATGGCGACGCGCGCCTGCTGGAACTGGACATCAAGGGGGCCGAGCACCTTATCGATTGCCCGCTGCGAACCGAGGCCGCGCCGGTCGCCTTCGACTGGATGATGGCGCGGGTCTATGCCTTTGTGGCCCATATTCGCAGCCGGCCCGGCCTGCCCGCCCACGGCAGCGCCTTCAGCCTGACCGGGGAGGAACGTATCGTCGTGACCCTCGACCCGGACGGGGCGCTGGTACTGCGCGTGGACGGTCCTCGCAGGCAGTCCCCAGCCCCCACGCGGGGGCGCATGTTCGGCAAGGCCGCCTGACCTAAGCCACCAGCGCCGCGACGTCGTCGGCGCTCAGATCCTGCCGCCGCATCAGTATCGTGTGGATCGAGAACGCCACCGCGCCGGTCCCGGGCAGCCGCACCAGGCACTGCCGTTCTGACCTGAAGTAGGGCGCATCAGGCCCGCCCACTGGGCGTGGGTCATGCTCCGGGCGCGGTTGGAACAACGCCGGTGCATCGTAAAACAGCGCGTTGCACCGTTGCAGCGGCCGCCCCGGCTGAATGCCATCCAGCAGGCGCTGGACCCGACGGGCCAGATCCCCCGCATAGACATCGACCGGAACATGGATCGCCAGCATCGGCCGACCGATCTTTTCCGCCAGCGTCCAGCTTGCCGGAAAGCACAGCAGTGCCGCGGCCAACAGATGTTCGTCGCCGCCGTCCGGTTTCTGCAGCAGGCACAGATCCTCCTGTACCAGCCGTCCGAGCGTCATCAACGGGTTGCCTCGGTCCAGATCGACGAACCGCCCGTCGGGGCACAGCATACGATCCCCCTGTCGCTTGAACCCGTCGGCGTCGCGCAACTGGTCGAGCACCAGGTCGAACAATTCTTGCGCCGAGGCCTCCGCCCCGGGCGGCAGCGCGTGAACCCGGTCCGGGCACGTACCCAGCAGGCGCTCCTTTTCGGCCATTTGAGCCGCGTAGCTGTCCAGTTGCCATAGCCAGTCAGCCATCTCGATCGGCGCGATGCCCGGCAATCTGTGTGCGCGCGGCAGCCGCCAGGGCGGATTGGGCACGTGACGAGTCAGGATCGGGGTATGGACAGCTTCGGGCATGGGCGCATGCTGCGCCGAAATACGGGAACGAAACAGGGCGGCATGACGCCGCCCCCGGTGGTTGGATTCCGGTCGCAGGAACATCCCTCGGACCTTTCCGACATCCGTGATTGGGGTGACGGCCTGTCACCTTGGCGTGACCGGACTGACATAGGGGTTGGTCCCGGGCGTCGGCGGCTCCACTCTTGGACGAGCACACGATTCCAAAGGGACCGTCATGGAACGCATAACATTCGCCGGCGCGGACGGCCACATGCTGGCCGCCCGTCTGGACGCGCCCGAGGGCCCGCACCTTGCCACTGCAATCTTCGCGCATTGCTTTTCCTGCTCCAAGGATATCGCGGCCGCCCGCAGGATCGCCCAACGGCTGGCGAGCATGGGGATCGCCGTTCTGCGGTTCGATTTCACCGGGCTGGGTCACTCGCAGGGAGAGTTCGAGAACACCACCTTTTCCTCCAACGTCGGCGACCTGACGGCAGCGGCGGCCTATCTGACCGAACGCGGCATGCCGCCAGGGCTGATGATCGGGCATTCGTTGGGCGGGGCTGCCGTATTGCGCGCCGCGGGCGAGATCGACAGCCTGAAGGCGGTGGTCACCATCGGTGCCCCGTTCGAGCCGGGTCATGTGACCCATGCCTTTGCCGATGCCCTGCCCCGGATCGAGGCGGACGGTGCGGCGGCCGTGGATCTCGGCGGGCGACCGTTCCGGATCGGGCAGGACTTCGTGAAGGATGTCCTGCAGGCGGACCTTGCGCCCTATGTTGCCAATCTGCGCAAGGCGCTGCTGGTGCTGCATGCACCGCAAGACACCGTCGTCGGGATCGAGAATGCGACCCGGATCTTCCTTGCCGCGCGCCATCCCAAGAGCTTTGTCACGTTGGACGATGCCGATCACCTGATCTCGCGCGCGGTCGATGCCGAATACACCGCCGAGGTCATCGCGGCATGGGCGGGCAAATACCTGGTTCTGCGTCCCCCCGCGCCCCCGCCAGGCGCCCCCGAGGGCGTGGTGCGCAGTTCGGAGGCCGATGCGGACGGGTTTCTGCAGGACATCAATGCCGGTCCGTATCATCACACCCTGGCGGACGAACCGCTTGCCTATGGCGGCACCGATCGAGGCATGTCGCCCTACGGTTTCCTGGCCGCCGCGCTCGCGGCCTGCACCTCGATGACAATCCGGATGTACGCGCGGCGCAAGGGCTGGCCGCTGGTCCATGTTCAGGTGGACGTGACACACAACAAGGTGCACGCACAAGACAGCGATCTGACCGGCCCCAACCGCATCGACCAGTTTCACCGGATCGTGCACCTGGAGGGTGCGCTTGACGACAGCCAACGCACCCGATTGCTGGAAATCGCTGACCGTTGCCCGGTGCACAAGACACTGGAAGCAAGCGCGCAGGTAAAGACCGAACTGGCGACCTGACCACGGCGAACCCTGCATCTCCGACCGGCCCGGCACACCTGCGACGGCGTAGCCATGCCGAGCCGCCCCGGGCCCGGTTGCATCGGCTGGACATCCCGGTCAAGCAGCGCCAGTGTTCGCCAAACCAGTCAGGAGACCCCGATGGCCCCGCAAAAGATCATCATTGACACCGATCCCGGACAGGATGACGCCATTGCGATCCTTCTGGCGCTTGCCAGCCCCGAGGAGCTGGAGGTTCTGGCCATAACCACGGTTGCAGGCAACGTGCCGCTGGACAAGACCTCGCGCAATGCCCGGGTGATCTGTGAACTGGCCGGCAAGACCGACATCCCCGTGCACGAAGGCTGCGACCGGCCGATGCAGCGCACGCTGGTCACGGCGGAATACGTGCACGGCAAGACCGGACTCGACGGCGCCGACCTGCCCGAGCCAAAGATGCCGGTGGCCAGCCTGTCGGCGGTCGAGGCGATCATCCACCACATCCGCCGCGAACCGCCGGGCAGCGTGACCCTGTGTCCGCTGGGTCCGCTGACCAACATCGCCACCGCATTCTCACAGGCCCCCGACATCGTCGAACGGCTGGCGGGAATCGTGTTGATGGGGGGCGCCTATTTCGAGGTTGGCAACACCACGCCCGCCGCCGAATTCAACATCTACGTCGACCCAGAAGCCGCTGAAATCGTGATTAAATCTGGCATCGACATTACCATCCTTTCGCTGGATGTCACTCACAAGGCGCTGATCACCCAGCCCTGGCTCGATCGGATCGTCGCGCTGGACACGCCGGTGACACGGGTGGCAACAGGGTGGTTGAACTTCTACGAACGCTACGATGTCGAGAAATACGGTGGCGCGGGTGGACCGTTGCACGACCCTTGCGTGATCGCCTACCTGCTGCGGCCTGACCTGTTCTCGGGGCGCCGGATCAACGTGGAAATCGAGACCCAAAGCGATCTGACCCGGGGCATGACAGTGGCCGACTGGTGGGGCGTGACCGACCGTCCCCCCAACGCTCTGTTCATCGGCGACGTCGATTCCGACGGGTTCTTTGACCTTCTGGCCGAACGGCTGGCGCGGCTGTGAAAATCGACATCGCTTCCTACGACCCGACCTGGGCCGTGCTGGCCGAAGCCGAGGGCGCCCGCTGGCTCGACGCGCTTGGCGACGCCTTGGTGACGGTACATCACATCGGATCCACGGCGGTGCCGGGATTGTCTGCCAAGCCGGTTCTGGACCTGATGCCGGAGATCCGGGCCGGTCTGGATTTCGACAGCCAGCGGCACCTGGTCGAGGGTCTTGGCTACGAATGGATGGGCGAATTCGGCCTGCCCCGCCGACGCTACTGCCGGCTGTCCGACCCCGAAACCGGCACCCGGCTGGTGCAGGCGCATTGTTATACGGCAGGCGACAGCGAGATCACCCGGCATCTGGCGTTTCGCGACGCGCTGAGGGGAGATCCGATGCTGGCCGGGGCCTATGAAAATCGCAAACGCCACTGCGCTTCGGTGCATTTCAACGATCTGAAAGCCTATGGGCGCTGCAAATCCGACTGGATCGACACGGTGGAAGCCCGCGCCCTGAAGGGAATTCGATGAAGACCAAGCTGCATATGGCGAAACCGGACGACCTGCAGAAACTGCTTGGCATGGTCGCATCGTTTCACGCCGAAACCGGCATCGTTCAGGACGATGAAGCCCGGCGGGCGGCTGTTCTGCCGCTGTTGGAGGGCAACCCGCTGGGCGTTGTCTATATCATCGGGCCGCGCAACGCGCCGGTTGGCTACATCGCCATCAGCTTTGGCTGGGCGATCGAACTGGGCGGAATTGACGGTTTCATCGACGAATTCTGGATTCGCCCGGCAGTGCGCAACAAGGGTATGGGCGGCGAAGCGCTCGCCGCGTTGATGCCGGCGCTGCGTGATGCCGGGGTGAAGGCGCTGCACCTGGAGGCAGATCGAAACAGCCCGGTCAGCGCGCTCTATGGCCGGCTCGGGTTCCAGCCCCGGGAGCGCTATTGCCTGATGACAGCCGACCTCGGCTGACCCACCGCTGGGCATGGCCCGAAACCGCCCTATCTCTTGATGTCAGGAACCCCGATGACGTTGCATATCCCGTTCGACAACAGCTATTCCCGCCTGCCCGACCGGTTCTTTGCCCGTCAGGCCCCGGTGCCCGTTGCGCGGCCCGAACTGCTGTTGCTGAACCGCCCGCTGGCCCGTGACCTGGGGATCGATCCGGATGCGTTGCAATCGCCCGAAGGCGTGGCCGTGCTGGCAGGCAACGCCGTGGCGGAGGGTTCCGAGCCGCTGGCCCAAGCCTATTCCGGCCACCAGTTCGGCGGGTTTTCCCCGGTTCTGGGCGACGGACGCGCGGTGTTGCTGGGCGAGGTGATCGACACCCACGGCAACCGGCGCGACCTGCAACTCAAGGGGTCGGGCCAGACCGCGTTCAGTCGCCCCGGCAGCGACGGGCGGTCGCCGCTGGGTCCGGTGATCCGCGAATTCATTGTCAGCGAGGCGATGTACGCGCTTGGCATCCCGACCACACGGTCGCTGGCGGCGGTCGCCACCGGTGAACGTGTTCGGCGCGAAGACCTGCTGCCGGGGGGCGTGCTGACCCGCGTTGCCTCCAGCCACATCCGCATCGGCACCTTTCAGTATTTCGCCGCCCGGCGCGACACCGAAGGTCTGCAGATCCTGACCGATCACGTCATCGCGCGGCACTACCCCGAGGCATCCGGCGCGCTCGACCTGCTGAAGAATGTCATGGCGCGTCAAGCCCGGTTGGTCACCCGCTGGATGGGCGTCGGCTTTATCCACGGAGTGATGAACACCGACAACAGCACCATCTCGGGAGAAACCATCGACTATGGCCCTTGTGCGTTCATGGACACGTTTGACCCCGGCACGGTCTATTCCTCGATCGACCGGCTCGGGCGCTATGCCTTTGACAAGCAGCCGGAAATCCTCGGCTGGAATCTTGCGCAACTGGCCTCGGCGTTGTTGCCGCTGATCGATCCGGACGAAGATGCCGCCGTCGAGGCTGCGCAGGATGCGATGAACGGTTACGGCGACCTGCTGCACGCGGCCTGGATGGAGGTGTTCCGCGCCAAGATCGGTCTTGTGACCGAACAACCCGATGACGTCGGGCTGATCTCCGACCTTCTGTCCGCCATGGCCCGGGGGCAGGCCGATTTCACCAACACCTTCCGGGCGCTGGCGAATGGAACCGCCCGGGACCAGTTCCTTGAGCCGGACGAATTTGACCAGTGGGACAGTCGCTGGCGCGCACGCCTGAACGACGAGCCCGAGGCCGCGCCCCTATCCGAGCGCCTGACCGCCGTGAACCCCGCCATCATCCCGCGCAACCACCGCGTGGAACAGGCGATCGTGGCCGCGATGGAGGGGGACCTGTCACCTGCGACGCGGCTGTTCGAGGCGTTGTCGCGCCCCTATGCCGACCCGACGGACGAGGTCCGCGACCTGATCCGCCCGCCGACCGCCCCCGAGCGCGTTCAGCGGACCTTTTGCGGAACCTGACGTGGCGCGCGATTGACCAGCATCAGCCCGCCGATCACCAACACCAGAGAGCCGATCAAGGCCGGGCTGATCGGTTCGTCCAGGATCAGCCAACCCAGCGAGACACCAAAGATCGGCGTGAGGAAACTGAACGCAGCGACCGATGCAGGCGGGTAGACCGACAGCAACCAAAGCCAGATCGAGAACCCCACCGACACCACCAGCACGATCTGCACCGCCAATCCCCACCAGTGGAACGGCTGCGGATCCCGCAGCAGGTCGCCAAACAACGGCGACAGCGCCAGCAGGATCGGCGCCGACACGCAGACCTGCCACATCAACTGGGTCTCCGGGCCGACCTCGCGGATGTTGGTGCCCCGCGCAATCAGCGCCAGCGCCCCCCAGGACAACGCCGCTGCGATCGCGCACAGATCGCCGACCAGCGAGGCCTGCCCACCCGCGCCGTCACGGTCCGAAATCGCCCAGACCACCCCGGCAAAGGCGATCAGCAGGCCGATGACCTTGGTCAGGGTCAGCTGTTCGCCCGGCAGCAGGAAATGCGCTGCGATCGCCAGCCAGACTGGCATCGAATAGAACAGGACGGAGCTGCGCGTTACCGTCGTCAGGTCAAGCGCGATGAACAGAAAGATGAACTCGGCCGCGAAGGCCACCCCGATCATCAGCCCCGCAACCACCGTGCTCCGCCGGAAATCGAGCCGTTTGCCGCGCAGCCGCATCAGAGCCCAGATGCAGAAAATCGCCCCGAATGACCGCAACCCGGCCCAGAACACCGGTTGAAGCCCGGTATTGACGATCTTGATGATGACCTGGTTGGCGCCCAGAAAGGCCGAGAAGCCGATCAGGGACAGCGCTCCGAAGGTATCTATCCTGTCCTTGCGCGACATCGGGCTGTCCTTGGTTGATGACCTTGGCGCAGTGCAGCCCCATCGGCACAGAGTCAATGCCGCGCGAAACAGAGGCAGCCCGGCAACGCTCCGCTCATTGTTACCTGTCATGATTCGCAAATGGGTTCACGGAGAGTCCCGGCACAGATAACCTGCTTCTCAATAACAGGACGGGAAAAAACATGTCCGAACGAGCAGATCTGACCATACGTCCCATCGAGGCAGGGGACGCGGCAGAGTGGCGCCGGTTGTGGACCGGCTATCTGGAGTACTACCAGACCTCGGTGTCCGAAGAGGTCTACGAGACCTCGTTCGCCCGGCTGCTCCGCGGCGGCGACGGAGAGTTTCGTGGCCTGCTGGCGCTGTCGGATGACGGGCCGGTCGGACTGGTGCATTACCTGTTTCATCGCCACATGTGGCGGGTGGAAAACACCTGCTACCTGCAGGATCTCTATGCCGCTCCCGAGGCCCGTGGCACCGGCGTCGGACGCGCACTGATCGAGGCGGTCTATGCCGACGCCGACGCCGAGGGCTGTCCGTCAGTCTTTTGGCTGACGCAGGAATTCAACCACGATGCCCGTCAGTTGTATGACCGCATCGGCACGTTGACGCCGTTCATCCGCTACAACCGGAGACCGGCATGAGCCGCCGCGTCCTGGGCGCGGCTGCGCTGACACTGGCGCTGGCGGCCTGTGCGCCGAGTCCGCAGGCCGACATTCCGCAACGGCGGGCAACATCAGGCGAGACGTTGCCGCCGATGCTCAATTTCAACAGCGTCCGGGCGACGCCGAGCGTGCGCGCCAACCGGCAACTGGCCGGCGATTTCCTGGACCTGTCCTTCGAGCTGGAAAGCGGCCGCGAGCTGACTCGCCTGACCCGGTTCAAGGGCGATATCCCGGTCGTGCTGCGCGGCGAGGCCAATCCAACGCTGAAACGCGATCTGGACCGGCTGCTGGCACGGTTGCAACGCGAGGCCGGCGTGCCGATCCGCCTCGCCCGCCCGGGCGAAGCAGCCGCGATCATCGTCGAGGTTCTGCCGCGCAAGGATCTGCAACGTGTCGTCCCGCAGGCCGCCTGTTTCGTCGTGCCCCGCGTCAGCGGCTGGGAAGAATTCCGAAGCGAACGCCGCTCCGGCAAGGTCGACTGGACCACGCTCCAGACCCGCGACGTCGCCTCCGTCTTCCTGCCCGGCGATGTAAGCCCGCAGGAGGCGCGCGACTGCCTGCACGAGGAGATCGCGCAGGCGCTCGGACCCTTGAACGACCTGTACCGCTTGCCGGATTCGGTCTTCAACGACGACAATTTCCACACCGTCCTGACCGGTTTCGACATGCTGATGCTGCGCGTCTACTACGACGGCGCGCTGGCCAATGGCATGACCCGGGCCCAGGTGCAGGCTGCCCTGCCCGCCATCCTCGCCCGCCAGAATCCGGGTGGCGAACGCTCCGGGCCGCCTCCGGTGCCCTCGACGCCGCGGATCTGGGTAGACGCGATCGAATCCGCGCTCGGGCCGCGCGGGATGCCGGCCCATCGCCGGGCCTCTGCCCGCCGGGCGGTGGAACTGGCCCGCGCCGCCGGGTGGCGCGACACGCGCATGGCATTCTCGTTGTATGCCATGGGGCGGTTGACCCTGACCAAGGAGCCCGAACTGGCGTTGGCAGCCTTCCTAGAAGCCTCGACCATCTATCGATCGCTGCCCGACACCCAGATTCAGGCGGCCCACGTGGCGATGCAACTGGCCGCCTATTCTCTCAGTGCGGGGCAGGCACGTGAAACCGTCGCGATCATCGATGAAAACCTGCCAGCCGTGCGCGCGGCCGAAAACGCTGCCCTGCTGTCAACCTTGATGATGATGCGCGCCGAAGCGCTGGAAATGATGGGCAATGTGGCCGAGGCGCGCGCCGAAAGAACCGAGGCGCTTGGCTGGGCACGATACGGGTTTGGCCCCGATGAACTGGTGCGCGAACGTGCAACCGAGATCGCGGCCCTTGCTCCGGGGCCAAGCGACCGCTAAGTCGCTGGGCTGAAACATCCGAGGTGAAAAAATGATTGTCATTCTGGCCGCCCTTGGCGGCGCAGTGTGGGGCGGCCGCCTCGCAAGGAAGCGCGGCGGCAAGCCGGCGGACATCGCACAATATGCCGTTGGCTATGCCATTGCGTTTTCGCTACTTGGCCTGTTCGTGACCATCTTCCTCGAACGCATATTGTAAACTGCCGTCTCCACACAGGTGGTCAGGGTGTGATCCAACCGTCCGCATCCGGGGTATTCTTTGCGGCCTTTTGGGCTGCACGATGCTCTGCCGCGAGGGTCTTCAGGATGATGTGCATGTTGAGCATCTTGGTGCCGTTGTGTTTGGCCTCGAATATCTCGAGGTTTGCATAGGATTCCGCCCCTTCGAAGCTGTTCGCGCCATAGCTGCGCTTGCTTCGAGAGAACTTGTTTTGCGGCGGAAGCATTCGACATTTGTAACGTGTCGTCCCAATCGTGACGTACTTGTTCTTGCGGTAGCCGCCGAACTTGTCCTTGACCATCTCGTCGACAACACTCTGGAGCTGTTGTCCCCCGGGCATGGTGATGTTGACCGCGCCCCAGTCGGCACTGGTCAGGTAGTTCTGTTCTATCGTTCTATAAAGTTCGTCGGACGCGGCGCTCATTCGAATCTCCCGAAGAAAAGGTGCTGAAAAGTCTGGTCAGGTCTGTCGTCAATGACGTCGTGTTCTGTCCCCCGTCCCTGTGTCGCCTCTGCGGGGGCAGCCGACCGAAGCCCTGCCATGCGCCGCGACGCACTTGCCGTCGCGGCAATCCCGGAGAGAGTAGATACGACGGCTGACTTTGCAATTGTTTTTTTGTCGGCCATCGGTACCGATCCAAGCCCCCGCGACACAGCGTTTCGATTGACGCCACCGACCACAACGTGGACCCTGTGCCAACACGAACCGAGGTATCCGCGATGTTCCTGCCGTTTTTCCAAACCCTGCGCGAAGCCGGCGTCCCGGTCAGCCTGCGTGAATACCTGTCCTTTCTGGAGGGCATGTCGGCCGGGTTGGTGACCTATGACGTCGAAGGATTCTACTACCTGGCCCGAACCGCGATGGTGAAGGACGAACGTCACCTGGATCGGTTCGACCGGGCGTTTTCGACGGCCTTTCAGGGGCTGGAACAGATTGGTGTCGAGCAGGTTCTGGAGGCATTGGACCTGCCCGACGACTGGCTGCGCAAGATGGCCGAGAAACACATGACCCCCGAGGAAATGGCCGAGATCGAAGCGCTTGGCGGGTTCGACAAGCTGATGGAAACGCTGAAACAGCGGTTGGAGGAGCAGAAGGGCCGCCATCAGGGCGGCAACAAATGGGTCGGCACCGCCGGGACCTCGCCGTTTGGCGCCTATGGGTACAACCCCGAAGGCGTGCGGATCGGTCAGGACGGCAGCCGTCACCAGCGCGCCGTCAAGGTCTGGGACAAGCGCGAATTCCGAAACCTCGACGACAGCGTCGAACTGGGCACCCGGAACATCAAGGTTGCGTTAAAGCGGCTGCGCCGGTGGGCACGCGATGGTGCCCACGAGGAACTGGACCTGGACGAGACAATCCGGGCCACCGCCGATCACGGCTATCTGGACGTCAAGACACGCCCGGAACGCCGCAACGCGGTCAAGGTTCTGCTGTTCCTTGATGCGGGCGGCTCCATGGACCCCTTCGTCAAGGTCGTGGAAGAGCTGTTCAGCGCCGCACGATCCGAGTTCAAGCATTTGGAATCCTACTATTTTCACAATTGCCTGTACGAGGGTGTCTGGCGCGACAACGCCCGCCGCTGGACCGATCAGACCCCGACCTGGGAGGTGCTGAACACCTACGGGCCGGATTACAAATGCATTTTTGTCGGCGACGCCTCGATGAGCCCCTACGAGATTCTGCACCCCGGCGGCGCCAACGAACACTGGAATGCCGAAACCGGAGAGGTCTGGCTGCGCCGTGCCCGGGAGCAATGGCCCGACCATCTGTGGATCAACCCGCTGCCAGAACCGCATTGGCAATACACGCAATCGGTCGGCATCATCGGGCAGATCTTTGACGCACGCATGGTGCCGATGACGCTGGAGGGGATCGACCGGGGAATGCGGGTGCTGACTTGATCGGCCCTGCGTCAAGTTCGGTCCGCTCGCTCATGCTCTTTGGCACGGAAAACACCTCAATTGACGCTCGCGGCTTGTCGGGGGGCGTCGGACGGGCCATATCTGAACCATGCTGAAACTCACACCGCTTCTGCTGATGCTGGTCTACGGGCTGGTGATGTACAAGTTTTCCGCCTGGAAAACGGCCCGCGATCTGGATGCCCGGTCGACGGAACTGGCCGACCTGCGGCTAAAGGAGCTGACCGACCGGATGGCCCGGGCGTTGGGTGTGGACCGTATACGGGTGCATATCTTCGAGATCGCCCCGATCAACGGGCTTGCCGCGCCGGACGGGCGGATCTTCATCACCCGGGGGTTTTACGAGCAATACCGCAGTGGCGCGGTCTCGGCCGAAGAACTTTCCAGCGTGATCGCGCATGAACTGGGGCACGTGGCGCTCGGCCATTCGCGCCGCCGGATGATCGACTTTTCCGGTCAGAATGCGATCCGAATGGCCCTGGCCACGGTGCTGAACCGATTTCTGCCCGGGGTCGGCGCCTTGGCCGCCGGGGCGTTGACGTCACTGTTGGCCGCACGCCTGAGCCGGCAGGACGAGTTCGAGGCGGATGCCTATGCCTCGGCCCTGTTGACCAAGTCCGAGATCGGGACGGACGCGCAAAAGACCCTGTTCCGCAAGCTGGATCATCTGACCGGAAGCCTCGGATCCGGCACGCCGGCATGGCTTTTGAGCCACCCGAAGACCGATCAGAGGATTGCCGCGATCGAGACCCGCGAAGCACGCTGGCAGGGCCCACAGATCGAAGGGTAAGCCGGGCCGGCGTATCCGCTGCGCGGATCGTGGCTTTGGCGAGGTCTTTTTCAGGACAAATGAAGCCGCCCGATCAGGTCGAAAGCGCCTTGGCGAGGCGCGGCAACTGGGCCTTCTTGAGCAGCTTGCGCAGGTCGTGGGGAACGTTGTCCATCTGTTCTGCCTGGCGCAACACCTTGTCCACGGCAATTGCGACGGCATCGGGATGCTCCAACCAGAGGCGGTACAGAAACCCGTCAGGGTCCGCCCGGTCGAGCCCTTCCTCGGACAGGGTATGTCGCGGAAAATCCTTGATGTTGAGGGTCAGGATCAGGTCTGCAGATCCGGCGATTGCGGCCGCCAGGACATGAATATCTTCCGGATCCGGCAGCCAGAGCCGCGCCAGGTCGCCCTGACGCGGGATGACGTTGGCCTTGGGCCAGTGGGCCGAGAGCACCGCGATTTCGCCGCGCGCCTGCAGTTCGTCCACCGGGCCACGGCGCGCGGCGGCGCGGGCCCATTCCTCCAGCAGGCGGTTGGACCAGAGCGGTTGAAAAAGCCCTTGCGCCGCCGCGCCCAGCACCACCTCGCGCATGACGGTCGGGTACAGGACGCAGGCGTCGATCAGCACCCGCATCATCAGGGGGCGAGCCGGAAGACCAATGTCTTGAGGTAGCCGCTTTCGGCCAATTGCGGCAGCATCGGGTGGTCCGGTCCGGCGTAGCCGGTGTGCAGCAACTGCCCGCGCCGACCACCACGTCCGATGCCACGGGCGGAGGCATTGCGGAATTTCGTCAGGTCGGCAGCGTGGGAACAGGAACACAGCACAAGATATCCACCCGGCGCCACCAGCGGCGCGGCAAGGCGGGCAATCCGTTCGTAGGCGCGCAACCCGGCGTCCAGCGCCTGACGCGAGGGGGCAAAGGCCGGCGGATCGCAGACGACAAGCTCGAACTGCTGCCCGTCACGACCGAGTTCCTCCAGCACTGCGAAGGCATCGCCCTTGCGCACAGCGAAGCGATCCTGGGCGCCCATTGCGGCAGCCCCCTGCCCCGCAAGCTCCAGCGCAGCGGCCGAGCCATCGACGCACAAGGCAGAGGTCGCCCCGGCAGCCAGCGCCGCCAGCCCGAAGCCGCCAACGTGCGAAAACATGTCGAGCACCCGGGCATCCTTGGCAAAGCGCGCGGCGAAGGCATGATTGGGGCGCTGGTCGTAGAACAGGCCGGTCTTCTGGCCACCCATCAGGTCGGCCATGTAGATCGCGCCATTCATCGGCACAGGCAGAGGACCGTCGAGCGTTCCGGCCAGCAGCGAGGTCTCGTCGCCGAGGCCTTCGAGGGAGCGCGCCCGTCCCGATCCGTTCTTGACGATGGTGCTGACGCCGGTCACCTCGATCAGGGCGGCGGCAAGGTCGTCGATCATCCGCTCGGCCCAGGCGGCGTTGGGCTGGATCACCGCAGCATCGCCGAAACGGTCGATCACGACACCGGGAAGACCATCGGCCTCGGCGTGCACGAGCCGGTAATAGGGGGCGTCGAACAGGCGTTCGCGCAATTCCAGCGCCCGAGCGATCCGGGTCGCCAGCCAGGCGCGATCGATTGTGGCCTCGATGTCGCGATCCAGCATCCGGGCGACGATTCGCGACGCCGGGTTCACCGTGACGATGCCCAGCGGTTGCCGATCGCTGTCTTCCAGGCGCGCAAAGACGCCGGGAGTCAGCGCCATCGTGCGGCGGTCGGAGACGATTTCGTCGGCGTATACCCACGGGAAGCCATGCCGCAGGGCGCGGGCCTCGGCCTTGGGTTTCAGGCGGACAGTGGGGAGCGGGGTTTGCTGAGCGGGATCTGTCATGCCCCGACCTACTCGCTCTGGGGCAAAGGATAAAGCCCCGAAGACTGGTCTTCAGGCCGGTGCCGTCGGGCGCCGGGCCAGCCCCACGTTCAGGCCGTCTTGTTGGGAGCAGACTCGTTGCGGAACAGGCCGGTGACGGCGCGCAAGCCAGTTGCAAAGAAATTCGCGGTGGCCTCG
This sequence comes from uncultured Tropicimonas sp., assembly GCA_947495685.1. Taxonomy (GTDB): domain Bacteria; phylum Pseudomonadota; class Alphaproteobacteria; order Rhodobacterales; family Rhodobacteraceae; genus Tropicimonas. The sequence goes on from CANLZY010000019.1 coordinate 71,638, forward strand.
GCGCGCAGGCGGGAAGCTTCTTTTTCGATGGCGAGCATGCTTATCTCATGGATCTCGTTGTGGTGGTCAGTCATCTGGGACTTGCCTCTTGTTAAGTGTCAGCAATGTCCTCCCCTGCCGCACAGATAGGTCATCAATACTGCCCGAGCCACCCCATTCGGGGAAGGGCCGCATTGCGGTATCGTCATGCCTCTGTTGGCGTTACCATCCATGAACATGCCAGCTCTGCGCGGTAAGCGATTGATCGGTTAGCGCTAACTGGATATATCCTCGGCAAAAGTGAAGGAGAAAGCTCCATGGACCTGAACCCCACGATCGCCCGCGTCACTGCACGTATTGCGGACCGCAGCCAGGACAGCCGGCACGGGTACCTGGAGCGGATGCGCCAGGCGGCAGAGGCCGGGCCGGCCCGCGCCCACCTGACCTGCGGCAACCAGGCCCATGCCTATGCCGCGATGGGGCAGGACAAGGACGCGCTCGCGGCGGGCCGTATGCCCAATGTCGGGATTGTAACGGCCTACAATGACATGCTCTCGGCACATCAGCCGTTCGAGCACTATCCCGACCTGATCCGCCGCGCCGCCCGCGAGGCTGGTGCCACCGCGCAAGTGGCTGGCGGGGTGCCGGCCATGTGCGACGGGGTCACGCAAGGCCAGCCGGGAATGGAGCTGAGCCTGTTCTCGCGTGATGTGATCGCGATGGCAGCCAGCATTGCGTTGAGCCACAACACCTTCGACAGCGCGTTATACTTGGGCGTGTGTGACAAGATCGTGCCGGGGCTGGTGATGGCGGCGGCAAGCTTTTCGCATTTGCCAGCGGTGTTCGTTCCGGCCGGGCCGATGACCAGCGGCCTGCCCAATGACGAAAAATCTCACGTGCGCCAGCAATTCGCCACCGGTGAGGTGGGCCGCGACAAGCTGATGGAGGCCGAAATGGCCTCGTATCACGGGCCGGGCACCTGCACGTTCTATGGCACGGCAAACACCAACCAGATGCTGATGGAATTCATGGGGCTGCACCTGCCAGGCGCCAGCTTTGTTTCCCCCAACACGCCGCTGCGCGACGCGCTGACGGCTGCGAGTGTCAAGCGCTCGGTCGAAATCACCGCGCTTGGCAACGAATACACGCCGGTGGGCGAGATCCTGGACGAACGGACCTTTGTCAACGGCATCGTCGGGCTGATGGCGACCGGTGGATCGACCAACCTGGTGCTGCACCTGCCTGCGATGGCCCGTGCGGCGGGCATCCAACTGGCACTTGAGGATTTCTCGGACTTGTCGGACGTGACACCGTTGTTGGCCAAGGTTTATCCCAACGGGCTGGCCGACGTGAACCATTTCCACGCTGCCGGTGGCCTTGGTTACATGATCGGCGAGCTTCTGTCGGCAGGGCTGCTGCACCCGGACACCCGCACCATCGCGGGCGACGGGCTGGCGCTCTATACCCGCGAGCCAAAGCTGCGCGACGGCGCCCTGGTCTGGGAAGACGGCGCCGGACACAGCCTGAACGACAAGATCCTGCGGCCGGTCATCGATCCATTCCAGACCACCGGCGGATTGCGGCAATTGACCGGATCGCTCGGCCAGGGCGTGATCAAGGCCTCTGCCGTGGCGCCAGAGCGCCAGGTGATCGAGGCAAAGGCCCGCGTGTTCCACGATCAGGGTTCGGTCAAGGCGGCGTTCCAGGCCGGGGAGTTCACCGAGGACACGATCGTCGTGGTTCGCTTCCAGGGTCCGGGGGCCAACGGCATGCCCGAGCTTCATGGGCTGACCCCGACGCTGGCCGTGCTTCAGGATCGCGGGCTGAAGGTCGCGCTGGTGACCGATGGCCGGATGTCTGGCGCCAGCGGCAAAGTTCCGGCGGCCATCCATGTCAGCCCCGAGGCCGTGGCCGGCGGCCCCATCGCCCGGGTCCGTGACGGTGACCTGATCCGTCTGGATGCCGTGAACGGCACGCTGGATGTGCTGGAGGACGGCTTTGCCGACCGTGCACCTGTCACCGCCGATCTGTCGGCCAACCGGCACGGCATCGGCCGCGAGCTGTTCGAGACATTCCGGCAGAACGTCGGCCCTGCGACCGCGGGGGCCTGCGCGATACTCTGACCTGTTGCACCCGCACGATCAGCCTGAAAAAAGAAGTCGTGGCCGCCCCGGCCGCGACGTTCCTCCATACGCAAGGATGCCCCGATGACGCCCCAGGAAGCCAGCAAGCAAGCCACCGATATCTGCCGACTCGCCCCCGTTGTTCCCGTCCTCGTTGTGCAGGATGCATCGACCGCCGGCGCGCTGGCCACGGCCCTTGTTGCTGGCGGTCTGCCCGCGCTTGAGGTGACACTTCGCACCCCGGCCGCACTGGACGCGATCCGCGAGATGGCCAGGATCCCCGGCGGCGTCGTTGGCGCTGGTACGCTGCTGACCCCCGCCGACGTTCTGGCGGCGAAAGAGGCCGGCGCTCTGTTCGGCGTCTCGCCCGGCGCCACCGACCGGCTGCTGGATGCCTGCGAGGACGCCGACCTGCCGCTGCTTCCCGGCGCGGCCTCTGCCACCGAGGCGATGCGGCTGCTGGAACGCGGCTACACCATGCAGAAATTCTTCCCGGCCGAAGCCGCTGGCGGAGCCGCCGCGCTCAAGGCCATCGGTGCGCCGATCCCGCAGGTCACCTTCTGCCCGACCGGTGGCGTCACCCCGACCAATGCGCCGGTCTATCTGGCCCTGCCCAATACAGTGTGTGTTGGTGGCAGCTGGGTTGCGCCGGCAAACATGGTCAACGCCGGCGATTGGGCCGGAATCGAGGCGCTCGCCCGCGATGCGTCCATGCTCGGCCGCTAGGACCACCTGAGGTGTTTCAAACGGCATCGCCCACAGGGCGAAGCCGACAACGCCGGGCGTGTCACAGCCCGCGCCGCCCGCGCCACCCGCCCCGACGCGCCGCCGGGCGCCCTTGTGCCAAGCCTTCGGTCAAGACACCCGTCATCGGGTGATCCGGTGCGCTGTTGCCGTGACGCTCCAGCAGGGTCGGCAACAGGTCACGGGCGTCCGTGCCCTCGGGCAACGACAACGCCCAATCCATGAAGACCGATCGGCATTCGCCCTCGGTGATGCCATCGATCCGGTAGGCCTCGCGGATCAATGCCTTCGGGTCGAAATTGTCACCTTTCATTCGGCGGGCTCCTGTTCAGGTGTCGGGCGCGACAGCACTTGCGTGATGATCTCTGCGGCGGCGGCGCGGCGCTCAGCCAGAACCGACATCAAATCGTCCAGCGTCGTCAGTCCGGTCTCGCGGGCCATGACTTCGCGCCCGCCCTGCCCGAGCGTATCCGGGTTCAGCGGCCCATCGATCAGCAACCGCCCGACGCTCTGCACCGATCGCTGCAACCGGTAGGTCGCGATCAACTGGTCGGCCTCGGTGCGGCTCAACCAACCCTTGCGGGCAGCCGCATGCAGTTGGGGGGGCGTGCGACGGGCGTGCGCGGCGGTCAGGAGCGCGCCGGTCTGGGACAGCAGCTCGATGTCCTGCATTCCGCCCGGCCCCCGTTTTACATCGAGCGGCCCCTGCTGCCCCTTTGCCTCGGCCAACCGCCTGCGCATGTCGCGCACGTCGGTCAGCACCTTGGCCGCATCGCGTGGTTGTGCCAGCACCTCCAGACGGATCTCCTCGATCTCCGCGCGAATCCCGATGCCACCGGCCACCGGGCGCGCGCGTGTCAGCGCGAGGTGCTCCCAGGTCCAGGCCTCGGTGCGTTGATAGGTGCCGAATGCAGCCAGCGATGTTGCCACCGGCCCCTGTTTTCCAGACGGGCGCAGCCGCATGTCCACCTCGTAAAGCCGTCCTTCGGCGGTGGGCGCGCTCAAGGCCGTCAAGACGGCCTTGGTCAACCGCGCGTAGTAGGTCACCACCGGCAACGGGCGCGGTCCGTCCGAAGTCTCCTCTCCGGCGGCATCATAGATCATGATCAGGTCAAGGTCGGATTGCGAGTTGATCCAGCCCGCGCCCAGCGATCCCATCGCCAGCGCCACGCCGCCACGTCCCGGCGGGGGGCCATGTTTGACGGCGAAATTCTCGACAACCGCCGGGTACAACGCCGACAGCACAGCCTCGGCCACATCTGCATATTGCCGTCCGGCCTCTGCCGCATCGACGATCCCCCGCAGGTGGTGCACGCCGACCCGGAAATGCCACTCCTTGTTCCAGCGGCGCGCAACGTCCAGGCGCATCTCGTAATCGTCGGTCTCGGCCAGCAGCGCCCCCAGCTCGGCCCCCAGGGTCAATTTGCCGGGCCAGGCGGAAAAGAACGCGCCGCCGATCACCGCATCCAGAACTTGCGAATTGCGCGACAGGTAGTGGGCCAGCGCCGGGGCCGTCGAGGCGATGTCGACGATCAGCGTGCGCAGATGCGGGTTGGCCTCGAACATCGAGAACAGCTGCACACCGGCGGGCAGCCCGGACAGGAAGCCATCGAAGGCCGACAGGGCTTCGTCGGGGCGTGGCGCGGCGTTCAACCGGGCCAAAAGGTCCGGCTTGAGGCGTTCAAAAATCTCCTGGGCGCGGGCCGACCGCAGCGCCGGATAATGGCGCCAACGTTCGACGACCTCCGGCTCGTCGATGGTGACCGCCCCCCCGCCTTGCGGCACGTCGGGGGCAAAGAAGCTCTCGGCTGCAGACCGTACGGCGAACAGCCGGCGTGACAGACCATCCCGAAACCGATCCGTGTCGCCTTCGCCGCACATCCTGGCGATCCGGTCAAAGCCCTCGTCCGAGGTGGGCAGCGTATGGGTGCGGGCGTCGGCCACCATCTGCACCCGATGTTCGATCTCGCGCAGATACCGATAGTGGTCGGTGAACTCGGCGGCCAGACGGTCGGAAATCCACCCGGTCTTGGCCAGCTGCGCCAAGGCGGGCACCGTGGCACGCAGGCGCAGGCTCGGATCGCGCCCGCCGGCAATGATCTGCCGGGTCTGGGTGAAGAACTCGATCTCTCGGATGCCGCCGGGGCCAAGTTTCAGGTTACGCCCCTCAAGCTCGCCGGTCTCGTGCAGTCCCTTGTGTTCCTTGATCTTCAGCCGCATGTCGTGGGCGTCCTGGATGGCCGCGAAATCCAGATGCCGGCGCCAGATGAAGGGGCGCAACCGTTCCAGGTAGGCCTCGCCCGCCGCGATGTCGCCAGCGCAGGGCCGCGCCTTGATATGGGCAGCCCGTTCCCAGGTGCGACCGACGGATTCATAGTACCGTTCCGCCGCCTCCATCGACAGGCACACCGGCGTGACCGACGGATCGGGCCGCAGCCGCAGATCGGTGCGCCAGACATATCCCTCGCCGGTAATATCGCTGAGCAGCGCGGACATCCGCCGGGTGGCCTTGATGAACCCCGCCCGCGCTTCCAGATAGTCGCCATCCGGATACCGACTATCGTCGAACAACATGATCAGGTCGATGTCGGAGGAATAGTTCAGCTCTCCTGCGCCCATCTTGCCCATGGCCAGCGCCACCATGCCGCCGGCCGTCGGCAGGTCCGCCTCGGTCTGGCCGGGGAACTTGCCGCGCTGGAACTCGCTTGCCAGAACCGCCTTCATGGCAAGATCCACCGACAGGTCGGCAAAATCCGTCAGCGCCCCGGTAACCTGTTCCAGTACCCAGACCCCGGCAAGGTCGGCCAGACCGGCAAACAGCGCGACACGCCCCTTGGCGCGGCGCAGCCCCGTTTTCAGCTCCGACGCGGACATCGGGCGAAGGTCGTCCGCCAGTCCGGGCAGGACCGTCGCTGGATCGGCGGCCAGGGCCGCCCGCAACCAGTCGCCTTCGCGGGCCATCAGGCCGCGCAGGTAGGGGCTGCAACCGGCGGTTCCAGCCAGCACATCCCGCAACTCCGGCGAGAGATCGGCAAAGGTTTCAGCAGCATCGGCTCCAGCCTGTTGGTCGAAGGCGATAGGGCAGCGGGTGATTGCATTGGCAAAGCTCATGGACGTTTGATGGCCTGCCTGCGCGCCTTGGTCAATGTGCCGAAAGGGATGCGGACCGCGTGCCATGTCGAAACATCGCGGCGGGGCCGAAGACGCGCCAGACCCGGGGCCCTTGCGACCGGGCGACAGGCCCGTTCCCTCCGTCCATCGTTGTCTCGCACGGGTTTTCGAGACCGCCGCAGCACCCTGAGCGTTCCAGCCGCGCCGATCATCGACGGCAGTGCAGCCGGCGGTGGTCGTGTCTGGCATGATGCTGGACGCCAATGCCGCCCCGTCACAGCAGCACCAATACCTGCAATTTGCTCCGCAAAACCTCTTGTTACTCGCGGCATTGTTCTATGGATACGCTCAGGTCACACTTGCCCAGCATCCCGGCCAGCGATCTCCCCTGTCGTTCCCTGTCCTGTCCAGTCCTGTGATCGATGCAAAAGTGCGGTCTGAACATGAAGGTCCTTGCAATGCTCAGGTAGCTCCTCCCACGCGAAGGCGTAAGACTTGGCCGGGCCCGACGTCATGGTCAGGACCGAAAAAAAGCAGGACGTGTGATCCGGGTTTCCAAGACTGTAAGGGATCTCATGGGGCTCCGTTACATCGAGACTATTGCCGCGAGTAGCGGCGCTGCACCGGACGTATCAAGCTTGAAGTCGCCCTTGGTGGTTGAATCGAAACCAATGCCACAATCGTGGCGGCACACTTGATCTTCATCGCATCTCCAGAGAACAACTCGCGAGAAATTGGGTTCCGTCCCCGACGGTCCAAACCGCACGCCCATCGTGGCACACCGGGGATGGCTGACCTTCGACACCGGCGACGGTGTTCGGGGGCGTGCTTTCCGGCAGCCCGATCGGCGCGCGACAAGAGCGCCTCCGCAGGGTTCGTCCGAAGCGACCGGTTGTTGGAAGTCGATCCAAATCAACAGAATGTAAATTCTATTCACATTACCTATTGAACCCGCGGACAAGGCTCCCCATCTTGGATGATGTGAAAGGCATTCACATTAGTTCGAAACGAGGAGATTACCATGACCACCGCAACAACCGTCACCAACCCGTCCTGGTTTGCCCGGGTCGAAGGATGGCTCGACGATCGCGGAAAGGGCGCCTGGATCGTCGCGATGATCCTTGGCTTCATTTTCTTCTGGCCTGTCGGCCTCGCCCTTCTCGCTTACATGATCTGGAGCAAGCGCATGTTCAACAAAACCTGTGGCCGCAACCGTGGCCAGCACCGCCACAGCAGCTACCGGGCTGCGATGAAATCCAGCGGCAACTCCGCATTTGATTCCTACAAGGCCGACATGTTGCGTCGTCTCGAGGATGAACAGGAAGCCTTCGAAGCCTTCCTGCAAAGGCTTCGGGAAGCCAAGGACAAGTCGGAATTCGACGCTTTCATGGACGACCGCGCCCACGCCGCCAAGACTGCCAAGGCCGACGCCGGCCCGGTTGAAACGGTCGAACCTGCCTGATCCGACCTCCCCCCGGACGCCTCTTCCCAGGGCGTTCCCTCGACGGCGCGCGGCCAGCCCGCGCGCCGCTTTCGTCGAAACCAATCCTGATCGACATTCCGATTGAAACCCAGACAGAACAGAGGCACAGAATGCATATGAGCGATCCACATTGGGGTCTTCCCGATCCCGTTACCCAGGCCGACCTTTATGCCGACATCCCGGTCAAACGGGGCGTGGCGTGGATCGTGGATGCGATCATTGTGTTTCTGCTGACGCTTCTGATCCTACCGTTCACCGCCTTTACCGGGCTGTTCTTCTATCCCGCACTCTGGCTGTTCGTCAGCTTTGTCTACCGGGTGATGACGATCACCAACGGGTCGGGGACGCTGGGGATGAGGTTGATGTCGGTCGAGTTGCGCACATGGCGCGGCGAGCGTTTCGGTTTTGGCGATGCGATGCTGCACACCCTGCTTTACACGGCCTGCGTGTCGTTCCTGGTGCCGCAACTTGTCTCCATCGTGATGATGCTGACCACCGCCCGTGCCCAGGGCCTGCATGATCTCGCCCTCGGGACAGCCGCGATCAACCGCAGTCGATAGACATTGCAAAGCCTCGCGAACAGGGGTTGGCGAGACATCCAACCCCTGTTACCGTTTATAAATAATCTGTAGGTTTTCGTCTGTACGCATGCGCCACACGCTTCCTCTTGCCCCGCAGTTCTACGTCACGGCCCCGCAGCCCTGCCCCTATCTCAAGGGACGGATGGAGCGAAAGCTGTTCACGGCGTTGCAGGGAGAACATGCTGAACAGCTGAACAATACGTTGTCCAAACAGGGGTTTCGCCGGTCGCAGAACGTGCTCTACCGCCCGTCCTGCGCGGATTGCACCGCCTGCCTGTCGGCCCGGATCCGCGTGAACGATTTCACCCCCAGTCGCAGCCAGCGCAAGATTGCCCGCCGCAATGGTCACCTGAACCGCGAGGCGATGTCGCCCTGGGCCACCGAAGACCAATACGACCTGTTTCGCAGGTACCTGGACAGTCGCCACGCCGATGGCGGAATGGCCGACATGGATATCTTCGAATTCGCCGCGATGGTCGAGGAAACGCCGGTGCGGTCGCGGATCGTGGAATATCGCGAGGCGGGCTTGCAGGCCACGGATGGCCCGCAAAGCGACTTGGCCGCTGTCTGCCTGACCGACGTGCTCGCGGATGGGCTGAGCATGGTCTACAGCTTTTACGAGCCGACCCTCATCCGTCGCTCCTTGGGCACCCACATCATTCTGGATCATATCGAGATCGCCCGCACCGCGCGACTGCCCTATGTCTATCTGGGCTATTGGGTGCCGGGCAGCCCCAAGATGGGCTACAAGGCCGGGTTCGACGCCTTGGAGATCTACAAGGGGGGCGAATGGCAACCAATCGGCGACCCTGCCGCGCATGATGCCGAGACGCACCCGCTGTCGGTTGCCCCCATTGCCGAACAGGTCGCCAGGATCACCCTGCCCGACACGCGATCAACGCAACGTTAGCAGATGCAGTTCCTGTCGGCTGTCAGTCTCGTCGTCCCGGAGTATGATCTCGCAATCGACTTCTACGTCGGGACGCTTGGCTGGGATCTGCTGGAAGACCTGCCCCAAGGCAACAAACGCTGGGTAACGGTGGCCCCGCCGGGCGGCCAGTGCCGTCTTGTTCTGGCCCGGGCAGACAACCCTGACCAACATGGCGCGATCGGCAAACAGGCCGGCGGGCGTGTCGGCTTTTTCCTGACCACCGACGATTTTGCACGCGATCATGCGGCGATGCTGACTGCCGGTGTCACCTTTCGCGAGACGCCCCGCAAGGAACCCTATGGCACCGTCGCGGTCTGGGAAGACCCGTTCGGCAACGCCTGGGACCTGATCGAACCGGCACGCCCGCGTTGAACAACCACGGGATCCGGCGCGGCGAAGGTTGAAATCGGCTGTTGCCTGATCGGCATCCGGTGATTCTCGGATTGGATGGCCTTGTGTCTCGGCGCAGACGGCACAAGCGGAGTTGTTTCGCGCAGACCTGAACGGACGAACCCGCGCGTGCCGCCGGCCACAGCCTTCGTCCGACCCTGCCACAAGGTGATTCAAGGAACAGGAATGCGGGGCCCAAATGGGCCCCGCGCCGTTTGATTGTGGATGCGGAAGATCAGTTCGGGATCAGGTTCGGCAGGATGGTAACGATGGATGGGAACATCCACAGCAGGCCGAGGCCGCCGACCTGGATCAGCACGAAGGGGATCACACCACGGTAGATATGGCCGGTCGTGACCTCCTTTGGCGCGACGCCGCGCAGGTAGAACAGCGCAAAGCCGAAGGGTGGGGTCAGGAACGAGGTCTGCAGGTTCACCGCGATCATGATCGTCACCCACTTCGGGTCCATCGTGCCGCCATAGATCACCGGGCCGACAATCGGGATCACGATGTAGATGATCTCGAGGAAGTCGAGCACGAACCCGAGGAAGAACAGCACCATCATGACGATCAGGAAGACCGTCACCTCGCTGTCGTAACTGCGCAGGAACTGCTGGATGTAGTGTTCTCCACCAAACGAGATCACCACGAGGTTCAGCAACTGAGAGCCGATCAGGATGGTGAAGACCATCGAGGTGACCTTGGCCGTTTCGCGGACCACCGGGGTCAGAACCCCTCGGGCAAACAGCACCCAACAGGCATAGAAGATCCCGAACATCGCATAGAGATAGGCGCCCTTGGCCACCAGGAAGGCGATCCAGTTTTCGAAGGTCACGTGTTCCTGGTTGACGCGAAGGTCAAAGTTCACACCGACAAGGATCATGATGATGATCGCGAAGGTCGCCCAGATGATGATGCCGCCCTTGCCATCGTCCTCGCTCAGGCGCCGGTAGGCCGCAAGCATCAAGGCCCCGCCAGCGCCAAGCGCCGCCGCCGGAGTCGGGTTGGTGATGCCGCCGAGGATCGAGCCCAGGACCGCCACGATCAAGATCAACGGCGGGAAGACCACGCGCAGCAGTTCGTTCTGGCTGAGCAACCCGGCCGCGAAACGGCATCCAAACAAGGTCATCGCCAACGGAACCGCCAGCAGCAGCAGCGACAGTCCCGGGGTGGTGATCGGCGAGATCGCAACCCAGTCGATCAGCAGCGCCAACGCCACACCGGCAGCGCCGATCAGAAGGTTGCGCGGGTTTGCCGAGGGCGACACGCCCCGTGCTGTTGTCAGAACCAGCGTCAGCAGCAGGAAAGCCGTGGCGATGGAACCCGAAATCGGCGGAGCTTTGGCGATCTTTTCGGCCCGCAAGGCGGCGATTTCCTCGACGCTCAGCTTGCGGCTTTCCTCTACCCCGCCGGCAGCCTCGATTACGGATTGTTGGGAAACGGCAGTGTCCCATGCCTCCTGGCCGTGCAGGTCGACCATCGCGGACTGGCACTGCTCGGACACGTTGGTTCGCAGACTGGCAGTCTTGCCCGCATCCGAAAAACTGTCGACGATCACGCTCTGCGACCCGATCACGTTCATCGACGACAGCCCGATCATCCCGCCGATCAGCAGGATCGGCACGCCAAGAAACCAGGTCACGCCCCAGCGGCGCGGCACGGGTTCCGAGCCGCTGGGCTCCATTGGCACCGGCGGCGCCTTTTCCGGGTTCAGGATCGCGTAACCGAGCGCGTAGGCCGCATAGAGCAGCGCCAGCAGGATGCCCGGCAGAAGCGCCGCCTGAAACAGGGTGCCGACGGACACCACGGCGGGTTGACCCAGATAGGTCAGCGCATCCGAACAGCCAACCAACTGGGCGCGCTCTTCCTGCGCCGCCGAATACAGGTCGCCCGCCAGCGTGCCCAGCAGCACGATCACGATGGAGGGGGGAATGATCTGCCCCAGCGTGCCCGAGGCGGCAATCACACCCGTCGCCAGTTCCGGCGCATAGTTGTTGCGCAGCATGGTCGGCAGGGCCAGCAGACCCATGGTGACAACCGTCGCGCCGACGATCCCGGTGGAAGCGGCAAGGAACGCACCGACGACAACGATGGACACCGCCAAACCGCCCGGAAGCGGGCCAAACACACGCGCCATCGTGGTCAACAGGTCGTTGGCGATCTTCGAACGTTCCAGCGTGATACCCATCAGCACGAACATCAGCACCGCCAGCAGCGTCTCGATCGAGGCGCCGGCCATCACCCGCTCGTTGATCCGGTTGACGATGAAGCTCAGGTTTCGGTCCATCGCGGTTTCCCAGCCGCTGGGGAAGATCGCGGTCGCTTCGCGCGGCAGGTCCGGATAGCGGAAAACCGAGATCGAGTCCGCGTTCACCCCGCTCGCAACCAACGCCCGATAGGCATCGGAGCCATGGTCGATCGCCTGGTGAATCAGCAGCCCCGCGGAATCCAGCGAGGCGATGATCGCGAAGGAAATGATCGCCGCCCCGCCGATCGCAAAGGCCACCGGAAAGCCCGAGAGAATTGCGCCGAACAGGCACAGAAAGACGATGATCAGGCCGATTTCGACGCCATCTAGTCCGAGAAACATCTGCCCTGCCCCTTAGTGGATTTCTGCGACCAGCTCGGCGTCCGCATCGCCCAGCTTGTCTTTGTCGAGGTGTTTTCCCTCGCTTTGTTCGCCTTCGACCAGCTCCAGGTAGCTCCGGAAGAAAAACGCGATCGCCTGCAGGAAGATGAGGCCGGCAAAGGCCACCAGCAGCACCTTGAACAGGAAGTAAGCGTTGAATCCGTTGGGGCTGAAACCGATGGTCTCGACGTTCCACTTCACGATCCGCGCCTTTTTCAGCATCAGCTCGATCTTGTCGGAAGCCGAGATCTTGGGCGTGATCAGGTGGCGCCACATGAAGAACCACCCGTACATCCAGATCAGCACCGCCATGGGCATCATGAAGATCAGGCTGCCGGCCATGTCGATGATCTTGCGGGTGCGATGGCGGACCACGGAATACACAAGGTCGACGCGAACGTGGCCACCCTGCACAAAGGTGTAGGTGGCACAAAGTGCGACGACAAGGGCGTTGTAAAGCTTGAGTTCTTCGGACCACCACGAGACGTCGTAGGTGATCGTCTTGCCGAACCCGATGGAGATCTGGGAAGCCGCAAAAACCCGTTGCATGAAGACGATGACGATCTGTTGCAGCACCATCAACAACCCGGCCCAGGCAAAGATCCGGCCAATCGTGTTGGCAAGCCCCTCCAAACCGATCACGACGCCCCACATGACCTTGTTGCGGAAGATCCCGATGATCGTCAGCGCCAGAAAGGCCGTGAACACGACAAAGAAGAATTCGACCGAGCCGCCATAATAGGCGAACCGCATGATCGCTTCCTTGTTCGACCAATCCAGCCAGAGACCCGGATGCGAGATCGCGTAGAAGAAGTTGTAGAAGGCTTCGATGATCTGGGCGGCAAACCACCCGAGGGCGTTACCGCCCCATGCCTCGACCAGTCCCATGTGGTCTGTCCCCCGCAGGTCGTTTTCGTACCGTCACATCGGGCGCATTGCCCCGAAAGACGAACGGGCAGGCCCTTGAAGGGCCTGCCCGCTTGACACTCTCGTCAGGCGTCAGCCCAGGATACGGTCTCGCTGGGTACGATAGGTGCCCTCGGATTCCTGGATCCAGGACGAGCTGGAAGCCATGGACGTCAGAACGCTGTCGTAGATCTTGTCGTAAAGATCGCCGTCACGCTTGCTTTCCATGGTCTCCTTGGCCGCTGTCCCCATTGCGTCCCACACAGAGTCGGGGAAGCTCAGAACCTTCACACCGGCCGATTGCAGGCGCTTCAAGGCCGCACCGTTGTTGGACAGGAACTGCGCCAGGTTCCACTGGTGCGTCTCGGCGGCGGCAATCTCGATCGCCTTCTGCTGTGACGGGGTCAGGCTGTCGAACACTTCGCGGTTGGTGGCCAGCGTCAGGCCTGCACCCGGCTCGTGGAAACCGGCGGTGTAGTAGAACTTGGTGATCTCCTGGAAACCGGCCTTTTCGTCCGCCCAGGGGCCGATCCACTCGGTGCCGTCGATCGCACCGGAGGCAAGTGCCTGGTACACTTCGGAGCCGGGCAGGTTCTGCACGGAGGCGCCGAGCTTGCCGAGGGCTTCGCCGCCGAGGCCCGGCATGCGGAACTTCAGGCCGTTGAAATCTTCGGGGCCGTTGATTTCCTTGCGGAACCAGCCACCGGCCTGTGCGCCCGTGTTGCCACACAGGAAGGACTTCAGCCCGAAGAGCTCGCCCAGTTCGTCGTGCAGGCCCATGCCGCCGTCAAAGTAGTACCAGTTGATCAGCTCTTGCGCGGTCATGCCGAAGGGCACCGCGGTGAAGAAGGCATAGCCGGGGTGCTGACCGACGAAATAGTAGTCGGCGCCATGATACATGTCGGCCTGACCGGCGGTCACCGCGTCAAAGACCTCGAAGGCCCCGACGAGTTCGCCAGCTGCCTTGACCTCGACAGTCAGCTGACCATCGGTGATGGCGGTAATGCTGTCGGCAGCGCGTTGTGCGGCGTCGAACACCCCTGCGAGGCCACGGCCCCAGGTGGTGACCATCGTCAGGGTGCGCTTGCCCTGTGCGTAAGCCGGAGCGGCCAGTGCGGTCGCGGCGGCGGCCGAGCCACCAATAGCCGAAGTCTTCAGAAATGAACGGCGATCCATGCAGTATTCCTCCCGTTGGGTCGTTGGATGCCCGCCCTGAAGTGGGCGGATCGTTTTAAGGTAGCGCGACCGTAGCGAGATGGCGGCAAAGGTCAAATACCGAGAATTGCGTAGACGGGGGAAGAATCGAAAGAAAAGGATGCCCCACAAAGGGGAATACCTGTTTTGGCGCTGGAAGGATGTCTCGATCTGCCCGTGGGTCATTCGCCCGTCGCGTCATTCGGCGCAACTCCAACCGGCCTTACCTGGATCGGGTCCATCAGACCGTGATCGGTCCCTTGGGTGCCGCCGGGGCACGGGCTTCACAAGACGACTCAGGTCGAACGAGCCGAGAGGCCGCAAGATTCGCACGTCATCGGCTCTTGCGGCACATGTCCGCAAACAAACCGCGGTTCATGCAGTCGGCTCATCTTTCCTTTCGGCCGGACAGGTCCGACGCGTTGCTTGGGTGGTCGATCCCTCGTTGACCCTTGGAAAAGCTGGAGGCGATCCCTTGCACGGCTTGCACAATCCCAATGCAACGGCGTAGGTTTTTGCACAGAATGACGCACGTTCTTTTTCTGTTTTGGCGAAAGGGAGGCTCCGCTGCCACCGTCGGATTCCATACCAGAACGGCGGTCGCGCTGGACGCTGAGCTATGCCCAGAAGCTGTTTCTTCTGGCCACGGTACCGCTGGTGCTGGCGGTGACGGCAATCTCGCTGCTCGTGGCGGTTCAGTCCCGCAAGTTGGCCGATCACGAGATCGCCGAACTGGAAACCCGCCTGATCGACGCCAAGAGGCGTGAACTGGAGAATTACCTGTCGCTGGCCCGCACCGCGATCTCCAATGACTACGGTCGTGCCCTGCCCGATGACGAAGACGCCAAGGTACGGGTGATGCAGACACTCGCCTCGATGATCTATGGTCAGGACGGGTATTTCTTTGTCTATGACTACAACGGCACCAACCTGGTAGCCCCCCGCCAGACCGAACTGATCAACGCCAACTGGGCCGGCCTGACCGATAGCGAGGGCACCCCGATTGTCGACGAGTTGATCACCATCGCGCGGCGTGGGTCCGGGTACCATTCCTATCTCTGGCGAAAGCCGTCGACCGGCGAAGAGGCGCAGATGGTGTCCTATGTTGTCGGCCTGCAGGACTGGCAATGGGCGATTGGAACCGGCATCTTCATCGACGATGTCCTGACCACGGTTGCCGCAGCACGGGCTGAAACCGAGGCCCGGGTGCGCGAAACCTTCGTGTGGATCGCGGCCATTACCATGGCGGCGTTGCTGATGGTGTTCCTGTCCGGGCTGGGCCTGAACATCCGCGAACGACGGCTCGCCGATGCCAAGCTCAAGGCGCTGACGCTGCGGATCTTTGACACCCAGGAGGAGGAACGTGGCCGGGTGGCCCGCGAACTGCATGATTCCATCAGCCAGATCCTCGTAGGGGTGCGCTACACTCTGGAGCTCGCCCGGCGGCGGCTGCGGTCCGGCGACGAGCGCGCCGAGGACAGCCTGGATTCCGGGATCAACGCCCTTGGCGGTGCCATTCAGGAGGTCCGGCGGATCAGCCGCGACCTGCGTCCCGGCGTGCTGGATGACCTTGGCCTCGGCCCTGCCCTGCAATCGCTGATGGAACAATTCGGCACCCGGACCGGCATCGAGACCGACTTCGAAACCGTCGTTTTCCGGAACCGGCTGGATCAGGAGGCCAAGATCGCGCTCTATCGTGTTGCACAGGAGGCCCTGACGAACGTAGAACGCCACGCCAGCGCGACCCAGGTCAGCCTGCGCATCTATGGCCACGCCAACGGCGCGACGATGCGGATTGCCGACAACGGCATTGGCATCACGATGAGCCGCGCCAGCCAGAGGACCGCCCAGGGGCTGGGGCTGCGCAACATGCAGGAGAGGATCGAACGACTGGACGGAACCTTGCGCATTCTCGGTACCCGCAGCGGCACCGTGATCGAAGCGCAGGTGCCGTTGAGCCACATGCTGCCGCCGGAAACCGGCCCGGACGGTCGATCCGACGCTGACAAGGAAAGGAAGAGCGCATGAGCGCCACCCGTGTGCTGATCGTGGACGACCACCCGATGGTCGCCGATGGAATCGAGGCGATCCTGGAGTCCTATCCCGACATCGAGGTTGTCGGCACCTTGTCCAATGGCCAGGAGGCGGTCGACAAGGTCGCCGCGCTGGCCCCCGACGTGGTGCTTATGGATCTGAACATGCCCGGCGTGAACGGGCTCAGCGCCACCGAGATCCTGATCGAGAACGATGCGGACCTGCGGGTTCTGATCCTGTCGATGCACGACAGCCCCGAATACATCAGCACCGCGCTGAACCATGGGGCCAAGGGCTACGTGCTCAAGGACGTGCCGACCGACCAGATCAAGGAGGCCATCGACCGGGTCATGGCCGGCGAGCAATACCTGTGCACCGGCGCCTCGGCCTCGCTTCAACCCAAGACCGCCGACGGGCGCGAACCCCTGACCAGTCGCGAGCAGACAATCCTGCTGCAACTGGCACAGGGCAAGTCCAACAAGGAAGTCGCCAACACACTGGGCATTTCGGTGCGCACCGTCGAAACCCATCGCAAGAACATCAAGCGCAAGCTTGGCATCTCCTCCACCGCCGGGCTGACCCGCTATGCGCTGGAACACGGTGTCTTGCAGGGGACCGGCGTCGGCCTCTGACCGCCACCGGTGAGGCCGGGGGCTCAGGTCGCCCGTCAGCCTTTACAACCCGACGGCATCCCCGGACACTGCCCACAGGCAGGTCGGATTGGGTGCAAGGGGGCTGGGTGGAATGGGCAAGGTACGGACATTGACCACGGTTGCGCTGTCGCTGATGGCATCGGCGGGCGCGGGCCAGACGCCGCTGCCGCCGGTCGGGTGCCTGATCCAGCCGCTTGATGTCGTCGACCTTGCCAGCCCGGTTGCGGGGCTTGTCTCCGAGGTGCTGGTGGAGCGTGGCGACCATGTCACCACCGGCCAGCGCATCGCCCAGTTCGACACGGCGCTGGAGGTGGTGGAGCTTGATGCCGCGCGCGCCCGGGCCTCCAACACCCATGCCATTGCTGCCGCCGAATCCCGTCTGGCCTTTCGCGAGGACATGGCGATCCGCATGGCCCGCCTTGCAGACCGCAACGCGATCTCCGACACCGATGCCGACGAGGCCCGGATGGAGGCCGACACCGCCAGACAGGCGTTGGAAGAAGCCCGGGTCGCCTTGCGGGTGGCCCAGATCGACGTGCAGGCCGCCGCGGCCCGGCTGGATCGCAAGATCCTGCGCAGCCCGATCGACGGGCTGGTCACGTCCCGGTCCGTGTCGCCGGGCGAGTTCCGGGACGGCGACGATCCGGTGGTGACCATCGCCCGGATCGACCGGCTGCGGGTCGAGGCCTATGTGCCGCTGGAGTACTACCCGGCCCTGTCGATCGGCGATGTCGTGCAGATCATCCCCGAAGCGCCCATTGGCGGCCGCCACACGGCGTATATCACCGTGATCGACCAGGTGTTCGACGCGGCATCGGCAACGCTCGGCATCGTGATGGAATTGCCGAATCCCGACCTGACAATGCCTGCCGGCCTGCGCTGCGAGGTCTCGTTCGGCGACGGTTAGATCGGCGTTTCCACCAGAATTCTTTTGACGGGCGGCGCTCTTTGGTTAACCTTAGGTTAATTCATTTTGGGCGAATTGACGCCGACCAACAGTTCTTTTGCGTCTGTCTGCCCCCCTTCACGAATCTGCTTTTGTGGCGGGAGTATTGGTAGCCTGGGGGACAAGACGCTGCCCAAGGATGATGGTAATCACAACAGAACCAACGGTTCTGACAGGGTTTCTCAACGCAGAGCATCGGACTCCGCGTCGACGGAAATGGCGGAAACGGGCAACCAGTGCACGCCGGACCAGCACGACCCCGGCCCCAGCCTTCGATTCGAAACCCTTGAGCCACGGCTGCTGCTGTCAGCCGACCTGATTCCCGTTGCTGGCACCATTGATCTGCCCGGCGAAGAGGATGCGCATGTCTTCACCCTGACCCAGGCCACGGCGATTCACGTCGATGCGCTCGGGCCCGCGGCGGTCGACTGGCGCCTGTTGCGCGAGGATGGCAGCGAGATCCTCGGGGCGCGTGCCGGGACCCAGTCAAACACGACCGACGGGATCAGTGCCCGTCACGGTGCGGCGGTCGCGCTTGCGGCGGGAACCTATACCTTTTCCGTCGCCGGTGTGGGTGACGCCACCGGGGCCTATCGGTTTGCCCTTCAGGATGTGACCGATGCCACCGCGCTGACGCCCGGCACCCAGGTGCGCGGCACGCTGACCGGGGGGCAGGAAACTGTCCTCTACTCGCTCGACGCCGCCGAGGGCGAACGGCTGGAGGTCGATTTTGCCAGACTGACCGGCGCAGAGGCCAGCGAAGTGACCCTGCGCATCACCGATCCCTTCGGCCAGGAAATCTTTGACAGCCGCTTTGCCGACCCGTTCGACGGCCTGGCCCGCAGCGACCTGCTGATGGCCGATGGCACCTACCTGGTCAGCGTCGAAGGCACCCATACCCCGGTGGACACGACATCGGTGAAATACCGTTTCACCACCCGGCGGGTGACCGATACCGTCGTGGATCCGCTGCAAGGCGGGGAAACGCCGCTGCCCCTGGGCGAACGCATCACCGGCGACGTCCCGGCGCCGGATGAGGCCGGCGCCGCGTCGGTGCTGGGCTATTCCGTCGATATCGCGCGGGCTGGCACCTATGTCCTGACACCGCACCTGTCGTCTGGCGGTTTCCCCTATGGCATCACTGTCACGATCAAGGATTCGCTGGGACAAACCACAACCCGCAGCCTAATCAGCGGCGACGACGTGTTCCACCTGCCCAAGGGCAAGCATCGGGTCGAGATCGCCAGCTCCCTGCCCACCGGCGATTTCTCCTTTGTCCTGCGCGAGGCCGCCGCCGCCCCGGAAATTGCCTATGGCGATACAGAGAACCTGGTTCTGGAGCCGGGATCCGACAGCGCGCTGTACCAGTTCGACGCGAAGGCCGGGGACATCCTGCGCGTTGCGCCAGAGCCGCCCGGCACGACGAATTTCCTGCGGTGGCAGATCCTGGACGAGGTCGGCCAAAGCATCGCGCTCGGTGACAACGGTGTATCGCGCAGCGAGATCCTGCGGGATGGTACCTACACCCTGATGGTGCGTGGCGATTTCGACAATATCGGCACCCGGCCGGCCAGCTTCGTGCTGGACCGGGTGACCGATACCCGCGCTACCGCGACCCTCGGCGACACGCTGTCGGGCAGCATCGGGGTTGGTGCTGTCGCCCGTCATGACTTCACGCTTGCCGCGCCGACGCTGGCGGTGCTGGACGTTCTGGAGACCTCGGGCCTGCAATGGACCCTGACCGGCCCGAGCGGCACCATTGATGGCCCCCGGTCACTGAACAGCGACCAGACCTACAGCCGTCCGGTTCTGATGGAGGCCGGGGCGCACACCCTGACACTCCGGAACACGACCTGGGCCGAAGACAGCTATGCGCTGAGGCTGCTGGACCTGACCAATGCGCCGCTGGCCGAGATCGGCACAGAGGTCACCGCAAACACCGGGGTCCCCGGCGGGTCGGTGGTCTATCGCATCGACATCCCGGATGGCCGCAACCTGATGCTGACCCACGGTCCCCGAGCCAGCGGAACGGTCTCGGTCCTGTCCGAAAACGGCAGTTACCTGGTCTACGGCGGCCTGGGGTCCACCCTTGGCCCGGTCGCGGGCGTGGGCGACCGTAGCGTCTTTGTGGTGATCAATGCCTACTTCGCCCAGGATCCGGTCGACGTCGCCATCACCCCGACCCTGACCGACCTGCGCACCGCCGCACTGACATTGGGTCGCAAGACCACCGCGCAATTGCCGGAACCGCAGGACCTGTCGCGATACACATTCTCGCTCGATACAACGACGGTGTTGCAGTTCGACAGCCTCTTCACCGGCACCTCAAACGCCCGGTTCCGGGTGATCGACAGCCAGGGCGCCGAGGTCGCGGACGGGTTCGCCGACCGCGACGGCGCGGCGACGCTGTTCCGGCTTCAGCCCGGAGATTTCACGCTGGAGCTGTACTTTGCCGGGAACGACACCGGAGAGATCCCGTTCCGGCTGGTCGATGCCAGCGCCGCGCCGCAACTGCCACGCAACGAGGCCGCGACCCTGACGCTGTCACCCGCGCGCGGCAACCTGGTGCGCAAGATCGACATCGCGTCGGGCAGCCAGATGACCTTTACCCGGTCGGACGCCGTCGGCGGCAACCCCTATGCTCGGCTGTATGATCCCAATGGCATCGAGGTCTGGGCCAGCGTCAGCAACGTCGTCAACCGGACCTACGGGCTGGGCGGCACCTACACGCTGTTCATAGAAGGCACACAAGGCAGTTCGGACACCGAGGATGGCTCCCTCACCATCGGCATGTGGGACTCGCGACGGCTGGACAAGGACCTGACGCTGGGCGCATCGGTGAGCGACAGCCTCGATCGCCCCGGCGACCGACATGTGCACAGCTTCACGCTTGACGCCGATACCCGTGTCCACCTCGACTCGCGGGTCAGCAGCGCCGTCCTGCGCTGGCAGATCGTGGCCGACGGCACCGTTCTGGCCGAGCAGGAATTCGACGACCAGACCAGCGATTACGAAGCCTGGTTGCCGCTGTCTGCGGGCAGTTACGAATTGATCGTCTTTGGCGAGGACGCCGCATTTGGAGACTACGCGCTGCGTCTCAGCGACATGTCCAAGGCCGCCACGCTGCCGCGCGAAACCGATGCCACGGTGTCGCTGGCCGCCGAGGGCAGCGCGCTTTTCAAGTTCGAAGGTACCGCCGGCGAGCAGGTACAACTGCTGGCCGGAGACCTGTCGACCCTGGGCCTGTCGGTCAGCCAACTGTCGCTGCGCCTGCTCGATCCGCTGGGCAACGAGGTGTCGTGGGACCGGTTCGAAAACAGCGATGTGCTGACGCTGCGCCGCACCGGCACCTACGCGGTCATCGTCGACACCGACCACAGCGTGACCGAGGCCATCGAAACCACGCTGCGGCTGGCCGACCTTGGCCCCGCCACGCCGGTGGCGCTGACCGGAACCGCCTTTGCAGTCGGTGATCTGGTTGCGGGCGAGATTGCCACCGCCGGGGACAGCGCCAGCCACCGGTTCACCCTGACCGCGACCACTCGGATGATCGTCGACAGCCAGACCAACAACAGCGGCTTGAACTGGTACATCGTCGATGGTCTTGGCGCCATCACCACGCCGCGCCGCCTGTCCGGGTCGCTCAGCGGCCACGGCGGCATCGGTCGCGTGGCGCCGGGTGTGATCACCCTGCCTGCGGGCGATTATGCGCTGGTCGTGCAGGCGGATTCCAACGCCCTTGGCAGCTATTCCCTGCGCCCCATCGACGTTGATGCCTCGCCGACCATGCTGGACCGCGACACCCCCCTCACAGTAACGGTGGACCCAGGCAGCGAAACCGCCGTGCTGGCGTTCAGCGGCACCGCCGGGCAGCAGATCTGGTTGGACGATGTCAGCCTGACGGCTGGCGGCAGCGGCTATTTCCAGCTGATCGGCCCCGACGACCAGATCGTGACCTTTGGCAATTCCAGCTATTACAGCCTGCGCGAAACGACCCTGGCAACCCTCTCGCAAACCGGCGACTACCGGTTGCTGGTGTTGGGCGCCGCCGCATCGCCGCCCTTTGCCACCACCTTCACTCTGCGCAGCCCTTTGGTGCGCACCGCCCCGCTGGCCCTTGGCGCGGCCGTCACCGGCAGCCTGACACACCCGGTCGAGACCGTCCGGCACGCCCTGACGCTGGACAATGATGCAACCCTGTTCCTGGACAGCCAGACCACGCAGAGCAGCCTGCGCTGGCGCATTCTTGGCGCAACGGGAGCGCAGATCGCCGGTGGCGGCGACTTGCGGTTTGTCGACTCGGCGGCGGAATCGACGCTGCGGCTGGGTGCGGGCGATTACACGCTGGAGGTCTACAATGTCTCTAGCGGCATCGGGGAGTATGCCTTTGTCCTGACCGATCTGGCCAGCCTCGCGCGCCAGACCGACCTTACATCGCTGACACTCGACGTGACCGAGGCCCAGCAGGCGGCCTTTGCCCGCGTGCGGCTGGGTGAAGGCAAGCGCTACTATCTCGACACGCTTGACGTGGATGGGCTGGATGTCGGCAGCTACCTCGCTTTGATCTCGCCCACCGGGCGCGTGGTGACATCCGGGTTCAACTCCAGTGACCCCGGTGCCATGCAGGCCGACGAGACCGGCATCTGGACCGTGGTTCTGCGTCAACGCTCCTTTGCGACCACAACCGGCACCCAGACGATGCAGATCCGCCGTCCGGATCGTAACCCGAACACCTTGCCCTTCGACACGGTGATGACCGGGTCCATCGAGGGCGCAGGCGACAGCCAGATCTTTGCCTTCGATGTGGACGCGGGTGGACAGTTCTACCTCGATGGACAGACCAACGACGGCAGCCTGCGCTGGACGCTGGAGCGGGACGGGTCCAGCGTCCGGTCCGGAGCGATGAACAGCGACAACGGCACCGGCCAGGTGCTCGACCTGCCCGCCGGCAGCTATCAGTTGACGTTGAATGGCACCCAGAGCGCGGTTGGCGACTTCCGCTTCCGGCTGCTCGACCTGTCAGAGGCGCCGCTGGTCGAGCCGGGCAGCTACCTGGAACGGTCGATCACACCGGGCAATGCAACGGTCGCCTTCCGGGTTGCGGGTGTGGCGGGCCAACGGCTGACACTCGACACGCTGTCCTATGCGGGGTCGGCCAGCCGGGCCATCATTGCGCCATCCGGTCAGCGGATCCTGTCGGATGGGTTCTGGCAGGATGCCACCCGCAAACGCCTGCCCGAAACCGGCGAATACCTCGTGATCATCGGTGGCCACGAGGGCACCGTCACAGACAGCCGGTTCGCCTACAATATCTTTGTCACCGACGATCCCGCACCGGAAAACGTGAACTCCACCACGCCGGGCGCTGACCTGACCGTCGACACGCTTGCCGTTGCCGCCGCGGGCCAGATCAAGGCGGGGAAGCCGGTCACCGTGACCTGGACCACCCGCAACACCGGAACCAAGCAGACCACCGGCGGCTTCACCGAACGGCTGATCGTCCGCAACACCGCCCTGGACGCCGTCGTCGCCGTGGTGGATGTGCCATATGCCGGTGGCAAGATCGGCAAGGACGCCAGCCGTGATCGCTCCGTCACCCTGACCCTGCCCGAGGGCGCGCCCGGTGCGGGAGAGCTGGAATTCCGGTTGCTGACCGACGTGCGAAACGACGTGTCCGAACCCGCGGCCGAGGGCGGATCCGCGTCGCTGCTGGTCGAGGTTCGGTCCGACACCCTGCCCGACCTCGTGGTCGAGGATATCGTCCTGACACCGGCGGTCGGATGGCGTCCCGGCGACACCGTGACCGTCGCCTGGAAGACCCGCAATGCCGGCGGCGCGGCGGCGTCGGATCCCTTTGCCGAACAACTGCGCATCTACAACACGCTGACCCGGACAGAAATCGCCCTGCAAGAGATCCTGTATGACGGTGCCGCTATCGCAGCTGGGGCCAGCGTCAACCGCTCGATCGAGGTGACATGGCCCGAGGGCCAGGCCGCCACCGGCACCTTTGCCGTCACGCTGACGACCGACACGTTGGACCAGGTGGCCGAGGACAATGCCGAGGGCAACGGCGAGGCCAACAACGTCACCCAGTCAACCGAGGTTTCCGCTGCCGACCTGGTGGTCGAAAACCTGCGGATCCTGGAATCCGGCCCGACCGCCGGTGGCGAAATCACCCTGGTGTGGGACGTTGTCAATCAGGGCAACACCGCCACCCGGGACGACTGGACCGACCGGGTGACACTGTACAATTTCGACACCCGGGTGACGGCCTTCGATGCGCTCTACAGCCATTCCGGCGCCGCACTGGCGGCGGGCGAACGGGTCGAAAACCGCATGACCGTCACCCTGCCCGAAGGCGCCGACGGTACAGGCCGCGTGCGCGCGACAGTCACCGCCAACCGAACACAGTTCAACGGCACCCTGCTGATCGAAGCGCTGGAAAGCGGCGGCAACGGGGTCGGCAACAATACCGCCACGCTGGACCTCGTGTCCGAAGCGCGCACCTACGCAGACCTGCGGGTCCGAAACCTGACGGCCCCGGCGACGGCCCTTGGGGGCGACACGATCACGGTCGGCTGGACCGTGACCAATGCCGGCAAACGCACCGACACTGCCGATTGGGTGGACCGGATCGTGCTGTCCAACGACGACGTGATCGGGGATGCCGATGACATCCTGCTGGTCGACGTGCCCCGCAGCGGCGCCCTGGGCCGCAACGCCAAATACACGGCGTCAATCGATGTGACCCTGCCCGCCGAGTTGAACGGCACCTACCAGCTGGCCGTGATCGCCGATGCCGACGCCGACGTGACAGAGCCCGACACCCGCGCCGACAACCAGGCGCTGCGGAAATTGTCCCTGACCGTGCCGCTGTCGGATCTGGCGGTCGAGGTGGTGGCCGGGCCGGCCTCGGCACAGTTTAACGAGGCGCTGAATGTCACCTGGCGGGTCCGCAACCTTGGGGAGCACACCGCCGACGGGACATGGCTGGACGAGGTCTTCTTGTCTGCCGATCAGGTTCTGGACTCCCGCGACACCAGCCTTGGCACCGTGATCCATACCGGCGGTCTGGCTCCGGGCGAAAGCTACAGCGCCAGCGGGCGGTTCAACCTGGACGGTACGCTGAGCGGCCCGTTCTTCGTTCTGGTGAAAAGCGATAGCGAGGCGAGCCAGACAGAGGGCGACGCCACCGCGAACAACACCGCCGCAGCCCTGACCGCAACCGAATTGACGGTCGGGCCCGCCGCCGACCTGACGGCGCAATCGATCAGCGTTCCGACCACGGCGGCCCCCGGCGAAGAGGTGACCTTCAACTGGACGGTCAGGAACACCGGCATCGGCACCGCGCGCGCGCCGTGGGTGGATCGGGTGTACCTGTCCGCCGACGGCACATTCGACGGTGCGACCTTGCTGGGCAGCGTCAAGCGCGACTTCGACCTTGCGACGGACGAAACCTATACCGGCGCCCTCACCCTGAACTTCCCCGAAGTGCCGGGCGGCGGCTACACTGTGTTCGCCCTATCGGATGCCTTGGCGCAGGTGTTTGAGGGCGCCGATACCGGCACCAACCTGATCGCCTCCACCCCGCTGGCCGTGGACAGCCCGGACCTTGAGGTGACGGCCCTGACCGCGCGGGGCCGGATCACCTCGGGGCAGGACATCGACATTTCCGTCACCTATGCCAACACCGGGCCGGGCACTGCCGCTGCGGGACGGCGCGATGTGGTGGTGCTCAGCCAGGACGAGACCTTCGACGCCGACGACCTGTTGCTGGCCGAGTACCTGCGGACCGCGCCGCTGGCACCCGGCGGAGCCCTGAGCGAAACCCTGACCGCGACCATCCCGATCGAACTGTCGGGCCGCTGGCACATCCTCGCGGTCAGTGACACCGACGGCACCGTGATCGAGGCCGACGAGGCGGACAACACGACCGCCAAGGCGCTCGCCATCGCGCTTGCGCCCCATGCGGACCTGGTGGTGTCGGATGTCACCGCGCCGCCCTTTACCGCCCGCGATCCCGCCACGATCACTGTCGGCTGGCGGGTCGACAATCAGGGCACTGGCGTCGGAACCGAGACCGGTTGGACCGACGTGGTCATGGCCTCGCGCGACGAGATCATTGGCAACAGTGACGATTACGAGCTTGGCCGACAGAGCCGCCTGGGCGCTCTGGCGGTGGGCGAAGGCTATGACGCGGTGCTCGACATCGTGATGCCACCACGGTTCTCGGACCGTTTGCTGGTCTATGTGCAGACCGACGCCGAGGGCGAGGTGTTCCAGGCGTCAAAGAACGACAACGACCGCGCGGCGGTGCCGGACCCGGTCGACGTCATGCCCGAACCCTATGCCGACTTGCAGGTGGAGGAAATCACCGCCGCCACGAAGGGCGCCAGCGGCAAGCCGCTGTCCGTCAGCTGGACGGTGGCGAACCGGGGCATCGGGACCACCAACACCGCCGGATGGACCGACGTGATCGAGGTCTTTGCCGATGCCGAGGCCAAGACCCGGTTGGCGCGCTACACCTTCTCGCGCGTGGGCGCCCTTGCGGTCGATGCAGACTACACCCGCACCGCCGAGATCAGGATTCCGGACGGCGTGGAGGGACGGGTGTGGATTCGAGCCTCGACCGGCGGACCGTTCGAGTTCATCTTCACCGACAACAACGCCTCCGACCTCGTGCGCAGCCGGATCGCGCTCAGCCCGTCGCCTGACCTCGAAGTCACCGAGATCGCCGCCCCCGCCACCGCCGATGAAGCCGGACAGATCGATGTTGCCTGGCGGGTGGAAAACACCGGGCTGGCCGATGCCGTCGGCAGCTGGACCGACGCGGTCTACCTGGTGCCGGTCGATCCGGCGGAACAGACAATCTATCTCGGTCGGTACACGACCGACAGCACCGTCAGGGCCGGGCTGGGGTATCAACGCACCGAGCGGATTTCCCTGCCCAACCGGATTTCGGGGGCCTACCGGGTTGTCGTGGTCACCAACGACACCGGCGCGATCTATGAACACGCCGCCGCCGGAGAGAACAACCGCACCGAATCCGGGGAAGTGATCACCATTACCGCCCTGCCACGGCCAAACCTTCAGGTCGCCAACATCACCGCCACCGATGGGGTGTCCGCCGGTGGTACGGTCAGCGCCGAATACGAGATAATCAACCAGGGCCCGGTGGCCGCCACGGGCAAATGGACCGACCGTGTGTACCTGTCGCTGGACACCAGCCTTGGCGGCGACGATCTGCTGCTCGGCACCTTCGAGAACCTCTCGGCGCTGGAACCGGGAGAAAGCTATCGCGGCCAGACCGGGCCGTTGATCGTGCCGCTGCGGTTTGGCGGCGCGGCGCATGTGATCGTGTCCTCCGACGCCTTCAGCCAGATCGACGAATACCCCAACGAGCGCGACAACATCGCGACGACCGAAATAGAAATCGAGCCGGCGCCCAAGCCCGACCTGATCACCGGCGGTGTGATTGCCCCGACCCAGGCGGTCGCCGGCTCGCAGGTCGAGGTGCGTTTTACCGTACGCAATGACGGCTTGAACCCGACCTTCACCGATCGCTGGACCGACACCGTCTGGATCGCCCTCGACCCGCTGCGCCCCAACACCAAGGGCAAGGTCGAAGACCCGAGTGACGTGGATTTCGGCAAAGGCAACAGCGCCCGGCTGCTGAAGAGCGTCGGGCATTCGGGTGTGTTGGCACCGGGAGAATCCTACACCCAGACCGTCACCGTGACGATCCCGCAGGACCTGCCATCGGGGCGCTATTTCATCACGCCCTGGTCCGACAGCACCGATGTGGTGGTCGAGGACACACTGGCCGGAAACGAAAACCCCGACGACCCCAACGCTCTGGACGGAAACAACTATTCCGGCCGGGCTATCGATATCATCGGATTCACGCCGCGGCTGCCGAACCTTGTCGCACAATCGGTCAGCACCGACGGGCCGGTGGTGGCCGGCCGCGAGGAGCTGACGGTCAACTGGACGGTCGAGAACCAGGGCAATGGTGCCATCGACGGCAGTGGCCGCTGGCGCGACACGATCTATATCTCCGACAATCCGGTCTATGGTGCCGCCGGCGCAATCGAATGGCTGGTCGCCGGCTTTGACGTCACCGGTCCGCTGGCCGTGGGCGACAGCTATGCCCGAAGCGAGACCTTTGCCCTGCCGCCCTCCGTCACTGGCCAATATGTTCACGTTGTCAGCGACCAGCCGACGCGCGGCGTGCCGGGGGTCGGAGAGTCCGACGAGACCGACAACATCGCCAGTGCCGATGCCACGGTCACGGCCCGCCCCGCCGATCTTCAGATCCTCAAGGTCACCCCGCCGCCCGACGGAACGAAATCGGGCGCCAATGCCACGATCCGTTGGAAAGGTGTGCTGCGCGATGCCCCGCTGTGGGAGGGCACGCATTCCTGGTATGACGCCGTCTGGATCAGCCCCGACCCTGTGCTGGACCTGTCGCGCGCCACGCGACTTGCCGTAACCACCATCAGCCCGGACGAACCGCTGACCCGCGGCCAGACCTATTCCGCCAGCGCCGAGGTCACCCTGCCCGCCGGCATCGACGGCCCCTATTTCATCCATGTGGTGGGCGATTCCAACGCCAACGGCACGGCGGCACAGGTGGAAGCCAGCCGTGGCAGTGCCGAGAGCGCCTTCAAACTCTATGCAGGGTCGGTGTTCGAAGGCGAGGCGCGGGACAACAACGTCGCCACGGCCGGGTTCAATGCGGTGTTCTCCGAGCCCAACCTTGTCATCCAGAACGTGACCCTCGGCAGCGACCTGTCCGCTGGCGAGACGGTGCCGATCGCCTTCACCATTGCCAATGCCGGCACCCGCGCCGCCGAGGCCGACCGCTGGATGGATCGGGTGTTCATCTCGCGCGATGGGGCGCTGGATGCCTCGGACTACCTGCTGGAAGAGTTCGAACATCTGGAACGATTGGAGGCCGGCGACAGCTACCGCGTCGAGGGTGAAATTACCCTTCCGGTGGGCATCGAGGGCAAATTCCGGATCCTGATCGAGACCGACAGCCGGTCGGGTCGCGCCAGTATCTATACCCCATCCGACATTGCCGAAGGGCTGCCCGGCGTACGCGCCAGTTCGCTCAACCCGGTGGCGGAATTCCAGGGCGAAGGCGACAACCTCCGGGTGCTGCGCCGCACAATCGAGGCCTCGCCCGGCCCCGACCTTCAAGTGACCCGCATAGACGTGCCCGACCAGATACGGCGCGGCGAGCGGCTGGTGCTCACCTACGAGGTCACGAACACGGGCATCGCCACGCCCGCGCACCAGTCCGGCTGGACCGACCTGATCTATCTGTCGCGCGACGAGGTTCTGGACCCGACCGCCGATATCTACCTGGGCAGCTACGGCCACACCGGTGGCTTGTTGGCCAACGAGACCTACGAAGTGACCCGCGACGTCACGCCCCGACAGGACCTGAGCGGCGAATACTATGTCTTTGTCGTCACGGATCGCGCCTCGGCCCAGACCCCGATCGGGGCTGTCTACGAGGGCGGGTTGGAGCGCAACAACACCTCCTCCTCGACCACGCCGGTCCGGTTCCGCGCCGCGCCCCCGGCCGACCTCGTGGCCTCGGATGTTCAGGTATCGGGCGGCGCAAGTGTCGGTGAAGAGGTCATCGTCAGCTGGAAGGTCACCAACGACGGCACGGCCGACGCATTGGGCCAATGGGCCGACGCGGTGTACCTGTCATCGGATGGGTCCTGGGACCTCGCGGACCAGCTTGTCGGACGACTGTCGCGCAGCGGCCCGTTGAAACCGGGCGAGAGCTATCTTGCGGAACTGACCACCACGCTGCCGGTTGCGGCAGAGGGCGGCTATCGCTTCATCGTGCGGTCCGACATCCGGGACGAGGTGTTCGAGGATGGCCAGACCGCCAACAACGACGCGGTCACCGACGATCCGGTCTTTGTCACCGTTCCCGACCTGCGCCTGTCGGTGCCCAAATCCATCACGCTGGAGGCCGGGGCCGAAAAGCTGTTCCGGGTGGAGGCAGGCCTGGGCGAGACCCTTCGCACCCGGATTCTGGCGGCGGAAACGGATGCCCAACTTGAGCTGTTCGTACGCTATGAACGCGTGCCCACGGCCACGGCCTTCGACGCCATCTACGATTCCCCGTTGGCCTCGGAACAGACGGCAATCGTCGGCGGAACCGACCCCGGCGACTACTACGTACTGGTGCGAAACATCGGCACGCAGGCAACGGACGCGACCCTGCTGTCCGAGGTCCTGCCCTTCCAGATCACCGGTGTGCGTCAGGACCGGGTCGGCAACGGGCGCTATGTGACCACGGTGATCGAGGGCGCAGGCTTCAAGTCAGACGCCGTGCTGCGCCTGACCCGCCCCGGAGTTGCCGGGCTGGTGCCGGTGCGTACCGAGGTCGTGGACGGCGCGCGGATTGTTGCGGTGTTCGACCTGCTGGACGCGCCCAAGGGGCTGTACGATGTGGAGGTCATCAACCCGGATGGCGCAACCGCCGTGCTGCCCTATCGCTTCCTTGTGGAGCGCGCGGTGGAAAACGAAGTCGGGCTGGCGCTTGGCGGCCCCCGCATCGTGCCGGTGGGGGCGACCGGCAACTATGCGCTGACGCTTCAGAACTTCTCCAACGTCGATACGCCCTATGTGCATTTCACCTTCGGTGCGCCGAACCTTGGCAAGGCCGAGGGCGTCTATGACCTGCCGTTCCTGAAATTCACCACCAACCTTGCCGGCCAGCCGCCCTCCGGCGCGGCGGCGGATGTGCAATGGGCCGATGTTGCCCCGCAGCTGAACACCAACGGCCATTTCCTCGCGCCCGGGTTTGCCTATGACCTGCCAACCGGCGGTTTCTCGGCCTTCAGCTTCAACATCCAGACCTACCCGGTGCTGCAGGCGTTGGTGGACCGCGATTTCGAGTTGGTGCGCGAATACCTCTATGACGCCTTCCCCGACCTGCGCGAGGCCGGGGCGCTGGATGCCGGCCCCGAGGCGCTGGCCGAGGTCAACGCGGTCTTCGACCTGATCTTCCGCGACCCACGGGTGCAGGTGATCGACGACGCGGTGGCGCTGTATGCACCGTTCCAGTTCCACGTATTGGCAGCGGCGACCCCGATGACGCGAGCCGAATTCGTCGCCTTCCAGACGGACGAGGCCGATACGCTGCGCGAGGCGATCCTGTCCGATGCCGATGCCGGTGCCGCGCTTCAGACGCTGGCCGCCGATCAGGCGGCCTGGCGCGCGACCTTCCTTGCCGCACTGGAAGAGGCCGGCATCCTGCGCCCGCTGGACGAGGCCCCGCCCGCACGCGAAACCGGCCCGGTGGTCAGCCTTGTCGCGTCGCTCTCGATGGGCATCCTGCTGGGTCCGGAGGGCGACAGTTTCACCACCAGCAATGACCTGTCGGCCTTCTTTGGCAAGGTGCGCGACTGGTACGGCGATGCGCCCGACCTGACCGCGCCATTGGCCGGTTATGACGTGCGGTTCTCCGACGACGTGCCGCCGCTGGACATTCCCATCCCGGCCCTGCCCGGCTTCGACGGGTATGATCTGGGCCTGAGCAACGCGACACGGTTCCAGGTTTTCAACGTCTTCTCGCCGCTCGCCTCGGGCGACAGCATCCCGGATGTGGGTTCGGCCCTGTCGACCGGCGAGCTGTCGCTGCTGGACCTTGGCCGTTTCCTCGAAGAAGTCGAGGCCGCCGGTCGCAACGCCGCGATCATCGGCCCGCAGGGGTACGGCGAGCAGCAATTCGTGCCCGCCGGAACCGCCCTGCCCTTCGAGATCCGGTTTGGCGATCCCGAAGGTGGGCAGGCGGTGAACGAGATCCGCATCGTATCCGAGCTGGACGAGTCGCTGGACCCGCGCAGCCTGCGGCTGGGGTCGCTGCGGCTGGGGGACATCGTGGTCGACGTGCCGGCGGGCCGGGCGCTCTACCAGACCGACCTCGACCTGACCGGGTCGCGTGGCTACGTGCTGCGGGTCTCGGCGGGGGTGGACGTGGAAACCCGCACCGCAAGCTGGCTGTTGCAGGCGATCGACCCGACCAGTGGCGAGGTCATGTTCGACGGGCCCGGCCTGTTGTCGGGCGACGATCCGACCGGGACAATCACCTATGCCGTGACACCGGGCGCACGGGTTGCGGACGGCACACGGATCACCACCTCCGCCCGCGTGCTGTATGACACCCGCCCGCCGGACGAGACCAACGAGGTCACCCAGCGGCTCGACATCACCGCGCCTGAGACCGACCTGACGGTCACGCCGATTGCCGGAACGGACCGATACACGCTTGACTGGACCGCCAGCGACGATGGCTCCGGCCCGCGCCACGTCAGCCTTTATGTCGCCGAGAACGGCGGCGATTTCCGCCTGATCGAGGCCCAGAGCACCGCGACCACCTTCCTCTTCGACGGTCAACCGGACGTCAGTTACGAATTCCTCGCGCTGGCCACCGACAATGCCGGCAACGTCGAGCGTGCACCTGCCGGGGTGCTGGCCCCCGACGACGGGCATGCGGTCAACCTGGGCGGGTCCGATTTTGGCGAGGCCACGCTCGCCACGCCGCTCGCCCCGCTGCCACCCGCCGACACCCAGCCCAACGCGATTTTCGCGCAGGTGCAGCAGGGCATTCCCAGCCCGCAACCCAAACGCGCGCCGTCGAATTTCGACCTGGTGGCCGCACCGTTTTCCGCCGCCGCCTTTGCCCGGGGTTTCCCGGCGCTGGACGCCGCAGGCATTGGCCCGACCGCCGTTGCCGTGGCCGCGAACGGCGACGTCCTGGTTATCGCGGGTCCGGAGCGCAGCGCGCTCTATCGGCTGCCTGCGCAGGGCGGCTCGGTCGCCGGCGCCACGTTCGGCCGCACCGAGGCACCGATCTACGAGATGGCATTCGGGCCCGACGGTCGGCTCTGGGCGATGTCGGGCCACGACCTGCTGGTCCTGGACCCCGACACCGGCGCTACGCTCGACCGGTTTGGCGAGGGGCTGACACAGGGTCTGGCCATCGATGCCGGCACGGGCGAGATCTATGTCAGTTCGGGTCGCGGGGTGGAGCTGTTCGACCCGACCACCGGCACCTTCACGACCTTCTCCGACACCCGCGTCGGCGATCTGGCCATCGCGCCCGACGGCACGCTCTGGGCCACGTCCTGGCCGGAACAGGGCGACGTGCTGCGATTCGACGCCGACGGCAACGCCGAAGTGGCCGCGCGCCTGACGATACCGGCGGAATCGCTCGCTTTTGGAGCTGCGGGCACCGAGATGGACGGGCTTTTGTTTGTCACCGGAACCCTCGACGGCACCACCGGGCAATCGGCGCTGGCGTTGATCGACACCGCCACCCTGCAGGCCGCCACGCTGGCATTCGGCACCGCGCGGGGCGACAGCCTGACCGTGACATCCGAGGGGCGCATCCTGATCGCCAACGGCGATGGGATCGACCTTCTGAACCCGACCACCGCGCCCGCTGTCACCGCGATCTCGCCGGGCAACGGCGCGGTTCAGACCTCGCCGGTGTCCGAACTGCGGGTGACCTTCGACTCCGACATGTCCGAAGAACTGGCCACCGATCCGGGGTCGGTGTTGAACCTCGAAAACTACGCCCTTCAGACCGCCGCGGGCACCAATGTGCCGATCCTGTCGACCAGCTACCGATCCGACAGCCGCAGCGTGACCCTGCAGGTCGAGGCACTGTCCACCGACAGCTATGTCCTGTCGATCGCCGACACGCTGGAAAGCGCCGCCGGGATCACGCTGGCCGGATCAGTCGAAAGCGGCTTTGACGTGCTGCTCGATTTCTCGGCCGTGCTGGACATCGCGTTTTCCGATACCCGCCGCAACCGGTTGGACGGCACGTTGTCTTACGATGTCACGGTCACCAACACCGGCGACGACCCGCTTGTCGTTCCGCTGCGGCTGGCACTGGACCCGGCGCGCTATTTCACCGTGCCGCCGGCAGGGGCCACCGGGGACGGCACGCTGTGGCTGCTGGACATTGGCGGCGACCTGCCCGACGGCGGCGTGCTGGCGGCGGGCGACAGCCTGTCGGCCACCACGGCCACCTTTGCCCTGCCCGCCAGCACGCATCTGGATATCGGCCACGGGGTCTATGCCCTGCCCGCCCCCAACACCGCGCCCACCCTCGACGAAGACCCGATCGGGGCTGCCGAGGTGGGCACGGAGTATGTCGAGACCCTGTTGGTGTCGGATGCCGAGGGCGGTGAGCTTGCCTTTGTCGTGATGCAGGGTCCCGACGGCCTGCGGGTCAACTCCGGGAGGGGCAAGGTCCGCTTCACCCCGACCGAGGGCACCCCGACCGACGTCCCGGTCGTTGTGCGCGCCTATGACAGCCGCGGTGCTTTCGTGGACATCGCATGGATGCTGCAGGTCAGCGGCGGCGAAGGCGCACCGATTTTCCTGTCCTCCGAGCAGGACTTCACCGGCGCCGAAGGACAGCCGCTGACCGCGCGGTTCTTTGCCCGCGACCCGGAGTACCGGGCGGTGACATTGTCGGCAGAAGGATTGCCACCGGGGGCCGATTTCGACGGTCGCACCGGCACGTTGGCCTGGACGCCAGGATACAGCCAGGCGGGCGAGTTCGAAATCACCATCATCGCCCATGACGGCACCCGGTTCTCGCGGCTGCCGGTGGCGCTGAACATTGCCGAGCGCAACGCGCCGCCGCAGGTCGACCCGATCCCCGACCGCGTGATCCGCGAGGGCGACCCGCTGCGGTTCATCGTGTCGGCCACCGATCCGGACGCCGCCGACGGCTTGCGCTTTGCCAGCGCCTTCCTGCCCGCGGGTGCCACGCTCGACCCGCTGACCGGGGTGTTCGAATGGACACCGCGCTATGACCAGCGCGGCACCTACACCATCCCCTTCCTCGTCGGCGACAGCAGCGCCACGAGCGAGGTCACTGCGCGGATCGTCGTCGAAAACGCCAATGGCGCCCCCGAGTTTGCCCCGCTGGGCGATTTCACCCTGACCGAGGGGCAGCCCTTTGCCTTGCGCCTGTTGGCAATCGACCCCGACCAGCCGCTGGCGCGTCCCCCCACCCGGCTGGCCGATGGCACGCTGATCCTGTCGACCGATCCGGCCAGCGGCGCCCCTGTCGATCCGGGCATGACCTATACCGTCAGCGGCCTGCCCGACGGGGCCGAGTTCGATGCCGAAACGGCAATGCTGATCTGGGCCCCCGGCATGGGTCAGGCCGGCGACTACGTGATCACGGTGCGGGCGCGCGACAATGGCGATGGCACCGACACCCGGCTGCGCGCGACCAGCCAGGTCCGGCTGACGGTCGAGAACCGGAATTTCGCCCCGGAGCTGACGGCGATCCCCAACAGCTCGGTTGAAGCCGGCAAGGTGTTGCGCCTACCCATCGAGGTGAGCGATCTCGATGGCAGCAAGGTGAATGTGACGGCGACGTTGGTGCCACTTGCCAGCGCCGATCGGGTCGGCATCGATGTAGAGGCCCTGACACTTGGGCCCGACAGCGGCTTTGCCAGCTTGCGGACCAACGCGAACGGCCAGTTCCTGCGCATCGCGCCGGAGGCCTTTGACCGCGGCGACTACCTGGTCACGCTGGTGGCCGTGGACGACGGCGGTGGCGTTGCCGCCGATGCCCGCCGCGACGAACAGAGCTTCATCCTGTCGGTCGAGGCCGCTGCCGTTCCGCCGCGCCTTGACGTGATCGACCGGGCCGTGGCGGTGATCGGGGCACCGTTCGTGCTGCCAATCGCTGCAGAGGATGCCGATGGCGACGTGCTGACCTTCAGCGCCGAGGGTCTGCCAACCGGCGCCAGCATCGCACAGACCGGTCGCTATGGTGAAGCAGAGCTGCGCTGGACGCCGACCACCGCCCAGACCGGCGAGCACGAGATCACGCTGACGGTTTCGGATGATGGCAATGGGGGCGCGGGCGATGTCGGCAGCGATGTCCGAACGATCACGCTGGTGGCGCGGGCGGCGAACACCGCGCCTGTCCTGTTGCCGGTGGGGGACCAGGAGGTTGCGGAAGGCGATCTGCTCGACGTGCAACTTGCCGCGCTCGACGCGGAAGGCGACGCGATCACCTATCGGGCGACCAACCTGCCTGCGGGCGCGACCCTTGATGCGACCAGCGGGTTGCTGCGGTGGCGGCCCGGGGCCTTTGCCGCCGGAACCTATGCAGATATCGAGCTGACGGCCACCGATGGCGGCGCGGCCTCCTCCGAGGTGATCCGGATCACCGTCACCAACACCAACGCCGCGCCGATCCTGACCGCCCTGCCGCCCCAGCGCGGCCGGGAAGACACGGCCATGACGTTCAAGCTCATTGCCGGCGATCCCGATGGCGACGCCGTGGTCTTCGAAGCGCTCGGGCCGCTGCCGGATGGCGCGGTTCTGAACGCGGGCGACGGCACGGTCGACTGGACCCCGGCCTTTGGCCAGGCGGGCACCTACAGGCTGAAATTCGCCGCCCGGGACAGCTCCGGGGCCACCGGCGAAATCACCGTCGATGTGATCGTCGCCAATGTGAACCGGGCACCCTCGCTGTCGCTGGACAACCACCTCGCGACGATTGGCGATACGCTCCGGATTGACCTGTTCGGGACCGACCCGGATGGCGAGGCGCTGACCTACAGCTTTGAGGGGATGCCGCCGGGCGCTGCCTTCAACGAGGCTCGGAA
Organism: uncultured Tropicimonas sp.; assembly: GCA_947495685.1. Lineage (GTDB taxonomy): Bacteria > Pseudomonadota > Alphaproteobacteria > Rhodobacterales > Rhodobacteraceae > Tropicimonas. Next base: position 108,028 of record CANLZY010000019.1, read on the forward strand.
CCGGCTGGTCTGGACACCGACCGCCGACCAGCTGGGGGATCACCTGATCTTCGTCACCGCCAGTGACGGCACAGACAGCATTCGAAAGCCGATGGTGGTCCGGGTGACCGCTGTGCCCGAAGCCCCTGTCGTGACCGTTCTGGCCACACCCGATTTCCCGGTGCTTCCCGGCCAACAGGTGACGCTGAACGTGCTGGCCGACAGCCTTGGTGCCATAGCCGAGACCCGCCTGTTCGTGAACGGCACGCGGGTGAAGCTGGCCGATGACGGCTCCCTGACACTGACCGTGGGCCAGCCGGGCCGAACCGTGGTGCGCGCGGAGGCGGTGGGTGCAAACGGTGCCGTCGGCTTCGCCGAAACGATCATCCGTGTACGCGACCCGCAGGACACCGAGGCACCGGTCGTGGCACTGGACCCGTCGATCACCTTTGCCCCGATCGCCGCCTCGACCGCCGTTCTGGCCACGGTCGAAGACACTGCGCTCGACTCCTGGGAGCTGACCGCGACCCATATTGCCAGCGGCAAGACAATTGTCGTCGCCAACGGGACGACCCAACGCGACGGCCCGTTGACAGTGTTGAACCCCACCGACCTGGCCGATGGGTTCCACACCCTGACTCTCACCGCTACCGACCTGGGTGGGCGCAACGCCACCGCCAGCCAGGTCATAGAGGTCAGCCAGCCCGAGAAAGCCCCCCGGCCCCGCCTGTCGGTCACCGATGCCACGCTGACGCTGGGCGAAGCCACGCTGTCCCTGACCCGCAGCCACGACCCCTTGCATCCCATTGCCGACGGATTGTTCGGGAATGGCTGGCGCGCGGACTGGGCCGGTGTTGGATTGACCGTCGATCCGGGCTCCACCGGGCGCACCGCAACCGGCGCGCCGCAAGGGCTGTCCCTGGACAGTCGGGTGCAATTGACCCTGCCCGATGGCACGCGGATGGCCTTTGCCACATCGGCCGAGACCCGCCGCGTCGGTGGTGGCACGCTGGCGCGCCCCGTCTTCACCCCCGATTCCGACACCGGATGGACATTGCAGGCCGTTGCGCCGTTGCTGTCGCTGTCGGGCGGGCGGTTCTTTGACCCGTTCACCGCCGAACCCTATGACCCTGCCGGATACGCCACTGAAGTCTTCACGCTGACCTCGCCACAGGGCACCCAATACCGGCTGACGGGCGACGGCACCCTGCGGGCAATGACCCTTGCCGATGGTACCGAGGTGCAATTGTCCGACAGTGGCATCACCAGCGATGGACAGCTTCTGGCGCAGTTCAGCCGTGACGGGGACGGTCGTATCAGCGCGCTGGAACTGGCCGACGGCACGCGCACCGTTTACCGGTATGACGCGGCAGGGCAATTGACTTCGGTCCGCACGATCGGCGCGGCACGGACGCAGGGCTATGCCTATGATGACGCGGGCCGGTTGCAGGCCTTTACCGGCAGCGACGGGACAGCGGGCACGTGGTTCGACCCGAGCCGCGATTTTGCCGCCCGCACCCTGGCCGCGCAGGCCGCCCCGTTGGTGGCCCCCGAACAGATGTCGGTTCGGTTCGCTGCCGCTGGCGAGGCCACGCTGGGCCTGACCCTGCGGGACAGCGAGCTGTCGAACGGCCCGATCCTGTTGGTGCTGATGGTCGATGCCGCCGTGTCAGATGCGGTCTCGGCGACCGGGATGCAGGTGCTGTCTCGCCAGACCTCGGATGGCACGACGACGCTGGTGTTGCGGGCAGAGACCGCAGGGCTGCACACGCTTCGGATCGAGGGCCCTGCCCGCAGCAATGCCAGGGCGACCCTTGTGCCACTGGGCGATCTGACCGCCGACGGGCGCGTGGATGCCGATGATGCCAATGCCCTGCCCGGAACCGATATCGATGGCGACGGCAAGGCCGATGGCGTCGATTCCGGGTTATTTGCCCAGATGCTCGGGTTCCAGGCTAATCGCCCGCCCGAGGCTGTCTCCGCGGACCTCGAAACCTTCGTCGATCTCGGCCTGACCATTCCCATTGCCGACATTGCCAGCGACCCCGAGGGCGATGCGCTCTTTGCCGCCCTTGGCCGGGTCACTGGGGGCAGTGCCCGGATCACGGCCGACGGCCGGTCGATCGTCTTCACGCCGAAGGCCGGTTTCACCGGCACCGCGCGGATCACCCTGATTGCCGATGACGGTCATGCGGCCAGCAGCATCCCGGTGAAGATCAAGGTCTCCGACCCGGCGCTGCTGTCGCTGGATGTTGCCAACCGGCGGGCGCAGATCGCCCTGGGCGAAACCTTCGTGCCCGAGATCACCGGTCTGTTCGAGGGACAGGACACCCCCGTGCCACTGAGCGCCGAGTACGTCACCCTGCGGCTGACGGACACCGACGTCGCCCGCCTGACGCCCGAAGGGCACATCGTCGGGCTGACAAGTGGCGCCACCACCCTGATCGTCACCCGCGGCGACGCCCGGACCGTTTCGGTGCTGCAGGTGGGTGAGCCATCCTCGGCACAGCTGCTGGCCAGCATTGTCGGGCTGGACCCCTACCCCGATTCCGTTTCGCTGGATGCCGAGGGCGGCACCCGGCAATTGCTGCTGCTGGATGGCGAGGGCCTGCCGCTTGACCTGGCCGACACCCCGCCGGACTTCTACAGCTCCAACGCGCGGGTCGCGAAGGTGAGCGCGACCGGCCTGATCACCGCCACCGGCCCGGGCGAGGCGGTGGTGACGCTGATCCTGGACGGGGTCGAGGCACAGGTTGCCGTGCGCGTTGCCGATCCGGTGGAGAATGGCGCACAGATTGGCGCCGATGGCGGCGTGGTCGAGAACGACGATGGCTACCAGGTGGCCATTGCCCCCGACAGCCTGTCGGCCCCGGTTGCCGCCACCATCACCACGCTGGCCCGCAAGGACCTGCCAATCGAGTTCATTCCCGACGGTCATGGGTTTACCTTTGGCGCGGCCTTCAGCCTCGACGTTGGTGAACTGGCGGTGAACGAACCGATGCAGGTCGCCGTGCCGACCAGGTTTGACGCGGGCGATCAGGTTGTGTTCTACCGCCATGCCCAACTGCCAACGGCGGACGGTTGGGAATGGGGCTGGCAGGAGGTCGACAGCGGATTTGTCGATGCAGACGGCATGGCGCGCACCGCGTCGCCGCCCGATGACGGCATTTCGGCCGGCGGCGACATGATTGTTGCCAAGGTCGACGACAAGCAGGTCACCCGCGTCAATGGCGTCACCCGCGCCTCGCTGCCATTGTCCAGCGGACCATTCACGGCGATGACGGGCAGGATCGGCGGCACGCTGGTCGGCGGTATGAAACGCGGCGAGGAGATGCGGATTTCCTTCGCGATCGGCCAGGCCAACCTGTTCATCTCGCGGATCTCGCCATCGGGCATCGCGCAAGGGATCAGCAAGGTCTTTGAAATGTTGCCCGGTGCCAACGACGTGCTGGCGGACATCATCCAGACCATCGATCCCGAAGGCTTTTACGACGTCAACCGGCCGGATGTGGAAACCGTCCTGCTGCAACGAAATTCCGAAAACGGAATCTCGCTGGACATCACCGGGCACCGGTTCAAATACCTGCGCGACAATTTCGGACTGGTGAGCTCGCTGGACGAGAACTACTGGACCTGGCTGGTCTTTGGCACCCCGACCGCAGAGGATTTCACCACCCTGCGGGACACGGTCGAGCAGCTTGACCGGGATACCTTCCTGTCGCAGGAGGATATCGTCGTGGACGTCGGGAACGGCGTCAAGGCGTTGCCCGTCTACGTCTCTCAGGAGGAGGGACGCGACCACATCGAACTGGCGCTGGTGCCGCCGGGCATCTCCCTGGGCGAGGGCAAGGTGCACGTTGTCCGGTTCGACAAGGAGCTGCGGACCTTCGATGACGGCGACAGCCCGCCCTCCGGCTCCAGGGCCGGTGCGACCACTGGGTCCTATTGGGGATGGGTGCCGCGGATCAGCGATCCGATCGACGCCGGCAACAAGGGTGACGCGACCATCGCGATCGTCGAAAGCGGCCCCGGCACGTTGTTCGACGGCTCGATCGTGAAGGACGGTATCGACCAGATCCTGCTGCTGGAACGCGATGCGACCCGCAATGATGACATCCCGCAGGCGGTGCTGCGCATCCCCATCGGATTCGTGAACGAAAAGGGCGAGCCCCTGAGCGGCTTTGCCCGCAGCGGCCCGACACGCGTTGCGACGCTGGGGGATGCCGATATCGGCTTTGTCACCCTGAAGAATGCCGGCGGCATCGCCGTTGTGGACTTGGTCAAGGGCATCCAGCTTGATACCGATCCGTCCACCGACTTTCTCAACGAGTTTCTCAAGCTGGGCGTTCCGGCCGAGGATGGCGACGAGCCGCCAGAGAATGAAGACGCACCGGTCTATCGCCCGTTCGATATCGTCCTGGACAAGACCAACGGCTTCCTGCTGGTATCGGATGCCGGGTCACCGCAGATCCACCTGATCGACATCCGCCGCGGGGCGACCAATGCCCGGCATGTGCACAGCTTCCAGTTGGCCAACGAGAATATCGGCCTGCGCGAGCTGTCGGTGACGCCGGATGGCAATCAACTGGTGGTGACGATGACCACCCCGGACGCCCTGGGGCCCGACACCGGCACTGGCCGAATCCAGATCTACGACATTCCCGACCTTGCCTACTTTATCGACCGCGCCACCGCCCAGGAACGCGAACGCGGGCTTGGGACGGCCGTTGCACGCATCGAGCAGGTCGATGGCAATACCCTCAACCAGCCCTACGCGGTGCAGACCCTGATCGGTCCGGATCTGGCGACCTATGCGTTCGTCACCGACAAGAGCGATGACGGCACCGGCATCGTGGTGCTGAAACGCGAGGGCGGGCAATGGAACGAGCCGAGCAACATTTCCTTCAACCTGGTCCCAACCACCGTGGCCGAACGGTTCAACTATCCCCTCGATAGTCTGAATGACAACCTCGAGGTCAACGACCCCGCCGGCATCGCCTTCACGAGAGACCTGAAGTATGCCTTCGTCATGGGTCAGAACCGGTTCCAGGTGGATGACATCACGCGCAACCCCGACCCGGCGGCCTTCGACCTCTTCAACCTCGCCTTCAACTTCGACGCAGTCTTTGTCGAAGAGGTGCATCAGACCGGCTCCTCCATAGCAGTCATCGCCGATCCATTCGGCGAACAGGCCCGTGTCGCGGGCACCTTGCGCCCGGTCCGCAATGCCTTTGGCACAGGGGTCGCCATTTCTGGCGACGGGCGAACCCTGTACGGTGCCTATGGCGCCCAGGATGCCGTCGGAGGCTATGATATCCCGGCTCTTCTAGAAGTTCTGGAAAGCTATCTCATGGGCGATCAGGCGTTTGGCACGGAACGTTTCCTGACACCGCTGAACGACCTGCTGCCCTTGCCGGAAGATGGCCCCGCTGCAACCCTCACGACGCGCGGTGGTCTGCTGGTCGACGGCACCCGTCAGGGCGTCAACCTCGACATCGACATCGCCGCCGACTTTGCCGTCTGGGACAACGAAGGCGTGTACTCGTTGCGGCCTTCCACCTCCGATTCACAAAACGTGCTGATCGGCACTGGCGGCTTGACCCAGGTGGTCGAAAGCCAGGCGCCCTTCCTGTCGCTCGTGGCGCCGAAACTGGGCGATGGCAGCGGCGAATCCTCCACCACCCCGACCTTCGAATGGAAGCTGGGGGGGCGCAACCTGGAGACGACGCTGTTCATCAGCACCCATCCCGAAGGCAACGGCCTGTTCCCGTCCGACAGCACACCCGAACAGATCGCCGCACTGCGGGACGCAGGGTTCCTTGGCACGCCGGACGAGCTGATCGGGCTCGACACGCGGCTGTCGACCCTCGATGGCAACCGCAATCGCATCCTGGAACGGCGGTTCGCAGCACCGGGCGACGATCCGGACGCCGTTGTCAGCTACACCCTGCCCTCCGAGCTGACGCTGACACGGGGCCAGACCTATTACTGGGGTGTCGAGGTCCGTGACGCGGAAAACCGGGTGATCCGGCTCTCCGAACCTTTCCGCGTCGGGTATGAAACCGCAGAGTCAGGCGTGTCGGACGTGGTGATCGTGACCCACGACATGAGCCTCTGGGGCGGCGGCACTCCGCAGGACAGCGCCACATTCGAGCTGGCGCAGGACATCGCCAAACGCAACAATGGCACGCTGTTGCTGCACAACCAGCACACCGGAAAATTCGACACACTGCTGACCGGCAGCGGCGGCGACGGAAAATCGCTCGTCATCCTGATGGACTGGTCCAACGAGGCCTCGATCAACGACAGCGGCTTTGCCGAGGCCGCCGCCGACGGCATGTTCGCCGCGCTGACCGTGCTGAACGACGACTACGACGGCGCGCTTTTCAAGGCCGACATGCAGTTCATCGGACATGGCCGCGGGGCGGTGGTGAACTCCGAGATCGTGCAGCGTTTGTTCACGCATTTCCCCGAGACCAAGGGCAGCCCGGACATCCAGTTCACCACCATCGACCCGTTCGACCAGACCAATCCGGCGATGAAGATCCCGATCAAGTCCTATCTGGAATCACTGGCCTGGGTGTCCCGGATCACCGGACTGCTGGTGGCCTTTGGGAACCCTGCGGTCGGGGAAAAGCTGCTGAAACTGGCCAGTAAGGCCGACGAGATCGGCGAATACGCCGATTGGCTGGGCTTTGCGACGCTCGACTGGACCGATTTCAAGGACCCGGATGTGCGGATCTGGGACGGCATCGATTTTGCCGACAATTATTATCAGAACGTTCCACAGCGCACGCCGGCCTACGATTCCTTCCTGTTGGCATCGGGTGCCAGCCGCATTCCGCTGTTCAACACCAACCCCGACCAGCTGTCGCTGACCATCAAAGGGCGCAAGCTGGCGGACGCGGATGTCAACGTGGAGTTGACCGGGCTGCCCGGTTTCATCGAGGACGACTGGTGGCCCGGCGTCGATCTGGGAGCCTACGGCGAATTCGGCATTGGCTGGGGCACCACGCATGATCGCGCAGTGGCCTATTACGCTGGTACGGCGGCGCTGGACCGGGACACGTTCGGCCCCGACGGTGGCGAAGGTGACCCGATTTTCCGATCGTTGTTCGACCGCGATGCCAAGGAACCGCAATTTGTCGGACCGGGGTACCGGTCGCGGTATTACCCGACCGACAGCGGCCTGTCGGCGTCCGTTTCCGGCGACGCCCAGCAGGGTGCCGACCTCTATCCCGACAGCTGGTACCGCGCCCGCGTCGGCGAAGGCGGCGAAGCGAACAACCCGCAACAGACGCCGTTCGGAACCGTGGACGGGCGGGCATATCGCGGTGGCTTCGGGCCCTATATCGATGCCGCCCCATGGGAGGGGATCGGTGCGGGCTGGTTCTATACCAAGCTCGGCGGCGGCGATGCCTATCGCCGGGTCGCCAGCGGATTGACCCGCTCCAAGGCCGACGTGAATTCCAACACCGAATACGGCAACAACGATGCCCCGGTCCCGTTGGTGTTCAATGGCGATTTCGAAAGTTCGTTCCGGCCAGTCTATGGCCGTACTGTCTGGTACCTGCCCGGCGGCGAAGACAATCGTGGATACGAAGTCCCCGGCTGGAGCATGCAGGGTGGAACTGGCGGGTTCTGGCAGAGCATCGACAAGCTGAATTGGGATCTCACGCTCTCTGAATTCAGTGCCAGCCTTTCGGGCATCAGCGACAGCACCCTGAGCGTTGTCAACGAGATCGTGACCGGCCTGATCAAGGATATCATCGGATCCTCCGGCGAGCAGGCCGCTTCGCAATCGCTGTCGCTCAGCAGCATGCTGGCACGGGTTGGCAGCATGCGCGAAGCCGCCGAGAGGCTCAGCGATCAATTCACCAAGGACAATGACCTGTTGAGTCCGAAGTTCATTCGGGAATTTGCCGACCGGATGGAGAAAAACGCCGTCAACGCATTCAGCGACGGCACGGTCGGAGCCGCCCGGGAAACCTTCTCGAGCGGATTGGACGGCATCGCAAGTTGGTTGAAGCAAGACAACAAGCTGCCCGATATCAAGGCGGCCGCTCGCAGTGGCGCAATCACAGCCTTCAAGACGCTGTTCTCGGCCATTGTCAGCTTCATGCAAGAGCGGGCCGTCGACATGGCCCTCGAACTGACCACCGACAGCAATGGAAAGGCCGAAGAACGCAGCGACTTCCTCTACATGCCCAAGACCCAGGCAACGCTCGGGTTCACGCTCAGCTTCCCCCTGATTGGGCAACACACGCTCGACGGCTCTCGATCCCTTGAGGTTTCCTTCCTCAAGATGGGCGATGGACGTGAAGTCAAGCTCCGCAACCTGGAGAGGGGTCAGGGCACGTCGATCCTGCTGAACGAACTTCATGGCGAGACCACACGGATCAACCTGACGATCCCCGAGAATGTCCGCGGAAAGGCCGGGCGGCTGATCTTCCGGTTCGAGGGGCCTGTCTTGGTCGAACGCGACCCGGATGACATTGATGTGGGCGCAAACACCACCTTCGAGTCCATTCTGATCGACGATATCGGCAGTGGCGGCGTGATCCTGACGGACGAAAGCGGCAATGCCAGCGACGGCGTAATGCTCTTTGACAACCGGCGCGAGGGCCTGACGGTCAGTCACGAAGGCAACGGCCTGCGGGCCATCGCGCGCGGGGCCGATGGCAACGGCGTTCGCGGCCACGATGTGCATCGCTTTGTCCTGACAAACTCCTCCGAACGCGCCGTGCGGGTCGAGTTGATTGCAAAGGACCAGGAATGGATCGAGGTGTTCGAGGGTCTAACCGTTGGCGAAGACAGTTTCGACCCGGGACAGAACAGCGACACCTTGGGCTCGGGGGCGCTCACGTTCCACTCGGAGACCGGGCAGAGCCTGCAAACGCTCAGCATCGCGGCCCGGTCCCGCAAGGCGTTCGAGGTCCGCGCCTCCTTCCCGCTCGACAAGCTACGCGCCATGAAGGAGGCCGGCATGGCCTCCGCGACCATTACCGTGCGAACGATTCACACCAATGGCAGCGTTCTGTCCGAAGAAGATCTGGACCTGTTCTACCTGCTTGATATCGGGGACAATTCTACCACAGACGGTATCATCACCTATCCGGCCACCGTCGAGGGCCAGACCCGCACGCTGACCCTGAAGGGCAGCAAGGACCTCGATGCCGCGCTTGGCGCCCAGGGTGCCACCACCGGGCCCGGAAACGGCGGGTTCACCCCGGTCAAGTGGTTTACCCTGGACGACAGCACCGCCCCGGCAGGTGCCACGGACAAGGTCCTGTCCTTCAAGCCGTCCGGGCTGACCAGCCTTTTCCCCGAACGCGATGGCCGTGCCGTGATCGTGCTGTCGCGCAATGGCAAGGAGGTCGGTCAGGTCACGATTGGTTCGGAGGCGCAGCGGGAGCAGAAGATCGACATTGGCGCCAACCGCGCCGGGCTTGTGATGGGCGGGCTGCGGTTCACATACGGGGGCGAGAATTTCAGCGGCGCCGACTACGACAGCGTTCCCGAAAACCTTCGCCCCGGTTTCGACGAGCAGGTCGAACGTTGGTACGATGGCTTCATGCAGGCAATCTCGGACGCACCGACCGTGCAGCTTCCGTCGGTCATCCAGAACAACCTGAAGCGCAATATCGAGACCGGATTCCGCGCCGTTCTGGGTGGTTTCGTCGATGCCGACCTGCTGGACATCGGCTCTGACGCCTATGACAGGACGCTCGCGGTCTATCGCAACACGCCGCTGACGCTGGACGAGGTCAATGCCTCCTTTGATTGGCTGGACGCGTCCGCCAGCGACCGCAACCCGTTCAACCCCGCCCCGCTGGGGCAGGGACGCACCGATTTCGACCGCGTGCGGTTTGGCGGACTGACGCGGGTGACCGCGCCGTTCGAGCTTCGCAGCGACCTGACCGACTCGCAGGTCCTGTACCGGCTGGGCGAGGCCGTGAACCAACGCATCTTCGAGGCCAACGGCTCGCTGGTGGTCAACCTCGATGCCGCCATCCGCAGCCTTGGCTACGATGTCGCGACCGGCGTGCGCCGCCCGGATACCAACCAGCGATGGACAGCAACCTTTGCCGACCTTGGGGTCAGGCTGGGCTGGACGATTGCGCATGAGTACCTGCACACGCTGGGGATTCTCGACGAATACCGCCCGGATGGCCAACCGCTGGACGGCGCGCCCGACAACAACGTCATGGTAAAGCCCTTTGCCAATGACCTCAGCGACAACCAACGCAAGCTGCTGGCACTGGTCTTCGGCGACACGAAGAATGCTCCAACCGTGGCCGAGGCCCGGGCACTGGCCACGTGGTATCTGGATCTGGCCGAAACCCAGATCGGTCTGGGTCAGGCAGGTGAGTTCGCCTCGGCCAGCAGCGAGCATTCGACCGAGACCGTCGCCTTTACCAACGGTACCTTCGCGATCAGCGATGTGGATGACGCAGGCTTTGGCTGGAATCTGCAAGGGGCGGCAAGCGTGGCCGACAGCGCCCTGAGCCTGACCGAGGGCGTTCCTGCCGATGGTCGTGCCCGGCAGGACTTCTCGCTTCCCGCCGGTGCCAAGGCACTGGTGGTCACCTTGACGCCGGACCTTGTCGAGGACCCGGACGCGGGCCCCGCCGATGCCTTCGAGATCGCCCTGCACGCCGCGACCGGAACCGAGACAGTTGCTGTTGGCAAGATTGGCCTGTCGCAGGCGGACGCAGCGTTCAACCTGCAATCGGACGGAACGGTGCATACCGGCGACGGCGTGTCCGTCCGCGGCCTGACAGAGGACGGGCGCGCCGTGTCGGGCGAACCGCTGACGATCAGCATCGACCTGACCGCGATTGCCGCCGATGCGGCGATGACCCTGTGGCTGGACCTGTTGGGCACCAGCGATCTGGGCAGCCGTGTCACGGTCTCGCAAGTCGGATTTGATACAGTTCCAAACGAAGCCCCGACCGCCACCGATGATGCCGTGCGGGTCGTCTCGGGCGGCGCGGTCACCGTCAACGTGTTGAAGAACGACAGCGATCCGGAGGGCGACGCCCTCACCGTCGTCCTGCAGGACCCACCCGCCCACGGCACGCTCAAGCTGCTCGCCGATGGCGGCGTGCGTTATACCGCCGACGACGGATACACCGGCACCGACAGCTTTACCTACGCAGTCTCCGACGGCACCGGGCAA
>CANLZY010000020.1 GCA_947495685.1 uncultured Tropicimonas sp.
CTCATGGCCCGGGACGTCGACCGGCAGGTCGCGGAACTCCAGATCCGTATCGCCGTCCTCAACCGCTACACTGCCATTGGCATACCTGTCACAGAGGCCGTAGGATAAGTCCGTCAGGGGAAAGGCGAAGTCCACCCTTCGTCCGGTTTGTGCAACAAAGCCGCCCAGTGCTCGTTCAAGCCACCTTCCGTTCGAAGGCGAAGAGGCTTTTCCAGCCCAGTGCTGAATGGCGGCGGCGCGGATTGTAGAGGCCGTTGATGTACTGGAAGATCGCCATTTCCGCTTGCCTGCGCGTTTCCTAGGATTGCCGCCAAAAAAGCTCCGCTTTGATGGTTTTGAAGAAGGTTTCGACGGCAGCGTTCTGCGCCTTTGAATGATCCCCCGGATCGTTCAATCCGCTGGCGCGGACCTGCTTGAACTCGTAGCAATTACCTTTGCCGCTCATGGACACTTGGAAGCCATGTTGACGGAGGATCTTCTGATAGTCGTGTGAACAATATTGGCTGACCCAGTCGGTGTGATGGATGCAGCCTCTTGGTGGTGATCGGAACGCGATGGCCATCTTCAGCGCACGGATCGTCAACCTCTCGGCGATGCAGACATCGCCTGCCGGTCAGTGGATCACGTTTCATCCGATTGCTGACAGCCCATCCAACTAAACGGCGGGAATGCAGGTCCAGGATGACGGCAAGATATAGCCAACCCTAACGCGTCCAGACATAGCTGATGTCACCGGCCGACTTCTGGTTAGGTTGGCCAGCCGCAAAATCCCGATCCAGCAGGTCAGGAGCGATGTTGAACTTGTGGTCGCTATCCGTCGTGACCTTGTGTTTGCGCGTTCTGACAACGGATATGCCGTTCTGGCGCATCAAGCGACCCAAACGTCGATGCCCGACATTCAAGCCGATCCCCTTCAGCTCTTGGGTCATGCGCGGGCGGCCATGGCTTCCCAGGTTGAGACGCGACTGTTCCTTGATATGTGCCAGCGTCACCAGATCACTGCGTTGTCTGCGGCTGGCTGGGCGACTGCGCAAAACACCCAATCCGCGCGTACTGACCTCCGTAACCTGACACAGGCGCTCAGTCGAGAACTGGGCTCGGTGCTCTTCCACAAACCTGAACCTCACGGCTTTTGGCTCGCGAAGAACTCCGTGGCCTTCGTCGGGGAAACGCCACACTGGGGCCTTTCCGGATCCTCCTCGGTTTGGGATGTCCCGCTCCTCCTTGAGATTGCGGTTCTCCCGACGCAGCCGGTCATTCTCCTTGGCGAGGCTCAAATCCTCGTTCGACACGACATCTGTGTCTCGGTGTGCTGTGACCCATTTGTTCAGCGTCGACATTCCGACACCCAGATCATCGCCCACCTGCTTGCGCGTCAGCCCGCGGGTCAGTGCCATGCGCACCGCATCCTTTCGGAACTCGTCCGTCCCGCCATGTCCCATGGTCCGTCTCCTTTGTTGCAGAAAATGCTGTCAAAGGAGCGGCATCAAACCGCGACAGGTCCAGTCGCAAGCTGACCCACTACCCGGATTTTCACGCACCAATGCCGGATCAGATGACCGTGATTTCGCCTTCAAGGTTTCCAAGCAGCACGTCGTCTGCTCCCTGAAAGCCAGCCAGCACGATTTCGTCTGTCCCGAAATCCAAACCGACCCCTCGCTTGTCGACGAAGCCAAATGTGTTCACGATCTCGGATGTGGCAAGGTCGCCGCTCCACAGGGCATCGTCCAGCAAAAGCGTATCGGGATCCCACTGAAAATCCCAAATGGTATCAACTCCAGAGCCCGCACGGAAAACAAACGCGTCCTTTCCGTCCCCGCCGGTCATTGAATCGTCGCCCTTGCCGCCCTCGATCCGATCCGGACCGCCGCCGCCCGACAATTCGTCCTGTCCGGCACCGCCCTTGAGGAAGTCGGCCCCGACCCCGCCGAACAACCTGTCGTCGCCACGTTCGCCAAACAGCCTGTCACCGTCGGCGCCGCCCCGAAGCGTATCCTTGCCGTCGCCACCCTTCAGGACGTCGCGGCCTTCGTGTCCGCGCATGATGTCCTGTCCGCCATAGCCGAAGACAATGTCGTGCTGATTGCTCAGCAGGAACTTGTCATCGCCAGCAAGCGCTTGGCGCAGAAAACCGTAATCGTCATCGACCGCTTCCGTCGCGGCGGCGTCGAAAATCGAAGTGGCGGCGACCGAGATGTTGTTCATCCCGATGTAGTACCTCCAGGTCGCGTCCTGATAGTCCCAGAAGAATTCGAAAAAGCCGGTCGCCGTGCCGTCAAATACCTCGATATCATCGGCATCAAGCTCTTCCCCCACGATGGCGGTCGAGTAAAAGTTCGCCCGATAATTCCAATAGATTTCGAAATCATCGGTATAGACCTCACCGTCGATCGTGAAAGGGTCATCGTCGTAAAAACAGGACCCTACTGCGCCGCGGACAGACCGGTTGAGATCGAAGTCGGTCATGTCGAAGGAAAAGTCCGCATAGATGTGTGCCATAACACCCTCCATTCAGACACCATCCCGGCAGCGCGGATTTTAAACGTTCAACGTTGGGCAGTCCTTGATGATGGTCAAAGGGTGCGCCTCTCTACGGCTTGCGCAGGGGGCAAGGTGGGTTTGCATTCGCCCAAATGGCGAGCGGCCACATGGTCAGCGCCTCTCCGCTCCCTCAAGAGTAACAGAATCACTCACCCAATTCGTGGGAAGACCGTGGACGGCGCAGCGGCGGGTGTAGATCGCGCCGAGAAATGCCAATTCTTTACAACCGCCAGCACACAGGCTGCCCATTTTGCAGGCACATATCGAAACCTTCCATCGTGTCTGTTCCTGCCATTGCCAAGGTAGGACAATCTCCTATGGTCGGTGGGATGAACACTGAAAACACTCATTTCAACGAAATGCGGTCAACGGTCGGCGCCCGTCGTCCTTACGCGATCTACGATGACTGGTTTGCGCAACAGGACAATGAACGGCTGACCCAGAAATCCGCTGAAGCAGAAGCGTTTTTTCGGCGAACCGGGATCACCTTCAATGTCTATGGCCAGACCGACGCCGAAGAACGCCTGATCCCGTTCGATCTCGTTCCGCGGATCCTGGCCAATCACGAATGGACCAAGCTGGCGAAGGGGATCGAACAACGGGTCTACGCCATCAATGCGTTCCTGCATGACATATACAACCGCCAGGAAATACTGCGGGCCGGTGTGCTCCCGACCGACCTGATCGCGAATAACGACGCGTTCTTGCCGCAGATGATGAATTTCAGCCCGCCGGGCGATGTCTACACCCACATCGTCGGCACCGACATCGTTCGTACGGGCGAGGACGATTTTTTTGTGCTGGAGGACAATGCACGCACGCCATCCGGGGTCAGCTACATGCTGGAGAACCGCGAGACGATGCTGCAGATGTTCCCGGAATTGTTCAGCAATATCCGGGTTCAGCCGGTCAGCGATTACCCCAAGAACCTGCGCCGCTCGCTTGAGGCATCGGCGCCCAGATCTTGCAATGGCAGGCCCTGCGTCGCCGTGTTGACGCCGGGGATCCATAACTCCGCCTATTACGAGCACAGCTTTCTGGCGGACCAGATGGGTGTGGAGTTGGTCGAAGGGCATGATCTGCGGGTCGTGGACGGCCATATCGCGATGCGCACGACGCGCGGCTACAAGGTGATCGATGTCCTGTATCGCCGGGTGGACGATGATTTTCTCGATCCGCTGACATTCAATCCGAAGTCGATGCTGGGTGTGCCCGGGATCATGGATGTCTACCGCGCCGGCAACATTGCGATCGCGAATGCACCCGGCACGGGCGTCGCTGACGACAAGGCGATCTATAGCTATGTCCCCGACATCGTGGAGTTCTACACCGGCGAGCGGGCAATCCTGAAGAACGTTCTGACGCATCGCTGTTCCGAGCCGGACACCTTGCGCTACGTCCTCGACAATCTTGCTGACCTGGTGGTCAAGGAAGTGCATGGGTCGGGCGGATACGGCATGCTCGTCGGCCCTGCGGCCAGCAAGACGGAATTGGCGGATTTCGCTGACAAGCTCCGGGCGAACCCGGCAAATTATATCGCTCAGCCGACCCTGGCGTTGTCGACCGTGCCGATCTTCACGGAAAGCGGCCTCGCGCCCCGGCATGTCGATCTGCGGCCATTTGCACTGGTGTCGCCCCGGGGCATTAATATTACGCCGGGTGGATTGACGCGGGTTGCGCTGCAGGAGGGATCTTTGGTGGTCAACTCATCACAGGGCGGCGGGACCAAGGATACCTGGGTGTTGGAAGACTAGAATGCTGGGAAAAACCGCAGGTGGCCTGTACTGGATGTTCCGCTTTCTCGAGCGGGCTGAAAATACTGCGCGCCTTATCGAAGCCGGGTTCCGCATTGCGCTGACCCGCTCTGACGACGCCGAAGCGGAGTGGAAATCCGTCATTGTCACCAGCGCCTGTCAGGGGCCCTACGAGACGAACCATGACGGCTATGACAGCACCAGGGTGGTCGACTTCCTGCTGCGCGACCAAAACAATCCCAGCTCGGTCCTGTCTGTCATCAAGGCCGCCCGCGACAATGCCCGACTGGTGCGCACCGCCCTCACGACCGAAGTCTGGTATGCCGTCAATGACACGTGGATGCTGTTCGCCGATCTGTTGAAAAACCCGATCCCGGAAACCGAACTGCCGGCCGTCCTGGCAACCATTCGCCAGCAATCTGCGCTGGTGCGCGGAGCGATGCATGGCACCATGTTGCGCAATGACATCTACGATTTCTGCCGGTTGGGCACCGCGATCGAACGGATGGACAACACCGCACGGATCATCGACGTCAAATACTATTCGCTGCTGCCGTCGCCGTCGTTTGTTGGCAGCCGTATGGACAACGTTCAGTGGGAGACGATCTTGCGGTCGGTGTCGGCGCACCGGTCGTTTCGGTGGGCGGTGGAGGAGGACTTTACCGCACCGGCCATCGCCAGCTTCCTGATCCTTGATCGCCGGATGCCGCGGTCACTGTCCTTCTGTGCCGGACGGATTGCCGGAAATCTTGATTTCCTTGCCGAGCAGTACGGCTGCCGCGTCCCCTCAAACGATATGGCGGACAAATTGCGCGCACGGCTTCAGAACCGCGACATAGGCTCGATCTTTGACGAGGGTCTGCACGAGTTCGTAGAGCAGATCATCAGGGACGCCGCCCAAATCGGAAAACAGATCGAACTCGACTACAGGTTTATTGGGTAGATGCAGCTTCAGATCAGCCACCGGACCGAATACACCTACAGCGAGCCCGTGGTGTACATCCTGCAAAAGGTGCGCCTTCACCCCCTGACCTCGCCTCTCCAGACTGTGCTCAAGTGGGATGTCGACATCACCGGCGGCAGACTGGAAACGCAGTACAGGGACCATTACGGGAATCACGTGGATCTGGTCAGCGTCGATCCAGGTGCCCGATCCCTCAGCATCGAAGCCAGCGGCACCGTTCAGACACAGCCTTCTATCGGGGTTCTTGGCAACGAGCGAACCTGCGCGCCATTGTGGCTCTTTCGGCAGCCAACACTACAGACCATGCCAGGGCCGGCAACGCAGGCCCTGTCGAAAATGATAGATACCGGTGCCGGACAACTCGACAGCCTTCATGACCTGTCCACGGCGATCCTTGAGGCCGTCCCGTATGAGCTTGGCGAAACGCATGCGCATACCAGCGCCGAGGCGGCCCTGACCGGTGGGCGCGGCGTATGTCAGGATCATGCCCATATCTTTGTGGCGGCGGCACGGTTCGCCGGCGTACCGGCCCGATACGTCAGCGGGTACCTGATGATGGATGACACCATCGATCAGGATGCCACCCATGCCTGGGCCGAAGCCCATGTGGACGGGCTCGGTTGGGTCGGGTTCGACGTCTCGAACGGCATATCCCCGGACGAGCGCTATGTGCGCATCGCCGCTGGCCGCGATTCCCGGGAAGCGTCCCCGATCGAAGGGCTTCGCCTGGGCACCGCCGACGAGACTCTGATTGTATCTTTGCAGGTGCAACAGTAAGCAAAGCCGAAATTCGCACTTCGGGTGGAGCAGATGACTTATTGCATTGGCATGCGGCTGGACAAAGGACTCGTGTTCATGTCGGACACACGCACCAGCGCCGGCGTGGACAATTTTGCCGTCAGCCGAAAGATGTTCACCTGGAACGTACCGGGCGAACGGGCGATCACGATCATGACCGCCGGCAACCTCGCCACGACCCAGTCGCTGGTCAGCCTTCTGGAGGAACGCTCCAGATCGCCGGAAGACCGGGATCCAAGCATCCTGCACAAGGAAACCATGTTCCAGGTTGCGCGGCTGGTCGGGCAAACCCTCAAGGAAGTCATCACGAACAGCTCTCCCAGCGGGCAGACATCGGATGATCAGTTCGGAGCCTCTCTGATTGTTGGCGGGCAGATTCGCGGCGGCAAGCCGACGGTTTTCATGATCTATCCCGAGGGCAACTTCATCGAAGTCACCGATGACACGCCGTTCTTTCAGATTGGCGAAACCAAGTACGGCAAACCGATCCTGGTGCGGGCCTACGATCCGAGCATGAGCTTTGAAGAAGCGTTGAAGCTGCTGTTGATCTCCTTTGACTCCACCATCAAGTCGAACCTGTCCGTGGGCCTGCCGTTCGACCTTCAGATCTACGAAAACGACACGTTCGATAGCAGCCGGAAAAAACGTATCGAGAACGATGACCCTGTGTACCAGGCCATTTCCTCGGGATGGGGGGACGCGCTGCGAGACGCCTTCCAACTGCTGCCGAGCTATTCGGTCTGACAGCTGCTGCCCCACCTCTGCATTGACGGCATCCGTGGGGCGACACCAGCGGCTCGGCTTCCGGCGACATGCGTCAGCTTCGATCCGGTGTCAGCCCCATTGAAGGCGCCGTTTGCGCCCTCGGCCCGCGCCGCCTAGCGTGGGCGATCTCAACACTCCACCTGGATCAGGTAGGGTCCGGCGCGGTCGAGTCCTGCCCTGAAAGCGGCGATGAAGCCCTCGATGTCGTCGACACGCTCGGCCTCGACGCCATGCCCCTTGGCCAACGCCACCCAGTCCAGCACCGGAGCCTCGACGTTGAACATCCGTTCGGCGTTCCGGCCAACCTGTTGCACGCCCACGTTCGCCAGTTCGCCGCGCAGGATCTGGTAGCCGCGGTTGGCAAAGACGATGACCGTCACATCCAGATCCTCGCGCGCCATCGTCCACAGGGATTGCAAGGTGTACATCGCTGATCCGTCACCGGTGGGCGCGATCACCTTGCGATCCGGGCAGGCTACCGCTGCGCCCACGGCCAGTGGCAGGCAGGCGCCGATTGCCCCGCCGGGGTTGTGCAACCAGTCATGCCGCCGCGCCGTGAGTGTCGGGATCTGCAGGTGCTGGCTGGCCGTGATGCTTTCATCGACGACAATGGCGCTCTCTGGCAACAGGGCCGCTATCGCCTCGCCGATCTTGACGATGTCCATCTTGCCCTCGGGCAGCTCTGGCAGGTCAAGCGGCAAGAGAGTGGGCACACAGATGCCGGCGCCCAGTTCCTCCTCCAGCGCCTCAAGCGTCCAGATCAGGTCCATCTCCGGGCCGCACAGGTCGAGGATTCGGCAATCGGCGGGTTCGGGCGTGCTGGGCTTGCCGGGATAGGCAAAGAAGGCCACCGGCTGCCCTGTTCCGCACAAAACCATGTGCTTCACGCCCTTCAGGATCTCCACATTGTCCAGCACCGGGTATCCCAGGCGTTCGATTGCAACCGCACCAGCCCCGCGCTCGATGCGTGGCACGAACAGGTCGGCCATCAGGCGGCAACCGGTGCGATCCGCGATGCGCCCGGCCGTCTGTGCGCCGTCGCCATGCAAGGCCGCGCCGCCAAGCATCAAGATCGCCCCCGGCAACCGCAAGGCGTCGGCAGCGGCCTTGATCTGCGACGGCCGGGGCCGGTGCAACGCCACCGGCGGCAGCGGGGCCACCGTCCCCTCCGCCTGCTCCCATGCCGTGTTGGCCGGCAATACCAGCGTGGCGATACGGCCATTGCCGGACCGCGCGGCCCGGACAGACGCGGCGCCATCCGCCGCGACCGACAGCGCATCCGCAGTCACCCGGACCCAGTCGGACACGGACTCGGTGACCCCCTGAATGTCACCTTTCAGCGGTGCATCGTATTTCAGGTGATAGTCGGCATGCTCCCCGACGACATTGAGCATGCCCGAATGGGCCTTGCGGGCATTGTGGACATTCGCGTAGCCATTGCCGAACCCCGGCGCCAAGTGCAGCAGGGTTGCCGCCACCTTGCCCGACATCCGGAAATAACCGTCGGCCGCCCCCGTCACGCCGCCCTCGAACAGCTTCAGGATGCAGCGCATGTCCGGATGGCTGTCGAGCGCGGCCACAAAGTGCATCTCGGAGGTTCCGGGATTGGCAAAGCAGACGTCCACGTCCGAGGCCAGCAATGTTTTTACAAGACTTTCTGCGCCGTTCATTTCCACTGCACCCTTTCCTGGACTCGGTATGGCGGGCAATCCCCACCGCTGCCCACAGGCAATCACAGAGCCACGCCAGATGCATCCCCGATCGACACCGCGTCATCGGCTTTTTTTCGGCTGCCCATTTCCCACCATCCGGCGCGGGAAAAATGGCCGGGTTGGCCCTGTTCACCGGCTCCCGTTTGTGATCGTGTGCGCACGTCGGCACGGTCGACGCTATCGTCTGGAGGGTCGGAGCATGGAACGGGTGGAATTGACGGTCGGGCTGGAGCTGAGCCGGATTGTCTATGGCATGTGGCGGCTTGGCGATGACAAGGACACCTCGGCCAAGCGCGTTCAGGCCAAGATCGAAGCCTGCTTGGAACAGGGCATCACCAGCTTTGACCAGGCCGACATCTATGGTGGCTACACCGCCGAGGCGCTGCTCGGAGCAGCCCTGAAAAAGGCGCCCAAGCTGCGGGATCAGATGGAGATCATCACCAAGTGCGATATCATCGCCCCGATCGGCAGATATGCCGACAGGACAGTGAAATACTACGACACCAGCGCGGCCCATATCGTAAGCTCGATCGAGCGGTCGCTGCGCAAGCTTTCGATCGACCGGATCGACCTGCTGCTCCTGCACCGCCCCGACCCCTTGATGGACCATTTCGAGACCGGGCGGGCGCTGGATGAGGCCGTGGCCTCGGGCAAGGTACGCGCGGTCGGTGTGTCGAATTTCAAGCCGCATGACTGGACGCTGCTGCAAAGTGCAATGCAGACCCGCCTCGCCACCAACCAGATCGAGATCTCGCTGCTCGTCAACGACCCGATGACCAATGGTGAGCTGGCGTTTCTTCAGGAACTGGACGTGCCGCCGATGGCGTGGTCACCTCTGGCCGGCGGCGCGCTGCTGTCCTCGGGGCACAGCCAGATGAATGCCGCGCTGAAGAAGGTTGGCAAGCGGGACGGTGTGGATTCCATGCTGGTGGCAATCGCCTGGCTGCTGGCCCACCCCGCCTGCATCCTTCCGGTCATCGGCACCAACACGCTGGAACGGATCCGCATGATGTCGGACGCTTTCAAGGTGAACATGGATCGCCAGACATGGTACGAGCTTTACACTGCCGCCCTGGGACATGAGGTGCCCTGATGCGGTCGGACCGGAAAGGACGCCCATGACTGCCGAGAGTTTCACGCCCGGCCCCAGCCGCGAACGCGCCCTGCGCACGGCGTTGGGCGCCTTTGCCACCGGGGTGACGGTCGTCACCTGTCGGGATACGAGCGCTGGCCCGCTGGGGTTCACCGCCAACAGCTTTGCCAGTGTATCCCTCGATCCGCCCCTGGTGCTGTGGTCGCCCTCTGTCGCCTCGCCCCGGCACGATGCCTTTGTCGCTGCGCAGGATTTTTCGATCCATGTCCTTGCGGCGGACCAGTTGCACCTGTCACAGCGTTTTGCCGAGCGGGCGGACGATTTCAACGGTCTGGACTGGCACGATAGCCCGAACGGCGTGCCCCTTCTGGACGGCTGCCTGACCCGTCTGGACTGCCGTCATTTTGCGACCCACGGCGCGGGGGATCACACCATCGTGCTGGGGCTGGTCGAACAGGTCACCCATACACCGGGCGCGCCGCTGCTGTTTGCCTTGGGCGCCTATGGACGTTTCTCTGGCCTGTAGCCCCCGTTCCGACCTGTCCCGGCGGTGTACCATTCCGCCCCTTGCATCCCGCGAGCGGCCCGTCGATGGTCCGGACATGGCGCCACGACACCCCGATCCGATTGCCCCGATGATCCGGGCCCTCCATGCCGAGGGCCGACCGAGGGTATGGTCGCTGATCGTTACGGTGCTGGGCGATGCGGCAGAACCCCATGGCGGCAATATCGCCTCGGCCCGGCTTGCCGCGCTGCTGGCGCGGATCGACATCGCCCCGGGTGCGATGCGCGCCGCATTGTCCCGCCTTGTAGGTGATGGATGGCTGGAGCGCAGCCGTCAGGGCCGCTCCAGTTCCTATCGCCTTGGACGCGACCGAGGACAGGCATTCCACAACGCCAGTCGTCGGATCTATGCCCCGCCAGTCACCACCGCGCCCGACGCCTGGGTTCTGGGCGTTGGCGAGGAGGCAACGACGGATGGCGGCGTACGGATCGCTCCGGGCGTGGTATTGTGGCCTGCCGGGTTGGCACCCGCCCCGTCGGCCGGACTGCGCATCACCGGCAGGATCGACTTGCAGGATCCGCTGCCCCTGCCGCGTGATCATCGCGATGCGCTGGACCGGATGCGGGGCGACCTCTCGTCAGTGGCCGATGATATCGACCGGCTGCAACCTCTCGATGCGATGGCCGCCCGGATGTTGCTGGTGCATCGCTGGCGCCGGCTTGTCCTGCGCTATCCCGACCTTCCGGTGCCGCTCGACCCGAGTGGCGCGACGAACCTGCGCCACGACATGGCCCGGGCCTATGGGCGGCTCTTGCCCGCTTCTGAGGCCTGGTTGGAGCAACCTGGCGAGGGGTTCGACCCAATGCCGGTGGCGAACTTCGCGCCGAATGCCCGCTTTTCGGGCACCCGACCGGGGAGCGGCCCCGGATGATACCATTTGGCAACCGCGCCTGACCGTTCCAACACCGATGAATATCGAGGGGTTGCGCGCTGACGGAGGCTCGGGAATAAGGCCCGAGAAAACGTGGGCCGCCCCTCCCCTCCTCCCATCCAGCGGCCACAGCACGAGGACGATGCATGACTCCCTCCGAAATGAAAGACGCCATCCTGCACCACCTGGTGTACACGCTCGGCAAGGACGCCGCCCACGCCAAGATTTATGACTGGCGCATGGCGCTGTCCTTTGCGGTGCGTGACCAGATCGTGGACCGCTGGTTCGCTGCCACACGCCAGACCTACGGCAACAAGATGAAGCGGGTCTATTACCTGTCGATGGAATTCCTGATCGGCCGGTTGCTGAAAGATGCGATCATCAACATGCGGCTGGAAGAGGCCGCCATTGACGCGCTGGACTCGCTGAAGGTCGATTACCTCGAAATCCTCGGCGACGAGCCTGACGCGGCGCTCGGCAACGGTGGCCTCGGTCGCCTGGCCGCGTGCTTCCTGGAATCCATGGCAACCATCGGCTGCCCGGCCATGGGCTACGGCATCCGCTATGAACACGGCCTGTTCCGCCAGCGGTTCGAGGACGACCGGCAGATGGAAGAGCCCGAGGATTGGTTGAGCCAGCGTCACGCGTGGGAATTCGAACGCCCCGAGGTCGCGATCGATATCGGCTTTGGCGGCCATGTGCAGGAAATCGGCACGCGGGCAAACTGGTACCCGGGCGAGATGCTGATCGCCATGGCACACGACACCCCGGTGATCGGCTGGAACGGTCGTTGGGGCAACACCCTGCGCCTGTGGGAAGCCCGCCCGATGCATGGCTTCGACCTGGCCCGGTTCAACCGTGGCGACTATGCCGCCGCCGCCGAACCCGAGGCACTGGCCCGGACGCTGAGCCGGGTGCTGTACCCGGATGACACGACCGAGCAAGGCAAGGAACTGCGGCTGAAGCAGGAGTTCTTCTTCACATCTGCCTCGCTGCGCGACATCCTGCGCCGCTTTGAAAGCGAGTACGACGACCTGCGCCTGCTGCCGAAAAAGGCCGCGATCCAGATGAACGACACGCACCCGGCCATCGCCGGGCCGGAACTGGTGCGCCTGCTGCATGACGAACGCAACATCGACTTCGAAGAGGCCGTCGGGATCGCGCGCAACACGCTGTCCTACACCAACCACACGCTGCTGCCCGAGGCGCTGGAGCGCTGGTCCGAAGGGCTGATGGGCCGGCTGCTGCCGCGCCATCTGCAACTGATCGGTCGCATCGACGAATTGCACAAGCGCGAGACCGGCACCCACAAGGTCACCGCGCTGGAGGATGGTCACGTCAAGATGGGCGAGCTGTCCTTCATCATGGCCCACAAGGTGAACGGCGTTTCGGCGCTGCACACCAACCTGATGAAGACCACCGTCTTCAAGGATCTTCACGAACTTCACCCCAACCGCATCGTCAACGAGACCAATGGCGTAACGCCGCGCCGCTGGCTGCTGTCGTGCAACCCGCGGCTGGCCGGCCTGATCACCGAGGCGATCGGCGAGGGCTGGGTCGACGACCTGGAGCAGTTGCGCGAGCTGGAGCCGTTCATCGCGGACCCGGCGTTCCTTGATCGGTTCACCGCCGCCAAGCGGGACAACAAGGCCGAGCTGGCCAATTGGGTTGCCGATTCGCTGGAAGTCGGAATCGACCCCGACGCGATCTTCGACGTGCAGATCAAGCGCATCCACGAATACAAGCGCCAGCACCTGAACATCCTGGAGACCATCGCCCACTGGCTGGAAATCCGGGACAATCCGAACGGGGGCTGGGTGCCCCGCGTCAAGATCTTCGCCGGCAAGGCCGCACCGGGCTATGCCTTTGCCAAGGACATCATCCGTCTGGCCAACAACGTCGCACGGGTGCTGAACAGCGACCCGCTGACCAGCCGCTATCTGAAGGTGATCTACCCGCCCAACTACAACGTTTCGTTGGCCGAACGCCTGATTCCGGCCTCGGACCTGTCCGAGCAGATATCGACTGCGGGCAAGGAAGCCTCCGGCACCGGCAACATGAAGTTCGCCCTGAACGGCGCGTTGACCGTCGGCACCCTGGATGGCGCCAACGTGGAGATCCGCGAAAAGGTCGGCGCCGAGAACTTCTTCCTGTTCGGGATGACGGCCGACGAGGTCATGGCCCGTCGTCAGGTTGGCGGCCACGCCGGGCGCGCGATCGCCGCGGACCCGCGCCTGAACCGTGCAATCGAAACCATCCGCGCCGGACGGTTCAGCCCGGACGAGCCCGGACGCTATCACGGCATCACGGACAACCTGATCCACCACGACTACTTCCTGGTGTGTTCGGACTTCAGCGATTACTGGCGCGCTCAGCGTGAGGTCGACACGGCTTATGGCGATCAGGCGAAGTGGGCCCACATGGCGGCTCTGAACACGGCGCGGTCTGGTTGGTTCAGTTCGGACCGGACGATCCGGGGTTACATGGCCGAGGTCTGGAAGGCAGAGGCAGCCACGACAGGCGACGACGCCGCAGGATGAAGGAGGACGCTTGCGTTGGCGGATCAATGGAGTAGCTTGAAACAATGACCGACACCCCCGCCAAGTACCCGCAATTGCCGCCGTCCTACGAGACGGCACAGAAGATCGCCTCAGGCGTATTGGCCGATCCTTTCGCCGTGCTCGGCCCGCATGAAGCGGACGGGCAGGTATGGGTCACGGCCTTTGATCCGGGCGCCATGTCCATGGCTGCGGTCATGGACGGCGACGAACACCCCCTTGCGGCCGTCGATGGTGGTATCGGGGTCTTTTGCGGGCCTGTTCCGGCCCGCAAACCTTACCGGTTGCGCGGCCGGAACGCTGCCGGCGAAACCTGGGAGAACGAAGACCCCTACCGTTTCGGCCAGGTGATCGGCGAGATGGACGAATACCTTCTGGCCGAAGGGACCCACCAGCGTGTCTGGCAGGTTCTCGGGGCTCATGTAATGCAGCACGAGGGTGTGCCCGGCACCCATTTCGCGGTCTGGGCCCCCAATGCGCATCGCGTATCGGTTGTCTGCGACTACAATTCCTGGGATGGGCGCCGCAACCCGATGCGGCTGCGTGGGTCCACCGGCGTGTGGGAGATTTTCCTGCCCGGACTGGCGGAGGGTGCCCCTTACAAGTACGAGATCATCGGCGCTCAGGGGCAGTTGATGGCTCAGAAGGCCGACCCGGTTGGCTTTGGCTCACAACATCCCCCCGAAACCGCGAGCGTGGTCCGCGACATCACGGGCTACGGCTGGGACGATGGCAAGTGGATGAAACATCGCGCCGTGGAAAACGCCCACGATGCGCCGATCTCGATCTACGAGGTCCATCTGGGATCGTGGAAGCGAAAGGTGGACGAAGGCAACCGACCGCTCAGCTACAAGGAAGCCGCTGTCGAGCTGGTGCAATACGTTTCGGACATGGGCTTTACCCATATCGAATTCCTGCCGCTCAGCGAATTTCCTTTCGACGGGTCCTGGGGCTATCAGCCTGTCGGCCTGTTCGCACCCACGGTGCGCCACGGGCCGCCGCATGAATTCCGCGATCTGATTGACGCCGCCCACCAGGCCAGGATCGGAGTGATCCTCGACTGGGTGCCGGGTCACTTCCCGACCGATGTACATGGGCTGTCACAATTCGACGGCACCGCCCTGTATGAACACGCAGACCCGCGTGAAGGATTTCACCAGGACTGGAACACCGCGATCTACAACTACGGTCGGATCGAGGTGGCCAATTTCCTGATATCCAACGCCCTGTATTGGCTTGAGGAATACCATGTCGATGGCCTGAGGGTCGATGCCGTGGCGTCGATGCTCTATCGCGATTACAGCCGCAAGGATGGCGAGTGGATTCCCAACAAGGACGGCGGCCGCGAGAATTACGAAGCCATCGCCATGCTGCAGCGCACCAACGAGATCTGCTATGGCGAGGTTCCCGGCATCATGACGGCAGCCGAGGAAAGCACGTCCTTTCCCGGTGTGTCCAAACCCGTTGACGCGGGCGGGCTCGGCTTTGGCTTCAAGTGGAACATGGGTTGGATGAACGACACGCTCGATTATATCGAGCGCGATCCGATCCACCGGCGGCATCATCACCACCAGATGACCTTTGGCATCCACTATGCCTTCAGCGAAAACTTCATCCTGCCGATCAGCCACGACGAGGTGGTGCACGGCAAGGGCTCGATGATCAACAAGATGCCGGGACTGGAGGGCGAGAAATTCGCCAACCTGCGTGCCTATTACGGCTTCATGTGGGGCCACCCGGGCAAGAAGCTGCTGTTCATGGGCTGCGAGATCGCGCAGTGGGCCGAGTGGAACAACAACGCCCAGATCGACTGGGCGGCCACCGAATACAAGACCCACGAGGGCGTCCAGCGACTGGTGCGGGACCTGAACACGCTTTATCGCGGCACGCCGTCGCTCTACGTCAAGGATTGCGAGCCGGGGGGATTCGAGTGGCTGGAATCCAACGACATGGACAACTCGGTCTATGCCTGGCTTCGTCGCGGCGGACCCGATGATCCAGAAGCCGTCGTGATCTGCAACTTCACCCCGATCGAACGGTCCGGTTATCGGGTGGGTTTGCCCCACGCGGGCAAATGGCGTGAAGCGCTGAACACCGATGCCGAGATCTATGGCGGCGAAGGTCGCGGAAACCTGGGAGAGATCACGGCCGAAAACACGGCCTGGCACGGACAGGACGCCTCCGCCAGCATGACTCTGCCGCCGCTCTCGACAATCATTCTGGTTCGCGACGAGAGCTGACAACGACACACTGAGAGGAGGAAACCACCCCCATGCCGAATTCTCATACGAGACTTTCTTCGAGGGCGGTTGCCTTCGTTCTCGCCGGGGGCCGAGGCAGTCGGCTCAAGGAACTGACCGACACCCGGGCAAAACCGGCAGTGTATTTTGGCGGCAAGGTTCGGATCATCGACTTCGCGCTGTCCAACGCGCTGAACTCCGGCATCCGGAAAATGGCCATCGCGACGCAGTACAAGGCGCATTCGCTGATCCGGCACTGCCAGCGCGGCTGGAACTTCTTCCGCTCCGAGCGGAACGAATTCCTTGATATCCTACCCGCGTCACAGCGGATGGGGGGCGAAAACTGGTACATGGGCACCGCAGACGCCGTGACCCAGAACATCGACATCATCGACAGCTACGGCATCGACTACATCGTCGTCCTGGCCGGGGACCACATCTACAAGATGGACTACGAGATGATGCTGCAGCAGCACGTCGACTCGGGGGCCGACGTGACCATTGGCTGTCTGACGGTCCCGCGCGAGGAAGCCAGTGCCTTTGGCGTCATGGACGTGGATGCGTCCAGCCAGATCGTCGGTTTCATGGAAAAACCCGCCGATCCGCCGGGCACACCCGATGACCCGAACGTGACGCTGGCGTCTATGGGGATCTATGTATTCACGTGGAAATTCCTGCGCGAAGTCCTGCTGAGGGATTCCGAGGACCCAAACTCCAGCCACGATTTCGGCAACGACATCATTCCGTACCTCGTCAAGAACGGCAAGGCCGTCGCCCATCGGTTCACCGACAGTTGCGTGAAGTCGACCCCGGAGGCCCCCGCCTACTGGCGCGATGTGGGCACAGTGGATGCCTTCTGGAAGGCCAATATCGACCTGACGGACTTCACCCCAGAACTGGACCTGTGGGACAACGACTGGCCGATCTGGACCCATTCGGAATCGGTGCCGCCGGCGAAATTCATCCACGACGAGGAATCGCGTCGCGGTATGGCCATTTCCTCCATGATCTCGGGAGGATGCATCATCTCGGGCACCGAGGTCAGGAATTCGCTGATGTTCACGATGGTGAACACGAAATCCTACGCGGTACTGGACCATGCCGTCATCCTGCCGTACGTGACCGTCGAGCGGTCGGCGCGGCTGAGGAATGTCGTGATCGATCGGGGAGTCATCATCCCGAAAGGACTTGTCGTCGGGGAGGATCTCGAGGAGGACGCCAAGTGGTTCCGGGTTTCCGAAAAGGGGATCACGCTGATCACCCAGGATATGCTCGATAGAAGGGAAGCCGCGCTCTCATGAAAGTCCTCTCCGTTGCCTCGGAAGTTGCCCCACTGATCAAGACCGGTGGGTTGGCCGATGTTGCCGGTGCGTTGCCGGCCGCACTCAAGGCACAGGGTGTCGATATGCGCACCCTGATGCCCGGCTACCCGAAAGTGCTCGAAGCACTAGGCGACGGGCGGCAAATTCTGACCGACGGAGACCTTTACGGCGGCCCGGCCCAGATCCTGTACGGCAAGGCAGCCGGACTGGACATGTACGTGCTGGACGCCGCCCACCTGTTCTATCGCGACGGTGGACCCTATGCGGCTCCCGACGGGTTCGACTGGTGGGACAATGCCGAACGGTTTGCCGCGCTGTGCTGGATGGCTGCCCGGTTGTGTGCCGAAGGGCATCTGCACGGCTGGCAACCGGACGTTCTGCATGCACACGACTGGCAAGGCGGTCTGGCCCCTGTCTACTTGCAGCGCATGGGCGTCTCTCACAAGGTCGGCAGCGTGATGACGATCCACAACATCGCCTTCACCGGCTCCGCCGGCAGCGACATGCTGGGCCGCCTGCGCCTGCCAGCGGAGGGCTACAATTCCGGCGGCTTCGAGTTCTACGGCCGGATCTCGGCGTTGAAGGCCGGTATTTCCTATGCCGACAGGGTCAATACCGTCAGCCCGACCTATGCCGAAGAACTGAAGACGCCAGAGTTCGGCATGGGCTTTGACGGGACATTGAAATTCCGCGGCAGCGCGTTTTCCGGCATCCTGAACGGCATCGATACAGAGGTCTGGAACCCCGTCACGGACCCGAAGGTCATTCCCTACAAGGCACTGCGCGGCAAGGCCAAGGCCCGCGCCGCGTTGACCGAAGAGCTGGGCCTTGATCCTGATCGCGGTCCTTTGGGCGTGGTCGTGTCGCGCCTGACCGAGCAAAAGGGGTTGGACCTGCTGCTGCATGCCCTGCCCCGTTTGCTGGAACGCGGCGGCCAACTGGCGCTTCTGGGTTCAGGCGATGCCTGGCTCGAAGAACAGTTTCTCGCCGCCGCTCAAGCCAATCCCGGTCAAGTGGCCGTGCGTATCGGCTATGACGAACCACTGTCGCACCGGCTCATCGCCGGTGGTGACGCCATTCTCGTGCCCTCGCGGTTTGAACCCTGCGGCCTGACACAGCTATATGGCCTGCGCTATGGCACCGTTCCGGTTGTCGCCAACACCGGCGGGCTCGCCGACACGGTGATCCCCCTGACATTTGCCACCCGTACCGCCGGTGTTGCCACCGGCATCCAGTTCCAGCCCGGCAGCGGTGACGCGTGCGTCGCGGCGATGGACACGTTGTGTGATCTTTGGGCACAGCCCAAGGCGTTCCAGCAAGTACAGCGCAACGGAATGAAACATCCGGTCGGCTGGGACACATCGGCAGCCGAGTATGCTGCCCTGTTTGCTGAGGCATCAAAACACCCGTGAGGCATCCTGAATTTGCAATATCGGCCGGACGGCCGGCGCCCCTGGGCGCGACTTTTGATGGAGACGGCGTCAATTTCGCCGTCTTTTCGCAACATGCGACCGCAATGGAGGTCTGCCTGTTCAGTGATGACGGTCGGACCGAACTGCAACGGATGCGGCTGGCAGAGCGCGACGGCGATGTCTGGTATGGCTACGTCTCGGGCCTCCGCCCGGGGCAGTACTATGGCCTGCGCGCCCATGGTCCCTATCGCCCGGACGAAGGCCATCGGTTCAACCCGAACAAACTGCTGCTGGATCCCTACGCCAAACGTCTGACCGGCATGCCGGTCTGGCATGACGCGTTGATGGGCTATCAGATTGGCTCCAACGCCCGCGACCTGTCCTTTGACACCCGCGACAGCGCCAACTACATGCCGCGCTGCGTGGTCGAGGATCCGAGCTTCTCCTGGGGCGAAGACCATGCCCTGCATACGCCCATCGCCGACAGCGTAATTTACGAGGCCCACGTGAAGGGCCTGACCCAGATGCATCCCAAGGTGGCGCCCGAAGGAACCTTCCTTGGCCTGGCGACCGATCCGATGCTGGAGTATTTCACCAAGCTCGGCGTCACCGCGATCGAACTGCTGCCGGTCCAGTCGTTCCTGACCGACCGTTTCCTGCACGACAAGAACCTGTCGAACTACTGGGGCTACCAGACGCTGGGCTTCTTTGCCCCAGATCCGCGCTATCTGTCCGAAGGCAAGATCAGCGAATTCCAGCAGATGGTCGCCCGGCTGCACCATGCCGGAATCGAGGTCATCCTGGATGTGGTCTACAACCACACCTGCGAAGGCAACGAGCTTGGCCCGACGCTCAGTTTCAGGGGTTTGGACAACCGCTCCTACTACCGGCTGATCCAGGACAAGCGCTACTACATCAACGACACCGGCACCGGCAACACGCTGAACCTCGACCACCCGATGGTGCTGCGCATGGTGATGGATTCCCTGCGCTACTGGGTGCAGGTGATGCATGTGGACGGATTCCGCTTCGATCTCTGCTCGACGCTGGGACGCACCGACCACGGCTTTGACCCCGGTGCCAGCTTCTTTGACGCGATCCGCCAGGATCCCGTGCTGACACAGGTCAAGCTGATCGCCGAACCCTGGGACGTTGGCCCCGGCGGCTATCGCCTCGGGGGCTTCCCCGCGCCGTTCCACGAATGGAATGACCGGTTCCGCGACGGCGTGCGCCGGTTCTGGCGGGGCGATCCGGGCCGCGCGCCCGATCTGGCTGGACGTATCACCGGCTCTGCGGCGGAATTCGACCATTCCGGTCGACCGGCCACGGCGTCCGTCAACCTGATTACCGCGCACGACGGTTTCAGCCTTCATGACGTTGTCAGCTACAACACCAAACACAACCTCGCCAACGGCGAGGAAAACCGGGACGGTCATTCGGAAAACTACAGCGACAACTTCGGCGTCGAAGGCCCAACAGACGACGCCGCGATCATTGCCGCCCGCAACCGGCGCAAGCGGGCGATGATCGCCACGCTGATGCTGAGCCAGGGCACACCGATGCTGCTGGCCGGTGACGAACTGGGCAACACCCAGAACGGCAACAACAACGCCTATGCGCAGGACAACGAGACCAGCTGGATCGATTGGGAAAATGCCGACATGGATTTCATGGCTTTCACGGCCAGGATGATCCAGTTCCGGCGCGAACACCCGATCATGCGTCAGAAGGTGTTCCTGCATTCCCGCGAACGCCGCATCGACGGCCGCGAGGACCTGTTCTGGTGGCGCCCCGACGGCAAGCCGATGTCGACCCCGGACTGGGTAGACCCTTCGCTGCGCATGGTCTGCGTCGAGATGCGGACGGCTTCGGGCACACCGCTCTATGCCGCCTCTGAAAATGCCATCTTTGCGGTGTTCAATGCCGGTGGCGATACCCGCGCGCAGTTGCCATTGCCGCCCAAAAACCAGAATTGGGTCTGGTCCATCGATTCGTCCGACCCGGAACGGATCCCCGCGCCAATCCCCAAACGGGCCGTTGTTGTACCGGGCCAGTCCGTCGCGGTCTTTGTGCTGGAGAAGATTGCATGAGCGCAGCTCTGAAGGAGCTGGCGCATCTTGCCGGTATCCACGACGATTTCTGGGACCAGACTGGCATTCGCCACGAAACGTCGCCGGAAACCGCCCGTGCGCTGCTGGCGGCCATGGGGTTGCCCGCGACCACCGACGCCGAAGCAGAGGCAACGCTCGCGACCTATCGCGCCGAGCTGGACGCCTGCCCCCTGCCCGATTGGCTGATCCTCGAACCCGAGGTCGCGTCGCAACAGACGCTGTCGCACCCGGTTCGGGCCGCGCGACTCCTGCTTGAGGACGGTACCGAACAGACACTGCCGGCCACCACCCCGCTGGCGGTGCCTGCCCTGCCGCTGGGCATCCACCAGGTCGACCTGGATGGCCACCGCACGACGCTCCTTGTTGCGCCGCAAAGCCTGCCTTTGCCGGAAAAGGCCTGGGGGGTGACCCTGCCGCTCTACGGTTTGCGGACCGAGGCCGAGGGCGGTCTGGGCGACTATGCAGATCTGGCCGACGCGGTGGATGGGCTTGCCCAACAGGGCGCGGAATTTGTTGGTCTGAACCCAGTTCACGCCGGCTTTCCGACAGATCCGCACGCCTTCAGCCCGTATTCGCCGTCGCACCGTCGCCGTTTTGCCACGATGCACATCGCCCTTCCGGGCGAACGGCTGACAGGCGGTGACGCGCTGATCGACTATGCCAGCACAGTCGCGGCGCAACGGGCCGCGCTGGAGAAAGCCTTTCTGGCGTTCGAAGCGGCCGGCGGCGATGCATCCTTTGACGCCTTCGTCTCCGCTGGCGGTGCCTCGCTGGAACGGTTTGCCACCTACCAGTCGCTCGCCGAGATCCACGGTCCCTATTGGTACGGCTGGCCCACCGCGTTGACAGACAAGACCTCCGACGAGGTCGCGGCGTTTCGAACGGCGCATCCGGGTGCCGTGCGGTTCCAGGCGTGGCTGCAATGGCAGGCCGAACAGCAATTGCAGGCCGTGGCCGATACCGCGGCGCGCCGCAACATGCGCTATGGTCTTTACCTTGACCTGGCGGTCGGGACCCACCCGCATGGGGCCGAAACCTGGTCGGAGGGCGAGACCTTTGCCACCGGCGTGTCCCTTGGCGCACCGCCCGATGCCTTTTCCCCCGGAGGACAGGTCTGGGCACTGGCGCCGTTCAACCCGCATGCGCTCGCCCGTATGGCGTTTCGCCCCTTGGCCGAAACCCTGCGCCGACAATTGAAATACGCTGGGCTGTTGCGGATCGACCATGTTCTGGGGTTCGAGCGCGCCTTTTGGGTGCCAGACAGAAACACGGCGCCCGGCGCCTATGTCGCCATGCCGCGCGACGCGATGCTGGCAGTGGTCCGGATCGAAGCCGCCCGTGTCGGTGCCACCGTCGTGGGCGAGGATCTGGGAAATATCCCCGAGGGATTGCAGGACGCCCTTGCAGGATCTGGCGTTCTGGGCTGTAGGGTTGCGATGTTCGAACAGCTGCATCACGGCACATTCCGCCCGCCAGAAGATTACACCGAGGCTGCACTGGCCTCGTTCGGCACACACGACCTGCCGACCTGGGTCGGCTGGCGCAACGGTCGCGATATCCAGGTCCGGCACGAGCTGGGCATCCTGGGCGACGCCGATCTGACGGATACGCAGGACTGGCGCCGTGGCGAGGTCTTCGGGTTCGACGCGCTCGCCGGCAGTGACGGGCCCGACCCGGACCCCATGCACCGCCTTATCGGATCCGTTCGAAGCCGGTTGGTGGCATTGCAGATCGAAGACCTCTTGGGCTTGGAAGAACAGGCCAACCTGCCCGGCACCGTCGAGGTGCATCCGAACTGGCGTCGGCGTATGCCGATACCGGCGCGCTCCTTCGCCAAAAATCCGGCTATCGCGCGCGCAGCAAAGATCATGAGAGAATCCGGCCGACAGGAGTGAACCATGGAACGCATCACCGTCCAGACCCGACCCATCGAGGGGCAGAAGCCCGGAACATCCGGCTTGCGCAAGAAGACCAACGTCTTCATGGAACCGCATTTCCTTGAAAACTTCGTGCAGGCGATCTTCACCGGGATCGGTGGCGTTGTCGGCAAGACGCTCGTCCTGGGTGGTGATGGCCGGTACTTCAACGACCACGCCGCGCAAGTCATCCTGCGCATGGCTGCGGCCCAGGGGTGCGCAAAGGTGATCATCGGGCAGAACGCCCTGTTGTCCACCCCTGCGGCCTCGCACATGATCCGCATTCGCCAGACCGACGGCGGCATCATCATGTCGGCCAGCCACAATCCCGGTGGCCCCAAGGAAGATTTTGGTGTCAAGTTCAACACGCCCAACGGCGGCCCCGCTCCCGAGGATGTCACCGATCGGATTTTTGCCGCCACGAAGGAGATCACCTCCTATGACATCATCGAGACTACGGATGTCGACCTTGACCGGATCGGAGATACCAGCCTCGGGGACATGAGCGTCGAGGTGGTCGATCCGGTCGCTGACTACGCCGCGCTGATGGAAGAACTGTTCGACTTCGACGCCATCGCAAAGCTGATCGCCGGTGGTTTCCGCATCCGGTTTGACGCCATGCACGCCATTACCGGCCCCTATGCGACTGCGATCTTGCAGGACCGG
This sequence comes from uncultured Tropicimonas sp., assembly GCA_947495685.1. Taxonomy (GTDB): domain Bacteria; phylum Pseudomonadota; class Alphaproteobacteria; order Rhodobacterales; family Rhodobacteraceae; genus Tropicimonas. Next base: position 23,289 of record CANLZY010000020.1, read on the forward strand.
CTCGGCGCTCCGGCCGGTTCGGTGGTGAACGCCGTGCCTTTGCCCGATTTCGGCGGCGGCCATCCGGACCCGAACCCGATCTGGGCCAAGGATCTGATGGACGCGATGTTCGCCGACGACGCTCCCGATTTCGGCGCCGCCTCGGATGGCGACGGCGATCGAAACATGATTGTCGGCCGGGGGGCCTATGTGACCCCATCGGATTCGCTGGCCGTGCTGGCCGCAAACGCTCATCTGGCACCGGGATATGCCAAGGGATTGGCGGGGGTTGCCCGCTCCATGCCGACCTCGGGCGCCGTGGACCGCGTTGCGGCGGCACGCGGGCTGGATTGCTACGAGACGCCCACCGGATGGAAATTCTTCGGCAACCTGCTGGACGCGGGCCGGGCGACGCTGTGCGGTGAAGAAAGCGCCGGGACCGGCTCTGACCACGTGCGCGAGAAAGATGGCCTCTGGGCCGTGCTGTTGTGGCTGAACATCCTCGCGGTGAACGGAAAGTCGGTGCAGCAGATGCTGGACGACCACTGGGCCGAGTTCGGACGCAACTATTATTCGCGCCACGATTACGAGGGCGTCGACGCGACAGCGGCCGAGGGCCTGATGCAGGCCATGCGCGACCAGTTCGCCACCCTGCCCGGCCAGAGCTTTGCCGGCAAGACGGTCGCCAGTGCCGACGAGTTTTCCTATGACGATCCGGTGGACGGGTCGCATTCGGCCAACCAGGGCATCCGCATCGGATTTGACGGTGGCGGTCGCGTGGTGTTCCGCCTGTCTGGCACTGGAACCGTCGGAGCCACGCTGCGGGTGTATCTTGAGGACGTCTGCGAGGACCCGACCGCCATGAACCGCGATCCCCAGGACGCACTGGCCGATATCATTGCCGCCGCAGAGGCCATCGCGGGTATCCGCGACCGCACGGGACGGGAGGCGCCTGATGTGCGAACCTGACGCATTCGGGACACCAAGACCACGATCACGGGCGCAGCGATGCGCCCGTTTTTCATCTGGCCGGTCGATGCGAGGCACATGCAGGGTTGATTGACGCCACGACGCGCGCAACACTGTCGGCAGCGGAGGCCCTGCCGAATGCCATCAATCCATGTCGAATCCCATATCGTGACGTTCGCCGGCAGTTCGCTGGGCGCCGACCACCTGTACCTCGTCTATCGCGCCGATGACGGGCAGGAAGTCGTCATCGGCGGACGGCCGGAAAGTGCCTCCGATGTATTTGGCGGCGCGTTCCTGATTGAGACCAATGTTGCGATCGAGCAATCGCTCGATGCCAGAGACGACGAAACGCCCGAAGATCGCAATGCCTCGGAGTTGCATTTTCCCGACATTTCCGTCGATGCCGCCTGGTCGCTGATGCTGGCCTATGCCCGCATGATCGATGCTGCGGACCAGCCCTATTCCTTCTTGACCACCAACAGCAACGCCTTGGTCGGAGCGCTGACCGAGAGCGCCGGCGTGTCGTCCGACGGGTTCCCGCCCGAGCCAGATGGCCCCTTGGGACCAGTCGGACTGGATCACGCTGACCAGATCCTGACGGCGGTTCCACCGCCCGTGACTGGCGACCTTTTGGGGTCCGCGGGCGATGACGTGTATTCACTCAACGCGGCTGGTAACGCGGGCGGCGAGCTGCACGGCGAGACGTATCGAACATTCGCCGGTAACGACCGGATCATGGCCGGCGGTGGCGATGACATGGTTTCGGCAGGTGATGGAGACGACATCGCGGCGGGCGGCTCTGGCAACGACACGCTGTTTGGGCGAAGCGGTGCTGATCGGCTCGACGGCAATCGTGGCGACGATATTCTGCGCGGCGGAAGACAAGACGACTGGCTGCACGGCGGCAAAGGCTCGGATGTCGTGATCGGAGGCCCGGGTGCAGATCGCATCATGGGAGGCACCGGGGCGGACGTTTTGACAGGGGACGGTGGTGCAGATGTCTTTGTGTTCGCCTCGTCCCGGTTCGGTGCGGATGTCATCACGGATTTCGAGACCGGGGTGGACCAGGTCGAGATCCACAGCGACACCACCTTCGACGCCTTCATTTTCGCCACGCGCCAGGTTGGCGACGATCTGCTGTGGGATCCCGGCGCAGATGGCCGTTGCAGCATCCTGCTGCAAGGCGTTACCGCCGACGATCTGACAGAGGCGGATATCCTGTTCCTCTGACCCTCGGGTCAGGGCATCAGCACGGAGTGTCGTGGGAATGTCGCCTCTGACACGCTGCCGTCATCATAGGTCAGCTTCACCCGCACCTCCTGAACAGATCCCAGCGGGCGGGTCACATAGATCGGATAGGCGACCGGGTCCATGACATTGGGGCGCGGCGTGCCCTCGTGGCAGGGTTCCATCTCGAACCGGGTGTCGGGTTCGGCTCCGTTCAGGCCATAGTCCAACGTCTCCAACGCACAGCGCCAGGACAGCATCGGCGTGAAATAGACCCAGTCCTTTCCATCGATTTCCTGCAGGACGATCCACTGCGCCTTCTGCATTTCCAGGATCGGTTTCACTTCGGCCGCGCTGGTGAATTGCTGGGCCGTGACCGGAGTGGCCAGCACCAGCAGTGCCAGTATCAACGGTTTCATCTTGCCCCCTTTCTTCAGTTGCCCGCTCAGTCTGCGCCGGCCCCCATGTTTCGATCAACCCTTCAGCCGCTTCCATTGGCGGATTGACAAGGGTTTGGCCTTATCAACGGTTCAATGACATGCCACACTTGCACATACCCGAACTGCTGAGCGAACCGTTGCCAGACACAATCCCCACCCAGCCGACCACCCCATTCAACCTTGCCGTTGTGGCACAGGGCGGACGGCTTCAGTACGAAGCGCTCTTGCTGGCGGCTTCGCTTCGGGCCAGTGATCCCGGGTTTGCCGGACGGCTGATCCTGCTGGAGCCGCAACCCGGCCCGCTCTGGCCACGGGATCCGCGCATACGCGGGGAGGTCACCCGCGCGGGGCTTGACCGTCTGGGAGCAGAGATCGTGCCGTTCCAGTCGGTCCACTTCGGCGCGGCCTACCCCTATGGCAACAAGATCGAGGCGCTGACCGCCCTGCCCGACGACGCCCCGTTCCTGTTTCTGGACAGCGACACGCTTGTCACCGGCCCGCTGTCGGCGATCCCGTTCGATTTCTCGCGCCCGTCCGCCTCCATGCGGCGCGAAGGAACCTGGCCGCAGATCGAGCTCTACGGCCCCGGCTATACCGCCATCTGGAGGTCGCTCTATGATCGGTTCGGGCTGGAGTTCGAAGGCTCGCTCGACACATCCCAGCCCGACGAATTCTGGCGCCGCTACCTCTATTTCAACGCCGGATGGTTCTTTTTCGACGATCCGCAGGCCTTTGGCGCCCGCTTTGTCGAGTATGCGACCAGTATCCGCAACGACCCACCGCCGGAACTCGTCTGCCAGTCGCTTGACCCCTGGCTCGATCAGGTGGTGCTGCCACTGGTGATCCATTCCTTCGGCGGCGGGCGCCCCGGTCCGGAACTGGAGCCGCTCGACAGTATAGCCACCTGCCACTGGCGCGCACTGCCACTGCTCTATGCCCGCGAGAGCGACCGCGTGGTAGAGGTGTTGGAGACGGTCAGCGCGCCAAACTGGATCAAGAAGGCGCTCAAGGAGCACGAGCCGTTCAAGCGCATGATCTACCAGGGCCGGGGGCAGAAGGTCCGGGCGATGTTCGACCGCGACAACCTGCCGACCCCGGAACAGAAGCTGCGCAACAAGATCAAGGCGGCGAAGCTCTGGATGCGGTGAGGGTGCAAAGCGATTTCGGGCCTCCCGTCCTTCGCTAGAGCATGTCGCGTTCAATCGAGTTCATCTGGCGGCCTGAACGCATTTGCTTCGCGAACGCGGCCTCAGGCCGGCAATTGAATGCACGAATCCAGTTGATCGCAACACGCTCTAGGAAAAAAAGAAGTCCACGCTCGTGAGATCCATCGCCGGCAGGATAACGGGCGCGGTGTCCGAGTGGAACCGAACCGAAACCGCCGTTTCCTCTTCTCTGTTCACGCCGTCAACCACCGGACCAGAAATGCCGACCGTCGCGCTCGGTCCCCTCGGGGAAAGCGAAACACCGTTGATATACCCGTCCAAACTCGCATAGGACTGCGTGGCGAAATGTAACTCATGGGTAATGCTGTTGGCTGCTGCTTGAGCCAACACCGACACCGTGCGACTGGCACTCAGTATCTCCAACTCCGCGATCCCATCGAAATATCCTTCATCGTCGAGGATAAACTTGGAGTACCTTTCCCCGTATCTCGCCGACACGTTCACGAACGCCGTAGACGATGAGATATTGGACGCTTTCTCTAGTAAACCGTAGAATTGAACCCCTTCCTTGTATGGCAGAATGTTGGGGTCACCGATCTCGATTTTATCGTTGGTCATAACCAGATCTCCGCTCGAAACGCCAGAAGGAAGGGGTTGGCTCAATGTCACCGTGATGCTTCCACCTTCCTCGAAGGTTATAGGCGCATTCCCAAAAAGCTGTCCGCCAGTCGAAGTGTGAATTGCGTGCCTCCCATACACCTTTACAGCCGACAGATTTAGCGAAACTGGTGTGATCAACACATCATCCACCCAGATCTCCTCGATATTCTCGAAGTTGGTCGGGTCCAGCCGATCCAGCACCAATCCGCGCAGATCGACGATGTCATACCCATCGCCGCCGTCGATGAAATGGTTGTAGCCCTTCTCGATCACGAACATGTCGTCGCCGTCCTCGCCGTAAGCCTTTGACCCCGCCTTGGCTTCGAAGATGAAGGTATCGTTGCCCTCGCCGACCTCCTCGAACTCCCCGCCATAGAGCGTGTCGCGGCCTCCGTCGGCGATCAGGGTGTCGTTGCCTTCCTCCCCGTCGATGAAATCGTCCTTCTTGCCGCCCCGGATCTCGTCGTCGCCAACGCCGCCATAGAGCTCGTCCTTGCCGTTGCCGCCGTCGACAATGTCGTCGTTGCCGCCCGCCTGCACCCAATCGTGGCCCTTGCCGCCCTTGATCTCGTCCTTGCCGTGTGGCTCTCCGACCAGCACATAGTCGCCATAGATCGTGTCGTTGCCTTCTCCGCCCTCGATCATGTCCTTCTGGCTGCCGCCATAGATCTTGTCGTTCTCGTCGCCACCGTAGAGATGATTGCGCCCTCCCAGCCCGATCAACGTATCGCGCCCGCCTTCGCCACGCAGGTCGTTGGCGCCACCATCGCCGATCAGGATATCGCCCCATTTGGAGCCGGTCAGGTTCTCGATATTCTTGTACACGTCCCCCTTGGCGTGACCGTCATACCCCTTGCCCTTGCTCAGATCCGCCGCCACTGCCCATTTCGACGCCGAATAGCTGACCGTGTCGCTACCTGCTCGACCGTTGAAGAACTCTTCGTGGCGCAATGCGGTCCGCAAGTCATCACCGCCACCACCGTTGCGTTGGAGGTCAGGATCAAAGTCGTAGAGCACCATTGCAACACCATCGGACAGATTCCAAAGATCGAAGCCAGCCGCAGCGATGGTCTCGTTGTATCGGTCTTCCGCAGTCCAATTTCGCGCATCGGCCTTCGAGTTGCCCCAGAGAATCCACGGGGCAACATCCTGCCACATGTGCTTTGTGTTGGAGAACGAGAACCAGCCCTGACCGGTCGGTTTGTAGTTGTAGGTGCCCTGGTTCAACGAACTCGTCACCAGCTCGAACCCACCCTTCTGCGGCGAGCCCACGTAGCGAAAAACGTACTCCTCGAAGCCCTGAGCAGAAACCCATTTGGAGTTGTTGGCGTTTGTTGTGTACGCGTCGCCATTGTCCCAGGGCTTGTTCAGACGGTGAAATGCCGATTTCTCGTCTGACATCTTGGTATAGTTTCCCATCAGAACATCCACGTATCCGATACTGGAGCTCTGATTGTCGTTCCGAGCGTAGTGCTGTTCGCGGGCCTCGGTTCTGGTCAAGCCGAATGCCTCAACCACCTTGAAAAAGTCTTTCTTGAATTCCGCAAAGCGTGACGTCGGCATCTCGTGAACCTACCGATCCTATTTCAAAACTTCGATAACCCTAGCAGGCTCGCGGAGTGCCGTCCCGGGGGAAATCGTTCGGATCCGCTCCGGCGCCATCCCCATTGCCCGGTTCATCGACGGTACGCTTGTCGTTCTGAGGGGGGGGGATATGGGCCCTCGAACACATCTCTCATTTGGCATCTGTCGCAACCGGCATCGCCGTGCATTGTCCCTGCTCAGCCCTTCCCGTAGTCTTCGCCTGATCAATCGCGCGAATTGACAACATCCGGGAGGACACCCATATGACCGAACCCCGCCAACTTGGCTTCGACACACTTCAGGTGCACGCCGGCGCCCACCCCGACCCGGCCACCGGCGCCCGCCAGACGCCGATCTATCAGACGACAGCCTACGTGTTCCGGGATGCGGACCACGCCGCCAAGCTCTTCAACCTCGAAGAGGTCGGTTACATCTATTCGCGGCTGACCAACCCCACCGTATCGGTGCTGGCCGAACGGATCACGACGCTGGAAGGCGGCGTGGGCGGAATCTGCTGCTCCTCGGGCCATGCGGCCCAGATCATGGCGCTGTTCCCGCTGATGGGGCCCGGTCTCAACGTGGTGGTCTCGACGCGCCTGTATGGCGGCTCCATCACCCAGTTCAGCCAGACCATCAAACGGTTCGGTTGGTCGGCCAAATTCGTGGACATGGACGATGAAGCCGCTGTGAAGGCCGCCATCGACGACAACACTCGCGCGGTCTTCTGCGAATCCATCGCGAACCCCGGCGGCTATATCACCGACATCCCGGCCATGGCGGCCATCGCGGATGCCGCCGGCATCCCGCTGATCGTCGACAACACTTCGGCCACGCCGTACCTGTGCAACCCGATTTCGCTCGGCGCCACGCTGGTCGTGCATTCGACCACCAAGTACCTGACCGGAAACGGCACTGTGACCGGCGGCTGCGTGGTGGATTCCGGCAAGTTCGACTGGTCGGCAAACGACAAGTTCCCCTCGCTCAGCCAACCTGAGCCCGCCTACCACGGCTTGACCTTCCACGCGGCACTCGGGGCAATGGCGTTTACCTTCCATTCCATCGCCGTCGGGCTGCGCGACCTGGGAATGACCATGAACCCGCAGGCCGCCCACTACACTCTGATGGGGATCGAGACGCTGAGCCTGCGGATGGAGCGCCACGTCGCCAACGCCCGCAAGATCGCCGAATGGCTGGAAACCGATCCGCGGATCGACGCGGTCACCTATGCCGGCCTGCCGTCTTCGCCCTACAACGGCCGTGTCGACGCGATCTGTCCCAAGGGCGCGGGTGCGCTCTTCACCTTTGCGGTGAAGGGAGGCTACGATTCCTGCGTGAAGCTGGTGGATGCGCTGGAGCTGTTCAGCCATGTCGCCAACCTGGGCGATACCCGGTCACTGATCATCCATTCGGCCTCCACGACGCATCGCCAGTTGACGCCGGAACAGCAGGAAGCTGCTGGTGCCGCGCCCAACATGGTGCGGGTGTCGATCGGGATCGAGGATGCCGACGACCTGATCGCCGATCTGGATCAGGCGCTGGCCAAGGCCACGGCCTGACCCTGAAGGCTCAGCGTGCCGCTACGGCGGCATGCACCACATCATAGGGCGTCCGGACGGGTTCGGGCGCCCCGAACTCCGCGAACAACATCTCTGCCTGTGTCGGCTGTCGTGCGGCCTTGGCTGCCTGCTCTGCTTCGCGCGCAATGCGCGCCTCCGTTCCCTCGATCCGGGACAAGGCGTCCAGCCCCTCCGTGATCACGACGGCCCGTTCGATGGCCTTGTCGCGTTCGGCCAAAACGGTCGTCAGTGTGGATGCGGCCTGCCCCGGCGACGCGGATCCGCCCCCCATCATGCCCATGACCGAGCCAAGGACCCGACCGACCACGCCCGGCGTTTCCGCGGTTTCCTCCGACGTGCGTTCGGGCAATTCGCTTGGTTCAACCTTTATCCGCCGGGCACCTGAGGCGTCGATTGCGCCCGGGTTGAACAGGCTTTGCGCCCCAACATCGCCTGGCCAGGCAACCAGCCCGGACCCAAGGCACAGCAGAACCAGCGCAGCCCGTCGCAGGATGTATTTGAAATAGGTAATCATGATGCTCCCCCGGTCAGTTGGACGGCGGCGCGAGGCTGGCCAGATCGCCCCCGGCCAACGCGGTCGCGCGTTTCTTAATGATGCTCTTCAGCTTGTCCTCGGAGTCCATCAAGTCCTTGCTGATCACCTCGTCGGCGGCCGCCATGACGACAGGCGCGCGGCGCAGCGTGTGATAGGTCACCCTGTCGGCCTCGGCTTGTGGCAGCGGGCCGACAACCGCCAGGATTGCAGAGTTGTCATAGCCGATGCGGGTTTCGTCGGACCGCAAGCCGAATTGCGCCTCGAACCAGGTGTTCCACGCCTCGACCTGATCGCGGATCGTTCCCAGACCGATCCGGGCAAGATCGACCGGAACCTGGCCGTTCTCGATGGCCTGAAAGATCGGGTCGCTCGCCCGGGGCAATTGCATCGGGACGACCCCGCAGGCGGCAAGGGTCGAGCCATCCATGACCTCGACGGAAACGCCCTTGGGCAGGTTGGCAATTGCCGGCAGATCGCCGCCGATCAACGACACCCCCGATATCCGCACGTCATCGGCCAGATGCAGGTTCCACAACACCCGGCCGGTGCCGGTCTGAAGGACCAAATGCACCGGGGTCGCAGTTTCGGTGACCGCGACTTCCATCGCACGATATTGGAACGGCCCGGCAACAGAGGCGGACGACACGGCCTGCATGCTGCCCAACTGGTTCATCTTGCCGGTGATCGCGCCGATCCCCCCAACCTTGGGTGCACCTTCGGCGCGGACACGGTCCAGATAGGCGTGCACAAGCGGTGACAGGTCTGCGTCGCGGACGGCCACGAACGACACACCCAGCTCGGTTGCGTTGGAAAACACGTTGGCGAGGCGGGCGTCCGCTGCAGGTGGCGTGAACCGGCAATCCTGCACCTCTGTCGCCTGTCGGACCTTGCCCGGAGTCTCCGATAGGACCGGGCGGTGGTAGTTTGCCAGAACCTGATCGACAAAGACCGGCCGCAGAAACTCGGTTGAGGCCACGGGACCACCGACAACCAGCCGCCCGTCGCGTTCGCGGACATAACTGGCCGGGTCATTCTCGTCATAGCCTTCCGCGATCAGGGCACGGCGGATTTCTGCATGGCGAACATTGACGATCTGCGAACTCGCTTCGATACGCGTCGTCGGGCCCCCGCCTCCACCCAACGTGATGTCGTGGGTGCCAAGGTAAAAGACCCCGCCCAGGAGCGCCGCACACAGCAGCAGTAAAACCTTGCCGTCCATACCTGCCTCATCGTTTTCAGATCTTGTCCCGAACCTGTCGGAACAAGGTGGCAGCGATGAGGCAGCTTTCGGGAAAGGCCGTGCAGGGTCAGCCGCCGGTCTGCAGGCTGTAGGTGATGGTCACGGATGCGCTCAACCCGACCTCGCCCGCCGCAACCGGCATCCCGTCGTCTGCGGCAAAGCTGGCCATCTCGGCCCGCATCATCCGCGGTTGCCCGCCGCCGTTTTCATCGATGGACAGAATCGGGCCAAGCGCCACACCCGCGGCCTCCGCATAGAGCGCTGCCTTTCGGGCGGCCTCTTTCACGGCGGCCTGACGGGCTTCGTCCTGTTTGGGCTGCGGCTCCTGCAAGCCGAAGGTCAAGCCGCGAAAGGTGTTGGCACCATCCTGAACGACGGCATCCAGCAGACCGCCCAGTGAATCGAGATCCCGTACACGCACGGTCACCTGCGTCGATGCAACAAAGGCTTCGATCACCGGTTGCTTGCCGCCGTTGCGGGGCTGGTCCTGCCAACGCGGGGTTACGGACAGGCCGCTGGTCTGGACGTCGCGTGGCTCGATTCCGGCCTCTGTCAAACGGTTCAGCACGGCGGCCATGCGATCACTCATCTCGCGCACCGCCAGGGCGGCTTCGACGTCGGCCGCCATGACGCCCAATGAAATCGTGGCCATGTCCGGCGCGGCCGTTGCCCGCCCCTCACCAGTGACGGTCAACCGGGCGGGTTGCTGCTCTGCCGACACCTGTTGGGCGATGGCGGCAAGTGGAGACAGGCCCAAGACAAGTGCAAGGCCAGCGGCGGGAAACAAGGTCATTACAACATCCTCTTCATGTTCAGGTATCTGATCGGTCAGACGCACGAACTCCGCCGATCCTTGGTCCCTTTTTGTTTATTTCAGCGAATTCCTGCTATACAAAATAGTCGTCTCGACCAATTGGTTGCGCGACCCGCACAACTAGGCTCTGAAAGACGCGATGACCCCGAGTTTTGCACTGACCCTCGATCACGATGGAATCGCCCTGCTGCACGACAGCGGGATCGGCTGGCTGCTTGTTGGCTCCGCGGCTCTGGAAGATCCCGACATGACCGTCAACCTGGCCGCCCTGCGGGCCGATGCGGACACCCTTTCGGGCGGAGACCCGTTGCGAACCAAGCTGGTTCTGCCCGAGTCGCAGATCCTCTATACGCAGATCACCGCCAGTGGATCCGACGATCTGGCCGATGTTCGCAGGGTCGAGCAAACCCTTGAGGGCGCGACCCCTTATCGTCTGGACGAACTGGTCTATGACTGGGTTCGTGCGGATGACCAGATCCATATCGCCGCCGTTGCCCGCGAGACCCTGCAGGAGGCACAGGGATTTGCGGTTCAGAATCGGTTCAACCCGGTGGCCTTTGTCGCCGCCCCGACCGAAGATCTGTTCCCCGGCGAAGCCTTCTTCGGGCTGACCGACATCGCCGCCGACCTCCTGCCCCCCGAAGAGACCGTCGAGCGGGCTCAGGCCTCGGTCCGGCGCATCGGAACCGTCAGCCGTCCGATACTCAAGCCGAAATCCGAGGAGCCGCCTGTCGCTGGAGACGGGCCGCTCGATCCACCGGCCAGCAGCAGCGATACGACCGGCGGGATGGGCCTCGGACTTGGTGCGACGCTTGCCTCCCTGTCGGATCCAGCGGACCACAGCCCACAAGGCACAGCGGCTGCCACGCAGCCCTTTGATGGCATCACCAGCTCGCCGTCGCAGGATTCGAAGGCCCTGGTTGAAGCCGTCGAACAGACGGAAGACCCCGCTGCGCCATATCCCGAAGACGCCCCGCTGGAAGCCGGATCAGACGAAGAGGACGCTTCGCCAGACGTCCCGTCCGACCGGGACAGTGCAGAAGACGATACTGCACCGGTCACCCATCCGGAAACGAGCATTTCCACTTTCATCGCGGCGACCGCTCGCGTTGCAGCCGCTGACGCTGGCGCTGGCGCTGAACCGGTTTCGCCTGCACCAGATGCTGTTCAAGCGAATGACGCAGCGCCGGAATCGGTGCGTCAGGCAGAGACGCCAACAGATCCGCCCATCGTTTCACCTGAGCCGGACATCGATGTCCCATTGGACGCGGCCCAAACTCCACCGATTGCGCAGGCCGGTGATGCCGATGACGAGGCCGACTTTGCCGATGGGGCGCTTCCGACCTTCACGTCGATCCGCAAGGCCCGGTCCGAGCCACCAATGACGTCGAACGAGAAGCGGCAACCCGGAACCGAGCGGCCAACGCCTCGCGCACCCGCGTCGCAGACGGAACCTCCGGTGACGCGGGCGCGGACGCCCCCCCCCGGTGCCAAACCCGACGCGCCGTCGGTCGGACGGCAAACGCTGGGTCACAAGCCGCGCGACCAACGCAAACCCGACGAAGCGACACCACCTCCGACCAAAGCGAACGTGCCGGACGGACCCAACCGAAAGCGAAAGGCCCGGCGACATAAGAAGACAGAGCCGGTTCTTGTGACTTCCGCTGTCACCGCGGCAGCCGACGCGCCTGCGGCGCCCAAGGCCGACAGCGCCACATCGTCTGCGCCTGCAAACAAGGTGGCAGTTGTGGCTGCACCCGAGGCCCGCGCGCCCCTGTCCGAAGCGGATGCGTTGACCGTGTTTGGCGCGCGCAAGGCGCAGAAACCCGTCGCAGGGTCGCGCAAACTGGGCCTGATCCTGACCGCAGCCCTTGTCGTTGCCATCGGGTTGGTCGCGCTTTGGGCGTTTGCGTTCAATGGCCCCGAAGATGCCGCACTGGGGACCACGCCAGACCCTCAGGTGGTCGAGCCTGCGCCCCAGGTCGCCACGCTGGCACCATCGGTGCGCGAGACCCCGATTGCCCCGCTTCCTGCTGAGCCAGGCGAGCCCGCCGCACAGGACATCGATCCAGCGCTACCGCTCACCGATGCGCCGGAAGACGCAGCCCCCATGCAGGGGCTGGCGGGTGGGCCTCAAGGCGGTTTCGCTGACGTGGTCGGTGTCACCCCCACCCTGCCGGAGCCTGTGGTGGCACCGCTGGACCCGGACGCAGCCCGCGCCGCGTATGCCGTCAGTGGAATCTGGCAACTGGCGCCCGAGCCGGGATATCTCCCCGAGGCGGATCTGGTCGATGACGTCTACATCGCGGCCATCGACCCGACGGTGCAGAACAACGATGCCTATGCGTTGCCCGACCAGGATCCCTTTTCCGACCCCACTCCGACGGTTCCAACGCTTCCTTCTGACACGTCGGATGACACCGAAACGGGCCAACCGGTGGACGCCGGCGTCCCCAGCGAGACACTGTCGCCGGGCGGCGTGCTGGTCCAGACGGGCCGGCCGTTCATCGTCCCCCCCGAGCGGCCTCAGGATCTGGAGGATACTGCTGCGGCCACGGTCGACGACGTAGACCCGACGCTGAGCGCGAAACGTCCGCGCAACCGCCCCGTCGACCTTGTCGAAACGACGGAAAAGGCAAATCTGGGCGGACGCAGCCGAGACGAATTGGGGCGCCTGCGCCCTCGCGCGAAGCCGGCATCGCTTCAGGATACTGATGCAGAACTGTCGGCTGCCGCCAGGATGGCGGACCTGGAAACCCGCGAGGGACAGGACGCCGCAGAAGCCGACGTTGGGCCGACCCCGGAGGAGGCCGCCCTTGCGGTTGACCTCGCATCTGCAACCGGTCGCGCCGTCAAGGCCTCCCCCATTCCTCGATTGCGGCCGGCCAATATGGCCCAGATTGCGGACCGGGCTCGAAAACGTGCCGATGCCGAAACTGCCAGAGCCGAAGAGCAGGCTGCCGAAGCCGCCGGTGCGGCAGCCGCAAGGGCCGCGAGCGCAGCCGCTGCAAGAACCGCTGCAGCCTCCGCCGCACAAACCGCCGCTGCTGCTGCCGCGAAGGAAAAGAAGCAGCGCGACGCGGCCGAAGCAGCGGCTGCGGCCTCGGCCGCGTCGGCGGCTCCCCGGGCCCCTGCGGTCTCCCGGTCCCAACGAGTTAAACCGACCGCCCCAACCCCCAAATCCGTTGCACGGCAGGCCACGGTCAAGAACGCCGTCGCGCTGAACAGGGTGTCCCTGATCGGCGTCTACGGGACCTCGAACCAGCGCCGCGCGCTGGTCCGGCTTCCCTCGGGCCGCTACGTCAAGGTCAAGGTCGGTGACAGGTTGGACGGCGGCAGGGTGGCTGCCATCGATCAGAGCCAGTTGCGCTATTCCAAGGGCGGACGAAACGTCACGCTGAAGATGCCCAAGGGTTGAGGGAACGGGGTGGGCGACGCGTCGACACCCGACCATTGCTGGCGGATGCGCCCCCCACGCCAAACCCTGCTTCAGGCCGTCGTCGCGTCGAACGACCTTGTGTCAGTGGCGGCTTGAACGGACCGAGCGCGACGTGTCGCCCGGTCCCATTCTTGCGTCCGGAGCCTTTCCGACCTACCCGGTTTCGAGAACGCCGCGGGCGACCTGGTCGGCCTCGATGGACTCGAACAATGCCTTGAAGTTGCCTTCGCCGAATCCGTCATCGCCCTTGCGTTGGATGAACTCGAAAAAGATCGGACCAACCACCGTACGCGAGAAGATCTGCAACAGGATGCGGGTTTCTCCACCGTCAACCACGCCTTCGCCGTCAATCAGGATGCCATGCTTCATCATGTGATCCACGGGTTCGTCATGCCCCTGCACACGTGCGGCGCTCTGCTCGTAGTAGGCCGCGGTCGGCCCCGGCATGAACCGCAGGCCACGGTCTGCTATGGCATCGACAGAAGCATAGATATCATCGGTCCCGACTGCGATGTGCTGGATGCCCTCGCCGTTGTAGCGCTTGAGATACTCGACGATCTGCCCGGACTCGCCACGATCCTCGTTGATCGGAATCCGAATTCGGCCACAGGGAGAGGTCAGCGCCCGGCTCCGAAGCCCTGTGTACTTGCCTTCGATGTCAAAGAACCGGATCTCCTTGAAATTGAAGATATCGCCATAGAACCGAAACCAGACGTCCATGTTGCCCTTGTGAACGTTGTGGGTCAGGTGGTCGAGATAGTGGAAGCCAACGCCCGGCGGATGGGCGTCTGTTACCCAGTCGAAGTCGGAGTTATAGGGACTGGCCTCGTAGGCGCGCTCGATGAAGTAGATCAACGATCCGCCAATGCCGACGATAGCCGGGGCATCGATCACCTTGTCGTCGGCGGTGTAGGGCATCGCCCCCTTTGCCACGGCATGATCAAAGGCATGCTGCGCATCAACGACACGCCAGCCCATCGACGGGCAGCACGGCCCGTGTTCCTCTACAAAGCGCGTTCCCATGGAACCCGGTTGGGCGTTGAGAAGGTAGGTGACATCGCCCTGCTGCCAGACTTCGACCGATCGGGTCTTGTGCCGAGCGACGAGTCCATAGCCCATCCGGGCGAATAGCTCGCGCAGCTTCTCTGGCTCGGGATGGGAAAACTCGACAAATTCGAACCCGTCGGTCCCCGCTGGATTGTCGACTGTGATCGTCGCGCGTGGCGCGTCGTGAGGGAAAGGACCCATTTTGCATTCTCCTGTTCGCTGTCACACAGGATATCGCCGATGTCGCGATAAATATGCGCAACATGCGGCGCGATTCATGCTACTGATGCGTCAATTCCGCGACTAACTGAAACCCTGCACGGAACATCCGCATGCCACTGGACCAGACTGACACCCTGTTGCTCGCAGCGCTGCAAAAAGATGCACAGCTGACAGCCGAACGTCTGGGCGAGATCCTGAACCTGTCTCCCAGTCAGGCTGGCCGGCGCCGGCAACGGTTGGAGACCGCCGGATACATCACCCACTATGCGGCCCGTCTGGATCCGGCAAAGCTCGGGCTGGGCGTGCAGGCATTCATCCAGATTCACATGGCCGCCCATACAGCCGAGGATGCGCGCAACTTTGTCCGGCGTCTCGATACCTGCCCGGAGGTCACCGGTGCGTGGACCCTGACCGGCGAAGCAGACTACCTGTTGCGAGTCTATTGCGACGATCTGGCCGGATTGAACCGCCTGGTGCAGGAGGTGCTTCTGCCGCATCCGTCCGTGGCCCGCGTGCACAGTCAGATCGTCATGGAAGAATGCAAGGCCGACGGGCCGTTGCCCACCTGAAAAAGCTGAAAGGAACGTTACATGGAAGGCTTTTTCGACGACGCCACGATCCTGTTGGGGGCTGCGGTCATCGGCGTTCCGCTGGCCATCCGGCTCGGCCTGGGCTCGGTTCTGGGCTACCTGTTGGCCGGAATTGCCATTGGGCCACTTCTGGCGTTGATCGGGACCGACGCCGAAACCCTGCGCCACTACTCGGAATTCGGCGTCGTGATGATGCTGTTCCTCATTGGGCTGGAACTTGAACCGCGCACCTTGTGGGACATGCGGGACAAGTTGATCGGTATGGGCGGGCTGCAGATCACGGTGACGACCGCCATCATCGCGCTGCTGTCCTACGTCATGGGCGAGACGGTGAACATGTCCGTGGCGATCGGCCTTATCCTCGCATTGTCCTCCACCGCCATCGTGCTTCAAACCCTGTCGGAAAAGGGGTTGATGAAATCGTCGGGCGGCAAGGCCACCTTTTCGGTCCTGCTGACCCAGGACATCGCCGTGATCCCGATGCTGGCGTTGTTGCCGCTGCTGGCAATGCCGATGGTTCCGCAGATCGGCCCCTCCGGTTCGATCATTCGCCCCGGCGTGGTGGACCACGACACGTCGCATGCGGCGGTGTCGCTGATCGACGGGCTGGCCGGCTGGCAGGCCACGCTGGTGATCCTGATCGTGATCGTCGCGGTGATCCTTGGCGGCATCTATCTGTCGCCGCGCCTGTTCCGACTGGCCCACATGTCCAAGCTGCGCGAAATCCACACCGCCGCGGCCTTGCTGACCGTTTTCGGCATCGCCTACCTGATGATGCTAGTCGGCCTGTCGCCGGCACTGGGTGCCTTTCTTGGCGGCGTGGTGCTGGCCAGTTCGGAGTTCCGCCACGAACTCGAAGCGAACATCGAACCCTTCAAGGGCCTCCTGCTGGGCGTGTTCTTCCTGTCGGTGGGCGCGGCGATCGATTTTAACGTGATGCTGGACAACGTCAGCACGGTGATCGGGCTGACCGTGTTGCTGGTGGTCACCAAGGCCGCGGTCCTGTTGGGGCTGGCGAAGCTGTTCAACCTGAACAAACGCGACAAGTGGTTGTTCACGCTCGGCCTCGCGCAGGCCGGGGAGTTCGGCTTTGTCCTGGTCTCCTTCTCCTTGCAGGAAAACGTGCTGCCGGAGCGCCTGGCACAAACCCTGCTGCTGGTCATCGCCCTGTCGATGTTGCTCACCCCGCTGCTGTTCATCCTCTATGACGCCATTGCGCACCGCCAGGGCGAACACCGCGAAGCCACAGACGCTCACCGCAAACACGACGAGATAACCGAACAGGGGTCGATCATCATCGCTGGTATCGGCAGGTTCGGCCAGGTCGTGAACCGGATGGTCCAGATGGCCGGCGTGAAATGCACCGTTCTTGACCACGACCTCGCCGCGATCGAGTTGATGCGCAACTTCGGCTTCAAGGCCTTCTACGGCGATCCGACGCGACCTGTCTTGCTGTATGCAGCCGGGTTGAAAGAGGCGCGCGTGCTTGTGGCCGCCCTGGATGACAAGCACGCCACCACACGGCTGGTCCGATACGCCCGCTCCCAACGCCCCGACCTGCACATCGTTGCCCGCGCCCACGACCGGGTCCACGTGTACGAATTGTATCAGGCCGGGGCCGACGACATTGTGCGCGAGATGTTCGACAGTTCCCTCCGGGCCGCAAGATATGTCCTTGAAAACATGGATTTCTCGGAATTCGAGGCGAACGAGATGGAACGCGCCTTCTTCAAGCACGACCGCATGACGTTGCGCGAACTTGCGCCCCTCTGGGATCCGAACCGATCGCTTTCAAACAACCCCGCCTACCTGGCGCGGGCGCGCGAGCTCAACAAGGTTCTCGAGACGGCCCTGGTGACGGCGCTCGAAGTCCAGGAACTTGAGCAACGGGACGAAAAGGCCCCGTCCCCCCCAACCGTCGACTGACGCGCCGGCAGACTCTCCGTTTGTCTGCGTATGACGCCCCTGCCGGGAGAGCGCGGGCCTAGGGCCCGCGTGATGGGGGCAAACTGCCCCCTTTCGCCTTGAGGCCAAAATCAGGCGTCGCTGTCCGAAACACCCGCTTCCGCGAAGGTCGCCATGCCGGAGTGACAAGCAACGGCCCCCTTCAGCACACCGATCGCCAAGGCGGCACCCGATCCTTCGCCCAGACGCAACCCCAGCGACAACAGCGGAGCCTTGCCGATCTTCTCCAGCATCATCGAGTGTGCACCCTCGGCAGACACATGCCCCGCAACAGCGTGATCCAGCGCCCCCTCGGCCACAGACGCAAGCACCGCTGCCGCCGACGTGCAGATGAAACCGTCGATGATGACCGGCACCCGGTGGTGCCGCGCCGCCAGCATCGCCCCGGCCATCGCAGCGATCTCGCGCCCGCCAAGCCGCCGCAACACTTCGAGCGGATCGTCCAGTGCCCCGGCGTGACAGGCCAGACCGGCATCGACAGCCGCTCGCTTGCGGGCCAGACCCTCGTCATCGACGCCACTGCCACGCCCGACCCAGGTCTCGGCCCCGCCACCATAGAGCGCGGCTGCGATGGCCGCCGCTGACGTGGTGTTGCCAATTCCCATCTCTCCGGTCACCAGAACGCCGGCCTTCGGGTTCACGGCGTTCCAACCGGCGGACATCGCGGCCACAAGGTCGGCCTCGCTCATCGCGGCTGTCTGGGTGAAATCCTCTGTCGGCCGGTCGAGTTCCAGTTCGACCACATCCATCGTGGCGCCAAACGCGTTGGCCAGCTGATTGATCGCGGCCCCGCCAGCGCGGAAGTTCGCCACCATCTGCACCGTGACCTCGATCGGAAACGCCGACACGCCCTGCGCGGCCACGCCGTGGTTGCCGGCAAAGATCACGACCTGTGGCGTATCCAGCACCGGGCGCGCTTCGCCCCGCCAGCTGGCGTACCAAACGGCCAGATCCTCCAGTTGCCCAAGCGCCGCCGGCGGCTTGGTCAACATCGCGTTACGTTCGGTCGCGCCGGCCAGTGCCGCAGAATCAGCTACTGGCGCGTTGGCAATCGCAGCACGGATGCCATCGAGATCGGAGAAAGGTGCAGGTGTCGTCATCATTCGCCTCTGACTTGTTTCCGGCCTTCTGCGCTCTTATGCCTGCAAGGACAAGAGCACCGCAGGACGCACCCCATGGCCACGGACCGACCCTACCCGACCCCGCGTGACATCGCGCTGGCGACCGCCCTTCTCACCCGATTGCCGGTTCCGGTTGATCCCGAATTTGCCCAGTCACGCGGTGCGCGCGCCGCCTGGGCCTACCCGCTTGCCGGGGCTGTCCTGGCGTTGATCGCCGGCGCTGTCGGGTGGATAGCGCTTGCCGTCGGCCTGCCTGCAAGCGTTGCCGTTGGCCTGGCCTTGGCCGTGCAGATCATTTTCAGCGGCGCCATGCACGAGGACGGTCTGGCCGATTCGGCGGATGGGCTTTGGGGTGGCTGGGAAAAGCAACGGCGGCTCGAGATCATGAAGGACAGCCGAATTGGCACCTACGGCGTGGTCGCGTTGGTTCTGTCGGTCGGCTTGCGCTGGAGCGCATTGACCGATCTGGCGTTGAGTCTGTTGCCCGCCATGGTCAGCGCTGCCCTGCTCAGTCGCGGCGCCATGCTGGCGCTCATGGCTGCGTTGCCAAATTCCCGAGACAATGGCCTGTCACGCTCCATCGGGCGTCCCACCCCGGGCATGGCGACGTTCGGCGTGGCCGTCGCCCTTGCGGCGTCGGTGATTGCCATTGGGCCGTATGCTCTGATGATGGCCGCAGTCGTCGTCATTGTCGGGTTCGGCTGTGCCGGCATCGCCAGGGCAAAGATTGGCGGTCAAACCGGAGACATCCTTGGTGCAACGCAACAGGTCACGGAAATCGCCGCTCTTGCGACGGCCTGTGCACTTCTCGGCTGACTCGACCCTTGGCAAGCGTTGCGGAAGGTACCCCAAACGTCGATTGGCGGGCCCGCCGCTACGTCCGCCACTCAAGCGCAGGACAAACCTCCCTCAGGAAACGTTTCATCCTGCCAGGGATGGGGCCCAAGACAAGAAAAGGGCCGCAGGAAGTGCTGCGGCCCTCCAAAGCTTGGGATCTGCCAGATCAGGCGGCGGCGGCGCGGCTGATCAGAACGTCGCCAACCTGCTTCTGGGCATCGCTTTCGCCCAGACCGGATACGGCTGCAACCTCACGGGTCAGACGCTCCAGGGCCGCTTCGTAGAGCTGACGCTCCGAGTAGCTTTGCTCGCGCTGGTCGTCGGTGCGATGCAGGTCGCGCACCACCTCGGCAATGGCGATCAGGTCACCGGAGTTGATCTTCTGTTCGTATTCCTGCGCCCGGCGCGACCACATGGCCCGCTTGACCTTGGCTTTGCCTTTCAGCGTGAACATCGCCTTGGAGACAATATCGGGCGAGGACAGGCCACGCATCCCGACAGCCGTCGCCTTGTGCGTGGGCACTCGCAGGGTCATCTTGTCCTTTTCAAAGGAGATCACGAAAAGCTCGAGCGACAGCCCGGCAATTTCCTGCTCCTCGATCGAGATGATCCTGCCAACGCCATGCGCGGGATACACAACGAAGTCGTTCGGCCGAAAATCAGGTTTCTTGGTCTTGGTCATATCATCCCCTTCAAACCGGCATCTTCCAGAGCAGAAAAAGCCACGACCGGGAAAAGGTTTTCCCGGTGAGGCTTTGGTTCAGGGCTCGCGGATATCACCACACTGGCAAGCAGCCCCCAGCTGGTGGATGTCAGTAATCTGCATTCATGTTCGACCCATATAGCAAATTTTTGGGCGTTTTCAAAGTGCCGCGATGCAGAAACACCAAATGCCCCCGATTATTCAGGGAAATCGGGGGATTCCAGCGGCCTTTGCCGAATGGCGTTCAGGGCCACACGGGGCGAATCGTCGTCAGCCGCCCTCGCCCGGAGCTTCGGAGAACTGGTCCATCTTGCCAGGTTTACCGTCCATATCCTCGGCCGTCGGCAACGGATCCTTCTTGGTCACGATCACCGGCCACAACTCGGAATACTTGCGGTTGAACTCCACCCACTTCTCCATGTCCGGCTCAGTGTCCGGACGAATGGCATCCGCCGGGCATTCGGGCTCACAGACGCCGCAATCGATGCATTCGTCAGGATGGATCACCAGGAAGTTTTCTCCCTCGTAGAAACAATCCACGGGGCAGACCTCGACGCAATCTGTGTATTTGCAGGCGATGCAGTTTTCCGTGACGACGTATGTCATGGCGGTCTCCGAATTGGTTTCTGCTGACGTATCCGAGCCCCGCGCGCTAATCAAGCAGGTCGGACCGGGAATTGATGAGTCTGCGGCGTTGTTTTTTGGTCGGCCGTGGACCGCCGCGCTCCAGCGGCGGTGTTGCGGCCTTGTTTTCCGGCGGCGTCAGGTCTTCGTACAAGGCCTGCGCCTCGGGCGCGGGGCCTCGCCGCACGCCCAAGGCGACGATCCGGATGACCCGGATGACATCACCGGTCGGAAACGTCAGGACATCACCGGGCGACACGTTGCGGGCAGGTTTCGCAACCTTGACCGAGTTCACCCTGATCTTGCCTGCAGATACCTGACGGGCGGCCAAGCTGCGGGTCTTGAAGAACCGCGCATGCCAAAGCCACTTGTCGAGCCGCAAGCTTTCGGTGGGGGCGTTCATGCAGGACGCCCGCCGATCACTTTTTCCCCGTCAGCCCCATGAGCGCAGCGGCGAATGGGTTGTCCGGGTCGATAGGCTTGTCCTTTTTCGGGGGACGGGCCTCGAACTTGCGGGTACCGTCCTGCGACTTGCCGCCACCATGCGGCTTGCCACCGGACTTGCCTTTGCCACCGTCGTTCCGGGGTGGCCGCTTGCCACTCTTGCCACGCGGCTTGCCGCCCTGACGTTCCTCGCGGTTTCCGTCTGCACGGCCTTCACGGTCCCCACCGTGACGCGAGGCGTCCTGGTCCCGACGCGGACGCCCACCACCTTGACGGCGCGGTGCCCAGGTAAAGGTGTAGAACAGCTCCGTCTCCGGTTCGGGAACCGGCTCAACCGTCGCCTCGGACTCTGCGTCATCGGTTGCAACTGCAGTGTCATCCGGCGTTTCTCCTTCCGGCACGTTTTCGGCAGCCACCTCGGCCTCCGGAGCCTTTCGATCTGGCTCGACGCCGTCGGTCGACGCGTCGGCAGCCACCGTATCGACAGCGATGTCCGATGCCTCCGACTCCGGCGCAGCGGCCTCCTCGGCAACGGGCTCCGCCGCCGCGTCCTGGGTCACGGCGTTCTCGTCTACGGCCTCAACCGCCGGAGCCAGGTCTGCCACAGGCTGTGGCTGTGGCACCTTTACCTTGACCCTCTCGCCCTTGTCAGCGCGGTAGCCAAGGCCCTGCATCAGGTCGGCAAATTGCTCCAATGTCATCCCGGTGATCGACAACATGTCGGCCTTGGCCTCGAACCCGCCGCGGCTGTCTTCGGCGCGCAACTGGTCGGCCAGGCGTTCCAGCATGTCGATGCGAATGGCGCGCTGACCGGCGATCCGGTAGCCCGACATGGAGGCATGCTCGACCGGCGTCCCCGCCGGGACGGGAACCGTGACCAGACCGGGCGGCGGCGCCTCCGGGAAATGGTCGACATCGTTCCACAGCGACCAAAGCACCAGTCGAAGTCGCGTCGGCGCCGGCTTCAGCAGAAGCGGCAGGAACACGGTGAACTGACCGAACCGCACGCCATGCTTGCGCAGCATTCCGCGGGCATCCTGGTCGAGCGCCTTCACATCCGCCGCAACGCCATCGCGGGGCAGGATTCCGAAAGCTTCGATCAACTGAAACGCGAAACCACGCGCCATACCAGACAGCGTCTCGTCGCGGCTCAGAGCGTGAAGGGGCTCAAAATGGGTCGCAACCTTGCGGTCGATGAAGTGTTGCAGCCGGCGCGTGACCTTTTCGCCCACGTCCGTCCCCGCGTCTTCCTCGACGAAGGCCTGAACAGACGGCTTGAGAGCGTCGCCGCCCTTGACCAGCTTGCCCACCGCATGTTCGCCCCACATCAGGCCGCCCTGCTCGGTGAAGTCTATCTCGGTATCCGGCGCGTTATAGAACCTGTCCGCCCGAAGGTGGAACTCCGGTCTGAGCGCGGTCATCGCTGCCTGACGCAACATCTTTGCCTCTTCAGGCGTCGCGCTCTTGTCCTGCGAAAACCGGAAGCCCTCGAGCCGGCCTACGAATTGCTCCGCAACCGTCACTTCGCCCTTGTCGTTCACCTCGGCCACAAGGCCCTCCTTCTGCTTCAACCGGCGCAGCAACACGGATGTGCGCCGGTCAACAAATCTTTGCGTCAATGCCCCGTGCAGGGCATCCGACAGGCGGTCTTCTACAGCGCGTGTTTCCGCTCGCCAATGACTTTCGTCATTCACCCACCCGGAACGCTGTGCAACATAGGTCCATGTGCGGATATACGCCAATCGTTTGGACAATGTGTCGATATCGCCGTTATTTCGGTCGATCCGCTTGACCTGACGCGCCATCCAGTCGTCCGGAATTCGCCCCGATTCCTGCAGGAACCCAAAAATCCGCTCTAGCATCGCTGAATGTTCGGCGTGGGATATGCCACGAAAGTCGGGGATTCGGCAGACATCCCACAACAACCGAACATCTTGAGGTCGGCCAACTCGGTTGGTGACCTCTGTCATACCAGCCAGCGACTTGAGCGCCATCAGGTCGTCGGATTCACGGCTGCGGGTCAGCATCTCGTCCTGGGTGCGGATTTCGAGCGAATCGATCAGTCGCTTGACCGACCCGAACTCCAGGTCGGAATTGCGCCACTGCAACTTGCGAACTGGCGGAAACTGATGATTGGAGATTGCCGCGACGACCTCGTCGTCCAGCGGCGGAGCTTCTCCGGTCACACCAAAGCTGCCGTGGGTCTTGTACCGCCCTGCCCGGCCAGCGATCTGCGCCAGCTCGCTGGGAGAAAGATAGCGCATCCGGCGCCCGTCAAACTTGGACAGGCCCGCCAACGCCACATGTGTGATGTCGAGGTTGAGCCCCATGCCGATGGCATCTGTGGCCACCAGGTAATCGACCTCGCCGTTCTGATAGAGGTCGACCTGCGCGTTGCGGGTACGCGGGCTGAGCGCCCCCATGACCACGGCGCAACCGCCCTTCTGGCGGCGGATCAACTCGGCGATGGCATAGACGTTTTCGACCGAGAACCCGACGATGGCGGAGCGCGGCGGCATGCGGCTGATCTTTTTCGACCCGGCATAGGTCAATTCCGAAAACCGCTCGCGCCGCAGGAATTGTGCCTTGGGCACCATTTCCGCGATGGCGCTGCGCATCGTGTCCGCGCCCAGGAACATGGTTTCGTGCAGGCCGCGGGCGTGTAGCAGCCGATCGGTAAAGACATGGCCGCGATCCGGGTCCGCGCAAAGCTGGATTTCGTCGACCGCAAGGAAATCCGCGCCGATATCGGTCGGCATCGATTCGACCGTGCAGACCCAGTACTGCGCCCGGGCAGGCACGATCCGTTCCTCGCCGGTCATCAGCGCAACCACCGAGGGCCCGCGCAGACCGACGATGCGGTCATAGACCTCACGTGCCAAAAGGCGCAGCGGCAGGCCGATCACACCGGTGCGATGCGCCAGCATCCGTTCGATTGCATAATGCGTTTTGCCGGTGTTCGTAGGACCCAGCACCGCGGTCACGGTGGCTTCTCGCAACATGTCAGGTCCCTTGCGTGGCGGGGCGAACCGCTACAGTCGCTCGCCCTCGACCGTTCTTTCCAAGCGTTCGATCGCTTCTTTTACGATTGGCCTGTGGGGATGTATAGCCTCCACGGCGCGATAGACCTCAAGCGCCTCGGACTCGTAGGAAAGCTCTTCGAAGATCACGGCAAGCCCCGTCATCGCGCCGAAGTGATCCGGGTTCAGTGCAAGTGTGCGCTGGATATCGGCCACGGACAGCCCGTATTCGCCGGTATGAAAAAACGCCGTGGCGCGGGCGTTCCAACCCTCGGCAAAGTCGGGCGCATGGTCCGTCAGGGCGTTGAAATGTTCTATGGCGACCTCGGTCTCGCCTGCTTCCAGCGCGCTCTGCCCGCGCCGAAGCAAAAGGTCCATGGCAGGAGAACCTGACTTGGACCATTCGTGAAGGATGCTATCCTCGATCTGTTGCCAGCCGGATTGATCGGGTCTGGCAAGTTCCGCCAGCAGACGATCCACTTCGTCAACGTCCACCGTCTGGGCCGACGCCGCCCCGACAAGCATCATCGCGGCAAGAAATGCCGTAACGAACCGGTTGAGAGAGTTTGCATTCACACCCATAACGTCGCTGAGTTTAGCGCAGTCGCGGAAAAAGCCAATGACCCCGCGATCACAACCACTGGAGGATAACGCGTGAGTGATCTGATCGAAAAGGCCGTTGCGGCCCTGAGCGACCGCATGGATGGCGGATTTGACGGCTCTGCCAAGTTTGTCATTTCGGGCGAGGGTGCCATCATGATCGACGGTGCCGGTGTTCGCGCCGGCGACGACGATGCCGATGTGACCCTTACGGCAGACGCCGATGTGTTTCAGTCGATTCTCGACGGCGAGACCAACCCGACGGCTGCCTTCATGACGGGAAAGCTGGCTGTCGACGGTGACATGGGCATGGCGATGCAGCTCGGCTCCGTGCTGTCCTGATTGGAAGACGGATGCAGCCGGCCCCCTTCTTTGACACGATTGCCGAGGCGCCGTCCGGTGCCTCGGCCTATTGGGTCACTGCAACGGATGGGGTACGGCTGCGCATCGCGCTTCTGACGCCAAGGCCGGTTGCCGCGAAGGGCACGGTGCTGCTGTTTCCCGGCCGCACCGAATATGTCGAGAAATACGGCCCGGCCGGCGCCGACTTCCTGGCCCATGGCTATGCCTGCCTGACAATCGACTGGCGCGGACAGGGGTTGGCCGACCGCCCGCTGGACGATCAGGCCACCGGCCATGTCGGACAATTTTCCGAATACCAGGCCGATGTGAGAGAGATGGTGCGGGTTGCCACCGAGCTTGACCTGCCAAGGCCGTGGTTCCTGGTGGCACATTCCATGGGGGGGGCCATCGGGTTGCGCTCCTTGCACGAAGGGTTGCCGGTGGCGGCGGCGGTCTTTACCGGGCCGATGTGGGGCATTGTCCTGCCGACCGTCTTTCGACCGATTGCCCGGTTGCTCGCGACACTGAGCCACTCCGTGGGGTTCGGCCACGCCTATGTGCCCACCACCCGGCCCGAGACCTACGTTCTTGAGGCGGCCTTCGATGACAACACACTGACAACCGACCCCGGGATGTACGACTGGATGCAGCGGCAACTGCTGACCCACCCCGAACTGGCCCTGGGCGGTCCGTCCATGACGTGGCTGAAAGAGGCCTTGAAGGAGGTCCGCAGCCTGCGTGGCCTTCCCGCGCCGGATCTTCCTTGCCTGACCTGGGTTGGCAGCAACGAACGCATCGTCGAGATCAACGCGATCCGGCAGCTGATGAGCAGTTGGACCAACGGAACCCTGACCGAGGTTCCGGGCGGAGAGCACGAGGTGATGATGGAACCGGCGGCAATCCGCACAGAGTTCTTCGCCGCCTGCGCCGAATTGTTCGAGCGGCACCACGCCACTGGCGACGACTGAGTGCCCGCCCGGCGAAGCAGGATTGCAGATCTCGCAAACCGGCCCCTCGCTCTGATTAATCCCTTTGGCCGATCAGGACCCGTGCCCTCGGCACTTGGCGTCGCCGTGGTGTCAGGTCGGCGCGCGCCTGTTCACATTTGTGATGTTCAGGCAACAATCCCGCCACACGGCATCCCAACGGCGGCGGTCTCGCGGTGTGGCTTTCGGTCGGCGGGGAACGCACGTGGTGGGTTGCCCGGCCTAGCCCACACGGCCATATCCTTGAACGCACCGTCGCTCTGGATTGAATGGCCCGGCCTCTGGCTTTCCGTGCGCGCTTCACTTATGTGCGCCACAAGGAAGGACCTGCCATGACCAAAAAATCTGACTCCCCATACCGTGAGGCCATCTCCTCGATCGAAGAAATCATCGAGGATGCCCGCAACGGCCGAATGTTCATCCTTGTCGACCACGAGGACCGCGAGAACGAAGGCGACCTGGTGATCCCTGCCCAGATGGCGACGCCCGACGCGATCAATTTCATGGCAACGCACGGGCGCGGGTTGATCTGCCTGACCCTCACCGGCGAGCGTATCGACGCGCTCGGCCTGCCCCTGATGGCATCCTACAATTCCTCGCGCCACGAAACGGCCTTCACCGTCTCGATCGAGGCCCGCGAAGGTGTGACCACCGGCATCTCGGCGGCGGATCGCGCCCGGTCCGTTGCCGTCGCGATCGACAACGCGTCAACGGCGTCCGACATCGCCACGCCGGGGCACGTGTTCCCCCTGCGCGCACGGGATGGGGGTGTCCTGGTCCGCGCCGGCCATACCGAGGCCGCGGTGGATGTCTCACGGCTGGCCGGGCTGAACCCGTCCGGCGTGATTTGCGAAGTGATGAAAGACGACGGTACCATGGCCCGCCTGCCGGACCTGATCGCCTTCGGCCAGAAGCACAACATCAAGATCGGCACGATCAGCGACCTGATCGCCTATCGGCGGCGCTACGACAACCTGGTGCGTGAGACCGACACACGTCAGGTCAACTCGGTGTTTGGCGGTGAATGGACGATGCGCATTTTCACCGAAGAAACCGAAGGGACAGAGCACGTCGTGCTGGTCAAGGGCGACATTTCCACGCCCGAGCCGGTCCTGGTGCGCACCCATGCGCTGGATGCGCTCGGAGACCTGCTGGGCATCGGCGTCGACCGACCGGACGAGATCGGGCGGGCCATGCAGATCATCGCCGACGAAGGCCGCGGAGTCGTCTGCCTGTTCCGCGAACCCCACATCAAGTTGAAGCTGGACGAAGAGGCCGGCCCGCGCACGGTCAAGCACACCGGCCTGGGCGCTCAGATCCTGTCCAAGCTTGGCCTGAACAAGCTGATCTTGCTCAGCAATTCCCCCTCAACGCGCTATGTCGGCCTGGAAGCCTATGGGTTGTCCATCACCGATACCCGCCCGATTTCGGAGTGACTCATGGCACAAGCTGAAGTCCACCATGTGCTTGACTTGCCGAACTTTGAAAAGCCGGTGAAACTGCTGATCGTCGTCGCGCCTTACTACAAGGATATCGCGGCCGAACTGGTTGCCGGTGCCAAGGCCACGATCGAGCAAGCCGGCGGCACCTGGGATCTGGTCGAGGTTCCGGGCGCGCTGGAAGTGCCGAGCGCGATCTCGATTGCACATCGGCTGAGCAACTTCGATGGCTTTGTCGCGCTTGGCTGCGTCATCCGCGGCGAGACCACCCATTACGACACTGTCTGCAACGACAGTTCTCGCGCGCTGCAACTGCTGGGGTTGGACGGGGCCTGCATTGGCAACGGCATCCTGACAGTGGAAAACCGTGAACAGGCCGTCGTGCGCGCCGAGGCCGGTGGCCAGAACAAGGGCGGCGGCGCCGCTGCGGCAGCTCTGCACCTGATCGCCCTGACCCGCCGTTTCGGCGCTGAACGCAAATCTGTCGGCTTCCTTCCTCAAGTCGAGGAAATCCAGATCGCCGGCGACATCGTGGATCCGGACGTCGCATGACCGACAAGAAACAGATGAAGTCCGCCGCGCGGCTCTACGCCGTGCAGGCATTGTTCCAGATGGAATCCTCCGGCCAGACCACCGAGGCGGTCGTGCACGAGTTCGAGGATATCCGCTTTGGGGCTGTCTACGAGGGCGACGAGATGGCCGAGGGCAACCGCGAGGTCTTTCGCTTGCTCGTCGGCACCGCAGTGAACGAACAGTCACGGATCGACCAGATGACCGACCGGGCGTTGGTGGCAAAGTGGCCGATCAGCCGCATCGACCCGACGTTGCGCGCACTGTTCCGGGCCGCCGGTGCCGAATTGGTCAAGGGAGAGACACCGCCAAAGGTGGTGATCGTCGAGTTTGTCGATGTCGCCAAGGCGTTCTTTCCCGAAGGCCGCGAGCCGAAATTCGTCAATGCCGTGCTCGACCACATGGCACGCGAAGCACAGCCCGAGAAATTCTGAGGCGATCACCCGCCGACGTCCGGAAACCCGAAAACGCGACACGGTCCTGCCCATGATCGGGCCGGGCGATGTCGCAACCCGTTCGGGGGATGGGCGTGCCCCGGGGCAGGTCCAAGATCCAGATCGGTCCTGACCTTTCCCGAAGCACACCGTATTCGATCATGAAAAGATCCGGCGCTCTTGCCGGAAACTCTTATCCCTGTCCCATACCCAGCCACATCGCCGAAATGTTGACGATCGGACAGGCCTGGACCAAGGTTGCACCACTCACGGATTCAGCGGACCGAACACCAAACTGGTGTTGCCACTCTTTGTTCCTGCATTCTAGGTATCAGAAGTGATACCTTTTCGACGTCACTGGCTAGAGATCCAGTTGCCCGCGCAACAGCGCCAGGACCAGGGCCTGGTCCCGGGTGTTGGCACCCATCTTGCTGCGGGCCGAACTGAAATGCTTTCGCACCGTGACCTCCGCCAGACCAAGTGTCTCGGCAATTCGACCAGTCGACATCCCGTGTGCCCGCAGGCACAGCACATCCCGCTCCCGGGGCGTGAGAAGTTCGTAACCGAAAGCGACCATGCCCGCGTTGTCCTCCCGGTCGGGCGGCGGCACATGGGCGCTGATCAGGGCCCCCAGCACAGACAGGGCCGTGCCAGCCCCAGACGCCAGAAAATCCGCAGGTTGCGTATCCGTGGCCAACACGACAAGCCGTTGACCAGCCCCGAAGCATTCGGTGAAGGTCTTGCAGACAAGCAGGCTGTATCCTGCTGCACGCAGACCGTGGTTCATTTCCCATTCCCGCGGGTCCCGCGCAGCATCCCGACGCAGCACACCGGCCTCGTAGGTCGCCGGTGGTCCGCCCTTCAGGCGATCAATCAGGAAGGGATCAACCGCTGCATATCCGTTCCCGAAGTACTCCTGCTGCCATGCTTCACTTGTCGAACTGCGTGCCCACAGCGGAGCGATGGCATGGTCGCAAAAGCACCCGACATTGATGGCCGTCACCCCGACATCCTGCGCCAGTTCATTGGCCACGGCCCATGCGCGACCGGGCGCAGTCGCACCGCTGAGGCGATCTGCGGCATCGATCAAAAAGTTCGCAAGCGAATCGTTTGGACCATCTTCACGCATTCTGCGTTCCTTTGGTGGCGGTGAATTCGGTATCTCGAACATGACCTGTACGTCAATGTCATTTGAGACGAGTGTGCCGAGGGGGACATATTCAAAAAACACTGGATGAATGGATGGTATGGCCTATATGAGGGACATGTCATTCATCGGAAGGATCACCCGTGCCGAAACTCGTCCGCCTCTACATCCAACAAGTCATCGTCGGGTTCCTGCTGTCCGCCAGTTTCGTGGGGCTCCTCCTGTGGTTGAACGTTGCAAATCTGTGGCATCTGGTGACCCACACTCAGGGCGGCTGGATAGCGGTCGCGATGTTGTGGGTGTTCAACGGGATCGTCTTTGCCGGGGTGCAATTCGGGATTGCAGTGATGCGTATGGCCCGCGATGAGGACGACGCAGGTCGCGGCAAGCGCATTGTCTTTGCAACGCCGACCGTCCCCAACGATGGTCGAACCACCGTCGCAGCTGGCGATACAGATCGCTGACAGACGCCGCCCTCTCGGCCCCGGAAGGGCCGAAGGGGTGCGTCGTGTCAAGATGGGCAAGATAGCGGCGGGGACCGTACGCAACCGTAGGGACGTCTTATTCCCGAGGACCTGTATATACAGGTGGGCGCCAGGTAACCGAACCAGGGTCCGGACAGAGCCAGCTCCCTCGGATTTGCTTAAGGCCACTGGAATGTAGGGCCCCGGCACGAGAAGGACAGATCCGCCAACTCCGTACCTAGGCCCTGCCCTTCCGTTCGACAAGAGGCCGGATCAGGCTTTTTCCGGTTCGACATCGGGCGCGTTGATCCGCAACCGGTTCAGGTGG
Source organism: uncultured Tropicimonas sp. (assembly GCA_947495685.1). Classification (GTDB taxonomy): domain Bacteria; phylum Pseudomonadota; class Alphaproteobacteria; order Rhodobacterales; family Rhodobacteraceae; genus Tropicimonas. The sequence goes on from CANLZY010000020.1 coordinate 53,802, forward strand.
TCGTCCCAGCCTTCATCGAGCGCGAGGGTCAGGCCAAAGGCGGCTTCGCCCTCCGGCAGCCCGGAATGTTCCAACGACAGCCGCGTTCCACCCGGCACCGGTTCCAACCACCATTTGACCAAGCTTGACGCATCGCCCATCGGTTTGATCGTGAACGTGTATTCGAGGTAATCGTACGGTTCTGCCTTGTTCACATGGCCCCACATGAGCTTGTCACCGCTCTCGGTTCCGAACATCGCATAGTCGCCGCCCCCGGACAGAGCGACCTTCGGGCGGTGAAACCATGTTCCGAGCCTGTCCGGCTCTGTCAAGAAGGACCAGACGCGTTGTTGACTGGCGGCAAGGTAGATGGACTTCAGGATGACGGTCATGGGGAGTCCTCTTCGATGGCTGATTTGAGGGCGGCGAGGCGATCGTCCCAGAAGGCGTCGAACACGCCAAGCCAGTCTCGAACAGGCGCCATGCCCTGTGGGTCGATGGAGTTGAGGCGTTCGCGACCCCGAGTGCGGACCGTTACCAACCCGCCGTCGGTCAGGACGGTCAGGTGCTTTTTCACGGCAGCGCGGGTCATGTCGAAATTCCCCGCGACTTGGGCGATTGTCATGTCCTGACGGCGCAACATCATCAGGATCTGTCGCCGGGTCGGGTCGGCCAAGGCACGAAAGGCGGATTGTGGGTCAGCGATCATTGCAGCCCCCTTCCCGACAGGAACAGTGCGGTGCTCCGGGCCGCAAGGGGCATTGGGATGCGAAGGTAGATCATGGGTCCTTCCTGTTTTGATACCATTCGGTATCGCAATTGATACAATACCAAACGGTATCGTGTCAAGTTGCGCCAGGGGTTGCCAAGTGTTCCCCTATTGTTCACATTGTTGGAATGAGTGTTGCCACCCCCTCTCCGCTTGACGGGCTGATGCCCGGCCAACTGCTCGCGCGCGGTGTCTGCAGGCATCTGGCCAGCCATGGCTTTGTCACAGTCGAAGAACTGGTGCCGACATCCGGATTGCGCGTGGATGTCATGGCGCTTGGCACCAAGGGCGAGATCTGGGTGGTGGAATGCAAGTCAAGCCGCACCGACTTCGTGTCCGATCAGAAGTGGCAGGGGTATCTGGAATGGTGCGACCGTTTTTTCTGGGCCGTGGACGGGGATTTTCCCAGCGACCTGCTTCCGACCGAAACCGGATTGATCATCGCGGACGCCTACGACGCAGAAATCCTGCGCATCGGACCGGAAACGAAGCTGGCCGGTGCTCGACGCAAAGTCATGACACAGAAATTCGCCCGTCACGCCGCCCGGCGGTTGCAAGCGCTTCGAGACCCCGGTGTACGGGGCCTGATCGAGGATTAGGCCCGTCTATTTCTTGGTGCCGACCGTCTGGGCGGCCTCTGCGGCGGCACGCAGTTCCTCTGCGATTTCCAACGCCTCTTCCGGCTCGAAATCCAGTGGGAGTTCCACCCCATCGGCTTCGACGTAGATACGAACCATGCCCAGTGAGGTCGGTCCAATCTGAAGATTTGCTGAAATTTCGCTTTGCTTGTCGATGCTCATGCGTACCTCCTGTTTCTGCCATCGGACGTACCCTGACGCCATGCAATGGGCAAGCGAACCTGAACGTGTTTCCGAGCAGCCCCCCGGCAACCGGGCCGGCGCAGGCCGCGGGTCAACAGGCATCGCGGCACGGACCCAATCGCCATGGCCGGCTCTGGCCGCTTGAAGGTCAAAAACTCCATCCAGAAGCACCGAGGGGTCTTGCGCCCCGGCGCGGCTCGCGCTAAACGACCGCCCTGTGCCGCCTTAGCTCAGTTGGTTAGAGCGCTGGATTGTGGATCCAGAGGTCTCCTGTTCAAGCCAGGAAGGCGGTACCACCAAACCCCGACAGAATGGCACAAAAATCCGGCAACGCTTGTAAAATGCGGGTCGGGCATTTTTCCCCGTATGAAGAGGCCGAAGCAGAGGAAGCCAAAGGCGCCTCCACCACGCTTGCGGAGCGACCCGATCTTGCTGGAGCCAGAGCACCCCCTGTCCGCGCCATGGGCCACGGGGCTGGCGATCCGATCCAGCGCCGCACAGCCAACAAGGGGGATCAATAGATCTTGGGCACGTAGAGGTCGTCCGGCAGGGTCTTGCGTTCGTATTCCGGGTCGTATTCCCGCTCTGGCAAGATCACCTTTTCATGCTCGACCGCCTCATAGGGGATCTTGGTCAGGATGTGCTCGATGCAGTTCAGCCGCTCGCGCTTCTTGTCGTTGCCCTCGACGATGTACCATGGGGCCTCGTCGATGGACGTGCGGGCGAACATCTCTTCCTTGGCCTTGGTGTACTGCTCCCAGCGAACCCGCGATTGCAGGTCCATCGGCGACAGTTTCCACTGTTTCATCGGGTCGTGAATACGCACCTGGAACCGCAACTGCTGTTCGGCGTCAGAGATCGAGAACCAGTACTTCAACAGGATGATCCCGTTGCGCACCAGCATCCGTTCGAAATCCGGCACGTCGCGAAAGAACATCTCCACCTGGTCCTCGGTGGCAAAGCCCATCACCCGCTCCACCCCGGCCCGGTTGTACCAGGACCGGTCGAACAGCGCGATCTCGCCCCCGGCGGGCAGGTGCGGAACGTAGCGTTGGAAATACCATTGGGACTGTTCGCGCCGGTTCGGCGCAGGCAACGCGACGATCCGGCAGATCCGTGGGTTCAGGCGCTGGATGATCCGCTTGATGACCCCGCCCTTGCCGGCAGAATCGCGCCCCTCGAACAGGATTGCCACCTTTGCACCGGTATGTTCAACCCAGTCCTGGACCCGGATCAGTTCGGCCTGCAGCCGCAGAAGGTTGCTGAAATAGGTGCGCCGGTCGAGCGAGTCCGGGTGCGCGTTGCGATAGATCTTGCGGATCTCGCGGCTCAGCATCGGTTCGCTGAATTCCATCTCGAAGGTTTCGTCCAGCGTCTCCTCGAGTTCCGCCTCCAGCCAATCCCTGTGCATCTGGTCGAGCTTGCTGCTGTCGGTCATGTAATCCTCCCGGAGTCGGTGCCCGGCAACGCACCATTCTTGGTTTTCGAGCCGTACAGGCCTAATTGCGCTACGGTTTTTGTCGCCGTGCGTGGCCCCGTGTCACAAGCCCGCAGATTGTCACGCTTGCTGGCCTGCAACGTCCTGCCTTGCTATCGAGGAAGTCACCCGGACAGCAGATTGAACTGAACCGACAAGATGCCCCAAACCCTGACCGCCCGCCAGTTGGAAGATTTTGCACATCGCTCCATTGCCTACCGGGCCCCCATGTTGGCCGGGGCTGCACGAATTCTGATCCCAGAAGCATTGCTGGAGGGCGACCTGGCCACAACGTCCGTGGCTGCCGTTTCGACGGTACAATCGAAGGTCTTTCCGCTGAACGGATTCGACCGCCAGATCGCGGTCACCGACAGCGGGTTTTCCACCAAAAGCACGCACCACACCGTCGCCCGCGTTGTCATGCACGCCAACGCCATCGCCAGAAACCGGATCGACAGCCTTTTCCTGATGAACATGGCTGATGCGCAGGGCTGGGACTATGCCGCCGCGAGCCCGAACCTGGAAGGTGTGCCCATCTTTCAATACAATCGCCGCCCATCGCAACGCCACAACGTCATCCTGCTGCCGTTGAGCCATTGGTACATGGGTCCCGGCAGCCCCAACCTGCCGCTTCCAGGTTTCGACTCCATCCCGTTCGAGAAGAAGGCAGCGAGGGTCATCTGGCGGGGCGCGCCTTCGGGGATGATACAGACCGGGCCGTTCGAACAGGTCTCGCTGGGAAACTTCATCGCGCAAACGTTGCGGGGCGAGATGCCGATCGAGTCGCTGTGCGGGGAGATATTCCCGCAGGCATTGCGCCCACGCATCATTCAAGCCGCCCACACGATGCCACGCGTCGATGCACGCCTGACGCTGGAGGGCCGCCCGCGACACGACCTGCCACCAGCCCTGCGGGACCTGGTCGGCGATCCGGTTCCGCAGGCCGAGCAACTGGGCTGCCGCTACCTGTTGGCGCTGGAGGGCAACGACGCTCCCAGCAGCATGTACTGGGGGTTGGCCTCGAACTCGGTCGTCTTCTGTCCCGAGCGTCAGTGGGAGACGATCATGGACGAAGGGTTGGAGCCATGGGTGCATTACGTCCCCATCGCCAGCGACGGAAGCGACATCGAGGCGATGATCGATCATTGCGAGGCGAATCCCCACCAATGCGCCGACATCCGGCACAATGCGCAAGCCGCCATGGCTCGACTCGCCAATGCCGAGTTGCGCCAGATCGTGGATTTCGAAGTCCTGTCTGGCTATACCGCCCGGGCCTGGGGCAGCTTTCAGGCACGGCACCCGTTGTTGCCGCGCCGGTCAGAGATGACCTAGCCGCCCACCTGCACCGTCTGGCGCAATGCCCCCGTCGCTGCGTCAAAGATCAGAATCTGGTCGCTGTCCGTCACAACCGCCCACCATCCCTGCCCCTGCGTGATGGCCAGGGCGCGCGCACCTTCGGGTAGTGTGATGCTGTCGGGCAGTGTCAGGGACAGCATCGGCGCCTTGGGGCTCGATCCGGGAAACCGCGTCACGAACAGCACCACCAGCACCGCCATGCCGACGATCATGACCGTTGTCAGCACCAACACCAGCCGACGCAGAAATCGCAGCGTGCGTTCGTCGGTCTCGCTGAGGGCGGGCTCTTCCATGTCGTTTCGCTCCGGTTGATCGGGGGCCTTGATAGGGCAGGACGGCCGGTCAATCCAGCCTGTGCGGCTTTGCCGATCATCCGTCTGGACCACAACGCGCACCACAGGGCCTTGCGCGGGGCCGCCAATGCGGCGTATTCGTCCGGATCTGCCCAACGTCCATAGTCCAAGGAGCCATCGCATGACGGATGCGCACCGCCTGATCCACGTCGAGATTGCTGCCGCCCCCCCGGGACGGTTGGACAAGGCGTTGGCGCGGGACGTGCCGGCCGAGGCTTCGCTCAGTCGGTCGCGGCTGAGCCGGTTGATCGAGGAGGGATGCGTTCGACGCGATGGCGTGCTCCTGACCGATACCAAGGCCAAGGTTGCCGAGGGCGAAGTGATCGAAATCACCGTCCCGCAAGCCGCCGACATCGAGACCCGCCCCGAGGACATTCCGCTGGTGATCCTGTTCGAGGACGACGACCTGATCGTCATCGACAAGCCGGCCGGGATGGTTGTTCATCCGGCACCGGGGTCGCCGTCTGGCACGTTGGTCAACGCGCTGCTGCACCATTTCGGAGACAAGCTGTCGGGCATCGGCGGGGAAAAGCGTCCTGGTATCGTACATCGCATCGACAAGGACACATCCGGCCTGCTGGTGGTGGCAAAATCCGATGCCGCCCATCACGGCCTGGCCGCGCAGTTCGAAAAACATACGGTCAATCGCCGTTACCTCGCGGTGGTCTACGGCAAACCCGACCGTGCCGACCCGCGTCTGGGTGGCATCCGCGGAACCAACTGGGAAAGCGGAGATACCCTGAAGATAACCACCGAACTCGCCCGTCATCGCCATGACCGGCAGCGGCAGGCGGTTGTCTGGTCGAACGGTCGCCATGCGATCACCCGCATCCGAACGCTGAAGCCGTTTGGCACACCGCCTGTGGCATCGTTGGTCGAGTGTAGACTTGAGACCGGGCGCACGCACCAGATCCGTGTTCACATGACCCATGTCGGCCATGGCCTGATCGGCGATCCGGTCTATGGCGGCAACCGAAAGCTATCCCCCCGGGCCGTCAGCGCCGACGCTGCTGCCGCCTGCGCCACCTTCCCCCGGCAGGCGCTCCATGCCGCCACGCTGGGTTTCCGGCATCCGGTCACAGGGGTCGACCTGTCGTTCGAAAGCCCGCTGCCCGAGGATCTGGACAGGCTCGTCACATTGCTCGATCGAGCCCCCTGACCTGAAACAATTGCTGAATTGCCCGTGAGGGAGATTGCAGATCGCTTTCACTGCGACGGAAATGTTCCTATCTCCCGTAAAGGAAAGTGTTGCTAACGCAAACACAGACACTTGAACCGAACGGTTCAGTTCTTAGATATTAGTACAAAGCCGTGCGCGCCAAAGACGTGCGCAAAGGTGTCCAACAGCCAAGGAGGGACGATATGAGCAATTATACCAAGCTTCCCGCTCCGTCTCCGGAACAGGGATTGAACCGGTACCTGCAGGAAATTCGCAAATTCCCGATGCTGGAGCCGGAAGAAGAGTACATGCTGGCCAAGCGATGGGTCGACCATCAGGACAAGGAGGCCGCTCACAAGATGGTGACGAGCCACTTGCGCCTGGCCGCCAAGATCGCCATGGGCTATCGCGGCTACGGGTTGCCTCAGGCAGAGGTGATCTCGGAAGCGAACGTCGGCCTGATGCAGGCGGTCAAACGGTTCGACCCCGAAAAGGGCTTCCGGCTGGCGACCTATGCCATGTGGTGGATCCGCGCCTCGATTCAGGAATACATCCTGCGGTCGTGGTCGCTGGTGAAACTTGGCACGACCTCGGCGCAGAAAAAGCTGTTCTTCAACCTGCGCAAGGCCAAGAACCGGATCGGCGCGCTCGAAGAGGGCGACCTGCGCCCCGAGAACGTCGAGCGGATCGCCACCGACCTTGGCGTGACCGAGGCGGAGGTGATTTCGATGAACCGGCGGCTGTCGGGCGGCGATGCGTCCTTGAATGCGACAGTCGGCAGCGACGGCGACACTACGACCCAATGGCAGGACTGGTTGGAGGACGAAGGTGCCAACCAGGCCGAGGACTATGCCGAAAGCAACGAAATGTCGGTGCGCCGCGATCTGTTACTGGAGTCCATGGACGCGCTGAACGATCGCGAAAAGGACATCCTGACCCAGCGTCGGCTTGCCGAACCGCCCGTGACGCTGGAGGATCTGAGCGGTCAGTACAATGTCAGCCGCGAGCGCATTCGCCAGATCGAGGTGCGTGCCTTTGAAAAGCTGCAAAAGCGAATGAAGGAACTCGCCCGCGAAAAAGGGCTGTTCGCGGCCGCCTGATCGCGATGCAAGGCCGACGCCGACGGCAATGTCCCCAAGGGACGCGTTCCGTCTGGTGAAAACCTTCTACATCCAGACCTGCCTCGCATTGCGCGGCAGGTCTTTTGTTTTAACGGTCTTTCCTGGCGGCAGGATCAACTGCAAACGCTCAAGTCCCCTGGTGAGCGATGCTCAGCACGTGGCAAGAGCGGTGTCGATGGCGGTCCCGAGTTTCCCGACGATCTCGTCAATCTGATCCTCCGTCGTGATAAAGGGCGGGGCCAGCAGGATGTGATCGCCATTGCGTCCGTCCCGTGTACCCGACATCGGGTAACAGATCAGCCCGCCCTCGAAGGCGGCGTTCTTGATCTTGGCGGCCAGCCGCATCGTGGGGTCAAAACTCGCCTTGGTCTCGCGATTTTCCACGAGTTCGACGCCACGGAACAGCCCGCGACCGCGGATGTCCCCGACATTGGGGTGTTGGCCGAAGGCGTCCCGCAGGGCCGTGTCGAGTTTTTCGCCCATGATCTGCACGCGCGCGACAAGCCCGCGCTCCAGGATGGCCGAAAGGACCGCACGCCCGGCCGCTGCTGCAACGGGGTGGCCGAGATAGGTATGGCCGTGCTGGAAAAAGCCAGAGCCGGTCTCGATCGTCTCGTAGATCGCCTTGGTGCAGAGCATTGCGCCAATCGGCTGGTATCCAGCGCCCAAACCTTTGGCAATGCACAGGATATCCGGCACGATGTCGTCGTGATCACAGGCGAACAGATGCCCCGTGCGCCCCATCCCGCACATCACCTCGTCGAGAATCAGCAACACGCCGTACTGGTCGCAAATCTCGCGAATCCGCTTGAAATAGCCCTCCACCGCCGGCACGGCACCGGAGGTCGCACCCACCACGGGCTCCGCCATGAAGGCGATGACACTGTCACTCCCGAGCCGCAGGATTTCATCTTCCAGCTCCTGCGCCGCGCGTTGTCCATAGTCGAACGCGGTCTCGTCGTCGCCCCGAAGCATGTACTCGTAACAGGGCGCGATATGGGAGAAATCGACCAGCAGGGGCGCGAACTGCTCCCGCCGCCATTCGTTGCCACCGGCAGCCAGCGCGCCCAGCGTATTGCCGTGGTAGCTCTGGCGACGGGCAATGACGTGGCGCCGCTGGGGCTCGCCCCGTTCAACGTGATACTGGCGTGCGAGCTTGATCGCCGCCTCGGTCGCCTCGGATCCGCCGGAGACCAGGTAGACCCGATCAAGATCGCCCGGCGCATGTTCGGCCAGCATCGACGCCAGGTCCTCGGCGGGTTCGGATGTGAAAAAACCGGTGTGAGCAAAGGCCAGCGTGCCGACCTGTTGCTGGATCGCGGCAATGATCTCGGGATCGCCGTGGCCAAGGCACGAGACAGCCGCCCCGCCGGATCCGTCAAAATACCGTTTGCCGGAAGCATCGATCAGGTAGCAGCCCTCGCCGCCGACGGCCATCGGCGGAAGGTTCTTGGTGTGGCGGGGGAAGACGTGGCTCATAGGGTGGTCCTCGGTCTGAAGCCGGCCTCGGTGGTTGTCTTCACGAAGGCCTCGACGGCGACGGCAGTGTCTGCAGGAATCGCCCCGTCCGATGTTTCAAGATTGGTCTCGAAGCCGATCCGCGCGGCATCGTCGCGCTTCACCGCCCCCAGCAGGCGCCCGCAATCCTTACGCCCGAAGGCGCGGACGGTCCAGATCAGGTCCCACCTAGGCAAGTGCGACATCAGACCACTATCCGCCAACCAACAACCCGACGCTCTCGCCGAACGAAGACAGGTGGCTGTCGTGCAGAATCAGGGCCCGCAAATGCTGCGTGGCGCCATCCACCGGCTTGGTCAGCAGGTGGAAATGCTTGCAGCCCAAAGCCAACACACAAACCGCAACCATTGTTCCGATCTCCTGCGACCAGAGGCCGATGCACACGGCAATGGCGTTGCACATCAGGACGCCCCGCGTCGTCTCCACGCCCCTGACCTGCCCTTCATCGGGCGACCTCCCCCCCTAATCACGTCCTTGACGTTCATCAACGACCGGCGTTCCCTGGCCTTGCCCGGATCGATCAACCATGCGTCGATGCCAAGGATGTGGGCCAGAGCCTCCTGCCGTTTTACACATAAAGTCGACCTTCGTTTGTCGCAGTCGACAGCAACCATCGCTGGTTTCACCCCGGGTTCCGGCCCGTGTCTTCCTCAACTTGCGCATGGAGGTCGACCGAACACCGGATCATCCGTGCGATGTTCCGGGAATGCCGCACGCCCGGACCTGTGCCGTGGAATTCAAGATCGTGCCGGAGGTCGGCGCGTTGCGTTCCAGCACAATCGAGTCGGTCACGCCCAACTGGGCGAGGTGGTAGAACGTGGAACACCGCATGCCCCCGCCGGAGCAGCCCCACGTGAGTGGTCCAGATTGAAATCCAGTACATGGTTGGCCTTCGGTCCACCGGAACGATGGCCTCAGGCGCAGTTGGGCGAGGGCAACCTTCCAGACTTCATTGCAGAGGCCGATACCAAGGCCCAGGCAGCGCGTAACGCATTCTCCCGCAAGATGCTCTGGTATACCCCTCTGTTTGCGCATGCTGACAGCTCTGAATCGCTTATCCGTTTTCCAATGTTCTCCGGTTCGGCGCCGGAAACGACCCCCAAGATCCGCGCAATCTCCATGGACCTTGCCATCTTTCTGGTCCTTGTTGCCTCTTCCACGATTTGCTCAGGCCCGAGCCACCAAATACCCTGGCTGACCTGCATCACAGTGATCGTCGGGGCAGCAACCGCCTCCTGTCGGTCTGAGACCATGGAGGTGTGGCGGCGCAGCGCGGTGTACCAACGACCGTTGACCTTGTGATTGCCGGTACCGGGACCGCGCAGCTGCCCTTCCTCTTCATCTTCAACACCGACCCTTTGTCAATCGATGCCGGGCTTACCGAGTTGCTCAAGATCGATTTCAACTGGGAAGTCGTGAAGATCGACATGCCAGCCAACCGGCCTCCACAAGAGATCGTCTTCTTTCCGGCCTTGCCTCTGGCGGGCCTCGTCGCCCTTCTGCAACACCGCCGCAGAGACATCCTCGGCGCCCAAGGAGCCGGGCGTGAGCATTCTCGCCGTGATCGACCTCACCGACGCCGAAGACCAGGTGAAGGTCCTGAAACGGTCGCGACAACCGGCGGGACTGCGGCTGGCCGTTGTCCCGGTCGGCAATGGCCGTAGTGGTGTGCTTGAGACTGCCAGGATTCTGGGAGCCAATCTCATCCTCATGGGTGCACGATACCCAGCTTCGCAGACCACGTTAACAGGCCCTACGCCGCGCGGCTTGCACGTCACGCAAACTGTTCTGTGAGTACCACTACGGGACGATGCAGCCCCAAGTTTCGAAAAATGGACACTGAGGCAAGCTGCGGCCTGCTGACCCGCTGACCGATGTGGCGCAAGGAATACGGGCCTGCACACAGATCGGGGAGCAGGTGACATGCCCCAGCCGGACGAGTTTCTTCAAACTGCAAAAGTGTCGCGACGGAAAATTCAACATCTTCCGTATACCTATTTGGGAGATGTGATCGGGATGATCACATGACGCAAGGCGGAGAAAGACCATGGCCCAAGAGCAAGCCGTTTCAAGGGGGACACACAGCACATCCGGACATCGTGCAAGGATGTCGGGGCGGGCCCTTGCCGTATTCGGCGTCAGCTTTTCGTTCCTCGTGATGCTTATCAGCGGGCTGCTGCTGTACGTGTCGCCCAAGGGGCGGGTGGCACAGCAGATAAACTGGGAGCTTCTCGGGCTGGGTCGAGACGGTTGGGAGGGGCTTCATATTGCCGTAAGCCTGTTGTTCGCGGGCTTTGTCCTGTGGCATTTCCTCGTCCACCTGCGGGTGTACAAGACCCTTCTGGGCGGCACGCCGGTTCACCCGCGCGGCCACCGGAACGAGGCTTGGATCGCCCTCGTCGTGCTGATCTTCATCGGGGCCGGAGCGCTTCTGGCGTGGCCACCGTCCAGCTGGATGATCGACGGAAATGAGTATTTCAAGCAGACCTATTGGGACCCGACAGCCGGCGCTGCCGGCCACGATCACTGATCCGGATGCGTGGTCGGTCGAAACCGGCCAGCCAAAACACATTCGGCCCGGCACATACGCGCCGGGCCGAACCATCTGTTGCATCACCGGCACCAATCGGTGTCGGCCAGGATCACGCTACTCCTGAAGGACGTAGGTTCCGGGCGCGGCGCAGAGCGGCTTCAGCCCCTTGTCAGGCGCCCCCATCGCCGGCGGCGGCACCATCGTGCCGTCGCTGTTGGCCGTCAGGAAGTCCACCCAGACCGGCCACCAGGATCCGTCCTGGGGTTCGTGGTTGGCCAGCCAGGTATCGGGGTCCATGTAGTGATGCTCGATCGGACGGTGCCCATACCGGAACCGCCGACGGGCATGGCCGGGTTCTGACAGGATGCCGGCGTTGTGCCCGCCCGAGGTCAGCACGAAGGTTTGGTCGGCCTCGTTGAACAGCCCGATCTTGTAGACCGATTTCCACGGCGCGATGTGGTCCTTTTCCGTTCCCAGAACAAAGAACGGTGCCGAGATGTCGCGCAGGGCAATTACCTTGTCCTCCACCGCGAACCGCCCACCCGACAGGCGGTTTTCAAGAAACAGGCTGCGCAGGTATTGCGAATGCATCTTGTAGGGCATGCGGGTGGCATCCGCGTTCCACGCAGAGATGTCGAAGGGCTTTTCCTGCTCGCCCAACAGGTAGCGATTGATGGCGCGGGCCCAGATCAGGTCCTCGGCACGCAGGGCCTCGAAGGCACCCGACATCTGTTCCTGGTCCAGATAGCCCTGATCCCACATCATGTCTTCGAGATAGGCGATCTGGCTCTCGTCGAGGAACATCATCACCTCGCCAGCCTCGGTAAAGTCGGTCTGGGCCGCCAGCAACGACACCGACGCAAGACGGGTATCGTGGTCTCGGGCCATGGTAGCCGCAGCAATCGACAGGATGGTACCCCCCAGGCAATAGCCGCAGGCATGCACCTTCTGCTCCGGAACGATTGCCTCGATCGCATCGAGCGCCGCCATCACACCGCGCTTGCGGTAGTCGTCCAGCCCGACATTTGCATAGCTGGCGTCGGGATTGACCCAGGAGATGGTGAAGACGGTGAACCCCTGATCGACAAGGTACTTGATGACCGAGTTGGTCTGGCTGAGATCCAGAATGTAGTACTTCATGATCCAGGCCGGCACGATCAGGATCGGCTCGGCGTGCACAGACGTCGTTGTCGGTGTGTACTGGATCAACTCCATCAGGTCATTGCGGAATACCACCTCGCCCGGCGTGCAGGCGATGTTCTCGCCCACCTTGAAGGCATCGGGGATCGGTTCCTTTTCGCCGGTCAGGTCCCGCACGAGGTCGTCCATGTAGGCCTTGCCGCCCGCGACGAGGTTCTGCCCGGAGGTTTCGAGTGTCTTGGCGATCACCTCGGGGTTGGTCAGCGGAAAGTTCGACGGTGACATCGCATCGAGGATCTGGCGCGATTGGAACGCCACCCGTTCGCTGGACTTGTGACGCATCCCGCGCACTTCGGTTGTGGCGGCGGTCCACCAATCCTCGATCGCAAGGAACCCTTGTTTCCAGACCGAAAACGGCGGCGCGTCCCAACCCTCGTGGCCAAACCGGCGATCGTCGGCCCGCGGCTGGAACCCGTCCCCGATGCCCATCATTCCCAGCCAGAACTTGCGGGTGTTTTCCACCGCCAGTTCGGCCAGTTCCTGTTGGCGCCCCGGGGCCTGCGACAGGTGCTTGCCCCAGTCTGTCCAGGCTGCCTGTGACGCATTGATGGATACGCCGTTGGTGATCTGTGCGTTCTTGGCCCGAATGGATCGATCGAGGTTCTGGTATCGCCGGTTGGCGGCCTTTGGCGCCCCGTCGGAGGCCGGGCGAACCTTGGGCTTGAAGGGCCGGTTGGCCGGTGTCAGATCGCTGACAGGTGCCTGTTCCGGCACCTTGTCCGTAGCTTTTGAACTGCTCGTCGTCATGGTAACCCCTTGGACTAACGCCACATGCTGCAGCGCCACCCTTCGGCGCCGCGACGCAGCAATCGGTTTATCGCCCCGATCCGGGCCGATGTAACTGCGACCATCGTTCACCGTTAGCGCCACAATGGCCGACTCTCGTCTGATCACCCAGTCCAACCACAGAAACGTAAAGGATTCGGTTACCATGTTCGTCCTGCGCCGACTGGACGGCTTTGACACCGGCCCGTTGGTGGAGGAAGGTACACTTGGATGACGCGGCATCAGGATTGGCCGCGCCCGACTCGAAATCTGGGAAAGGTTGAGGCCATGGACGTGATCCGATGGGGCATTCTGGGGGCATCGAATTTTGCTCGTCAACACATGGGGCCCGCCATTCACTCTGCGCGGGGCGCAAAGGTGCAAGCTCTGGCCAGTTCTTCGGCCGAAAAGGCCGCGGTCTTTGCCGACCTGTTTCCCGGTATCGTGGTGCACGACAGCTATGACGCCCTGCTGGCCGATCCGGAAATCGATGCCGTCTACATTCCACTGCCCAATCACATGCATGTGGAATGGTCGCTGAAGGCGCTGGCCGCCGGCAAGGCCGTGCTGTGCGAAAAACCCATGGCGCTGGCCGCCGACCAGTTCGACAGCCTGATCGCGGCCCGGGATGCCACCGGATCGTTGGCGGCAGAGGCGTATATGGTGGTGCACCACCCGCAATGGCAGCGCACCCGGACCCTGATCGCGGATGGCGCCATCGGCACCTTGCGGCAGGTGACAGGCGCCTTCACTTTCAACAACCAGGATGCCAACAACATCCGCAACAAGGCCGAAACCGGCGGCGGCGCGCTGCGCGACATCGGGGTCTACCCGATCGGCAGCACGCGGTTCGCCACGGGCGAAGAACCCATTTCGGCAGGGGCACGGAACACCTGGGAAAACGGGTTTGACACCGTCTCGCGTGCGGCTCTGGAATTCCCCTCGTTCCACTTCAACATGATGGTTTCCACCCGGATGGCCCCCTATCAGGAGATGGTTTTCCATGGCGACACAGGGGTTCTGCGGCTGGATTATCCGTTCAACGCCAATGTGCACGGCGAGGCACGGCTGGATCTGTTGCGGGCGGGGAACGAGACCTTGACCGAACGTTGGCCGGGCGTGAACCATTACGTCCTGCAGGTAGAAGCCTTTGGCGACAGCCTGCGCTCCGGCACCCCCTACCCCTGCCCGCTGGAGTTCAGCCGCGGCACCCAAAGGGCGATGGACATGATCTTTGCCGCAGATCCGGCACCGTAGCCTTCGGCATGCCCCACCAAGTGGGCGCCAGATTCGGCACCAACCGTCCGCCCGTGTTTCATGGGCTGACGGAGTTTCGCCACCGCACGCCGCGCGGGGAACCTCGGGCCCAGGACCCGGAACGGGTCTTCGCGGGGGCACCTTGCGGGTCGGTGCCTCGTTGAGGCCCAGAGCCAGAAACCTCTATGGCAACGTGGCCAGTTTCGACGTGCCCAAGGCCCGCGCGCAGGAGACGTCCACGTCGGAGCATGACGAGACCTGCTGCTCGCCTATGACGCCCCAGTGTCCAACCGGGGCAAATGCCGGTTGGTCAGAACCGACGGGTGGCGAGCACAATGATATTGTCCGTCGTCTCCGACGACGTCTCTTGATGGATGTGACCCGCCATACGTCTTGCAACGAGGGAACCATCCCCGCGACGTCCCCAAAGTACGCATGTCACCTCCGCCCAACAGATCCGACCCGAGAAACGCGTGAAAACTGACCCCATGCCCCCCCCAGGATGCACTTCATCGGCCACTCGGTGTTGATCGCTGCGACAGAAGCGATAGGCTCGCCTTGCATCACCATCGGAGTCCCGAATGCGGAACGAAAAAATCGACGGGCGCCTTCATGGCCCCCAGCCCGACCCCGAACACCCGGATTCCCTGTTTCTCCGGCTGGTCTATATGGTGATCCTGTATTTCATGATCGGAATCGCCAACACGATCCTTGTCGTGGCGACGATCGTGCAGGTGGTCATCATGTTGCTCAACAAGCGCGAACCAAACGAGCGGCTGGCCGATTTCGGCACCGATCTGGGGATCTGGATCGCCAAGGCGGCCCGTTACCAGACCGCCGCCAGCGAGGTAAAACCCTGGCCCTGGACCGAACTGGATTAGAACGACAGGCGAGAGCGAACCGGGCGATACGCGCGCCCGTAGGGTTATACAAAAGGTCGGAGGACGGGCGTCCTACTCTTCCAGCGCACTGATCATATCGACCCTTGTCGCGTGCCGGCCGCCCTCAAAGCGGGCTTTCAGGAACGCATCGACGATCTCGAGCGCCAGCCCTTCGCCCACGACGCGCGCGCCGATGGACAGGATGTTGGCGTCGTTGTGCTCGCGGATCATGCGGGCCGAGAAGGTGTCGCCGCACACGCCGCAGCGGATGCCCTTGACCTTGTTCGCCGCCATCATGATGCCTTGTCCGGTACCGCATAGGATGATGCCAAGATGGCAATCACCGGAGGCAACGAGCCGTGCCGCCGCCGCGCCGTGTTCGGGGTAATGAGTGCTTTCCGGCGTCATCGGCCCGATGTCGCTTACGACCCAGCCTTGTGCCTCGATGTGATCGGCAATGGCGCGCCGCAGTTGAATGGCGGAATGGTCGCTGGAGAGGGCGATACGGTTGTTGGGTGTCATCGAACGGTTCCTGTGGCTGTCCCGAGCGCCCGACCAAAGCCAGTGGGCGCAGTCTGCTCATTCCTTGATACGGGTCTCCGACAGATTGTGTCGGAGGCCCGCAGTGTCGACGTCCCTGCTGTTGGGGACCTGCGCCTCTGGCAGGCCCGCCGCGACGGTCCTGGCCGGGAAATCTGCGCACTAATTCCGGTGGCGCGGGGCGGCCGGGGTCTCCGGCCAGCCCCAGGGGGCCTCAACCCTCCATCGCCTCAAGCTCGTCGATCATGCCAGAGATCATGCTGAGGCCCTTGTCCCAGAAGGTCGGGTCGGTTGCATCGAGGCCGAAGGGTGCAAGAAGCTCCTTGTGATGCTTGGAGCCGCCGGCCTTCAGCATCTCGAAATACTTCTCCTGGAAGTTCGGATCACCTTCTTCGTAGACGGCATAGAGCGCGTTCACCAACCCGTCGCCAAAGGCATAGGCATAAACGTAGAACGGCGAATGCACGAAATGCGGGATGTAGGACCAGAAGGTCTCGTACCCGTCCATGAAGGTGAACGCCGGGCCGAGGCTCTCGCCCTGTACAGACATCCACAGCGCGTTGATTTCATCCGGCGTCAGCTCGCCATGGGCACGGGCTTCGTGCAGCTTGCACTCGAAATCATAGAACGCGATCTGGCGCACGACCGTGTTGATCATGTCCTCGACCTTTCCCGCCAGCAGCACCTTGCGCTCTGCCTGGTCCTTGGCCCCGGCCAGCAGCTTGCGAAAGGTCAGCATCTCGCCAAAGACCGATGCGGTCTCGGCCAGGGTCAGCGGAGTCGAAGCAAGCAACTCACCCTGCCCGGCCGCCAGAACCTGGTGCACGCCGTGGCCCAGTTCGTGCGCGAGGGTCATGACATCGCGCGGCTTGCCGAGATAGTTGAGCATCACGTAGGGATGCACCTCGACCACCGTCGGATGCGCAAAAGCTCCCGGCGCCTTGCCCGGCTTCACGCCGGCGTCGATCCACCCCTTGGTAAAGAACGGCTCGGCGATCTCGGCCATGCGCGGGCTGAAGCCGGAATAGGCCGTCATCACGGTCTCGCGGGCTTCGTCCCAATCGACCAGGCGGTCTGTTTCCATCGGTAGGGGCGCGTTGCGGTCCCAGACCTCCAGGACGTCCAACCCCAGCCACTTGCGCTTCAACTCGTAGTACCGGTGCGACAGCTTCGGATAGGCCGCGACCACCGCGTTGCGAAGCGCCTCGACCACTTCCGGCTCGACATGGTTTGCCAGGTGGCGGCCGGTCTGCGGCGTCGGCATGCCACGCCAGCGGTCCTCGATTTCCTTCTCCTTGGCCAACGTGTTGTGCACGCGGGCAAACAGCTTCACGTTGTCCCCGAACACGCGCGCCAGCTCGCGGCTGGCGGCTTCGCGCAGGTCCCGATCCTGATCCGTCAGGAAATTCAGCGTCGCTTCAAGGCTGTAGACCTCGCCCTGCACGACGAATTCCAACCCCGCCATGGTCTCGTCGAACAACCGGTTCCACGCCGCTGCGCCGACCGTGGACTGATCGTGCAGGAACTTTTCCAGCTCGTCCGACAGCTGATAGGGCTTCATCGCGCGCAGCCGGTCGAACACGGGCTTGAACCGGAACAGGGCACCGTCTTCGTTCAGCAGGTGCTCCAGCCGGTCATCTTCGATCCGGTTCAGCTCCAGCGTGAAAAACACCAGCGGCGTGGTGAAGTTGGTGATCTTTTCCTGGCAATTCCCCAGGAACTGCGCGCGCTCGGCATCAGTCGTGTTCTGGTAGTAACGCAGCCCGGCAAAGGACATGATGCGCCCGGCAATCACGTCGATCTTTTCGTAGCGCAACACGCAATCCAGCAACCCGCCAGCGTCCAGTTGGGCCAGCTTTCCTTCGTAGTCCTCGGCGAACGAAACGCAAGCGGCCTCCAGCCAGTCCATGTCACGTTTCAGCTCTACCGCGTCGGGCGACGCATAGAGATCGGTGAGATCCCAGACGGGCAGGTCTCCAAGGGCATCACCCGCACCGGCGATGTCAACGTCACGGGCGGGAACAGGCAGGGGCAGCATCATCTTGGAAACCTCGTTTTAGGGTAATCCCCACTTAAGGCCGGGCAACCACTGGCTTCAAGTCATGGTCTGCGGAAATCCCGATTGAAGTGGCCCTGTTTTCGGTCCACCGTCCCCGCGATGGAAGAGGAGAGACGACATGAGCGAGCGCGGATTGCGGCAACGGGTGCTGGACGGAGACCTCCTGGCGGGCACATTCCTCAAGACCCCGGCCATCGAACTGGTCGAGGTGCTGGCGATGTCGGGGCTCGATTTCCTGTGTCTGGACGGCGAACACGCCCCGTTTGACCGCGCCCGGACGGATGCCTGCCTTGCCATCGGACGCGCGCTTGGCCTGCCCATGCTGGTGCGCGTGCCAGCGGCGCGGGACGAATACATCCTGTCGGCGCTCGACAGTGGCGCCACCGGGATCGTCGTGCCGCATGTTGACGACGTGCAGACCGCTGCCGTTGTGTCGAGTGCCGCGCGCTTCGGGCGTGGCGGGCGAGGCTATGCCGGCTCGACCCGTTGGGCCGGATTTGCCACCCAGAAGATGCCCGACATCCTGGCACGATCCGCCGAAGAAACCCTGGTGATCGCCCAGATCGAGGACCCGGATGCGGTAAAGGAGGCTGATGCAATCGCCGCCGTGCCCGGTATCGACGCGCTGTTCCTTGGGCCGTCGGACCTGTCGGTCGCCTTTGGCAAGACAGACCTCGACAGCCCCGAACTCGCCGCAGCGTACAAGACCGTCGGCGCTGCCTGCAAACGTCATGGCAAGGGCTATGCCAGCTGGGTGGCGGGCGCAGCGGGCGCAGCGGCCCTGCGGCCGCACGGCGTTTCGATGTACTTTGCCGGTTCGGAACACAACTGGATGTTACAAGGTGCCCGGCAGGCCGCCACCGACATCCAGACCCTGCCACGGGATTAGATGCCAGCCTGACACCCGAGTGCCCTGAGGGGAACAGCGCTGGCATCGCCGAGAGCAGGGCGTCGGCGGATGACCTTCATCAAGGCCTTCGCCGCTGTGTCTCGAGTTTTGCCCGCGTCGTGCGAATGGCCTGCCGCCAGATCAGACAGTCGCGCCGATCCGGCGAATCATGCTGCCCAGCCCACCGAACACGGCGCCAACGATGATGGCGATCCCCATTTCCAGCGGCTCGGCATTGGCAAAGCTCATTCCGGCAAAGACAAACGTCTTGGCCACGCCCACCAAGGCCCCGAGAGCGCTTCCAACCAACGGGTTGCGGGTCATCATCCCGAACAGGACGCCCAGAATGCCGGGCAGGCTCAGGATATTTGCGGCGATTGTTCCGAGAATTTCGAGCATTGACCGGTTCCTTGCTGGTTCAGGATACCATCCTCCAAACCGGCTCCCACGTAAAGCCAGCTGAAGAAAACTGTGTTCGGGTTCTCGCGTCAGCCAGCTTCGGCCAACCGCGCCACGTACCGGGCCAGCGTATCGATCTCCAGGTTGATCCGGTCGCCAACGGCAATCCGGCCCCAGGTCGTGACCTGCTTTGTATGGGGGATGAAGTTGATTCCGAAATCACGGCCCTGTACCTCGTTGACCGTCAAGGACGTGCCGTTCAAGGCCACTGATCCCTTGGGCGCGATGAACTTCGCCAGGTCGGCCGGTGCCCGAAAGGTCACGCGCGTGCTGTCACCCTCATCGAGCATCGCAACAATCTCGGCAACCCCGTCGACATGTCCGGACACGATGTGCCCCCCAAGTTCGTCGCCGACGCGCAGCGATCGTTCCAGGTTGATGTGACCACCAGCGACCCAGTCGCCGATGTTCGTCTTCGACACCGTTTCGGCCGAGATATCGACATCGAACCAGTCGTTGCCCTTGTCGACCACTGTCAGGCAGACGCCACTGCAGGCAATCGACGCCCCCATGTCGACGCCGGCCATGTCATAGGACGTCCCGATCCTGGCCCGCAGGTCGCCACGATGCTCCAACTGCCTGATCTCGCCGATGTCTGTCACGATGCCGGTGAACATGGACCTTCTCCCTCTGATCGTTTCCAGCAGGTAGCGGCAGGCGCTCCGACGGGCAAGCATCAATGCCCATTCGGCACGCCCAGGGCGCGCCGATGCCGCATTTGTGGCGTCCCGCCATGCGAAAGAGGGGGTGCCGCGCAACACCACCCCCCTCGACATTGCGACCGTTCCCGGCATAGTCGAGGGTGCCCCGAGTAGAGATGACCCGCCCTGTGACCAGCCCCGTCCCCCCCGATGCCCGACAAGTGACCCGCCGCTTCCTGTTCTTGCAAGGGCCGCACGGGCCATTCTTTTGCCAACTGGGCGACATGCTCCAACGGGCCGGCGCGCGCGTCTGGCGTGTTGGGTTCAACGCTGGCGATGCGGCGTTCTGGCCCGACAGGGCCACCTATGTCCCCTTTGACGCCCCGCCCGAGGCCTGGCCAGCGGCTCTGGAACAGCTTCTGAAGGACAAGGACATCACAGACCTTGTCCTCTACGGCGACACCCGCCGCATCCATGCCGCGGCCATCCGTTGCGCCAAGAGCCGCGGCATCACGGTACACGTTTTCGAGGAGGGCTATTTGCGGCCCTACTGGATCACCTACGAGCGGGGCGGATCGAACGGTCATTCGCGCCTGATCGACCTTGACCTGCCCGAGATGCGCAGCGCGCTGGCACAATCCGACATCGACCTGCCCGGCGCGCCCTCGCATTGGGGGGATACCCGCCAGCATATCTGGTTCGGGGCGCTGTATCACTGGCACGTCATGTTCCGGAACCGGCGATACGCCAACTTCCGTCCGCATCGCGCCCTGACTGTGACGCAGGAGTTCAAGCTTCACCTGAAGCGGCTGATGCTGCTGCCATTCCACGCCGTCGAGCGGTTGACCGCAACCCGCAGGATCACCCACGGCGATTTTCCCTATCACATGGCGCTCCTCCAACTTGAACACGATTCCAGCTTTCAGCAGCACAGCCCCTTTGCCACGATGACCGATTTCCTGACGGTCTGTGTCGAAGGCTTCGCCAAGGGCGCGCCCAGCCATCACCACCTTGTCTTCAAGGCGCACCCGCTCGAAGACGGTCGCACCCCGTTGCAGGACGATATCCGCCGCCTTGCCGCCGAGCATGGCATCGCCGGCCGGGTTCACTTCGTTCGTGGCGGCAAGTTGGCGGCCCTGCTGGATCACGCCCGCAGCGCCGTCACCGTCAACTCCACCGCCGGGCAGCAGGTGCTGTGGCGCGGGTTGCCGATCAGGGTGTTCGGGACCGCCGTCTACGCCAAACCCGACTTCGTTTCGACCCAACCTTTGGCCGAATTCTTTTCCCGGCCGGGGCCGCCTGACAGCCGTGCCTATCGCACCTTCCGCGCCTATCTGCTGGAAACATCGCAGGTGACGGGCGGTTTCTACTCCGCACGCGGTCGGCGGCAGCTGTTGCGCCAGGTCGTTGACATGATGTTAGCTCCACACGACCCCTATGACGCCTTGGCCACCGGCAACGCCGCACCACGCCAACATCTGCAAGCGATCGGTTGAAATTGCGCGTCCTTTAGGGTGCTCTTTCGGCTTGATGCCGGCACAGCGACATCACCATGACAGCCCTTGCGCGGCACCTCGGCAACACTCCTGTCAGCGTTGAACCCCAGACTTCCTTTTCGCACGCGATCCTGTAGGGTTGGCGTCAAAACTTGAGGCAGAAATCCGTTCAAGGAGCCCGAGCAGTGTATAGCAGTTCGTCCCGCTGGGCCAGAATCGTGGCCCTGTGTCTTGTCGCATCCGTCGTTGGCGCCTGTGGGTTGCCACGGTCCGGTCCCGGCAAGAAAGAAATCTTTTCCGGATCGGTGATGGAAGACGGCGACGCCTTTGTCGTCTCTGTCAACGATCGCGTCACACGCGCCACCTCGGTGACCCCGGTTCTCGGCTTCACGTCCGAGTTTCTCAACGCCGGCCAGGTCGGGTCGGACACGATCCGTCCCGGCGACACCTTGCGCCTGACGATCTGGGAGAACGTCGATGACGGCCTCCTCTCCGATCAGGGCGAGGCCGCCACGGCGCTCGAAGAAGTTCAGGTCGACGGCTCCGGCTTCATCTTTGTGCCCTATGCAGGTCGCATCAAGGCAGCCGGCAACACGCCCGAACGCCTGCGCCAGATCATCACCGACAAGCTGGACGCCCAGACACCCGATCCGCAGGTGCTGGTGAGTCGCGTCGCCGGTGACGGTGCAACCGTATCGGTCGTGGGCGGCGTTGCTGCGCAGGGCGTCTATCCGATCGAACGCCCCACCCGCTCGCTCAGCGCCATGGTCGCACAGGCTGGCGGCATCACGATTCCGGCGGAAATCGCCCAGATCAATGTCGTGCGCGGCGGACACAAATCCAAGGTCTGGTTCGAAGACCTCTATGCCGACCCGCGGCTGGACATCGCCCTGCGTGGTGGCGACCGTATACTCGTCGAGGAAGACACCCGTGCCTTCTCGGTGCTGGGTGCCACCGGCACGCAGAACCGGGTGCGGTTCGAGACACAGACGCTCAGTGCGATCGAAGCCATTGCCCAGGTCGGCGGCCTCAGCAGTGCACTTGCAGATCCAACCGGCGTGTTCATCTTCCGCAACGAGCCCGAAGCGATTGCCCGCGCCGTGCTGGGGCGCAACGACCTGACCGGCGACCAACGCTTTGTCTACGTGCTAGACCTGACCGAACCGACCGGGATGTTCGAGGCCCGCGACTTTGCCATCCGCGACGACGACACGCTTTACGTGACCGAAGCGCCGTTCGTGCAGTGGCAGAAGACCCTTTCGGCCATCACCGGCACGCTGAACCCGCTGGCCAACTATTCGACGCTGGCGAACTAGGCAGCCAACGCGTGACATCTGACATCGACAGCGCCGCCGCGGACCACCCTCCGCGGCGGCTTTTCGTTTACAACGGTGGTTTCCTGAACCGGCGCATTCGCCGAATCCTGGCGCTGTCGGGATGGCGCGTCACAACCGGCCGGCCGGAACCGGACGACTGGGTCGGCGTCTGGGGCCGATCACCGACCTCGGCCCGAGGCGAGGCCATGGCCGCGCGCAGCGGTTCCCGCATCCTGCGGGTGGAGGACGCACTGCTGCGTTCCATCCACCCCGGGCGCAGCGGCGAGCCCCCAATCGGGTTGCACCTGGACCGGACTGGCATTCACTTTGACAGCAGCGCGCCGTCGGACCTCGAGACTCTTCTGGCCACCCATCCGCTGGACGACACCAACCTGTTGGACCGCGCCCGCGATGCCATGACCCGGCTCAGGACGCAGGAACTCAGCAAGTACAACGCCTTTGACCCGGCCTGTCCGCCCCCGGCGCCGGGTTACCTGCTGATCATCGACCAGACAGCCGGGGACGCCTCGATCAAGCATGGTGCGGCGACATCCACGACGTTTCGAGAGATGCTGGCGATTGCACAGATCGAACATCCGGGCCAGCGCATCGTCATTCGCACCCACCCCGAAAGCATCGCCGGCCACCGCGCCGGTCATTACCTGCCCGAGGTCGCCACAGGGCAGATCGAGATCTGCTCCAGCCCGTGTTCCCCCTGGCAGTTGCTGGAAGGCGCCGTCGAGGTGTTCACGGCGTCATCGCAACTTGGATTCGAAGCCATCCTCGCGGGTCACCGTCCACGCGTCTTCGGACAGCCGTTCTATTCCGGCTGGGGTCTGACCGAAGATGAAAACCCCGTCATACGTCGCCAACGCAGGCTGACGCGGGCGCAGGTGTTCGCTGCGGCGATGATCCTCTACCCGACCTGGTACGACCCTTACCGCCACCGACTGTGCCAGTTGGAGGACGTCATCGACGGGCTGGAGGCACGCGCAAGGGCCTATCGTGAGGACAACAGGGGCAGTGTGGCCACTGGAATGCGCCTGTGGAAGCGACGACACCTGAAAGCCTTTTTTGGCAGCCGGGCTCGCATCACCTTTCGCGACAATGCCGACCGTGCCGTGGCCGAAGCGCGCCAACGTCAGGTCTCCCTGCTTGCCTGGGCGGGCAAGGTCCACTCGGATCTGGAATCGGCGGCCCAGGCGTCCAACGTCGACCTTGTTCGGGTCGAAGACGGATTTCTGCGATCACGAGGATTGGGTGCCATGCTGGTTCCGCCCCTGTCGCTGGTGCGGGACGACCTCGGGATCTACTACGACCCGACGCAGGAAAGCAGACTGGAACGATTGATTTCTCAGGCAACCACCCTGCCGGCCGGGGCATTGCTGCGGGCCGAGGACTTGCGGCGTCGACTGATCGACACCGGATTGTCAAAATACAATATCGGGACCTCGACCTTGCCGGACCTTCCGCCGGGGCGCCGCATACTTGTCCCCGGCCAGGTGGAGGACGACGCCTCGATCCGTCTGGGCTGTGGCGACATCCACACCAACCTCGGATTGCTGCAAGCGACCCGGTCGGCCAACCCCGATGCCGTGTTGATCTACAAACCCCATCCGGACGTCGAGGCCGGTTTGAGACCTGGCGCAATCTCCGATGCGGACGCCAGCGGCTTGGCGGACGTTGTTGCCACGGGCGTGGATCCGATCCCCTTGCTGCATGCGGTGGATGCGGTCTGGACACTGACCTCGTTGATGGGGTTCGAGGCGCTGCTCCGGGGCGTACCTGTGACCTGCCTTGGCGCACCGTTCTATGCGGGCTGGGGCCTGACAACCGATGCGGGCCCGGTGCCGGAACGCCGAAACGCCTGGCCGACACTCGACGCCCTGGTTCACGCCAGCCTGATCGCCTATCCGCGCTATCGCGATCCGATCACCGGGCTGCCTTGCCCCGTCGAGGTCGCAGTGGACCGGTTGGAGACGGGTCAGGGAACCCGGTCTCCGACCGTGAACCGAAGCCTGTCAAAGCTCCAGGGGCTTCTGGCGAGTCGTTCCGGCCTCTGGCGCTGACCGAGCCGGGCCCCGCCGTCAGGTGACAGGTCGCATGGCGCCAATCGGGCGCCAAACGGCCAGAACGTCCGGGCCCACCGGCACCACACGCTTCAAAGAGAACCGTGCTGCCGCAGCCAGCGTATCGAGCCCCATTGCGCCGAGCCCCGGTTGGCCTTCGGCACCAAGGCCGATACCGGCGGTGAAGGTCACCAGTTCATCGACAACGCCTGCGTTCAAAAGCGAGGCAGCCAGCGCCCCGCCGCCTTCGCAGAACACGCGGGTCAACCCCGCCTCGCCCAAGGCCGCCAAGAGTGCGTCCGGTTCAAGCTGACGACCCTGCCCAACGGGCACCGCGATCAGCCGCGCCCCACGGTCACGCCATGCCTCCTGCCGGGACTGGTGCGCATCCGGGCCGTGACACAGCCAGACGGGCGCCTGTTCCATTTGTTCGAACAGGTGTGATCCGGTCGGGATATCCAGCCGACGCGTGGCCACCACCCGAACTGGTTGATGGAACACACCAAGGCCGCGCACTGTCAACGACGGGTTGTCCGCGCGCGCCGTCCCTGCGCCAACGAGGACCGCATCGTGACGCGCCCGCATCGCGTGGACCACGCGGCGCGCCTGTGGGCCGGTGATCCATTGGCTCTCGCCCGTGGCGGTTGCAATCCGTCCATCGAACGACGTCGCCAGTTTCAGGGTCAAATGTGGCCTGCCCTGCGTCACACGTCGCAGGAACCCCTCGTTCGCGATCAACGCCTCGGTTTCCATGACGCCGCTGGTCACAGCGATCCCGGCGGCGCGCAGCATCGCATGCCCTGCACCGGCGACACGCGGATCCGGATCGGTCAGCGCCGAGACGACGCGGGCCACGCCGGACTCGATCAGGGCATTCGCACAGGGAGGAGTCTTGCCATGATGGGCGCAGGGTTCCAACGACACATACGCCGTTGCGCCGCGCGCGCCCGCTCCGGCCTGAGCCAGCGCCACGGTTTCGGCATGCGGGCGCCCCCCCGGCTGGGTCCAGCCCCGGCCAACGATCCGCCCATCCCGAACGATGACACAGCCAACCGCCGGATTCGGCCACACCCGCCCCAGCCCCCGGTGTCCGAGGGCCAGCGCCATGGCCATGAACCGGCGATCGGCCTCTGGCCGCGGTGTCACTCCGGCGGCGCGTCCGAGGGACGCAGTTCGCTGACAAACTTGTCGAAATCGTCGGCGGCCTGGAAGTTCTTGTACACACTCGCAAACCGTACGTAGGCCACGGTATCGATCCGCGCCAGCGATTCCATCACGATCTCGCCGATGGTCTTGGAAGGGATGTCGGTCTCGCCCAGGCTTTCCAGTCGGCGCACGATCCCCGAAATCATCTGGTCCATCCGGTCCGGTTCGACCGGACGTTTCTGAAGCGCGATCCGAATCGAGCGTTCAAGCTTGTCCCGGTCGAAGTCTTCGCGCCGACCGTTGGACTTGATCACGACCAGGTCACGCAACTGGACCCGTTCGTAAGTGGTAAAACGTCCACCGCAGGCCGGACAGAACCGGCGCCTCCGGATGGCAACATGATCCTCGGCGGGCCGGGAATCCTTGACCTGTGTATCTACGTTACCGCAAAACGGGCAGCGCATCGCGTCCCCTCTCGTCTCTGCTCTTGGGGTTGGTCCCCTTCTTGTTGCAACAACTATAGGGAACACGCCAAGGCTTGGGTAGAGGATTTATCCACCTACCCGATGTTGATGCCACAATGCCCCGGTTCAGGCGAAATGGGCCGCGATATCACGCGCTTGGGGGCGGGTCCGATGCTCCATCACGTAGATCCCCTGCCAGGTTCCCAGCATCATGCGCCCGGCCTGCACCGGGATAGCCAGACTGGTCGGCAGCAGCGCGGATTTGATATGGGCCGGCATGTCGTCAGGGCCTTCGTAGGTGTGACGAAGATAGCCCATGGCGGGGTCGTCCGCCGACGGCACAAGGCGGTCAAAAAAGGCCCTGAGGTCGCCCTGGACCTCCGGATCGGCATTTTCCTGGATCAGAAGCGAGGCCGAGGTGTGCTGGATCATCAGCGTCAATAGTCCGTCCCCGGCACCTTCCGTTCTCAACCAGTCAGCCACCGAACGGGTCACGTCATACAGACCCGGCCCCGACGTCTCGATCCGAAACACTTTCAGCATCTGGCTCAGAACAATCCCCGCTTCTGAAACCTGCGCACGCTCTGCTGGCAAAAGGCCGTCCCGTGGCCAGCACTCAGATTGTACCCTTTCTTGTCGACACTGACCGAATAGCCCTGCTGGCTCCCTTCGGGCGGCAGGACGTCATCGTAGGGAACATAGGAAAACATGACCGATGTCCGGCCCGGGCGGGCGTCGCTCGGGCCAAGCCCGCGCACGACGTAGATCCGGGTGGTGTTTGTTTTTCCAACAGAGTAGCGCACGTACTCACCCGCCGTGCACCAGTAGTCGGACGCTCCGGCAGTGGCGCGCTGGAACACCTCGAACACACCTGCGCGGGTCGGATTGGCCACCGCGATCATCCGATTGCGAGCCCTGAAGTCAGCATGAGCGACCACAGTCGAAACAAGGGTCCCGACCACGGCCAGAAAGGCGACCTGTCTTGCTGTCCGATTCATGGTCGCGCCCTAGTCCTTGTCTCTCCGCTTGTTGCGGGTCTGACCGCACAAGGATTTCGAATGTCCAACGCTCCGGGCCTGTCCCACTTTGGTGCTGAGCGTGACCGAGCTTGAAGTATCGACGGCATCCCGGCTCGCCAGGGTAAATCCGACAGCTTGTCGGTTTGCCGTTGTCTGGCTCGGCCCCACGTCGCGCGTCACGACAACGCGATCGGTGTTGCTCGCGCCAAGCCGCCGTTTGGCAAAGTCACCAGCCGCACAATAATACTCCACCTTGCCGGCACCGGCTTGCGTCAGCACCTCGAACTCTTGCGCCGTACCGATGGCCATAAGGCCAGCCTCTGTGTTCATTCGCGATACCGACTGCGCGGTCGCGGGCACCGCAAAGGCAACCGCCAAGGCCGAAACTGACACGAGTTTTTTGAGAATTGACATCACGTTTCCTCCTGAAGCCGGGCGGGCAGATCCCGCCGCGCCTTTCTTCACATCTAATCCCGTTTCTTGATCGAACAAGTCGCAGACCCAAATGGCCCGCGCCGGCAGGTTCGTTCAAGTCTACTGCGCAGGTCGCTCGGCTGTGGTGCACGACGCTCTGTCAGCCATCCATCGAAGGAGCAGAGCATCAGGGTGAAAAAATTGAGGCAGACGATCAACTCGCCTGCCCCGTAGCCCCATCAGCCCAACTGCACCGAATTCCAGCGTACCTTACTGGTCGAGAAAGCTGCGCAGCTTGCGCGACCGGCTCGGATGCTTGAGCTTGCGTAGCGCCTTGGCTTCGATCTGACGGATCCGTTCGCGGGTGACCGAGAACTGCTGACCAACCTCTTCCAACGTGTGGTCGGTGTTCATGCCGATGCCAAAGCGCATCCGCAGAACCCGTTCCTCGCGCGGGGTGAGCGACGCCAGAACCCGCGTCGTCGTCTCCTTCAGGTTTTCCTGAATGGCGGAGTCGAGCGGAAGGACCGCGTTCTTGTCCTCGATGAAATCGCCCAGCTGGCTGTCTTCCTCGTCGCCGATCGGCGTTTCGAGCGAGATCGGTTCCTTGGCGATCTTCATCACCTTGCGAACCTTCTCCAGCGGCATCTGGAGCTTTTCCGCCAATTCTTCCGGCGTCGGCTCGCGGCCGATCTCGTGCAGCATCTGGCGACCGGTCCGCACCAGCTTGTTGATCGTCTCGATCATGTGCACCGGGATCCGGATGGTGCGCGCCTGATCCGCGATGGACCGGGTGATCGCCTGACGGATCCACCATGTTGCATAGGTGCTGAACTTGTAGCCCCGGCGATACTCGAACTTGTCCACCGCCTTCATCAGGCCGATGTTGCCTTCCTGGATCAGGTCCAGGAACTGCAGGCCGCGGTTGGTGTATTTCTTGGCGATCGAGATGACGAGGCGAAGGTTCGCCTCGACCATTTCCTTCTTGGCCTGGCGGGCTTCCTTTTCGCCCTTCTGCACCTGCTGCACGATGCGGCGGAATTCCGGAATATCCACGCCAACATAAGTGCCGACCTGGGCCATCTCGGCCCGCAGATCCGCAACCTTCTCGGTGGACCGTTCGAAGAACGCCGCCCAGCCACGGCCCGGTGTCGCAGACATGCGTTCCATCCAGGTCGGGTCCAGTTCGTACCCCTTGTAAGCGTCGATGAACTCGCGGCGGTTGATGCGGGCCTGATCCGCCAGCTTCACCATGCTGGAATCGATAGACATGATGCGACGGTTGATGCCGTACAACTGGTCGATCAGTGCCTCGATCCGGTTGTTGTGCAGGTGAAGCTCGTTCACCAGTTCGACGATTTCGGAGCGCAGCTTCTGGTAGGTCGCTTCCTCGGTGGAGGTGAACGTACCGTCCTCGTTCAGCGTCGCGGACATCCGCGCGTCCTGCATCTCTTCGAGATCGGTAAAGTCGCGCGCAATGCGGTCGAGGATGTCCAGAACCCGCGGCTTCAGCGCGGCCTCCATGGCGGCAAGCGACATGTTCGCCTGTTCGTCTTCCTCGTCGTCTTCTTCCACCTTGATGGGATTGCCATCCGCATCGTACTCGGGCTCGGCCGGTTTCGCTTCGGCCGGTTTTGCCTCGACGGTCAGGGGGCTGACGACCGGCTCCGCCGTTTCTTCGCTCTCTTCGTCCAGACCCTGTCCAAAGGTGGTCTCAAGATCGATCACATCGCGCAGAAGGATCTCTTCGGAGAGCAGTTCGTCTCGCCAGATCGTGATGGCCTGGAACGTCAGCGGGCTTTCGCACAGCCCGGCGATCATCGTGTTGCGCCCGGCCTCGATCCGCTTGGCGATGGCGATTTCGCCCTCGCGGCTCAGCAGTTCGACCGAACCCATCTCGCGCAGGTACATCCGCACAGGGTCGTCTGTGCGGTCCAGCTTCTCGGTTTCGGTGGTCGACACCATGACTTCGCGCGACGAGGATGTTTCGACCAGTTCGGTCGATCCGTTCTTCTTGTCGTCGTCGTCCTCGGCCTCTTCCCCCTCGATGACGTTGATCCCCATTTCGGAGAGCATCGACATCACGTCCTCGATCTGTTCGGAAGACACCTGTTCGGGCGGCAGTACGTGGTTGAGCTGATCGTATGTGATGTAGCCCCGTTCCCGGGCATCTGCGATCATCTTCTTGACCGCAGACTGGGACATGTCGAGCGTCATTTCCTGCTCGGCGTCGTCGGGCTTGCGGTCTTCAGTATCCTTGGCGGCCATTCAGAGCTCCTGTCTCGCGGGAGGCTGATTCGTTTGATCGAACAACCGAATCAATAGCGCAGATGTCGCGCCGTTCCACCCGACATATCCACCTAAGCCGGGATTTCCAAGATCCCGAGCCCGATTCGTTCCCGTTTGCTACCGATTCGGTTTGGTCGGGGGCGCAAACCCGATCGCCGTCAGCAGCGCGTCCAGATCCGAGCGTTCGTCCCGGTCGATGCGGGCCCCGTTCTCGGCAATGTCATACTCCGCACTGTCGCCTTCGTGATTGCGACCTGCCATCTCGCGCGCCTGCACCGAAAGGTTCAGCCGATGGTCGATCCAGTCCTCCGGAGTCTCGGCAAACCCTTCCATTGCCTCCTCGATTTCCCGCCGGGTGCCGCGCACGGCGGCCAGCTTGGCGATTTCCTCGGTCAGGCACATGCGTGCAAGGTCTGCATCCCCGGGCTTGCGCACCGACGGAGCCTGCGTGACATGGCGGGTGCCCCGAAGGGTTTCAAGGGTTTGATGCCCTAATCTCTCGGCCACCATGTCCTCGATCTCCGCCTGCGTTGCATTAGAATCACAGGTCAGCAGGAGCGCAGCCAAACCGGAGTGCCCGTCGCCCAGAAACGGCATCTCTTCGAGGATGTGGCAATACTCTTCCAGCAACGTCGGCGTGCCAATCAACGTCGCCAGGATCACCGCCTCGCGCAGCGTCGCGGCCGTATCGTCCGTCGATCCGACCATGAACGACGTCCGCGTTCCGGCCTTTGGGGCCTCCTCGATAATGCTGGCGCGCCGTCGACCGGGAACCCACTTTTCGCGGGTCCTGGCCTCACCGCCACCGGTGGCCTGACCGAACCCGAACAGGCTCGACCTCAGCCGCCGAATCTCTTCTGCATAATGCGCGCGAATCGCCGGGTCACCGATCTTGCGAATCACCGCCCGCAAATCCTTGTCCAAACCCGCCCGCCGCTCCGGGCTGTCGAGCACCTTGCCGTCTGTTTCGCGCCGCCAGAGCAACGACACCATCGGCTGCGCCTGATCCAGAAGGGCCTGCATTGCGTCCCGTCCCTGTGCCTTCAGCAGATCGTCCGGGTCCTGCCCTTCAGGCAACAGGCAGAACCGCAGCGATTGTCCTGCCTCCACCAGCGGCAGCGCCACGTCGATCAACCGCATCGCCGCGCGCAACCCGGCTGTGTCGCCGTCCAGGGCGATCACCGGCTCCGGGCTGATGCGCCACATCAATCGCAACTGGTCTTCGGTGATGGCCGTGCCCAGTGGCGCAACGGTGGCCGCGAACCCCGCCTCGCTCAACGCGATCACGTCCATGTAACCTTCGGCCACGATCAGCGGCTGCCCCTTGCCCGAAGCCTCGCGCGCGGGACCGTGATTGAACAGGCTGCGTCCCTTGTCGAACAGGACCGTCTCGGGCGAGTTCAGGTACTTGGCATTGTCCGCAGGGTCCATCGCGCGGCCGCCGAACGCGATGGCACGGCCCCGCGCATCCCGGATCGGAAACATGATCCGGTTGCGGAATGTGTCGTAGGGCTGACGCCCCTTGTCCGATGGTTTCGCCAGGCCGCACTCCAGGATCAGCTCCGGCGCGATGCCCTTGCCAGTCAGGTGATCCCACAGGCCCTGCCAGCCGTCCGGCGCAAACCCGATCTCCCACCGCTCCAGCGCCGCTGGCGACAGGCCGCGTTTTTCAATCAGATAGCTCCGCGCGGAACTGGCCGCCCCGGTCTGAAGCTGCAACCGAAAGAACCGGACCGCGGCCTCCATGACATCCGTCAACAGCGTCCGTCGGTCCGCCTTCTGCTGGGCTTGCGGGTCGCGCTCGGGCATCGGCATGCCGGCTTCGTGGGCAAGGATTTCGATCGCCTCGATGAAACTGACGTTCTCGGTCTCCTGCACGAACTTGATCGCATCCCCCTTGGCCTGACAACCAAAGCAATAATAGTAGCCCTTCCGGTCATCCACATGAAAAGACGCTGTTTTTTCCTGATGGAATGGGCAGGGAGACCACAGGTCCCCCTTGCCCTGATTCGACTTCCGGACATCCCACATCACCTTGCGGCCAACAACCTGTGCCAGCGAAGTGCGGGTGCGAAGCTCGTCTAGGAATCCGGGGGGCAAGGACATCATTCCTATATCGCCCCCCTGCCCTCGCAAGTCCAGACGCTGGCAAGGCTGTTTTTGCGAATAGCCTTAACCGACCGGTTGCGGGTTCACCCCCGCGCCGCGACGCTGCGCATCGCGTCCTCGATGTCGCTGGCTGCCGTGTGCGCCATGGACCGCATCACATGGATTTCCATCGCCTCGGACCCGGCAGCGAACAAGGCGCTGACGTGGCCCAGCAGGCTGCGGGCCGTCCGACCCTCGGGAAACCCCGCGGCGGCCATGTCCAACGGGGTCAACCGGGCCAGCACGTCGGCCCGCCCAGCGCCCGAAAGCTCCAGCTCCACCCATCCTTCGGTCTGGTCGATCACCGCGCCATGAGCCGAAAACGCCCGCGCCGGCTCGGCGCCCAATAGCCAGGCCTGCGCCCTCCCGGCCCACAGCAGCCGCACGCTGCCAGCTTCCAGCGCCTCGCCCGGCGCGGGCCAGGACAATCCCATGGCAACCTTCAACGCATGTGACATTGCCCGCTCGTGCCCGGGATATGGCGCCAGCCATGTCCGGGTGATGCTCGGCATCTCTCTCAGTCGCACCGCCCCGTGAACCACGTCCAATCCAGACAGCGGGGTTTCTTCCAAAAGCCTAACCACGGGCGCGCCCTCCGTCGGGGTCGAAAAACACCGGATCGCAAACCATGCAGAACTCGTAGACATCCCGCAGGTGGTCGACCAGCTTGATCACCTCGCCATGCCGACCCCGCCCGTTCCGCAGGAATCCCAGCCCGATATAGCGACCTAGGGTCGGCGAATACCCCGAGGATGTGACATACCCCTCGTCGTTGACCCGAACGGGATCGGCATCGTGACCGAACAGGTGCGCGCCGGCCGGGATGGCAATCTCCCGATCCACGGGGCGCAACCCGACCAATTGCTCCCTGTCCGGATCCACCAACCCCGGTCGCGCGGCTGCGGCGCGCCCGATGAACTCCTTCTTGCTGGACAAGATACCCTGCATCCCCAGATCAAAGGCGGTGGTTCGACCATGCAGTTCCGCATGGGTCAGGAACCCCTTTTCGATCCGCAGCACGTTCAGGGCTTCCATCCCGTAGGGACCGCCCCCAAACCCCTCGGCCTGCGCCACCAAAAGCCGCCACAGGCTCGTGCCGAACCGTGTCGGCACCGCCAGTTCGTAAGCCTGCTCTCCGGAAAACGAGATTCGAAACAGACGCGCATCGATCCCGTTCACCCGAACCGCACCACAGCCCATGAAGGGAAAGGTCTCCGCGTCGATCCTGTGGTCCAGCAAGGTGTCCAGAACCTCGCGCGACCGCGGACCGGCAATGGCAAATTGCGCCCATGCGTCCGTGGTCGAGGTGAACCGGACCTGCGCCTGCGGCATGAAGCATTGCTGCACCATCTCCAGATGCGCCATCACCTCGCCGGCTGCGGCGGTCGTGGTGGTCATCACCCAATGGTCCTCGGACAAACGCGCCGTGGTGCCGTCGTCCATCACATGCCCGTCCTCGCGCAGCATGATCCCGTATCGCGCCTTGCCCGGCTTCAGCGTGGCGAACCGGTTGGCATAGACCATGTCCAGGAACGCGCCGGTGTCGGGCCCGAAAAGCTCGATCTTGCCGAGGGTGGACACGTCGCACACCCCAACCGCAGAGCGCACCATCGTTACTTCCCGGTCGCAGGCCTGTCGCCACGTGGTTTCGCCCGGCGCCGGGAAATAGCTCGGCCGGTACCACAGCCCCGCTTCGATCATCGGCGCGCCGCGCGCGACACTGGCAGAATGCGAAGTCGTGAACCGCTCTGGCGCGAACCCCTTGCCCTGCGCCCCCGCCCCCAATGCCCCGATGGGCACCGGCGAATAGGGCGGCCGATAGATCGTCGTGCCAGTCTGCTCGATGCTGCGTCCCGTGGCATCGGCCAGGATCGCCAGCGCGTTGACATTGGAGTTCTTTCCCTGGTCCGGGGCCATGCCCTGCGTCGTGTAGCGCTTCATGTATTCGACCGAGTCGAACCCCTCCTGCCCGGCCATCTTCACATCCTTGGCCGTCACGTCGTTCTGAAAATCAACCCAGGCGCGGCGCTTACCCGGCACCAGCCACAACGGCGCCGTACGCCCCGCGTCCTGTTCTGCCTCGGGCAAATCGACAGCGATGGCAGGGATTCCAAGATCTTCCAGCACAGTCCTGGCCGCGCGCAGCCCCTCGGCCAGGCAACCGGCAGTGTCGAAAACTCCGTTGGCCGCCCCGGCTGCACTCAACCCAGGCACACCCGCCGAGCCGTTTCCCGGAACAAAGGCATGGATGTCCCCGCGCCACTGCGGTCGGGCGCCCATGTGAGAGGTCAGATGCAAGGACGGGTTCCACCCCCCCGAGACCGCCAGGGTATCGAGCGGGATGCGGCGCGTCTTGCCGGCGGTCCGAACATGGATGTGGCGCAGTCCCAGGCGTCCGCCCGTACCAACAACCTGTGCGTCCGAAAACACCGGAAACTCTGCGCCCGCGGGCGCAGCGTCGCGCGGGTCGATGATCGCCGCGACCTCGACCCCGGCCCCCCGCAGATCCCGCGCGGTACGATAGGCGTCGTCATTGGTGGCGAACAGCGCCACGCGCTTGCCGGGGCTGACCCCGTAACGATTGAGATAGCTGCGCACGGCACTTGCCATCATCACCCCCGGCCGGTCATTGTCCGCAAAGGCGATCGGGCGTTCAATCGCCCCGGTGGCCAGCACCGCACGCCGCGCCGTGATCCGCCAGAAACAATCTGTGGGCAGATCGGCATGCGGGCCCGATAGATGGTCTCCGACCCGTTCGAATGCTCCGTAGACGCCGCCGTCATAGGCGCCGGTCACCACTGTCCGGGTCATCAGGCGCACGTTCGGCATCGCGCGCAGCCGCGCGACGCAGGTGTCCACCCAGTCCGTCGCCGGCATCCCCCCCACGTCTTCCACCTCCGACAGCAGCCGCCCGCCGGGCTCGCTGCTCTCGTCGGCAAGGATCACCTCCGCACCAGCTTCACCCGCCGCCAAGGCTGCCATCAGGCCCGTCGGCCCGGCCCCGGTCACCAGCAGGTCGCACCAGGCAAAGGCCTTTTCGTGCCGCGCAGGATCGGCATCCGCCACAAGGCTGCCAAGGCCGGCCGCCCTGCGGATCATCGGTTCGTAGACCCTCTCCCAGAAGCTTTGGGGCCACATGAAGGTCTTGTAGTAGAACCCTGCGCCGAGGAACGGCGACAACAGGTCGTTGAGCGCAAGGGCATCAACCCGCAGCGACGGCCAGCGGTTCTGGGAACGAGCCTCCAACCCTTCGTACAACTCCTGCACCGTGGCCCGCACGTTGGACACCATGGCCGCCCCCAAGCCGACCTCGACCAGGGCATTGGGTTCCTCGGCGCCAGCCGTCATCACCCCACGCGGCCGATGATACTTGAACGACCTCCCCATCAGGCGAATGCCGTTGGCCAACAGCGCAGAGGCCAGCGTGTCGCCCGGGTGCCCAGTCAACAATTGCCCATCAAAGGTGAACGGCAGCGAGATCGAGCGGTTGATGCGCCCGCGATCACAGAGTCTCATGCACCTGCCTCCTGCTCTGCGAGGGTCACCGACAGGATCTCGTGCGTGACCGTATTTCGCTGCACCACCAGCCAGGCACCACAGCCCGCCCCATGCCACCACAGTTCGCGCGAGGGGCCGGCGGGATTGTCCCGCAGGTGAAGATAGCCGTGCCAATCCTCGGGCATGGCGTCGGCAGCGGGGCGGTCGAGCGTCAGAGCGCTGCCCTTCACGGTGAACTCCCGCAGATCGCGGGCGCCGCACAGAGGACACGGTATCAGCATCGTCTCACCCCTTGTACACGCACTGGACCACGTCCAGGCGATGTTGCGGAAAACGCCTGGTGGAGGTTGGAATGGCCGCCAGCCACGCGGCCTGACCGATGGATATCGCTGGCCAGGTTTTGCTTGGGACCTCTAGTGAAGATTGTGCTGCGCACCGGTCCCCTCCTCGTCCATCAATCCACGACCGGTTGCGAACCGGTCCAGCCGGAACCCGGCCGCAGCAGCGTGTGGGCGCCCGGTCGCGATAAGATGCGCAAAGCAATGCCCCGAGCCGGGCACGGCCTTGAAGCCGCCATAGCACCAGCCGCAATTCAGAAAGAGCCCCTCGGTCGGCGTGCTGTCAATGATCGGCGAGCCGTCCGGCGACATGTCCATGATCCCGCCCCAGGACCGCAGCAACCGCGCCTTGCCGAGCATCGGCATCAGCGTCATGCCGGCCTCCATCACATGCTCGACCATCGGCAGATTCCCACGCGAGGCATAAGAAGGGTAAAAGTCGAGGTCTCCGCCAAAGACCAGCCCGCCCTTGTCCGACTGGCTGATATAGAAATGGCCCATGCCATAGGTGACGACGTGATCGATCACCGGCTTCAGCCCCTCTGTGACAAACGCCTGCAAAACGTGGCTCTCGATCGGCAGGCGCATCCCGGCCATCGCCGCCACCTGGCTGGATCGTCCGGCGACGACGATGGCGACCTTCTTGGCCCGGATTGCCCCGCGCGAGGTCTGCACCCCCGTCACCTTTCCGTTCTCGATGTCGATCCCGGTCACCTCGCAGTTCTCCAGCAGATCCACCCCACGCTGGTCGGCGCCCCGCGCCAAGCCCCAAGCGACAGCATCGTGGCGCGCCGTGCCGCCGCGCGCATGATAAAGTCCGCCATAAATCGGGAACCGTGTCTGGTCGTAGTCAAGATAAGGTAGCATCTTGCGGCAATCGTCTCGCCCCAGCAGGACCGCGTCATCGCCCTGATTGCGCATCGCGTTTCCGCGCCGCGCCGCGGCGTCGCGTTGTCCGTCCGAATGGAACAGATTGATGATGCCCCGCTGGGAATGCATGACGTTGTAGTTCAACTCCTGCTCCAACCCCTCCCACAGGCGCAGCGAGTGGGAGTAGAACTCCGAGTTGCCTGGCAAACCATAGTTGGCTCGCACGATCGTGGTGTTCCGCCCGACATTGCCACCGCCCAGATACCCCTTTTCCAACACCGCGATATTGGTCAGCCCATGTTCGGCCGCGAGGTAATAGGCGGTCGCCAGGCCATGCCCACCTCCCCCGATAATCACGATATCGTACGTCGGCTTCGGGTCCGGCTTGCGCCATGCCCGACCCCAGCCGCGGTTCCCCGACAGCCCCTGCTTCAGGATTTGCAACGCGTTGTAGCGCATGCCGTCCCTCCCGGTGTGCTTCCCTCGAAGCAAAGCCCCCCCGCCGAAACAATGCAATGCGACAGCGCGACATTCCGGTGTTGATCGACGACAAATCCCGGAAAACGTGCGCTGCCCCCCGTTTGACGCAGCCCACCGCAGGCTCAAGGTCGCAATGCAACCCATAGTTCGCGCACATGACCGATACCGCAGCCTTCCGCCGATATCCTGTTGCAATTCAATCGCCCGGAGGAGACTCTTCGGCGAGCAAATATCCCGGAGAGGAACCATGCAGGCAATCCGATACATCCTTCTTGTCGCGGCAATCGCGCTGTCGCTTGCGTCGACCGCGATGGCCGCCAACACCACAGCAGTGGTGCAAGGCGTCGAAGACGGTGACATGTTGAATCTGCGATCCGGCCCCGGAAGCGGCTATCGCGTGATCGTCGGGCTCCCGAACGGCACGGTGGTGCGAAACCACGGTTGCGATCGTGTCGGCGGCACCCCGTGGTGCAAGGTCAGCCTGAAGGAGGTGCGCCAAATGAAAGGTTTCGTCTCCGGTCACTACCTGCAGGAGCAGTAGCACTTCAATCTGGCGCCGGAGGATGCTCAGCGGACGCTACAGACCGGTCGCGCCGGCTGACGCGGCTGCTCATTTCGAAAAGGGCGACCGGATCGAGTTGGCCAAACCTGGTTCCATCCCGTTGGAACCATGTGTCGCCGACGAAATCGCGCGCCCACCCTCTCCAATGGGCAGGGACACTGTTCCACTTGCTTTCAGTCCGGCGGCCATGCTGTCCGGCAACCCTCGGCCGGTCAGCTTGCCATTCATGCACACGCCCTCCCTTGGAGTGGTGCGCGCGAAGCGCGCCACGCCCAACGGGAGGAGGTGCCACATGGCATCGACGACGGGCGGGAGCACCCCGACACCATGAGCACCGCGCTGGCTCAGAGACCCTTGTCGCGATAGCTCAAGGCGACGCGCTCGATCGCCACGATATAGGCGGCAACGCGCAAATCCGGCACATCGTCACGCGCGTGCCAGACTTCGCGCATCGACTGGTAGGCAATTCGCATCGTGTCATCCAACCCCGACCGCACCAGTTCGAGTTCGTCCGCCCCCCGGAGGTACTTGTCCTTGAAGCTCGGCGTCATCGACCAGGAATCTCCGAGATACCGGTCCAACCGTTCCAATTCGGCCACCAGGAGTGTGTGGCGGGCCTCTTCCTGGCGCCGTTGCATCCGGCCAAACCGGATGTGGCTGAGGTTCTTGACCCATTCGAAATACGACACCGTCACACCACCGGCGTTCGCATAGAGATCGGGAATGACCAACACGCCCTTCTGTCGCAGGATCTCGTCCGCACCGGCGGTGATCGGACCGTTGGCTGCCTCGATGATGAGCTTGGTGCTGATGCGGGCCGCATTCTGCAGCGTGATGACAGCCTCCAATGCGGCCGGGATCAGGATATCGCAATCCTTTTCCAGCACAGACACCCCGTCGGCCACATAGGTCGCATCGGCATAGCCTTCGACCCCACCGTGAGACGCGATCCAGTTTCGCACCGCGTCGACGTCCAACCCATTGTCATCGATCAGCGCGCCATCCCGTTCGACCACCGCGGTGATCTTGGCACCATCCTCCTGGCTGAGAAACTTTGCCGCGTGGTATCCGACATTGCCGAGCCCCTGAACGATGATCCGCTTTCCGTCCAGGCTGCCTTCCATCCCTGCTGCCGCAATATCTTCTGGGTGGCGAAAGAATTCCTTCAACGCGTATTGCACGCCGCGCCCTGTCGCCTCGACCCGTCCATGGATCCCGCCGGCATGGATCGGCTTGCCCGTCACACAGGCATTGGCGTTGATGTCCGTGGTGTTCATCCGATGATACTGATCGGCGATCCACGCCATCTCACGCTCGCCCGTACCCATATCCGGCGCCGGGACGTTCTGGCTTGGATGTATCAGGTCCCGTTTGGCCAGTTCATAGGCAAACCGGCGGGTGATCCGTTCAAGCTCGTGTTCTTCGTATTGCCGAGGGTCAATGCACAGTCCGCCCTTTGAGCCGCCGAACGGCGCCTCGACCAACGCGCATTTGTACGTCATCAGGGCGGCCAGTGCCTCGACCTCGTCCTGGTTCACGGCCAACGAATACCGAATACCGCCCTTGACCGGCTCCATATGCTCCGAATGCACCGATCGATAGCCGGTAAATGTCTGGATTCGCCCGCGCAACCGGACGCCGAACCGAACCGTGTACGTGGCGTTGCACACGCGGATCTTCTCTTCCAACCCCGGCGACAGATCCATAACGGACACCGCCCGATTGAACATCAGGTCGACGGATTCCCGGAAAGTCGGTTCGGCAATTGCAGTCATGTTGATCTCCCTGCGACCAGCGGCAGTCAGGGCGGCATTGTCCGCTCTGGCCCAGATCGTTGATCGAACCCTAGGACGGAACGGGCATCAAGACACGCCAAATCTCTGCCTCTTTCCTGCCGCGTTTCGAATCGTGATTCGCATTCCACACCAAGAGTCTTCCCAGGTTCGAAGAACAGTTCGGCCATCAGGTTCGGATCGTTCGCACCCCGGAAACGGCCGCATATTACCGTCACATTTCCATCCCATTGATTTCAAATAGACTTCCAAAAAAATCAGGGAAAGATCGACGGTTTGTTTAAAACTGACGACGATTTTGTGGCAAAAAGAAGCACTGGGTGGGGGCGCCTATTTGAGCCGGGGGGCGAGGGTGCCAAAAATGTTGTTGCCGATTGAAACGTTGGTCCGCCGAATGCGCGGTCGTGAACTGAATTCCAGGGCGCGCGCCTTCGTCCGTGACGAAGACGGCGGCATGATCATTTTCACGTTGTTCATCCTTGTCTGCATGCTGCTCGCAATCGGGATGGCCA
Organism: uncultured Tropicimonas sp.; assembly: GCA_947495685.1. Lineage (GTDB taxonomy): Bacteria > Pseudomonadota > Alphaproteobacteria > Rhodobacterales > Rhodobacteraceae > Tropicimonas. Next base: position 93,993 of record CANLZY010000020.1, read on the forward strand.
TTGATACGGTCAAGACCGAATTTACACGCATCAAGCTCCAGAACACCACGGATTCTGCCATCCTGGCAGCAGCCGACCTGGACCAGACTCGTGACCCGCGCACCGTCGTCGAAGACTATTTCACACGTGCCGGAATCGATCCTGCAACCGTCGATATCAATGTCGTCGCCGGAATCGACTCCCGCGAGGTCACCGCCGTGAGCCGTTTGAACGTCCCGACGATGTTCATGGACATGGTGGGTATCCGTCAACTGGCTGCGCCCGCTACCGGCACTGCCAAGGAATCCGTGACAGACCTGGAAATCGTGCTGGCGCTGGATAACTCCGGGTCGATGGGCCAAAACAACAACGCCCGTCTGAAACTGCTGAAGCCGGCGGCCAAGGAATTCATCGATACGATCCTGTCGAACGAGGCCAAGACAGGCACTGTCGCGATTTCGGTCGTGCCCTTTGCCACGCAGGTCACCGCCGGCGCTGAACTGCTGAAGCATTACAATGTCAGCGCCGAACACAATGATTCCCATTGCGTCACGTTCAAGACCTCCGATTTCAGCACGACGTCGCTGCCGACGACCCAGGCATTGGACCGGACAGCCCACTTTGACGCAAGGCAGACCCGTCAGCCGCCGCGCGATCAGGACCTCGTCTGCTCCACTTATGCCAGCCGGGCAATAACCCCCTGGTCCGACGACGCCGAAATGTTGAAGGGCAAGGTCGACGCGATGGTTGGCCAGGGCTGGACCTCGATCGAGCTGGCGACAAAATGGGGGACCGCCCTGCTTGATCCCTCTGCGGGCCCGGTCCTGAATGCGATGATCGATGCCGGCAAGATCTCCGAGAAATACCGCGGCCAACCCTTTGGCTACGAAACGTCCGAGAGCCGCAAAAAGTATCTGGTCGTGATGTCCGATGGCGCCAACACCAACCAGTGGGATATCAAGGACCCCTACCGCGAAGGACAGTCCCCGGTCTATGGCCACAAGGTCAATGGAGACTGGAGGTTCTCGTATTTCGATGCCAGCCGCAGTGGGGCAAACAAGTACTATCGTATCCGCAACAATGCCTGGTACAGCACGCCCGATGGCGACGACAACGCAGATCAGATGAGCTGGCCCGATGTCTGGAACACGATGAGCGTCAAGTACTACACGACCAACATCCTGACGGTCGCCATGGGTGGCAATGCCAACACCTACTACAACCAGATCGTTCAGGGCTATGCCAGCAGCACCAAGAACACCCGCACCTCTGCCATCTGCAAGGCCGCACGGGACAAGGGCGTCATCGTCTTCACTATCGGCATGGACACTTACGGCCAAGGCGATGCAACGCTTGCGGATTGCGCCTCTGGGCCCAGCAACTTTTATGACGTGCGCAAGGAAGACATTGGCGCGGCCTTCGCTTCCATCGCGCGCACAATCAACCAGTTGCGTCTGACCAACTGATCGGTCCCGCGCCGCCTGTCACCGGGCGGCGCCACGGACGCCGTGAAATGCTCTGTCTTTCTCGAAAAACCCTTATGTTTGCCCCACAAAGGCCCTTGTTCGCCGCCTTTGTGCCGCAAATTCGCCTGCTTGCACCCGTTCACTGCCTCGTGGGGGTCTCTCGTCTCTCCCCGCCAACCATGATCAACCGCAGGGTGAAATCGATGCCTCTTTCCACGAAGCCCAACCGGGGCCAAGGCAACCAAGGGCCTGACCAAACTCCACGGAGCTTCCTGCGGCTTGTGCGGTCCTTCCGGCGCGATGAAGACGGCGGAATGATCATTTTTACGCTTTACATGCTGCTTTGCATGATGCTGGCCGTCGGTTTGTCGCTGGACACGGTCCGGTTCGAATACTCCCGGACCAAGTTGCAAAACACGCTGGATCGAGCCGTTCTGGCCGCCGCTGACCTTGAGCAGGTCCTGCCTGCAAAACAGGTCGTCGAGGAGTACTTCGACAAGGCCGGACTGGCCGACCACCTGATTTCCGTCGACGTCAAGGAAGGCATCAACTATCGGACGGTCGCGGCGACCTCTGCGGCAAACATGCAAACCATCTTTGTCGACATGGTCGGAATCGACCAGATGTACGTGCCCGCACAGGGCGAAGCCAACGAAACGCTGGCCGATATCGAGATCGCCCTGGTGCTCGACAACTCCGGCTCTATGGGAAGCAATGACAACCTCCGGTTGGACTTGCTGAAGCCCGCCGCCAAGGACTTCATCAGGGCCGTGGCACGCAAGGAGGGTGATGAAAATACCACCGCCATCTCCATCATTCCCTTCGCCACCCAGGTCTCCGCAGGCGAAACACTGTTGCACTACTTCAACGCCAGCGACGAGCACGACTACTCATCCTGCGTGACATTCGACAGCAACGATTTCAAAAAGGCGTCCATCACGCCGACAGAAACCCTCGAACGCACCGCGCACTTCGACGCCAGCAATCGCAGCTGGAACGTTTACGACAGCAACGTCGTCTGCTCGCCCAAGTCCAATCGGGAGATCACCCCCTGGTCGATGGACGCGGACTACCTGACGGGCCGGATTGAGGCCATGACGGCCGGCGGCTGGACATCGATCGAGCTGGGCACAAAATGGGGTGCGGCGCTGCTGGATCCCGCGTCCCGCCCGATCCTGAATGCGATGGTTGAAGCCGAGCTGGTTGACGAGAAGTTGAAGAACCAGCCCTTTGAATACGACCGCCCCAACGCGATGAAGGTGCTGGTGGTGATGTCGGACGGCGAAAACACCAGCCAGTTCGACATCAAGGACCCGTATCGCGAGGGACTCTCGCCAGTCTTCTACGACGCGGCCAGCAGGGACTACACCTACTACTACCCTGAGCGCAGCGGGTCCTACGATTACTGGCATGAAGATCGCGACCAATGGTACCAGTATGCCGACGGCAGCGATCCGAAGCAGATGACCTGGCCCGAAGTCTGGGCAGACATGACGGCCAAGCGGTTCGCCTATGACATGAAGGCCGACGCGATTGGCGGCAGCGGCAGCACCTACTACAACCAGATCGTCACCAGTTTTGCGTCGAGCACCAAGAACACGCGCACCTCGCAGATCTGTCAGGCCGCCAAGGATGCCGGTGTCACGATCTTTACCATCGGCATGGACACCTATGGCCAGGGCGACACGACCCTGTCTGAATGTGCCTCGGCCGTCTCGTATTTCTACGATGTTCGCAGCCTGGACATTTCCACCGCCTTTGCCGCGATCGCGCGTCAAATCAACCAGTTGCGATTGACGCATTAATGACATGGGGCAGCGATGATCGTTCTCATCCAGGAAAATGAACACGGTTGCGCACCGTCGTTGCCCCATTTCCGACACACGTCAGGTGTTCTGTTTACGGCACGCGCCACACCACTACGTCAAACTTGCGTCGCCGATCGTGCCAGACATCTGGCCTGTAACGAATACCATTTTAAGGACCGAGGCTAATCCGATGAAGGGGACTTTTCGTTCAAGACTGAGCCGACTTTCCGCCCGTTTCCGGCGCGAAGACGGCAACTCGAGCATCGAATTCGTGATCCTTTTCCCGATCTTCATGGTGCTGTTCATGTCATCCTTCGAGATCGGCCTGCTGATGGTGCGCCAGGTCATGCTGGACCGGGCCACCGATATTGCCGTGCGCAGCCTGCGCCTTGGCCTTTGGGAAGACGCCAATCACGACGATCTGAAGGACTATATCTGCGAGGTTGCGCTGATCCTGCCAGAGTGCAAGGCCAACATGCTGATCGAGTTGAGCCCGGTTTCCAAGGAAACCTGGTCGCCGCTGCCCGAGGGTCCGACCTGTATCGACAAGTCGGCAGAGGTGCAGCCGGTGACGACCTTCAAGGCCGGCATCCAGAACGAGCTGATGATGGTGCGCGTCTGCGCCCTGCAGAAGCCCTTCTTCCCGCTGACCGGTCTGGGACTGCAATTGCCACGCCATGACCCCGATCACTACGCGTTGATCTCGTTGTCAGCGTTCGTGAACGAACCGAGCTGAGGGGAATGACCATGTTCCATTCCATCCTGACCCGCACCCGGAACGCCCTAAAACGGTTTGCCGAACGCACCGAAGGATCGCTGTCGGTCGAGACGGCAATCATCCTGCCGGCCCTGTGTTGGGTCTATGTCGGCTCTTTCGTGTGGTTTGACGCCTTTCGGATGCAAAACGTCAATCTCAAAGCCACCTATACCATTGCCGACATGATCAGCCGGGAATACGTCGGCATCGATCAGACCTATTTCGATGGCCTGGAGAACGTGTACGACTATCTGACCTACGGCGACCACGCGACCCAGATCCGGGTGTCGATCATCGAATGCACCGACGAGTGCGAAAGCGACGACGCCCGGGTGCTGGAGGTGTGCTGGTCCAAGTCCACCACCGGGCGCGAGACCTTGGACAACACGACCTTGCAGAGCTTCTCCGAGTCCATTCCGTTGTTCCACGAGGGCGACGCCCTGATCATGACCGAGACCTTCATGTCCTACAATCCGGCCTTCAACGTCGGCCTCGGACACCAGGTGTTCAAGAATGCCATCTTCACCAGGCCGCGCCTGAGCGGACAGGTGAAGTTTCTGAGCGCCGATGGCGATCTCGACTGTTACAACAACGACTGACCGCCGCCACGCTTGCGATGCACAACAAGTGCGGACAGAACCTCTGCCATCGTCTTGGACTCCGAGGCGGACGTGATGCCGCCCACCCCGACGCGACGCCCCAGCCGCCACCACAATCCCGGCGCCCAGTGTCCCCCGCCCTCGGGCGTTTCGGACAGGCGGATCAGGAATCCGTTTGACGGCTTGATCGCAAAGGTCCCGCGTTCGACCGCTGCAACCTGATCGACACGAAGAACGCGGCGCCCGTTGCTCTCACGCAGCTCTGTTGGGGTCAGTTCCAGGCTGACGCCTGTCGCGCGGCGCAGGGCCTCGGCCAATGCCAGCGTCCCCACGCCAAACCCGACCATGAACAGCAACCAGCCCAGGTCCGCTGGCGGTTTGGTCAGGCCGATGAAGAGCAAGCCGCCGCCCAGTACAGACAACACGCTGATGCCCATGAACCGGCGCGCACCAGATGGAGACACCGTGGCAAGGATCATGTCGGGATCGAGCTCGAGATCGGGGGGCGATTGAATATCGGTCATGACGGCTCCTTAGCGCCCTCTTGAGCCACGTGCGAGACCGGAATGCGCATTGGTGCAAAATTGCACAGTGCCCCTGCTGTTCCGGAGGATCTGCGCGCATTGCCACGCGATATGTCGGGCCTTACCTTCAATCGGACAAAAGGAGCGAGACCATGTCCCTCAGACCCGTTGATCACATTTCCCGCGCGATCCCTACAATGGAGGGCGCCGGCGTCAAACTGCACCGCGCGTTCGGCTTTGATGATCCCGAGCAGATGGACCCGTTCCTGCTGTTCGATGATTTTCGCAATGACCGCCCGGCAGACTTTCAGGCAGGATTCCCGTGGCACCCGCACCGCGGCATCGAAACGATCACCTATGTGCTGAGCGGCAGCGTGGAGCATAGCGACAGCCTCGGGAATTCCGGTAGCCTGGGCGCCGGTGACGTTCAGTGGATGACCGCCGGCTCCGGTATCCTGCACCAGGAAATGCCCGAGGGAAACAGCGCCGGTCAGATGCATGGCTTTCAGCTTTGGGCGAACCTGCCGTCTTCGCTCAAGATGACGGCGCCTCGCTATCAGGATGTGACGTCGGGCGATATTCCCGAGGTGATCGATGACGACGGCACCCGGGTGCGGGTGGTCATCGGCAGTTTCTGGGGCCAGACCGGTCCGGTCGACGGCATCGCCGCCGATCCGCAATACCTGGACATCTCCATACCGCCGGGCGTGAAAAAGACCTTTCCGGTCGACACTTACCGCCGGGCCTTCGCCTATGTCTTCGAGGGCGCCGGGGCCTTTGCCGATGCATCCCCGCCGACCGGCGTGCTGCTCGAGAAGGAGGTCATGGGTCAGGAAGTCAACATCCGGGACATGTCCGGCAACCGGACCGTCCTGCGTTTTGGCACGGGTGACGAGGTGACGGTTCAGGCCGGCCCCGAGGGCATTCGGTTCCTGCTGGTGTCGGGCGCTCCGATCCAGGAGCCGGTCGCCTGGCATGGCCCGATCGTCATGAACACCCGGGCCGAGTTGAACCAGGCCTTTTCCGAGCTTCGCAACGGGACATTCATCCGACCCGCCCACTGACCCGGGCCGGATGAACGTTTCCCGGTTCGGCGTCGCCCCGGAACTCTTGTGCCGTTGACGGCGCAAGGGTTCAGGCCGGGAGGTCCGTGAACCGGGACGACACCGACCGCCGGGTCATGTCCCAATAAATTCCTTCGACATCGCTTCGGCTCAACCGGCCCGTGTCCCGGAACCACGTGCTGACGCCGGTCAGCATCGCAATGATTCCCATCGTCGCCACCTTGGTGTCGGGCACCGTGAAACAGCCCACTTTGGCGCCATCGGCCAGAATATCCTGCAACTGCATTTCATAACGTCGGCGCAGCGCTTCGACTGCCCGGAAATTGTCGGTGTCGAGGTTGCGCAGTTCCATGTAGGAAATGAACACCTCGTCGGGCCTGTCCAGGTGATAGCGGACGTGAAAACGGGTGAACCCCTCCAGCCGCTCCCATGGGTCGCCAAACACGGCCTCGGCCGCCCAGCTCTCCAGAAGGTTTTCCATGTGCACGCGCATCAGGTCGAACAACAGCGCCTGCTTGTCCGGTGTATAGGTATAAAGCGCTCCTGCCTGGACCCCGACCTCGCTGGCAATCTGGCGCATCGACACGGCGGCGTAGCCATGCCGCGCGAACAGGCGCAACGCCGCCGCGCGGATGCGGGGACCAGTGATTTCGGCGTGAGAACCTGTTTTGCGTGCCATCCAACGACAATCCATTGAACGCTTGTTCAATTCAAGGGGCGATCCATCTGCTTGCCCTCTTTTCCCGCTCGGGGATAGGGTGCGCCGACCCGAACCGGAGCCTTGCATGCCACCTGCCCGCCTGACATCCTGCCTTGTGCTGGCCTGTGTGCTGGGCGGTTGCGCAACCTTTCCAGAACTGGACGCCGAGATATCGGAAGACGCGAAGGCAGCCGAGCCGCTGCAACTGGCCGACAACCGTACATTGTTGAGCGCCGGAAGCACAACCACGCTCGATCTGAGCACCCAAGCTGCGCTTCAGGCCCGCACCGACGCGTTGAAATCCAGGGCGACCGGCCTCGCGGGGCCGGTCGTGTCGCTGGACGAGCAGCAGGCGTTGCAAGAGGCCGGCGACCGCCTGCAGGACGGGACCCTCCGCGTTGCGCCCGAAACATGAACGCGCTACACCACGCCGGGCCGCAAGGCGGCCACGATACAAATCTAGCAGCAGCGGAGACATGACCATGACCCAACCCCTTCGCCTCGGCATTGCAGGGCTTGGCACCGTCGGTGCCGGTGTGGTCAAGATCGTGCGCCAGAAAGCCGACCTTCTGGCGGCGCGCACCGGGCGCCCGGTCAAAATCACGGCCGTCAGCGCCCGCTCCCGGGACAAGGATCGTGGTGTTCCCCTGACCGGTTACGACTGGGAAGACGATCCGGTCAAACTGGCCATTCGCGACGACGTTGACGTTTTCATCGAGCTGATGGGCGGCAGCGACGGCCCCGCCAAGGCCGCCACCGAAGCCGCTCTTGCCGCTGGCAAGGATGTGGTAACGGCGAACAAGGCGATGCTGGCGCTGCATGGCCAATCCATGGCCGAACTGGCCGAGGACGCCGGACGGGTCATCCGGTTCGAGGCCGCCGTGGCCGGTGGGATACCCGTGGTGAAAGCCCTGACCGAAGGGTTGGCCGGCAACACGATCACCCGCGTCATGGGCGTGATGAACGGCACCTGCAATTACATACTGACCCGGATGGAATCGTCTGGCTTTCCGTATGATCAGGTCTTTGAAGAGGCCAATCAGCTTGGCTACCTGGAGGCCGACCCCAACCTTGACGTTGGCGGGATCGACGCGGGTCACAAACTGTCCCTTCTGGCCTCGATTGCCTATGGCACCCAGGTCGATTTCGAGAATGTCGAGCTGGAGGGGATCCAGCGCCTTTCAATCGAGGACATTCGCACGGCCGCAGACATGGGCTATCGGATCAAGTTGCTGGGCGTGGCCCAGATGACCGGTCGCGGCCTGGAACAGCGGATGTCGCCGTGTCTGGTCCCGGCCGACAGCCCACTGGGACAACTGCAGGGCGGCACGAACATGGTTGTCCTTGAAGGCGACGAAGTTGGACAGATCGTCCTGCGTGGCGCCGGTGCCGGCGCCGGACCAACTGCCAGCGCCGTGATGAGTGACGTGATCGAGATCGCCCGCGGCACCCGCCTGACCACATTCGGACAGCCCGCGCGAGGGTTGAAACAGGCTCAGCCGGCGCGCACCGTGACTCCGGCGCCCTACTATCTGCGTATGCTCCTGTCGGACAAACCCGGCGCCATGGGCAAGATCGCCTCGGTCCTTGGCGAGGCCGGCATCAGCATCGACCGAATGCGCCAGACCCGCCACGACAGCACTTCGGCGCCAGTCGTGATCGTGACCCACAAGACCAGCCGGGATTCTCTCGACACCGCGCTCGAGGCCTTCTCCAACACGGGCGTCCTGTTGGGCGCACCCGTCGCGATTCGCATCGAAGAGGTCTAGCCTGCCCGGGGGCGTCAGACCGAATCACACGACGATTCCGGCAAGGACCGAGGCGGTTTGACGCTCTAGCGCTAACACAACTTGCGTGCTCCCCAATCGCGCAGCTACGCCGGAATGCGAACCGTTGACCCTCTCTGATCTTTTCTTTACGCAGGAAGACCGACCCCATGCATAATCCCCCTGAATTTCATGACCGCATGCTTTCTCTGGCACTGGCCCGCGTGTCCGAAGCCGCTGCAATGGCCTCGGCCCACCTGATCGGCCACGGCGACGAAAAAGCAGCCGATCAGGCCGCCGTCAACGCGATGCGCAGCGAGCTGAACAAGCTGGAAATTCGCGGTGTGGTCGTCATCGGCGAAGGGGAACGGGACGAGGCTCCGATGCTCTATATCGGAGAGGAAGTCGGCCAGGGCCAGGGCCCCGAGGTGGACATCGCCCTCGATCCGCTCGAAGGCACCACGCTGACCGCGCTCGACATGCCAAATGCGCTGACAGTCGTCGCGATGGGCCCGCGCAACTCGATGCTGCACGCCCCTGACGTCTACATGGACAAGCTGGCAATCGGCCCCGGCTATCCGCTGGACGTGGTAACGCTGAGGATGGAACCCGCCGAGCGGGTCCGCGCGCTGGCCAAGGCCAAGGGCTGTGACAATGATGACATCAACGTCTGCATCCTGCTGCGGGACCGGCACGAAGATCTGATCGCGGAAGTTCGCTCGACCGGCGCGGCCATTCGCCTGATCACCGACGGCGACGTGGCCGGCGTCATGCACTGCGCCGAACCCCACCTGACGGGCATCGACATGTACATGGGTTCGGGTGGCGCTCCCGAAGGCGTTCTGGCCGCCTCGGCGCTGAAATGCATGGGCGGCCAGATGTACGGCCGGCTGCTGTTCCGGAACGATGACGAGGTCGCGCGGGCGCGCAAGGCCGGCATTGAGGATCTCGACAAGATCTACAGCCGCGACGAAATGGTGACGCGGGACGTGATCTTTGCAGCCACCGGCGTGACCGACGGCAATCTTGTTCCCGGCGTGAAGCGGGAACCGCACCGGTTCACCTGTGAGACGATCCTGATGCGATCCAAGACCGGCTCCGTCCGCCGCATCACCTATTCGAACCCGGTCTGATCGGGGATGGCGGCGTTCCTCGGGGTCGAGCACTCGCTCACAGGCCGGACCTGGGTCGGCCCAAGCCTCGAACTGGAGCGCCGCGCCGAAGCCATGGTACAGGCGACCCGGCTACCCGGGCCGCTGTGTCAGGTGCTCGTTCGCAGGGGCGTGGAAATCGGGGAGACAGAGGGTTTCCTCGCACCCGCTCTGCGTGACCTTCTACCCGACCCGCTGAGCCTGAAGGACATGGGCACTGCTGCCGCCCGCGTCCTTGTTGCAGCCGAACGCGGTGAACGCATCGCCGTGTTTGCCGACTACGATGTGGACGGCGGCACCTCGGCTGCCCTCCTCATAGACTGGCTGCGAGTACTGGGGCGCGAGGCGACCCTGTATGTTCCCGACCGGATCGACGAGGGCTACGGTCCCAATGCTCCGGCAATGCAGGCGTTGGCACAGGCACACGACCTGATTGTCTGCGTCGATTGTGGAACCCTGTCCCATGAGGCGCTTGCTGCGGCCACGGGCGCCGATGTCGTGGTTCTGGACCACCACCTCGGCGGCGAAACGCTCCCCCCGGCACTTGCCGTGGTGAACCCCAACCGACAGGACGAAACCGGCGATCTGGCCCATCTGTGCGCCGCTGCGGTGGTGTTCCTGATGCTGGTCGAGGCAAACCGTCAGATGCGGGCCAAGGGGAAATCAGGCCCGGACCTGATGGCGATGCTGGATCTCGTCGCCCTCGCCACCGTCGCCGACGTTGCCCCCCTGATCGGCGTGAACCGGGCCCTTGTGCGCACCGGTTTGAAGGTGATGGCCCGGCGTGATCGCATCGGTCTGCGTTGTCTGGCGGATGTGGCGGGCCTAAGCGAGGCCCCGCGTGCCTATCATCTGGGCTACATGCTTGGCCCCCGCATCAATGCCGGCGGACGGATCGGGCAAGCTGACTTAGGCGCGCGACTGCTGTCCACCAACGACCCGGCCGAAGCCCAGGCCATGGCCGAACGCCTCGACCAATTGAACCGCGATCGCCGCGAGATCGAATCCCGAGTGACCGAGGAAGCCCTCGCACAGGTCCAAGAGCGTGGCATCGACGGGCCACTTGTCTGGGCCGCCGGAGAAGGCTGGCACCCCGGAGTCGTCGGCATCGTGGCCTCGCGCCTGAAGGAAGCCACCAACCGTCCGTCCGTCGTGATCGGCTTGGCCGATGGTCAGGGCAAAGGATCGGGCCGCTCGATCGCCGGCGTGGACCTGGGCGCCTCGATCCAGCGGATCGCTGGCGAGGGACTGCTGATCAAGGGGGGGGGGCACAAGATGGCTGCGGGCCTGACGGTCGACGAAGGGCAACTGGAAGCCGCCATGGAGCGCCTTGCGGACCTGCTGAACCGCCAGGGCGCGGGCGCCGGTGGCCCACGTGACTTGAAAATCGACAGTCTGCTGATGCCCGGCGGTGCGACGGTGGCCCTGATCGATCAAATAGAGGCCGCTGGCCCGTTTGGCGCCTCAGCCCCTGCCCCAAGATTTGTTTTCCCGGACGTCAAGATCCTGCACGCCCGCCGTGTCGGAGAAAGCCACCTGAAGGTCAGTTTCGGCGACGGCTTGTCGGCCAGGCTGGACGCAATCAGCTTTGGCGCCTTCGACGGGCCACTTGGCCCGCGGCTCGAAGCCCACGGTGGTGCCCGGTTCCACCTGGCCGGTCGGCTCGAGATCAACGAATGGAACGGAAGAAAGGCACCACAACTGCGTCTGGAGGATGCAGCAGAGGCTTGAAATGGAAGCCTTCGGCCTCAGGTCAAAAAACTTTGCTGCCGGTTGTTTTTTCCCTTGCGCCGCCGCCCCGCCTTCCCTAATTAACGCCACACCAACAAGCACGGTCCGTTCGTCTATCGGTTAGGACGTCAGGTTTTCAACCTGAAAAGAGGGGTTCGACTCCCCTACGGACTGCCAATTCCCCCTAAAAATCGTTGTTTCTTCGTAATTTACACCCTCAGGTGTCCCACGCTTGGGATGCCGTGGGACACCTTCGCCCTTGGCGCGCTTTTTCGTGGCCTCTGCGGCGAGCTTCCGGCGGTCTGGTTTCTCGGTGTAGTCTCGCTTTTCCTGGTCTCGGCGTGGGCCTGGAATGCACCGATTTTTTAGGCCGGCGCACCAGCCTCAGCCATCATCTCAGCGACGCCCTTGCGGATATCGCGCTGCGAGCGAGTCGACTTCTTGACCGTCTCGCCCGGCTCATGAATGGTCAACTCGTTCGCAACGATGTCGTGCATCAGGATTGAGAAGAACCTCGATCCGGTGGGCAAACGCACAGGACCCGCCACTCGTTCACCGCGCAGCGAAGAACCGGAGAGAGCCCGGAATTACCGATGCTGCGTGATGCACGAATGTCCGCATGCGCGCCGCAGCTGTTTCCGTCTAACGCACGTTCTTCAACAGCGCTTCCGCCGCCAACCGTCCAAATGCGTTAGCCGCTTTGGGGCTTGCGCCCGAAACGAGACGGCGGTCGATGTGGCATGTGGCGTCGGCCTTGGAATTGATGATTTCCACACCCAAGGCGTTCAGCTTTTCGCCGAACTTCCACGGCATATGGCCCGGCATGTAGCCGATCATCGGCGTTTGTTTGTCGACCGCATCAGGAAAGGCCGCGATCTTGTAGCCGTTGTAGATGAACGATGGGCCATCGCCCGCAGCAAGCAGGGCGGCCGGTCCGTGGCAGATCGCCAGCGTGAACAGGTCCCGTTTGTGCGCCCAGCGGAGGAGTTTTCCCAGGTCTTCGTTCTCTGGCAGGCCCAACATGGCCCCGTGACCACCCGGCAGATAGACCCCGACGTAAGGTGCATCATCAGTCATCGAATTCGCCACGAAATCGGCGAGGCTGTCGGGGTTGGCAAAGGCATCGGCATAGTCACGATACAGCTTCATGACGGCTTCGTCCTCGCGCGGCATGGCCCAGTCTTCGATAATGGCAGGGGCGCCCGTGGGTGTGACAATGTCGATCTGGAAACCAGCGGCTAGCAGGTGCAACATCGGCAGGCCCATTTCGACCGGGTGGTTTCCGGTTGAGAATTTCTTGCCATTGGCCATGGTCATGTTGCGCTCTTCGGTGCAGATCATCAGCACGCGCTTGTCGCCGCCCCTGTAAGGGTTGGCATAGGCTCCGCCATCATAATCCGTCTTGGATGCGGTCGCGAGTTTCAAAGCAAGGGGTGACGGCTGAAAGGCGCCGTCCTCTGTGGGCGTGGGGGCTGCTTTGAACAGACTTCTTAGAAAGCTCATGTGATTCCCTCCGCGCTCATTTGATTTCTGTCACGATTGCATTGCGCGACTTGCGGACCTTCGGCATCGGCAGCAGCCAATCGCTGGCCGCTTCGCGATAACCCAACGGCATCAAAACGACGGAACGAAGACCACGTTCCCTAAGGCCAAGAATTTCGTCAACAGCATCGGGGTCAAACCCTTCCATCGGCGTGCTGTCGACCTCTTGTTCTGCGGCTGCAATGAGAGCAATGCCCAATGCGATATAAGCCTGACGCGCTGCATGGGCATAGTTCACCTCGGCCTCGCGCGGCAAATAGTTGGCTTTCAGATTGTCGTAGTAGCCATGGATCAGAGGCAGGTCGCCTCGGGCCGCAACATTCAATTGCGTGACTGTATCAATACGGTCTTCGGTGTAATTGTCCCAAGCGGCAAACACCAAGAGGTGCGACCCATCTGTGATCTGTGCCTGACCTGACGCCGCTTCGGCGATCTTTGCCCGGATATCGGAGTTTGTGACCACAATCAGCTCAAATGGTTGCGTGCCGCTTGACGTCGGCGCCATGCGAACAGCTTCGACGATGGCATCGACCTTGTTTTGTGGAACGGGCTTGCCAGCTTCCATTTTCTTGGTGGCGTAGCGCCAGTTCAGGTGGTCGTTCAGTGTTTTTGCGGTCACGGTTGTTGATCCCATTGTCAGAGCCCGAGATGGACAGTATACATTTGTGACTGAATAACTAATGAGAACTTAGTTCTGCCGCAAGAAGGCACATTTTTGACCCTTAGTCACAAATTGGGAACTGCCATGCTGGACGACAAACAATGCCCCGATTGCAAGCGTATCAACGAGGTCCTGTCACGAGTGGGCGACCGTTGGAGCGTTCTGGTGGTCATCTCGCTGGCTCAATACGGAACCATGCGCTTCAACGAAATCAAGCGAAATCTAGGCATTTCGCAGCGTATGCTGAGCCTGACGCTGAAGGAGTTGGAGCGGGATGGGCTTGTGAACCGGACCCAATATCCAACGATCCCGCCCAAGGTCGAATATAATCTGACTCAGATGGGGCAGTCGTTTCGCGAGCCGGTCAGCGCCTTAGGCTATTGGGCGTTGGAACACTTGAGCGAGATTGATGCCGCACGGGAAGCGTATGACAAGGCTGACTGAAGCCAGACAATTTCCCGAGAACCACTGCTTTTTTGATAGGAGACATTGATGCTCCCGCAGCGAATTGCCCCTTTGTCCGCACACCAGACCTCCGATACCTGGCAGACCAACGGCCGACGACGGGACAAGGACTGAACCGTTCCCGCGGTATTGGCGCTCGTTGCGGATGGTGCGCGTCGTTTGCAGCTGTGGATTTGGTGGGTGGTGCAATTGGGATCTCCCCTACGAACTGCGAGCGCTCCCCAAAATCTTTGCTTCTTCAGGACTTGCACCCTCAAGTGACTTAGGCTCGGGATACTTTGGAACACCTTCGCCGCTGGCGCGCTTCTTCGAGGCCCCTGCGGCGAGCTTCCGGCGGTCGGATTTCTCGGTGTAGCGCTCGGTTGTCTTGGTCTCGGCATGTGCCAGAACGGCGCCGATTTCGTAGACTGACGCACCGGCCTCCGCCATCATTTCTGCCACGCCTTTGCGAATGCCGTGCTGCGAGCGGGTGGCCTTCTTGACGGTCTCGCCCTTCTCGTTCGTTGCATCGACGCAGAGACCCGCCTGGATGATCCACTGACGCACCCGGTTGCCAAGCGCGGCGCTTGACGCAAAGGGTTTTCCGTTGGACGTCCGCAGGAAAGTTTCGCCCGGCTCGTGATGGGCCAACTCGTTCACCAGGATGTCGTGCAACGGGATCGAGACGAACTTCGATCCCTTCTTGTTCGGTTGCCATTCGATATGTCGAACACCGCCGATCATCTTTTCATTGCCCGGACCGAGCACCCTGGAATCCCCGATCCGGTTGGCGAGCGCGTGGGACAGGCAGAACCAGAGCCGGGCCATGGTGCCGGGACCATGCTGGTTCAGGAATTTCGCGATGTCGTCAGCGCTCCACGCCACGGCACCGCCACCTTCCTGGTGATTTGCCGAAACGCCGAACACCGGGCTGTTCTTTGGAAAGCCCCGCTTGGCGCCCCACTTGTAGGCCGCCCGCAAAGCCTTGAGGCAGGTTTGTGCCGCGCCGGTGCGGGTGCCGAAACTATCGACGATGCGGGTGAATGCCTCCTCCGGCAGATCCGCGGTCACGGAGCCCATGCGCTTGCCTTTCGGCGTCCTGCAATTGCAAGCCTGGTTCAACCCGGTCTTGCGGCTGGTGAGTGTCGCGGGCGAGAGCTTTCCACCTTCAACCTGGATCTCCATCCAGTCGATGTAGCTCTTGCGAAGCGCGTCCAGCGTTCCCTTGGCGACCTTCTTCTTCGGCCCGACTTTCAGCTTCCGACCCTCACGGGCTGCATCGTAATGGTCGTCAAAATCTGCGTGCGCCGGTGTCACGGAAAGCGTGATCCGCCGGGTCTTTTGTCCCTCCACGCGCGCACGCCACCTCACCTCGCCCGCCGGCGTGCGTTCCTTGCACAGACCTGGATATGGCTTGGTGAGGTTCATGAAATTACTCGTATGCGGGAGGGTCTGCCGCGCCGGTCAACTCATCCGGCAGGTCGAAACCTGCGGAGACCGACGAAGGGTTGAAGAATTGAACGACGAAACCGCCGTCGTGATCGATCCTGATCGACTGTGGAACGATGCCGCTGTCCACGATCGCGGACAGGGCATTCGAAATGGCGGCTTGTGATGGACTTGCAGCGGGCATTCCCGACCTCCTCTTGGTGTGGTCAGGAGATGGAGTTGTTTGCCGGGAAATGGTGAGATTTTGTTTTGTTTGGTTTCAGAGGCTTGCGCGTCCGGCTGACTCTTTTTTCGAAGCTCAACCTTCCGTCTCCGTGAATGTCGCATCAGCGGAGAGGCGACCGAGGCAGGTCACCTTGGGTCGGGCTTCGGAAGCGCGCAACACTCTTCGAGGACTGCACGCGCCTCCCTGAGTGCCGCTCAGTCCCGTCCAATCCCCCGGTGCCAGCCGACATCCTTTTCTGCGCCCAGGAGGTCGGAGACTCGATACGAAGTTTCGAGCGCATCTCGCAGTTCGCGTCTGATCTGATCGATCCTGTCTTCGGTTTCATCGTCCGGAGCATGTGTCCGCGCCAGCAAATCCAGAATGTCTTCCGCGCGGACTCTGAAATTGTCGTTCAGAATGCGCCGCATATCGACTTGCTTTTCGAAGAGATCGACGTGTGATTGCAGCGGTTTGAACAGTTGATGGGGCAACGCGCGGATGGAGCTCACAGCCTTCCGTGCCAGCGCGATGGCATCCGCGGACATGTCTTCAAGGCGTTCGAAGTCCGAGCCCGGAAGCGGCTGTTGGAAGACGACAGCTTTGTAAGTGTTGCTCCCCGGAACCAGAGTCGGGAGGGAGGCAATTGTCTTCGTGTGCATTTGGGAATCCTTGCTTGAAAGGGCCGTCGCTGTTCCGCGAGCAGCCGATTTGAAGATGAAGTCGGAGAGGATGACCGGGCGAAACGCGCTTTGGGTTGCAGGGTGTTCCAGCCAGCAAACAAAAGGAGCCGGCGGTTTCGCCCGGTCGTTTGGCGACACCCCGGACCGACCCGGGGTGCTGCCAGGATCAACCGCGAAGCCTTGCGGCTTGGCGGTTTGATTGTGTCAGCACCGGTTGCTTCAGAAACCGGGAATGCTGTCGGAGACAATCTCGCGTTTAGTTCGGGTTCGCCCAGAGAGTGGTCGGTTCGGAATGACCCGCGCCCTGCGGCACGAAACTCGTGGTTTTATCAGGCCGATGGCGCCGCTGCCCGAGTTGTGGCGCTGAGATCGCTCGGCGCCGCTTGTTTCGAATTTCGACAACCGGTTGGCTCAACGTCACACCGCGTTCAATGCGATCTGATCGAATGTCGGCTTCCGCTTGAATGCGTGCCCGAACTGAGTTGAGGCGATCGAAAGCTCCGCCCGTCAGACGCCCAACAATCGGCGAATTGGTTCCGCTTGAACATACAAAGCCCGAGTTCTCCAGCGAGACCAGGATCCGCCGGGCGCCGACAAATCGCGTCGGTTTTTTTAGACCAGCAGCGACGACGTCCGGCATGTGGCCCAAACGGATTTCGTAGCCTCGGTTCGAGTTGGTGTTGGCGCTTGTTCCATATGCGAGCCACGCAAATTTCTCGCCAAGCAGCTCTTCTGTGTCGAGGACAAGGCAGGGCCGAACCTTCGGTTTGTCCTGGTCCGACGGCAAACTGACGGGGAAACGAAATCTTACAATGTCGCCGTAGGAAAGGTGGCCTTTCCACTCCGAAACTCGTGCGTCAAGTGTCTTATCTAGCATGTCTTTTTCCTGTGATTGCTTCTTCGACACACCCATCGACGGGAGGCTTTTGACGTCTCTGTTTTTGGGGGCGTGTCACAAAATGCACGCTCACAAAACAAAGACGGCGGAAGCCGCGTCCTGTTTCAGAAAATCCCGGTTTTCCGCGCGACGCTACGAGGAGAGAGGCGAAGCCCCCTCCCTTTGACATCGCTTATCGATCGATCGGCTACCGCTGGTTCGGAGCCGGCAGGCCGCCTGACGCTCCGCCGTCGGGAAAGTGGTGTCGGAGAAACCGGGGCGGCACCCGGTGTCTCTGACCGCAAGGGGATCTCGGGGGCGACGCGCAGTGCCCCCGAGCCCGCCGGGAGGGCGCCAGGACGGGGTCCGAGGGGGAGAGTGCGGCGAGCTGTTTCCCCCTGGTCGCGCTGAAAGCGGCCGGAGATGTGCAGAGACAGGCGGCGAGCGGTCTTTGCCCTGGGGTGTCCAGAGGGGGGGGAACCCTTTGGTCCGGCAGACGGCGCCGAGAGGGTTTGGGAGAGCGGCGCGTCTCCCACGCGTCGCGCAAGCGGCGCCGGGTCCAGGGGCCTGCCCCTGGCGAACGCGTAGCTCGAACGCAGGGCCCTCGGCCCGGAGTGCGAGCTACTTAGTGAGTAAACACCTCCTCACCCCTGCTCGCGAAGTTTTTTGCTCCCGGAATTTTTCCGTTCGGCCAACTCGACCGATGTCCTTCGAAATTGGTTTGAAGGAACTGTCCCATGTCCAGCGTGTCGAAGAAGAAATGTCCCGTCGTTCTGCGGTTCGAGGGGATGTCGCCGAAGGCCCTTGCCAGATACGAGGCCCACCGAACCCGGAGGGGAGGCGATCTTGGGCATATCGACACGTCACGCAGCCATCTGAACACGCGTCTGATCGGTGATGAAGACTGGGCGGCCAAGGCGCTTTCTGAGATCCAGGAGATGCGCTTGGGGAACTTCGCCGACGAGATTGAAGCGCTGGCGCGGCGGAACCGACGAAAGGACTTGCGCCGTCGTGTCTTCGAAGGACCGAAGGACCCGTATCGGGCATCCCGGCACGGTCCGATGCGGGAAGTCATCCTGACAGCGAACAAGGAATGGTTCGACGACGATATCTCGGTCTTTCTTGGGGAGGCGGGGCAGAACCCGCGCGAGGTGGCGTTCGAGGAGCGTGCGGTTGCCTGGCTGAAGCACCACTTCAAAGCGGACGTCATCCATGCCCGCGCGGATCGCGACGAAAGCGCCTATCACATCCACGCCGTGATCATGCCTCGGGTCACGGATGTGATGATGCGAACCTGCAAGAAGACGGGCGAGAAGAAGGAAATTGCCCGGCGCCGAAAGCTGCAACCATCCAAGTTTCCGATGATCCGCAACTACGAGAAGGCGCAGGATTCTGTTGGCGAATGGTTCTCGGAGATCGGCCTGTGCCGCGGCCAACGGCACAAGCAGGCCGTCCGAGATGCCCTCAACTCCGGGAAGGAACCGCCAATGACGCCGCGCCATGTCCGGCCGGCGACATGGCGAGCGTCAGAAGAGGCACGCTTAGCGGCCAGGGAGGCGAAGCTGATCGAGCGCGAGCGTGCGGTTGCCGCGCGTGAGGAAGAAGCCGAGGGCGTCATGGACTACGTCGAAGCGGTTTCGAGCGGCAAGATCGACGCCGTGGGACGGCCAACGGACGATGGCGCCGCGTCCACGCCGACAGAGAAACGCCCTTCACAAGGTGGTTCCATCGGCTTCCTGAAGGCCCGCAAGGCGTTCCGCTCTGTGTGGAAACGGCTGAAGGGCCGAGCCCTCACCAATGCCGAGGCGACGGTGCGCGCGGAGTTCGAGGGAGCCTTCAGCGAAATCAAACACGCCCACGAGGAACTGGCGAAAATCAAGAAGCTGTTGCCGCCATCGGTCGCGAAAGCAGTTGCGCAGGTGAGCGGCCCCACTTGAGTGGTCCAATCTGAAAGTTAGTGCATGGTTGGTCGTTGGTCCATCGGGACGATGGTTTCC
>CANLZY010000021.1 GCA_947495685.1 uncultured Tropicimonas sp.
TCGCCGGTCCTCCCACACATTGCAGGAATTGAATCAGCCGGATGCCCTTCGATCAAGCATGAGGTTTTCAACGAAATGGGCTCACGGCTGCCTTGCGGCGGCGCAGCACGTGAAGGTCAAACCGCGCGCCCGAAGCGGTCATACCCTTAAGGCGGATGCTGCATCTTCTTCAGAAGGTTGCCTCGACACTCGGGCATTCAGCGGTTGGAACCAGCCCTTCGACGAGACGGGTCGGAACGACGGCACCGAGCCCATACTACAGATGCTGCGCGGTGGATGAATGTCGGCTTTCTGCCATTTCAGTAGAGCCGAGCACCTTCATCCGCTGTGTGATCTTCCTCGACCTCTTCGAGAGTCTGCTCTCTGTCGACTGAGGAGACGACCCATTCAGCAAGCGTCGGGGCAGACTTCCGTTCGGGCCAGTGACTAGTCTGCCACAACCGAGACCGGATGAAAGACTTCGAGCAATGCATGAAGGCTTCCTCAACGTCAATTACAAGTGCGAGCAAAGGTTCCTTTCCGTTTATCGCATGCCGTTTGCTGATCGCTGTGTCTCGAACAACAAGAGCCTTGCCCGCAACCCGCAATGTGTCGCCGTGACCTGGCACAATGAAAAGAAGAGCAATGTTTGGGTCTTCCAACAGGTTTTGAAAGCCATCGACGCGGTGGTTGCCCAGCCGATCTGGAATGATGATCGTCTTATCATCGTAGACTTCCACAAACCCAGCAGGGTCACCTTTAGGGGAGACATCAATCAGACCTTCGGACGCTTTGGTTGCGACAACTACAAATGGCGCCAGTTCAATGAATTTCCGTGCCGTATCATTAAGTCGATCAGTTACCTTGAGGAAAGTGTTGGTAAACCCCTCGGTTGGCAGGAGCTCTCTTAACCGTTCAATACTTTCAATCTGTTCGTCAAACTCCAAAACAGGGCTCTCCAATGGACTTCCAAGAACAAGCGTAGGCGATGGGGCGATTTTTTCAAAGCTGCCATTCAGAGCAGGACTACGAACGGCGCCTTCGTCTAAGGTTTGTGGGTGCTGTCAGCGTGTGCTGCAGCGGCGACAAATCTGACAAGGAGGAAAGCGCGGGCTGTTTTGGGTCTATGGGGAATGAAGGTTACGGCTGCGATGTCGAACGTTGAGAGCGCACGGTTGCGTGACGACGGGCTGAATTTGCCGGCTTCTTTTCCCGACACGTCTTTATTGGTTGGCCTCTCGCCATGAGACTACAGGGCTGTTGCCACCAATGATTTGGAGAGATGGCCACACTGACTGGTCCGGTGCCTTTTCGTTGCGAGGCCGATCGGGTTGGACTGGTCATCCGGCGTCCTCCCATGGTGGTGCCCGGCATTTGGGTGCTTGGCCGCGCAGGAAGATCTCGATAGCGATCATGGCCCCGCCGCATTTCGGGCAAGGCTGGTGGGCGGTTTGATCATCGCATTCGGCGCTGGTTGCCCCATCCGTCGTTTGATCGGGTTCTGGTTCTGCGTCGAGCAGACGCCTGATCTTCTCGATCCTGTTGCGGCGGATGCCGTTGGCGAGGAAGCCGGCCCGCCGAAGGGCGGTTTGGCGTAAACGACTCACTCGGCTTTGCGTAGCGGTGCGAGATGGGCCGCGAAGGCTTCCGGATCGACCAGCTTTGTCAGATCGCCGAAAAAGCGCAGCCTACCTGCGCTGAGCAATCGGCTCAGTCCTTCGAGGAGCAAGCGCCGGAACAGCCGAGACAGGACCTTCACGGATAAAAAGAAGCCCGGGCGGCAGGCGATCCACCTCGTGCCATGCGATGATACGCCTCCTCCCGGCACGATGACATGCACATGCGGGTGGTGGGTCATCGCAGATCCCCATGTGTGCAGCACCGATGTCATACCGATCCGGGCACCAAGGTGCTTTGGATCGGCAGCGATAGTCAGCAGCGTTTGCGCCGACGCTTTGAACAGTAAACCGTAGACGGCTGCCTTGTTCTGGAAGGCAATGTCGGCGATCTGGGCAGGCAGGGTGAAGACCACATGGAAGTATTCGACCGGCAGCAGATCCTCCATCCGCGCGAGCATCCAGTCTTTCGCTGCCGCGCCCTGGCACTTCGGACAATGTCGGTTACGAAATGAGTTATAGGCAATGTGCTGATGATCGCATTTGGTGCAGGCCGATACATGCCCGCCGAGCGCAGCGGTCCGGCAAGTCTCGATGGCAGACATCACCTTGAGTTGCGGCAGGTTCAGGTGCCCGGCGTGGTCCCGGCGATAGGTGACGCCATGGGTGCGGAAGATACCCGCGACCTCCAGTTTTGGCCGAGGCAAGGCCGCCCGGCTTAACCGGGACCAGCCTCCCGGCTCACCAGCAGATCAAGTGGGCTGGTCACATCCTGGATCGTCCTGGTTGCCACCTTCGTGTAGATCGTCGTCGTTTCCAGCTTGGCATGCCCCAGCAGCACCTGGATCACCCGGATATCGGTCCCACCCTCCAGCAGATGCGTGGCAAAGCTGTGTCGCAGAGTATGAGGCGAGACCTTCTTCTTGATCTCGGCAAAGTCGCAAGCCACTCCGAACGCCCGATTGAACTGTCGCGTCGAGATTGGGTCGATGCGATTGCGACCGGGAAACATCCATCCCCTTGGCCGCGCCTCACGGTAATAGTCGCGCAGCAAGCCAAGCAGGCTCGGCGACAACATCACATGCCGATCCTTGCGTCCTTTGCCCTGATCAACCCGGACCAGCATCCGGTCGCTGTCGATGTCACCGACCTTCAGATGCGTCACCTCGCTGGCCCGCAACCCGCCGCCATAGGCAACGCTGAAGGCTGCGCGATACCTCAGGCCGGGTCCCGGCGCGGCTTCCAGAATGCGTGACACCTCCTCGGCGCTCAGCACCACCGGGATCTTCTTGGCGGCCCGCTGATACCGCATATGCCGCGTTCAGCGGGAGAACGATTCACTGGATCATTTTCTTTTCCGCCTTCACTCTCCGGGCGCGGGCAGGTCGTCGAAAAAAGAAACTCAGCACCGTAAGCCGGTTTTTGAACGTCGGCGCGCCGACGCCCCGTTCCTTCTCAACCAACTGAAACGCCCGCAACTCCTCCGGCGTCGCGCTATCAGGCGCGTGCCCCAGAAACCGCGTGAAGTCACGCATCGCCCGCAAATACACCGTCTGCGTCTTGGGCTGCAGACCCTTGATCCGCATGTCTTCGAGAAATCGTTGCCGTAGCGCGGGAACATACTGGTCTGACATCGAAACCTCCTGTCGTCAGATTGAGAAGGTCCCAATCGTCAGACAGGTGCGTCGGTTCACAAAATCACAGAACTCAAATAAGCGCGCAACATCCGCCACAAGCGCCAATACCGCGAGAGCGGTTTCGTCCTTGTCTACAACTTAGACATTGGGCAGGAGCGCAGCGAACGTCCGGTTTGGATTCTAGCGATTTTGATCGTCTTGAATGACCGCTTCGGGGAAGCCGTGCTGCGCTGCCGCGCGCTGCCTGTAGCGTTGCCATCGTCAGAAAGGCGAGTCGTGCTGCGTCTGCGTTCGTTTGCGGATCGACGGCAAGGACGTCGGCGACACGTTCGTTGCCGAGGGTCTGGCCGCAAGCTTCATCCGCGGGCCTAAGTCATGCCCAACATTACCTTGCCCGTGGTGCCGGTGAAACGCCTCGCAAGCGTGGTCACTTGGGATAGCCCGAGCGAGAGTTCCGAAAAATTCCGCCCAATTCCAACGTCTAGTGGAGGAATAAATGGGGGAACAGCGAGTGGCTTTCGCCGACTATCGCAATGTTTTTGAGGGGGTGTGTTTTGTGAGTGGTGCCCAGGAGAGGACTCGAACCTCCACATCGTTGCCAATACTAGCACCTGAAGCTAGCGCGTCTACCAATTCCGCCACCTGGGCAGGTGTCGTGAGAGCGGCTTCTAGGGCGGGTTACGGGGGGTGTCAACGGCGATTTTGGTGTTTTTGAGAACTAACGGATAGAATGTCTCGGGAGGCCTCCTCCGGGGGGCGCGACGCAATCGCTGCTTGTTACCGTTTCACCTCAGCGCTATCTGAAACTCAAGCCACCGAACGGAGGGATCACTATGTCCAAGCTCGTCACGATCTATGGCGGCTCTGGTTTTGTCGGACGCTACATTGTTCGTCGCTTGGCCAAGCAAGGCTGGCGTGTCCGGGTTGCGACCCGGGTGCCAGACGAATGCCGATTTGTGCGCACCTATGGTGAGGTTGGCCAGGTCGAGCCCGTTGTTTGCAATATCCGGGACGAAGAGTCGGTCAGGGCGGCCATGCACGGGGCAGACGCGGTTGTGAACTGCGTCGGCATCCTCAGCCAGGACCGGCGCAATACCTTTGACGCGGTGCAGGCCGAAGGCGCAGAGCGAGTCGCACGGCTGGCTGCGGCAGAGGGGGTCCAGGGGTTCGTTCACGTGTCGGCGCTGCGCGCGAGCCCCGAGTCGGACAGCGAATACTCTCGCACCAAGGCGGCCGGCGAGGCAGCAGTGATGCATCATGTGCCGAACGCGGTGATCCTGCGGCCGTCGGTCATTTTTGGTCCGGAGGACGAGTTCTTCAACCGGTTCGCGGCGATGTCCAAACTTGGCCCGATCCTGTCGATCGTCGGGGCAGATACGAAGTTTCAGCCGGTGTATGTCGACGATGTTGCCAAGGCTGCGGTCGTCGGTGTCAGTGGGGCGGCGAAACCCGGTATCTACGAACTCGGCGGGCCGGATGTTGCGACCTTCCGCGAGTTGATGCAGCAGATGCTGAAGATCATCCGCCGACGCAAGCTGATCCACAACATCCCCTTTGGCCGGGCAAAGCTGCTGGCCGGCATGTTCGGGGTGGTTGAAAAGGTGTCCTTCGGGCTGGTCAAGGCCCCGCTGACCAAGGATCAGATCCGGAACCTGGCAGTGGACAACGTTGTCAGTGACGGTGCCATGACCTTCGAGACGCTGGGGATCACGCCGGTTTCTTTCGGCGCGGTGCTTCCGGAATACCTTTGGCGGTTCCGTCCGAATGGTCAGTTCGAGGTCCTCACGGAATCGGCGAGGAACATGGAGGTCTGAGGCCTCTTGAAACAGAGGCAGTGCCGGCATCTTTCACCTGATGCGGTACATGTTGACACCACCTCAGCCCGCCAATTCGTTGGCGGGCGTTTTCATGGGATACGGCCGTCTGCGGGATCATTTGTGCTCGGCTCAACGGGGGCCTTTGACAACCGGCGCGCCGGTCTGTCCACCTTTCGAGACGCTGGTGACGAGGGGGATCGGAATGGTTTGTGCGAATGACAGCGGGGCCATCCCAACGCCGGCCCTGTTCAAGTTCAGCTGTAAGCGATGACCAACAGGATCACGCCCAGGATCACCCGGTAGATCACGTAGGGCGTATAGCTGACCGACTTCAGCAGCCGCATCATCAGGCTCAGCGCCAGAAGCGCGGCCCCGAACGAAAAGACTGCGGCAATCGCGGCGTCCTTGATCATCGATGCATCCCCGTCCACCGCAACTTCCAGCCCCAACAGGATGCCGGATGCCATGATGGTCGGGATCGACATCAACATCGACAAGCGGGCGGCGTCGGTACGGGTGTAGCCCAGCAGGCGCGCGCCGGTGATGGTTATGCCGGACCGCGACGTCCCTGGCATCAGCGCTACGGCCTGCCACATGCCCATGATCCACGCATCCCGGACCGACCAGTCTTCGGCCTCGTGGGTTTCGGGTCCTTTCTGGTCGGCGACATAGAGCACAATTCCGAAGATCAGCATCGTCCAGCCGATGACCGTGATTCCCCGCATGGCATCGTCCAGTCCGGTGACGCTCAGGATCAGGCCAATGACGATGACCGGAATGGTGGCGATGACCAGGAGGAACGCCAACCTTGCCCCGGGCGTGTCGGCCTTGCCGCGAAGCAGGCGTGGCAGGCCGGCTGCGGCGCCCTTCACGTCACGCCAGAAATACAGGACCACGGCGAACAGGGTTCCAACATGGACGGCGACGTCGATGGTCTGACCCTGATCCTGCAATCCCGTCAGAATCGGCAGGAGAATCAGGTGTCCGGAAGAGGAAACCGGCAAGAACTCGGTAAGGCCCTGAATAACGGCAACAAGAAAGATGTGAAACAGTGGCATGAGGGCCAGACTCCAAGTCATATTTGGCGGCATCGTAACCAGATGATTATAAATGGAAAGTCGATAAGTAAGGCACCTTTGCTTACCTAAAATATCGATGAGATGCCGGATTTGCCGTCGCGGAAGGGGCGTTTTCCGAAATTTAGGTCATACTTTGTGACTTTATTTCCATTCAAGACAGATGTAAGCAGCGCGAACCGATCAATGGAGGCAAGTCAGTGGCACAACAGCGGATGCTCAAATTCGTGACCGTAGGGAAGCAGATGCCCGAAAAGCGGGAGGCCGATCTGCGTGCCCACGACTTTCACGAGATCTACGGCGAATATGCCGATGCAAAGGCCGCCGAGCAATCGAGCCGGTGCAGCCAGTGCGGCGTGCCCTATTGCCAGTCGCACTGCCCGCTGCACAACAACATCCCCGACTGGTTGCGCCTGACCGCCGAAGGGCGGTTGGAAGAAGCCTACAACATGAGCCAGATGACCAACACGTTCCCCGAGATTTGTGGTCGTATCTGTCCGCAGGATCGCCTGTGCGAGGGCAATTGCGTGATCGAGCAGTCGGGTCATGGCACCGTGACCATTGGCGCGGTCGAGAAATACATCACAGACACGGCCTGGGAAAAGGGATGGGTAAAGCCGATCGTTCCCGCCGTTGAACGCACCGAGAGCGTCGGTATCATCGGGGCCGGTCCCGGCGGCCTGGCGGCGGCTGACATGCTACGCCGCGCGGGTGTGCAGGTGACAGTGTATGACCGCTATGATCGCGCGGGCGGCTTGCTGACCTACGGCATTCCAGGGTTCAAGCTGGAAAAAGACATCGTCATGCGTCGCAACAAGCAGTTGGAGGACTCTGGCGTCAAATTCGTGCTGAATTGCAACGTGGGCGTCGATGTTTCCTTTGCCGAGATTCGGGAAAAGCACGACTCGGTGTTGATCGCGACCGGCGTCTACAAGACACGGGACCTTCAAGGCCCCGGTTCGGGCGCTGCCGGGATCGTGCGGGCGATCGATTACCTGACCGTCTCCAACCGCGAGAACTTTGGCGATGCCGTGCCGGAATTCGACTCGGGCGAACTGAACGCCGCCGGTCGCAAGGTGGTTGTCATCGGCGGTGGCGACACCGCGATGGATTGTGTGCGCACAGCCATCCGTCAGGGCGCGGAAAGCGTGAAGTGCCTCTATCGCCGTGACCGCGCCAACATGCCCGGCTCGCAGCGCGAGGTGCAGAACGCAGAGGAAGAGGGCGTCGTGTTCGAATGGCTGACCGCCCCCAAGGGGTTTGCCGGCGATCCGGTATCCGGCGTCATGGTGCAGAAGATGCGCCTGGGTGCGCCGGACTCCTCCGGCCGTCAGAGCCCCGAGGTGATCGAGGGGGCCGACTATGTCGAACCGTCCGACCTGGTGATCAAGGCGCTTGGCTTCGAACCCGAAGACCTGCCGGCGCTCTGGGGCGAAGAGGCGCTGGAGGTGACCCGGTGGGGCACCGTCAAGGCCGACTTCCGCAGCCACGAGACCTCGATGCCCGGCGTCTATGCCGTGGGCGACATCGTTCGGGGGGCCTCGCTGGTCGTCTGGGCGATCCGCGACGGTCGCGAAGCCGCCGACGCGATGCTGGCCCGGTTCGATGCCGCGGCCACGGGCGTCGCCGCCGAGTAATCCGAACTCCACGGCATCTGCTTGGTGCCGTGGGTCCTGTCCCGGTTTCCGGACGCGTGGCTCTGCGTGGGCCAAAACCTGCAAGAGGCTGATGTGAACAGGCCAAAGCTCTTACCCTGGACGACCGCAACGGTCGTGGCGCTCTGCGCCGCGACGCCGGTTCTGGCTGGCAAGGTCCAGGTGCCAGCGGGCTGCGAGGGGTTCCTGACCGTTCAGATGAAGGGCTGCGGGGTGTCTCACTACTGGCGCTGCGACGCTGCCCCGGACGGCACGGTCTGGGAGGTCCACTATGACAAGGACGGCGTGTTTTCGCTGTCGGTCTACGATCATGACTTCCAGTGGCTCGACAGCCAGTATTTCAGCGACGGCACCCGGGAATACCTGATCGAACCCGGCCCCGATCCGGCCTCACTGACAGACCTGCTCGACACCGGTCGCGACACCTATGCCTTTGTGATCCGTGAATCCGGACCCGATGGCGAGCGTGACGTGGTGCACCAGGGGGTTGATGCCCTCACCGGGCGCAGCGTGACCATCGACCACCTGACCCTGCTCGAAACCGAGTTTTCCAGCAGCGCGATGGATGCACAAAGCGGCGAAGAACTCTTCTCCGTCTCCGGCAACCAGTACGTCCTTGCCGAGGAACGCCTGTTTTTCCTCGGGCCGGACCGCTTCGACCAGGGCGGTGATATCCGGGAAAACGATCTGAGTCCGGTGATGTTCATCCACCCGGGCGAGACGGGGTTCGACGAGATGACCCCGCAATTCGAATGCAATGCCTCCGAGGAGATAGGGTTCCGCCCGTCACCCGCAGGCCCAGCCAAAGGAGAAGCGCAATGACCTATGATGCAAAATGGGCCGAGGCCGAACGGGCGAAGCGCACATGGATGGCCGAAAACGGGCTGTATGACGAGGCAGAAGAGCATTCCTCCTGCGGGGTTGGGCTTGTTGTTGCCATTGATGGCCACAAGAGCCGCAAGGTCGTCGAAGATGGCATCAACGCGCTGAAGGCCGTGTGGCACCGTGGTGCCGTGGATGCCGACGGCAAGACCGGCGACGGCGCGGGCATCCACGTCCAGATCCCGGTTCCGTTCTTCTATGACCAGATCCGCCGTACCGGTCACGAACCCGACATCGAAAAGCTGATCGCCGTCGGCCAGATCTTCCTGCCGCGGACCGACCACGCCGCGCAGGAAACCTGCCGGACGATCGTCGAATCCGAAGTCCTTCGGATGGGCTATTACATCTATGGCTGGCGCCACGTCCCGGTAAACATCGATTGTCTGGGCGAAAAGGCCAACGCGACCCGGCCCGAAATCGAACAGATCCTGATCTCCAACTCCAAGGGCGTCGACGAGGAAACCTTCGAGCGCGAACTCTACGTGATCCGTCGCCGGATCGAAAAGGCCGCCGCCGCCGCCCGCGTCCACGATTTCTACGTCTGTTCGCTGTCGTGCCGGTCGATGATCTACAAGGGCATGATGCTGGCCGAGCAGGTCGCGGTCTTCTACCCCGACCTTCTGGACGAACGGTTTGAATCGGCCTTTGCGATCTATCACCAGCGATATTCCACCAACACCTTCCCGCAGTGGTGGTTGGCGCAGCCCTTCCGCAACCTGGCCCACAACGGCGAGATCAACACGCTCAAGGGCAACGTCAACTGGATGAAGAGCCACGAGATCCGGATGGCCAGCGGCACCTTTGGCGACCTCGCCGAAGACATCAAGCCGATCATCGCCCTCGGCTCGTCGGATTCGGCCGCTCTGGACTCGGTGTTCGAAATGCTGGTGCGGGCCGGTCGCTCGGCTCCGATGGCCAAGACGATGCTGGTGCCCGAAAGCTGGTCCAAGCAGGCGGTGGAACTGCCCGAAGCCTGGCGCGACATGTATTCCTACGTCAACTCGGTGATGGAGCCCTGGGATGGCCCGGCTGCGCTGGCCATGACCGATGGTCGCTGGGTCTGTGGGGGCCTGGATCGCAACGGCTTGCGCCCGATGCGGTACGTCGTGACAGGCGAGGGGCTGCTGATCGCCGGCTCCGAGGTCGGCATGGTGCCGACGGACGAGGCCAACGTGATCGAAAAGGGCGCGCTTGGTCCGGGCCAGATGATCGGCGTCGACATGCAGGCCGGCAAGCTTTTCCACGATGTCGAGATCAAGGACATGTTGTCTGACAGCCAGCCGTTCGGTGACTGGGTCCAGAAGATCAACGAGATGGACGAGGAACTGTCGGGCGAGACCGAAAAGCCGATGTTCACCGGAGCCGAGCTGCGCAAGCGCCAGATTGCGGCGGGCTATTCGATCGAGGAACTGGAGCAGATCCTCGTCCCGATGGCCGAGGATGGCAAGGAAGCCCTTGCGTCCATGGGCGATGACACGCCGTCGGCGGTCCTGTCCGAAAAGTACCGGCCGCTGAGCCACTTCTTCCGGCAGAACTTCAGCCAGGTGACCAATCCGCCGATCGACTCCCTGCGCGAGTATCGCGTGATGAGCCTCAAGACCCGGTTCGGCAACCTCAAGAACGTGCTGGACGAGGACAGCAGCCAGACCGAGATCGTCGTGCTGGACAGTCCCTTTGTCGGCAATGCGCAGTTTGCCAAGCTGTCGAGCGAGTTCAAATCGCCGATGGTCGAGATCGACTGCACCTTCCCGATCGGCGGAGAGCAGAATGCCCTGCGCAAGGCCCTCGAACGGATCCGGGCCGAGGCGGAGGATGCCGTGCGCTCGGGCGCAGGTCACATCGTGCTGACAGATCATCACCAGTCCGACAGCCGCGTGCCGATGCCGATGATCCTCGCGACCAGTGCAGTGCACTCCGGCCTGACCAAGAAGGGCCTGCGGACGTTCTGCTCGCTGAACGTACGTTCCGCCGAATGCGTGGACCCGCATTACTTTGCGGTGCTGATCGGCTGTGGTGCCACGGTCGTGAACGCCTATCTGGCCGAGGACAGCCTAGCCGACCGGATCGAACGCGGCCTGCTGGAAGGGTCGCTGAACGATGCGATCGCGCGGTATCGCGCCGCCATCGACTCCGGAATGCTCAAGATCATGTCCAAGATGGGCATCTCGGTCATCTCGTCCTACCGGGGCGGGCTGAACTTCGAAGCCGTGGGCCTGAGCCGGGCCATGGTCGCGGAGTTTTTCCCCGGCATGGTCAGCCGAATTTCGGGCATCGGCGTCGCCGGTATCCAGCGCAAGACCGAGAAGGTCCACAAGGCCGGCTGGCTGGGAGGCTCCGACATCCTGCCGCTCGGAGGTTTCTACAAGGCGCGCAAGTCGGGCGAGACCCATGCCTGGGGGGCCCAGACCATGCACATGCTGCAATCGGCCTGTGACAAGGGGTCGTTCGAGCTGTGGCGGCAATACTCCAGGAAGATGCAGGCCAACCCGCCGATCCACCTGCGGGACCTGCTGGACTTCAAACCGCTCGGTCGTCCGGTGCCGCTGGAAGAGGTTGAATCGATCACCTCGATCCGCAAGCGGTTCGTCACGCCCGGCATGTCGCTCGGTGCGCTGAGCCCCGAGGCGCACAAGACGCTGAACGTTGCCATGAACCGGATCGGGGCAAAATCCGACTCGGGAGAGGGCGGCGAAGATCCGGCCCATTTCGTGCCCGAGCCGAACGGCGACAACCCGTCCGCCAAGATCAAGCAGGTGGCCTCGGGCCGGTTCGGTGTGACAGCCGAATACCTGAACCACTGTGAAGAACTGGAAATCAAGGTCGCGCAGGGCGCCAAGCCCGGCGAAGGTGGCCAGTTGCCCGGCATGAAGGTGACCAAGCTGATCGCGCGTCTGCGGCATTCGACCGAAGGCGTGACGCTGATCTCGCCGCCGCCGCACCACGACATCTATTCGATCGAGGATCTGGCGCAGCTGATCTACGATCTCAAGCAGATCAACCCGCGCGCCAAGGTGACGGTCAAGCTGGTGGCGTCTTCGGGCGTCGGCACCATCGCGGCTGGCGTGGCCAAGGCCAAGGCCGACGTGATCCTCGTGTCGGGTCATAACGGCGGCACCGGAGCCTCTCCGGCGACCTCGATCAAATATGCCGGTCTTCCGTGGGAGATGGGCCTGACCGAGGCGCACCAGGTTCTGGCAATGAACAAGCTGCGCGACCGGGTGACTTTGCGGACCGACGGCGGGCTGCGCACCGGGCGCGACATCGTGATCGCCGCGATGCTGGGCGCCGAGGAATACGGCATCGGCACGGCGGCCCTGATCTCGATGGGCTGCATCATGGTGCGCCAGTGCCAGTCCAACACCTGCCCGGTTGGCGTGTGTACCCAGGACGAGGCGCTGCGGGACAAGTTCACCGGGTCTGCGGACAAGGTGGTGAACCTGATCACCTTCTACGCACAGGAGGTTCGCGAGATCCTGGCCGAACTGGGTGCCAAGAGCCTGCAGGAAGTGATCGGTCGCACCGACCTTCTGGCCCAGGTCAGCCGAGGCAACGCGCACCTGGATGACCTCGACATGAACCCGCTGCTGATCACCGTCGATGGGGCCAAGGAGATCGTCTATGACGTGAACAAGCCCCGCAACCCTGTGCCGGACACGCTGGATGCCCAGATCGTTGCCGACGCGGCCCGCTTCCTGAAGGACGGCGAAAAGATGCAGTTGTCCTATGCGGTGCAGAACACCCATCGGACCATCGGCACCCGCACGTCCAGCCACATCGTTCAGCGGTTCGGGATGCGCAACGCGTTGCAGCCCGACCACCTGACCGTCAAGCTGACCGGGTCTGCGGGCCAGTCGCTGGGGGCCTTCGGGGCGCCGGGGCTGAAGCTGGAGGTCTCGGGGGACGCCAACGACTACGTCGGCAAGGGTCTGTCGGGGGCAACGATCGTTGTGCGTCCGCCGATGAATTCGCCGCTCAAGGCGGAGGAAAACACCATCATCGGCAACACGGTGCTCTATGGCGCAACCGACGGCTACCTGTTTGCCGCTGGCCGCGCTGGCGAGCGCTTCGCCGTGCGGAACTCCGGCGCCAAGGTCGTGATCGAGGGCTGCGGTTCCAACGGCTGCGAATACATGACCGGCGGTGTGGCGGTGATCCTGGGCAGCGTCGGGGCCAACTTTGGCGCTGGCATGACCGGTGGAATGGCCTATCTGCATGACCCCGACGGCAAGGCCGAAGAACTCATGAACCGGGAAACGCTCGTCACCTCTTCGGTGTCGCATCCCCATTGGGAAGCCGAGCTTCGCGGCCTGATCGAACGCCATGCGGCCGAGACGGGGTCCGCCAAGGCCGCCAACATCCTGCAGCACTGGGACCTGGAGATCGGCAACTTCCTCCAGATCTGCCCGAAGGAAATGCTGGTGCATATCCCGCACCCGCTGACCGTCGAAAAAGGGGCGATCCCCGCCGAGTGAAGCCCTGCTGTCTCACCCTGATCGCCGGGCCATCCTTTGGGGTGGCCCGGTGTCGTTTTCGGCGGGCCTTGCAGCGGAACTGGCCCGGCTGTCCCGCCTCCGGCCGGCCTCAGATCCGCGCCACGCCGACCACGTAGTTCTGGCCATAGGCGCGGGCGCATTTCGGGCAGGTGGTGTAGAAGAAGAACACGTCGGACGGCACCTTGCCGCGGGCGCGGACAAGATCCTCCATCTCCGTGTGCCAGTGCTTCGCCTCGCGATACGGGCCCTCGAAGACCTTGGTGAAAAAATCGCCCGAGAGCCGCGCCATCTGTTCGTCCGGCACCTCGGTATCGGTCGAGAAGTAATGCTCGGCCTTCCACGGCGAGATGTCCCGACTGAGAACGATCATGTTCGACGAATCCCAAGCCCCAGCGGTCTCCATCCGCGTCCCAACACGGTCGAACACCGTGCCCATGTTGAGCGGGACATGCATCGCGCTGCGGGTTTCGGCGCGCAGGAACCGCTTGTCCCTGAAATGCAGATCCACACCGTCCCACCCCTCGGGATTGAACTTCGGGCAACAGCCGGTCTGGTTTTCGCTGTCATCGTAACGGGGAAGTGCGTTGGTTTGCATGGTCCGGTCCTCCCGGTCCGCATTCTCCGCCCCTGGGTCCGGCACCGCCATGATCTCGGTCAATGGGGCACCCGGACACGCCATCCCTGCCTGTGCGGCGACGGGCTGTTGCCCGATCCGCACTGACCTCGCGCTATTTGACGGGGCAGTCACGCCCTGCCTGCTCGCCGCTTGACGGGGCACCGCCGCCCCGGCATGACACTGCCGTGGCCAGGATGAGCACCAAGAAGACGCCGGCCAAGCGCGCGGCGAAAAAGACGCCGGCCAAGGGCAGGGCAAGGACGACACAGGCACGGCGTACAGCCATGCCGGTGCGTTGGGTTCTGTTCACATGGCGCTGGTTCCTCCGGCTGGCCCTGGTGCCGCCACTGCTGTTGCTGGCGCTGATCATTCTGTTCCGCTTCGTGAATCCGCCGATCACCCACACGATCTGGAGCGAACAGCGGCGTTTGGGAACGGTGGAGCGCCAATGGGTGCCGATCGAATACATGTCGCCCTACGTTGCCCGTTCCGTGGTTGCGGCGGAGGACGCGAATTTCTGCCTGCACTGGGGGTTTGACATGGAAGCGATCCGCGACGCGCTCGACGACGGCGCGCAACGCGGGGCCTCGACGCTCAGCCAGCAGACGGTCAAGAACGTGTTCCTCTGGCAGGGGCGCAGTTGGGTGCGCAAGGCGTTGGAGGCTCTCTTGACGCCCGTGGTCGAAATTGTCTGGCCCAAGCAGCGGATCCTGGAGGTCTATCTCAACGTGGCCGAGATGGACGAGGGCGTGTTCGGGATCGAGGCCGCGGCGCATCGGTACTTCAACACCAGCCCGCGCGATCTGACCGCTACGCAGGCGGCCCGGATTGCCGCCGTGCTGCCCGATCCGAAGCGGCGGAATGCCGCCAACGCAACGCCGTGGTTGCGAAAACGGGCCGCGTCGATCCGGGATGGCGCCGCGACGATCAAAGCCGATGGTCGCGCTTCTTGTTTCGAGGATTGAAAAAACCGGCGCGGCACGGCAAGAAAAGGTGTTCCTTCAATCGAGATCGTATCGCATGAACCGTCTTTATCACGTTCCCCTGTCACCGTTCTGCCGAAAGGTCCGGCTGGTGTTGGCCGAAAAGAAGATCGAGGTGGATCTGGTCGAGGAACGTTACTGGGAGCAGGATGCCGATTTTCTGCGGCGCAACCCTGCCGGCAAGGTGCCTGTCCTGCGGATGGACGGTCGGATCATGGCCGAGAGCCAGGCGATCTGTGAATACCTGGAGGAGATAGCCCCCGAACCGCCGCTGCTGCCCAAGGCGCCGGAGGATCGATACGAGGTGCGGCGGCTCTGTGCGTGGTTCGACGACAAGTTCCACCACGAGGTGACGGTCAACCTGCTGTACGAGCGAGTGAACAAGAAGATCACCAAGCAGGGTTATCCCGAGAGCCGCAACGTCAAGGCGGGCTCAAAGGCGGTCAAGTATCATCTGGATTACATGACGTGGCTGCTGGACCAGCGGCGCTGGCTGGCGGGCGACCAGATGTCGCTGGCCGATTTCGCGGCGGCCGCCCATATTTCGGCGCTGGATTATATCAGCGACGTGGACTGGAACCGCAGCGCCAACGTGAAGGACTGGTATGCCAAGATCAAATCGCGGCCCGCGTTTCGGGGGCTGCTGGCCGATCAGGTTCCGGGCTTTCCGCCGTCCCGACAATATGCCGATCTGGATTTCTGAGCCCTCCCCGTCACAGCGGGGCCGTCTGCCCGCCGCCCCGGGTGCGGGCCGGGGGGATATTCCGACAAATGACGTGTGCAGTTCATGGAAACGCTGAAGCAACGGCTGCAGGCGCAGGCAAAGGCGGAAGGTTTTTCCCTGATGCGGGTTGGCCGCCCCGATGTGATCGGGCACGTGCCCGCACAATTGGCGGACTTCGTCGACAAGGGATATCACGGCCAGATGGGCTGGATGGCCGAAAGGTTGCCATGGCGCGGCGATCCCATGGCCT
Source organism: uncultured Tropicimonas sp. (assembly GCA_947495685.1). GTDB lineage: Bacteria > Pseudomonadota > Alphaproteobacteria > Rhodobacterales > Rhodobacteraceae > Tropicimonas. The sequence continues at coordinate 15,729 of CANLZY010000021.1, forward strand.
TGTGGCCCGACGTGCGGTCCATTCTGGTTCTGGCCGAAAGCTATGCGCCCGAGCAGGATCCGCGGGCGGTTCTGGACCAGTCGGACCGGGGGGCGGTTTCGGTTTATGCACGGGGCAAGGATTATCACGACATCGTCAAAAAACGCCTGAAACGGCTGGCCCGATGGTTGATTGCCGAGGCCGGGGGCGAAGTGAAGGTGTTCGTGGACACCGCTCCGGTCGCGGAAAAGCCGCTTGGTCAGGCGGCGGGTCTTGGATGGCAGGGCAAACACACCAACCTGGTCAGCCGGGATCTTGGCAACTGGTTCTTCATCGGATCGATCTTCACCACCTTGGAGCTGCCCGCAGACGCGCCCGAGGTTGACCATTGCGGGTCCTGCCGGGCCTGTCTGGATGCCTGCCCCACACAGGCTTTTGTCGCGCCGTATCGGATGGATGCGCGGCGTTGCATTTCCTATCTGACAATCGAACATCACGGACCGGTTGCGCCGGATCTGCGCGCGATGCTGGGAAACCGCATCTATGGCTGTGACGATTGTCTGGCCGCCTGCCCCTGGAACAAGTTTGCCGTTGCCGCCAGCGACATACGCTATGCAACCCGGGGCGACCTGGATGCCCCACCGCTGGCGGAGTTGGCCGGGCTGGACGATGCGCGGTTTCGGGAACGGTTCTCCGGCAGCCCGATCAAGAGGATCGGCCGCGACCGGTTTTTGCGCAATGTTCTGTACGCAATCGGCAATTCGGGTCAACCGGATCTGATCGATGCGGTCAGGCCGCATCTTGACGACCCTGATCCGACCGTGGCCGATGCCGCCCGGTGGACCATGCAACGGTTGGGTCAATTGACTGCGTGAATTGGTCGGATTTCCGATTTCCGGAAAATCTGTTATGGTCTGTTTGCCTGACAACGGAGGATATCATGCCCAAACATGTCCTTGATCGGAACCACCGCCGGGACGCTTCCAGTGTGGCACCGTTTGCATCGGTTGCTCGGAAGGTTGCGCCCGAAGGGTCAAGCCCGGCCGCGAAACTGCTGCTTCGGCGCTCGAAGGGGCCGTTGAATGAGGCTCTGCGCAACCGGGCTTTCCTTCGAATCGAGAGAAGCCAGCTCGGCTGACGCGAGGCCGGTGGCTGATCGCGGGAAAGCTGGCGGGCCAGCGCAGGGATGCTGATCGTTGAGTGTTGGCCTTGCCGGTGGAGCGTCTACCAGCGGTGGGCTCGCTCCAGCAACGATTGGGTTCGGACGAAGTTGACCGCCTCTGCGGCGGCCCTGACGCCTTGTGCGGCTGTGGCCTCGGTATATGGGCCCAACGTGTTTCGTCCGATGTGGAACGTTATCAGAAGCGGTGCGGTCGTCCGGGTTGGTTCCAAGGTGACCTGCAAGGGCAGGCCCTTGCCGTAGAAGCTTGCGTACAGGCGTTGACCGAACAGTTTGCCATGTTCGATGTCCGCCTCGGACGTGCCGGTATGGATGACGGCGATGATCGGCGATGCTTGTGTGATGTGGCCAACAGCCGCCAGACGCTCGACCGTCAACGCAAGCGGCTGAAAGGTCGGATCTCCGGTGAGATGATAGTAACTGAGCGCAAGGGTTGCCGGCGTCGCAATCGCGACGATCATGGCGACCAGGAGCGAGATCTGGCGTTTTGGTTCTGCTGGCGTCGTGGTGGGCATGGCCGCAAATTGCGCGGACTTCCCGAAAATCGCGTTAATTGTCGCTAGGGCAATCGCGAAAATCGGCCCCGGTCGGTGTCATTTAACCGACCGGGGCCAAGGGTGGGCCGTCAGGCGCGCACCAGCTTTTCATACGCCTCGGCGATATCCCGGGTCAGGGCGCCAACTTCGAAGGAATAGTCGCCAATGTGACCCACGGGTGTGACCTCGGCCGCCGTTCCCGTCAGCCAGCATTGCTGGAAGCTTTCCAGCTCCTCGGGCATGATATGGCGCTCCTTGACCTCGATGCCACGGTCCCGAAGCATCCCGATCACCGTCTGGCGCGTGATGCCGTTCAGGAAACAGTCGGGCAGGGGTGTGTGCACCTCGCCGTCACGGACAAAGAAGATGTTGGCCCCGGTCGCTTCGGCGACATAGCCGCGGTAATCGAACATCATCGCATCCGAACAGCCCTTTGCCTCGGCGGCGTGTTTGGACATGGTGCAGATCATGTAGAGCCCGGACGCCTTGGCGTGACAGGGGATGGTCTCGGGCGAGGGGCGCTTCCACTTTGAGATGTCGAGCTTGGCGCCCTTGAACTTGGCGTCGCCGTAGTAGGCGCCCCATTCCCAGGCCGCGACGGCCATCCGGACCGGGTTGCGCGCCGACGCCACCCCCATGTCCTCGCCGGCGCCGCGCCAGGCGAGAACCCGGACGTAGGCGTCCTGCAGTCCCGATTCCCGGAGAACCGTTGCCTTGGCGGCCTCGATTTCGTCCACCGTGTAGGGAACCTCGAAATCGATCCATTCGGCCGACCGCCGCAGGCGTTCGGAATGCTCGCGGCTCTTGAAGATCTTGCCGTGATAGGCGCGCTCGCCCTCGAATACCGAGGAGGCATAGTGCATCGCGTGAGTCAGGACGTGCACCTTTGCATCGCGCCAAGGCACCATCTGCCCGTCCATCCAGATAAACCCGTCCCGATCATCATACGCACCAGCCATGTCATTTCTCCTCGGCCGTTTTCAAAAGTTGCGCAAATTATGTCCGTTCCGGACGCAATGTTGCGCAAAAACTGATCGGAGCTAGCATTCGGCTCTGGCAATGTCAACAAGGCTGACATAAAATCCCGACAAAGAAAATGATGCGACGGGACATGGGAATGGATGAAGGGCCAGGCAGTGGAAAGCGCGGTGAATCGCTGCTCTTCTTGACCGACGAACAGCTGCGCAAGGGAATCGAGGCAATGTTTTTTGCCTACAAGGGGTTCACCTCGGATCCGGACCGGATTCTCGAAATGCGTGGGTACGGCCGGGCGCACCACCGGGCGATTCACTTCATCCATCGGTCGCACGGAACGACGGTCAACAACCTGCTGGCCATCCTTGGTGTCACCAAGCAATCGCTGAACCGTGTCTTGCGGTCGCTGATCGATGATGGCCTGGTCGAAAGCCGGGTCGGCAGCCGGGACAAGCGAGAGCGACACCTGTACCTGACGGAGGCCGGGTTGGTGCTGGAACGCGAGCTCAGCGATGCTCAGCAGGCCCGGGTGCGCGATGCGTTCCGGGTTGCCGGACCCCAGGCGGTGTCTGGTTTTCGCACCGTGCTCGAAGCGATGATGGACCCGGAGATGCGTCGTCGCTATCAAAGGCTGACGGAGAATGGTCAATGAATGATGTTCCAGGCGGAACAGAGGTTGAGGCGCACCTGCTGATCGTCGATGACGACGAACGGATCCGGGCGTTGCTTCAGAAATTCCTGATGCGGAACGGGTTTCTGGTCAGTGCGGCGCGGGACGCGGCCCATGCCCGTCGGCTGCTGTCGGGCCTGGAATTCGACCTGATCGTCCTCGATGTGATGATGCCGGGCGAGGACGGGATCAGCCTGACGCGGGATTTGCGGGCAGACTTGGCGACCCCGATCCTGTTGCTGACCGCGCGCGGTGAAACCCAGGACCGGATTGCCGGGCTGGAGGCCGGGGCGGACGACTACCTGCCCAAGCCGTTCGAGCCGAAGGAATTGCTGCTGCGAATCAATGCGATCCTGCGGCGGATGCCGTCCGAGGACCGGACCGATGTCGGCCCAAAGGTGCTGAACCTCGGGCCCGTGCGCTATGACATCGAAAAGGGCGAGATGTGGCGCGGAGAGGAGCCTGTCCGGCTGACCGCCACCGAATCCCTGTTGATGCGGGTCTTTGCCGCGCACCCGGGAACGCCGATGACACGGTCGCAGTTGGTCGACGATCTGGGCCGGGATGGCGACCAGGCGCAGGAGCGCGCCGTTGACGTCCAGATCACCCGGCTTCGGCGCAAGATCGAGACCGACCCAAAGCAGCCACGATACCTTCAGACGGTGCGTGGGGCGGGGTACATGCTGGCGCCCGACTGATCGGGACGCGGCACCGTGGCCCGCCGAACTGCGCAGGGCTACATGACCGTTCGACGCCGTATTCGAGACGTCGGGCAAGCTGAATTGGCTGGGGAGGCCTTCAATGACAACTGCCTTGTTTTCTCATCCCGATTGTCTGGGCCATGTCGCCCCACCGGGACATGCCGAACGCGTGGAACGGATGCAGGCAATCGAGACGGCGTTGTCAGGCACCGGTTTTGCGGCGCTGGACCGGCGCGAGGCCCCCTTGGCGGAGCGCGAAGATCTGCTGCGGGTGCATCCCGAAAGCCATATCGCAGCGATCGAGGCCGCCATTCCCACCGACGGATGGGTGGCGCTGGATGCTGACACCAACGTGATGTCGGGGTCGCTGACTGCGGCCCTGCGCAGCGCCGGTGGTGTCTGTGCCGCAGTGGATGCGGTGATCGCCGGCGAGGTCGCGAATGCGTTCTGCGCAACGCGGCCACCCGGACACCACGCCGAAAAGACCACACCGATGGGTTTCTGCCTGTTCGGCAATATCTCCATCGCGGCAAAGCGGGCGCTGGACGTTCACGGGCTGCACCGCGTCGCGATCATGGATTTCGACGTCCACCACGGCAACGGCACCCAGGACCTGTTGTGGGACGAGCCGCGCGTGCTGTTTGCCTCGACGCACCAGATGCCGCTGTACCCCGGCTCCGGCAACCCGCACGAGACCGGCGCCCATGGCAACATCATGAATGTGCCGCTTCCGCCCGGTGCGGGCGGTGTGCAGTTCCGCAAGGCGATGGAGCAGCAGATCCTGCCGGCGCTGGAGGATTTTGCCCCCGAACTCCTGTTGATCTCGGCCGGGTTCGACGCCCATTCGGACGATCCGCTGGCGCAGCTCGAATTCTCTGTCGAGGATTTTGCCTGGGTCACCTCGGCCCTGTGCGACCTTGCCGATCGGCACTGCGGCGGGCGGGTGGTCTCGACACTTGAGGGTGGCTATGATCTGGACGCGTTGGCCGCCTCGGTTGCGGCCCATGTCCAAGTGCTGATGGAGCGAGGCAAATGAGCGACACGCCGGTAAAGAAGATGAGCTTCGAAGAGGCGATGGCCGAACTGGAACAGGTGGTCGGCAAGCTGGAGCATGGTGACGTGCCGCTGGAGCAGTCGATCTCGTTGTATGAGCGCGGCGAGGCCCTGAAGAAGCGCTGCGAGGAACAACTCGCCGCCGCAGAAGAAAAGGTCGCTGCAATCACCACGGATGCCCAGGGGGCACCGACAGGCACAAAGCCGTTCGACGCCCAATGAGCTTTCGCGATGCGTTGACGGCGGCGGCGGGCCGGGTGCAGGCCCATCTGGCCGCCGAACTTGTGCAATATCCCGATCAGCCGGTGATCGACGCGATGCGCTACGCGACAACCGGCGGCAAGGGGCTGCGCGGCTTCCTCGTTCTGGAAGGGGCGGCGCTGCACGGGATCCAAGCCGACCAGGCGGTCTGGGCGGCCGCTGCGGTCGAGGCGGTGCACGCCTATTCGCTGGTGCATGACGACCTGCCCGCGATGGACAACGACGACCTGCGACGCGGCCAGCCGACTGTTCACGTCAAATGGGACGATGCGACCGCGGTGCTGGCCGGCGACGCCTTGCAGACACTGGCGTTTGACCTCCTTGCACGCGAGGGCTGTTCGCCGGACCCGGCGGTGCGGGTGGCGCTGATTGCCTCCATGGCACAGGCGGCGGGCGCGCATGGCATGGTGTTGGGGCAGGCGCAGGACATCGCCGCCGAAACCGCCGCCGCACCGCTGACCCTGCCGCAGATCACCGACCTGCAGGCCAACAAGACCGGCGCGCTGATTCGCTGGTCGGCAGAGGCCGGGGCCCTGCTGGCGCGAGCCGATCCGGCCCCGCTGCGCAGCTACGCCCAGGCGCTTGGCCTTGCCTTTCAGATTGCCGACGACATCCTTGACGTCGAAGGGGACGCGGAAACCGCCGGAAAACGTCTGCGCAAGGATGCGGAGGCCGGAAAGGCGACGTTTGTGTCGCTTCTCGGGCTGCAGGGCGCCAAGTCGCGGGCCGCAGCCCTTGTGGAAGAGGCCGAAACGGCGCTATCCGCATACGGAGCGAAAGCCGATACCTTGCGAGCTGCGGCCCGGTTCGTTATCGCGCGTGAAAAATGAGCCTTTGCGCTCCGGGTTCGGAGCGCGTCCGGGGCAACGGCGGCCACGAGGAGGGCCGGAGCCATGGCAACACGACCGATCACGCCTCTGTTGGACCGGGTGCACAGCCCCGCTGACCTGAAGAATTTCACCGATGCCGAACTGCACCGGCTGGCGGGCGAATTGCGGGCCGAGACCATCAGTGCCGTCAGCGAGACCGGCGGGCATCTGGGCGCCGGTCTGGGCGTGGTCGAACTGAGCGTGGCAATCCACGCTGTGTTCGAGACCCCGCGCGACAAGCTGATCTGGGATGTGTCGCACCAATGCTACCCGCACAAGATCCTGACCGGACGGCGCGACCGCATCCGTACCCTGCGCCAGCCGGATGGGCTGTCGGGTTTCACCAAGCGGTCCGAGTCGCCCTATGATCCGTTCGGCGCGGCGCACAGTTCCACCTCGATCTCGGCGGCGCTCGGGTTTGCCACCGCGCGGGATCTGGGCGGCAATATTCCGTCCGGGCTGGGCGATGCGATCGCCGTGATCGGCGATGGCTCGATGAGCGCCGGCATGGCCTACGAGGCGATGAACAACGCCGGCCACCTGGGCAAGCGCCTGATCGTGATCCTGAACGACAACGAGATGTCGATCGCCCCGCCCGTGGGCGCGATGTCCTCCTACCTGTCGCGGCTCTATGCGGGTGCCCCGTTCCAGGACCTGAAGGCCGCCGCCAAGGGCGCGCTGAGCTTCCTGCCGGAGCCTTTCTACGAAGGGGCCCGCCGCGCCAAGGACATGGTCAAGCACGTCACCATTGGCGGCACGCTGTTCGAGGAATTGGGGTTTGACTATGTCGGACCCATCGACGGGCACGACATGGACATGCTGCTGTCGGTTTTGCGGGCGGTGAAGGCTCGGGCCGATGGGCCGATCCTGATCCACGCGATCACCAAGAAGGGCAAGGGGTATGCCCCGGCCGAGGCGGCGCTGGATCGTGGCCATGGCGTTGGCAAGTTCGATGTTGTCACCGGGGCCCAGAAAAAAGCGCCCTCCAACGCGCCCAGCTACACCCGCGTCTTTGCCGATGCGCTGTTGCAAGAGGCCGCCGAGGACGACCGGATCACCGCGATCACCGCCGCGATGCCGGACGGCACCGGGTTGAACCTGTTTGCCGAACGGTATCCAAGCCGTTGTTTTGATGTTGGAATCGCCGAACAGCACGCGGTGACCTTTGCCGCCGGACAGGCCGCTGGCGGGTTGAAGCCGTTCTGCGCGCTCTACTCGACCTTCCTGCAGCGCGGCTACGATCAGATCGTGCATGACGTTGCGATTCAGCGGCTTCCGGTGCGGTTCCCGATTGACCGCGCAGGCCTGGTCGGCGCCGATGGGGCGACCCACGCGGGATCGTTCGACATCGCGTTCCTGGCCAACCTGCCCGGGTTTGTCGTGATGGCGGCGGCGGATGAAGCCGAGTTAAAACATATGGTTGCGACGGCTGTTGCCTATGACGAGGGGCCGATTGCGTTCCGTTTCCCGCGGGGCGAGGGCGTCGGCGTCGAGATGCCGGAGCGTGGCGAGGTGCTGGAGATCGGCAAGGGCCGGATCATCAGTGAAGGATCGCGCGTGGCGCTGTTGTCGTTTGGCACCCGGTTGCAGGAGGTCGAGCAGGCGGGCGAGGCGCTGGCGCGGCGCGGCATCATCCCGACCATCGCCGATGCCCGGTTTGCCAAGCCATTGGATTGTGAGATGATTCTGGAGCTGGCGCGCAATCACGAGGCGCTGATCACCATCGAGGAAGGCGCCATCGGGGGCTTCGGCAGCCATGTGGCGCAGCTGTTGGCCGACGAAGGTGTGTTCGACAAGGGGCTGAAGTACCGCTCGATGGTGCTGCCCGATACCTTCATCGATCAGGCCAGCCCGCGCGCCATGTACGCGGTCGCGGGGATGAATGCCGAGGACATCGAGGCCAAGGTGCTCGACGTGCTGGGCGTGGCCCAGATCGGTGCGGCGCGGGCCTGATTTTTGGTCGTTTCAGGCAAACCCTCGGGGCGAAACGACCCGAAGTCCGGTCGAACCGACCGGTTTGGGAGGGCAAATCCGGGGTCGCGGAGCGGGATTTCGGCCTGACCCGCGTTTTGACCGCTCTTTCGGTCAAAACGACCAGCGGAAGTGACCGGTTTGCCGGCGCACCTGCCAATCCTGCCGCCGAAATGGTAGAAACACCCCGAAAACCCCTGTGCGAGATCCCGACATGACCGCCCCCTTGGGACGCCTGATCGTCTACACGAAAAAAATCGACGCCATGGCCGCGTTCTATTGCGCGCATTTCGACTATGAGGAAATCCGCCGGGACGGCGACCGGATCGTCGAGTTGCGGCCCCGGACTTCGGGCGTGTCCCTGCTGTTGCACCCGGCCTCGAAAGGGCAACGGGAGGGGCAGGCGCTGATCAAGCTTGTCTTTGATGTCGAGGATGTCGGGGCCTTTTGCGAGGCCGCCAAGGCGCGCGGTCTGCAATTCGGCGCGATCCATCAGGCCGATGGGTACAGCTTTGCCAATGCCAAGGACCCGTCGAACAATTCCATCTCGGTGTCGAGCCGCGCGTTTTCGGTCTAGCGAGACGCGACCGTCAGCCGCCGGGGGGCTGATCCGGCGCGGTTTCGGCGTTCAGCAGGGCGGCCAGCCCGGTCTGGTAGTCGGGGTAGAGCAGGTCCACCCCCAGTTCATCCTTGATGCGGTCGTTCCGGACCTTCTTGCTTTCGGCATAGAAGCTGCGGGCCATCGGGGTCATGTCGGCGGTGTCGAAATCGTAGGCCGGGGGGATCGGCAGGCCGAGCAGGTCGGCGGCATGGGCGATGACGTCCTGCGGCGGGGCGGGGGCGTTGTCGCAGACGTTGTAGATCGCGCCGGGGTTGGGCCGCGCGATGGAGGCGGCGAGCACCTGGGCGATGTCATCGACGTGAATGCGCGAGAACACCTGTCCGGGTTTGATGATGCGGCGGGCGGTGCCGGAGCGGACCTTGGAAAAGGGGCCGCGACCGGGGCCGTAGATGCCGGCCAGCCGGAAGATGTGCAGCGGCAGGTCGGCCTGTTCGGCCAGCGTTTGCCAGACGGTCTCGGCGGCAACTCGCAGGCGTCCGCGCCGGGTGGAGGGGGTCAGCGGAGTGGTTTCGTCGACCCAGCCGCCCTGATGGTCGCCGTAGACACCGATGGTCGACAGATAGCCGATCCAGGCAGGCGGGTGCTGTGACAGGGCCTCGGCGACATGCGGCAGGAACGGATCGCCGGCGTCGGTCGGGGCGGCGCTGAGCAGGACATGGGTCGCGCGCCGCACTGCCGGGGCGAGGTCCTCGCCGGGCCAGAGCAACGGTTCGACGCCGGACTGGCGGATGCGGTCGAGGTCCTGGGCGGCGCGGGCGGTGCCGATGACCTGCCAGCCCTGCGGCTGCAGCAGGCGGGCGAGGGCGCGGGCGGAGTATCCGTGCCCGAGGGTGAGCAATGTTCCTGTCATGGGGCGGTTATCCTTGCCAGGCGCGGGGCGTGCAACCCGTCACGCCGGGGGATCCAGCATCTGCTGGGTGCGCGGGCAGGGCTGGCCGTCAAAAAACGTGTCCAGCAGGTCCTGAAAGGGCGCGGGATCGTCGGCGGCCAGCGCAAAGAGCGTGGCGGAGGAGCGCAGTTTCAGCGCATCGACCGGCCCGAGCATCGAGTCGGCTGTCCGGTCCGGATGGGCGAGCAGCAGGGCCACGGCGGTGCGCAGGCGAGGCCCGAGCACCGGGTGCGCGAGGTAGCCGCGCGCGGCGTCAAGATCGGTGAGGCCATAGGTCTGCGCCATCCGGCTGCGGCCCAGTCCGCGCAGTTGCGGAAAAATGAACCACATCCAGTGGGTGTGCTTGGCCCCCGCGCGCAGTTCCGCGGTGACCAGATCGAGACAGCCGTCCTGTGCGTGTACGAAACGCTCCAGGTCAGCTGGCATAGGGGCTGCCCTCGTCGTCGAGGATGCCCTTGAGCTCGGCCAGGAAGGGAGTGCCCTGATCGGGGTAGGCGTCGATTTCCTGCGCGGTCTTGTCGGCGATGTCGTCGGGCAGGATGCGTAGCGGCTGGCCGGTTTGCAGGGCGCGGACATAGACCTCGGCGGCGCGCTCGAAATAGTAGAGCCGGTTGAAGGTGTCGGCCACGGTATCGCCGATGACCATCACGCCGTGGTTGCCCATGATCAGGACCTTGACCTTTGGGTCCGACAGCAGGGTGGCGCAGCGGGCGCCCTCTTCTTCGAAGGCCAGCCCGCCGTAGGAGGTATCGACCGCCTGACGGTTGAAGAACATGCAGGCGTTCTGGTCCAGCGGCGGCAGGCGCGAGTCCTGCAGGCAGGCGAGCACGGTGGCCCAGACCGAGTGCACATGCATGGCGCAGCGGGCGTGCGGGCAGAGCCGGTGCAGGCTGCCGTGCAGGCCCCAGGCGGTCGGGTCGGGGGCACCGGGGCGGGAGAGCGCATCGGGATCGTCGGCATCCACCACGATCAGTTCGGAGGCGCGGACACGGCCGAAATGCCGGTTGGCGGGGTTCATCAGGAAGCGGGTGCCGGAGTCGTTCACGGCCAGCGAGAAGTGGTTGGCGACGCCTTCGTGCATGTTCATGCGGGCGGTCCAGCGCAGGGCGGCGGCGAGGTCGACGCGTTCGGGCCAGTGGGTCAGGTTTGCGGATGCGGTCTGGGTCATGGTGTTCTCCTGTCGCGTGCATCTGGGCACGTTGGCGGATAAAACGCCAGCCTATCGGGGCACCTTGCATCGGCGGTGATTTCTGTGAAATGTGGGCCATGGAACAATACGCTATCAAGACATGGGCGCAGGTCGCCCCGAAACTGGTTGCGGTGGCCGCCGGACGGGCGCCTGCCGACCTGATTGTCCGGCAGGGCACCTGGGTGAACGTGCACACCCGCGAGCTGTTGCCGAACCACGACATTGCCATTTCCGAGGGCCGCATTGCCTATGTCGGCCCGGACGGCAGGCATTGTGTTGGCCCCGAGACACAGGTGATCGAGGCCAAGGGGCGCTACATGCTGCCCGGGTTGTGCGATGCGCATATGCACATCGAGAGCGGCATGCTGACCCCGGCGGAATTTGCCCGCGCGGTGATCCCGCATGGCACCACGTCGATGTTCACCGACCCGCACGAGATTGCCAACGTGCTGGGGCTGGAGGGCGTGCGGCTGATGCATGACGAGGCGCTGATGCAGCCGGTCAACATCTTTACCCAGATGCCAAGCTGTGCGCCGAGTGCGCCGGGGCTGGAGACGACCGGGTTCGAGATTACCCCCGACGACGTGGCCGAGGCGATGACCTGGCCGGGGATCATCGGGCTGGGCGAGATGATGAACTTTCCGGGTGTGATCAACGCCGACCCCAAGATGCTGGCCGAGATCGCGGCAACCCAGGGGGCGGGCAAGACGGTGGGCGGGCATTACGCCTCGCCCGACCTTGGGCCGGCGTTTCACGCCTATGCCGCCGGTGGCCCCGCCGACGATCACGAGGGCACGCAGGAGGCCGACGCGATTGCCCGGGTGCGCCAGGGGATGCGGGCGATGCTGCGACTGGGCAGTGCCTGGTATGACGTGGAGCGCCAGATCACGGCGGTGACGGAACGCGGGCTGGACCCGCGCGGCTTTATCCTGTGCACCGACGATTGCCATTCGGGCACGCTGGTGAACGAGGGCCACATGAACCGGGTGGTGCGCCATGCCATCGCCTGTGGCTGCGATCCGGTGATTGCGTTGCAGATGGCGACGATCAACACCGCGACGCATTTCGGGCTGGAGCGGGAGCTGGGCAGCATCGCGCCGGGGCGGCGGGCCGATGTGATCCTGAGCTCGGACCTGCGCGACCTGCCGGTCGAGCTGGTGATTGCGCGCGGGCAGGTGGTGGCCGAGGCGGGACGGATCACCGTGGAGTGTCCGCATCTGGACTGGCCCGCTCACAGCCGCAGGACCGTGCACCTGGGCAAGACGCTGGCGGCGAAGGATTTCGAGATTTCGGCGCCTGCGGGGGCCAACCATGTGCGGGCGCGGGTGATCGGCGTGGTCGAGAACCAGGCGCCGACCAAGGCGCTGAGCGCCGATCTGCCGGTGATCGACGGGTTGGTCGAGGCCGGGGGCGAGGTGTGCCAGATTGCGCTGGTGGAACGGCACCGGGCGACCGGCGCGGTGGTCAATGCGCTGGTGCAGGGCTTTGGCTATACCGGGCGGATGGCGATGGCCTCGACCGTGGCGCACGACAGTCACCACATGATCGTGGTCGGCACCAGCCGGGCCGACATGGCGCTGGCGGCGAACCGGTTGGGCGAGGTCGGCGGCGGTGTCACGATCTGGCGCGACGGCGCGGAGCTGGCGCTGGTGGAGCTGCCGATTGCCGGATTGATGTCGGACAGTCACGCCGAAGAGGTGGCGGCCAAGGCCGATGCGCTGGTGGCGGCGATGGCAACCTGTGGTTGTACGCTGAACAATGCCTATATGCAGCACTCGTTGCTGGCGCTTGTGGTGATTCCCGACCTGAGGATCTCGGACAAGGGGCTGGTGGACGTGACGCGGTTTGAAGTGACCAATTTGATCGAGGAAGTGCTGGAATGACTGAAATGACCCCCGTCGTCACACCGGAGCCGCGTCAGCGGGAATTGTTCGACGATGCGGAGAAGGCCGTCGACCGGCTGATCGAGCTGTACGAGGAGGCGACCGGATTTCTGAGCAAGAAGTTTTCCGAAAGCCTGTTGGGCGCCAAGCCGTCACATCGCTATCGTGCCCATTACCCCGAGATCCGGCTGGTCTCGACCAGCTATGTGCAGGCAGATTCGCGGCTGGCCTTTGGTCACGTGGCCGAGCCGGGGGTGTATTCGGCCACCGTCACCCGGCCCGACCTGTTCCGCAACTACCTGATCCAGCAGATCGGGCTGGTGATAAGGACCCACGGCCAGAAGGTGATGATCGGGCCGTCGGACACGCCCATTCCGGTGCATTTCGCGGTGATGAACGACGCCAGCCTCAGCGTGCCGCAGGAGGGCGCGCTGCAATTCCAGCTGCGCGACGTGTTCGATGTGCCCGACCTGGCGACGACCAACGATGACATCGTCAACGGCTATGGCTTTGCCTATCCGGACGGTTCGCGGGCGCTGGCGCCGTTCACCGCGCAACGGGTCGACTATTCGCTGGCGCGGCTGAGCCATTATACCGCCACCGGGCCGCAGCATTTCCAGAACCACGTGCTGTTCACCAACTACCAGTTCTATGTCGAGGAGTTCGAGGCCTATGCCCGCGCGGCGCTGGACGATCCCGACAGCGGCTATACGTCGTTCGTCGGACCCGGCAACGCCGAGATCACCGATGGCGGGACGGCGATGCCCGAGCCCTCCAAGATGCCGCAGATGCCGACCTATCACCTGAAGCGGAAAAACGGCGCCGGGATCACGTTGGTGAACATCGGGGTCGGGCCGTCCAACGCCAAGACCGCGACCGATCATATCGCCGTGCTGCGCCCGCATGCCTGGCTGATGGTCGGGCACTGCGCGGGGCTGCGCAACAGCCAGGCGCTGGGTGATTTCGTGCTGGCGCATGCCTATCTGCGCGAGGACAAGGTGCTGGACGACGACCTGCCGGTCTGGGTGCCGATCCCGCCGCTGGCCGAAGTGCAGATCGCGCTGGAGCAGGCGGTGGCGCAGGTGACGGAGCTGGAGGGCTACGACCTGAAGCGGATCATGCGGACGGGAACCGTCGCCTCGGTCGACAACCGCAACTGGGAGTTGCGGGATCAGACCGGCCCGGTGCAGCGGCTGAGCCAGTCCCGCGCCATTGCGCTGGACATGGAGAGCGCGACGATTGCCGCCAACGGCTTCCGGTTCAGGGTGCCCTATGGCACCTTGCTGTGCGTCTCTGACAAGCCGTTGCACGGCGAGCTGAAGCTGCCCGGAATGGCAAGTTCGTTCTACAAGACACAGGTTGCGCGCCACCTGTTGATTGGCATACGAGCGATGGAATTGCTGCGCGGGATGCCGTTGGAGAGGCTGCATTCCCGGAAACTGCGCAGTTTTGAGGAAACAGCCTTCCTCTGACCCTAGGTAAGCGGCAGAAAAGCCCTTGTTTTCCTGCGCCGCAGACCACAAAAAGTTGTGGGCTGAGCCAACATGACGTAGAATCAGTCGAATAAGCCCCAACCCAAAGGGCAACAACGAGGAGACCATACATGGCCACCAAACCGATGACCAAGACGCAGCTTGTTGCCGCCATTGCCGAGGCAATGGAATCGGACAAGAAGACCGCCACGGCGGCACTGGATGCTGTGACCGGCATCATTACCCAGGAAGTTTCCGGCGGTGGTGCCGTGACGCTTCCGGGCGTTGGCAAGATCTATTGCCGTGAACGTCCCGCACGCCAGGTTCGCAACCCGGCCACAGGCGAGATGATCGAAAAGGACGCCGACAAGGTCGTGAAAATGACGATTGCCAAGGCGCTGAAGGATTCGGTGAACGCTTGATCGCGTTACCGCCTTGCGTTTCTGTTTGGGGTCGCCTTCGGGCGGCCCTTTTTTGTGCGGTGACCTGGCAGCTGAGGGGGGCGCGATGTCGAGCGCTCCATGCGGCCGTCGTCGCGGCCTGAGGTCGTCAGTCCCACTCCATCGGCGACTTCTTTCGCAAGGCGCCACCGAGGTGCTGCCGCATGGCGTATGAGGCCTCGATCAATTCGCCGCGCGAAATCAGATCGAGGATTCCCAGGTGTTCCCGGCATTGCACGGCAAGCCGTTCGGGATCGACCTTGGCGCGGTACTCCATGAGCCGTCGCATCCGGTTCACGCGGACCAATGCCGTGTGGAAATACGGGTTGCCCGACATCTTGATCAGTTCCTCGTGGAACTCGGTTCCCTTTTCCAGTCGGTTGAAGGTCGGCATGCGCGTGGTGTCGCTCTCCAGGATCCGGAGTTGCTGGGCGCGGAGGCCTTCGATCACGTCGGAGGATGTCTGGAAGCTCGGCTCCAGGATCGCGGCAGGTTCGATCACCATCCGGAAGCGATAGACCTGATCGAACCCTTCCGGCGTCTTCGCCACCGGCAGCAGGTGCCATCCGTAGCCCTGCTTGCGCTCGGCCCAGCCCTCGTGGCTCGCGCGGTGCAGGATCTCGCTCACGCCGGCCTTGGTCAGATCGTAGCGGTCGCGCAGCATCTGCTCGGTGACATCTTCCGGGATGGCATCGTCCAGCCAGTCCTCGGCAAATCGCAGATAGGGGTCGGCAGAGGTCTCGGTGTGTTCGACGTTCTTGATGTCGAGGCTCCGCTCGCGCGCCGAGGCGGAAACGAAATAGCCCCGGTTCTTCTCCCGCTGCAGGATCTTCTTGTCTTCCAGCAGGGTCAGCGCCTCGCGCACCGGCGAGCGGGAGACCCCGAACTCGTCGGCGACCCTTTGCGCGCTGAGATGGGCCCCGGGTTCGAGCACGCCCGACGCGATGCGTCCGGCCAGGTTGCTGGCGATGGATTGCGGAAGGGATGAGGTTTTCATGATATTGGGGCCGTGGAGAATTGATTTGACGGAAAAAGCCGATTTTCTGGACTTATCAGAGTTGAAAAGCCAATTATCGTCAAGGCAGCCTCGGCGAGGCCCAGGCTGGTTGGCCGGCCCGGATGTAGGACGTCGGTCATTGCTGGGCTCCTTGCGTCGCCCATGCCCGATGAGCGCTGTGAACAGCGACTGCCCTCGTCCTCCCGCATCCGCGCCATGTCCCGGGCCGGAATTTTCACCAGATCGGGGTGGTCCACGGCATCAAACCCGGTGAACCGTGCCGCACGCCCCCTGTCGCGCAGCGGATGTTCGCAGAAGAGATGGCCGACATGGGTGGACAGCGGGACGGGGCCGGTCATGCGAGGCCTCCATCCGTCTGTTGCGGGAAGGACGCCCCTGTTTCGGAGGCGAGTTTCTTCAGGTCGGCCACGACGTTGTCGGTGACCGGGATCCCGTCTTTTTCACGCTGGGCGTGGCATCTCTGCTCGGGCTCTCCCGGCAGCAGGATTTCGTCGCAACCCGCGGCGCGCGGCAGCGCCTTGATGCGCTCGTAGAAGCAATCCATGCGCCCCTCGAAATCTTCCAGCGCCATGAAGAGATCCGGGCGGATGGCAAAGAAGAGGTGGCCGAGATTCTGCGGTTCCGAATGGTCGAAATAGAGGCTTTTCACGTCGCCGCCGAAGTTGGCCCCGGTCAGGGCGCCGCTCATCAGGTCCATCAGCGTGGCCAGGACCGATCCCTTGACGCCGCCAAACGGCAGGCAGACGCCCTCGAAGGCGTCCGCGGCATTGGTTGTTGGCCGACCGTCGGCATCGAGGGCAAGCCCCTCGGCAATCGGCTCGCCGCGCATCGCCGCGAGGCGGATCTTGCCGCGGGCGATCACGGTCATCGACATGTCCATCACATAGGGTGGGTGTTTGCCGCCCGGAATCCCGGCAGCGAGCGGGGCCGCGCCAAGGAAGGCCGTCCGCCCGCCATGCATGGCAAGGGCCGGGGAGGAATTGGTGAAGACCAACGAGACAAACCCTGCCTCGATGGCTTGCAGGGCATAGAGCGCGCCCATGCCGAAGTGGGTGCTGCGGCGCACACCGACGAGACCGATCCCGCAATCGCCGGCAAGTCGCGTGGCCTCGTCCATCGCGACATGGGCCGCGATGAACCCCATTCCGTCGTCGCCATCGACCAGTGACACCGCAGAGGTCCGGGTGTCGATGGTCACGTCCGGGCGCGGGTTCACCACACCGCGACGGAGACGCTCGACATACATCGGAAGTCGGGACACGCCGTGGGAGTCCAGCCCGCGCAGATTGGCATGCACGAGGTCGCGCGCCACGATGTCCGCATGTTCCGGGGGCAGTCCAGCCCCCGACAGGATCTGCCCGGCCAATGCCTGCAGATCCGTGCAACTGAACGCGGAGATTTGCCCCATGACATGCTCCTATTGGCCTTTAAGGTATCATAAGCCAATAATGCTTGCCAATCAAGTTCGTACATTGGCTTTTTGACAGAGGCGACCCCGGGAGACGGTCTGAACCACCGGGCGGCGAAAGTCAGGGGAACTGCGTTGATCTGTTGAGCCAGAGGTGGAATGGTTGGTTTGGCCGGGCCTGTTCAGTCTTTTGGCCTGGAGGGTGCCCCAAGCCAGCGAAAGGCTTGGGAAAATCCAGGGGGAGCGGCGCGCAGGGGCCTCCGCAGGGGCGGTTTATCGTTGCATTTCAATGCGTACGGAAGACGAGATCGCCTTTTTGCACGACCCGCGATGGCAATGTGGTGCAAAAATCCAATTAAGTATTGGCTTTTCCAGTGACCATGTGCAATCTCAGTGCCAAGTGAAGATTCGCTTCGCTTACGATTCTGCACAGGGAGGAAACCCGCATGATCAACAAAACCCTCAAAATGGGTGTGGTAGCGCTGATTGCTGCAACCGGCGCTTTTTCGGTGGCGCAAGCCGAAGGCTTCAAGGCCGAGAACCCGCAATGTATTGCCCCGTCCAACCCCGGTGGCGGCTGGGACTTCATCTGCCGGACGACTGCCAAGTATCTCTTTGATCTCGGCGTGATCGAAGATGCGATGCAGGTCCAGAACATGTCCGGTGGTGGCGGCGGTGTTGCCTTTGCCCACGTGACCAAGGAGCGGAACGAAGACAACAACCTGATCGTTGCGGCCTCCATGAGTACCAGTGCCCGGATCGCGCAAGGCATCTACGAGGACGCCGAGCAGGATGACGTGCACTTCCTCGCCACCTTTGGCGCCGAGTATGGTGCGATCGCCGTGGGCAAGGACTCCAAGTACGAAACCCTCACGCAGATGATGGACGACATTGTTGCCGACCCGAAATCCGTCGGCATCGCCGGTGGGTCCTCGGTCGGAAGCTATGACCACATCAAGCCGATGCTCGTCGCGCAGAAGGCCGGCCTCGAAGATGTGACGCAGCTGAAATACGTCTCGTTCTCCGGTGGTGGCGAAGCGATGACCGGCCTGTTGTCCGGCTCCGTCGAAGCCCTGTCCGGTGACTTCTCGGAGATGCTCGGTTTCCTGGAAAGCGGCGATATCCGCATCATCGCGATCCTCGCGCCCGAGCGCCTGAAGAACTTCCCCGACATCCCGACCGCCAAGGAGCAGGGCTATGACGTCGTTGGTGCAAACTGGCGCGGTCTGTACATGCCCGCCGGCGCGACCGACGAGGCAAAGGAGTTCTGGAAGAACGCGATCATGACCATGGTCGCTGATCCCGGCTTCCAGGAGACGCTCGAAGCGGCTGCAATCGCACCGTTCAACAACTTTGGCGATGACATGTACAACTTTGTCGCTGGCAGCATCGCGGATGTTACCAAGCTGTCCAAAGAAATCGGCATCATCCAGTAATGCGCAACGGGGCCGGCCCGGCTCGGGTCGGCCCCCAATCGGCATCATGTCGGGAGGAATAAAATGAGTGACCGCATTTTCGGCGGTTTCGGGCTGGCCCTTGCCATCTTCTATATCTGGGCCGCTTCGATCATCAAAGACAGCTTCATGGTCGATATCGTTGGTCCGCGCGCCTTTCCCTATATCGTCGGCGCAATTCTGGGCCTGACGTCGATCTACTTCATCCTCCGGCCGGACGACGAACCCGAATGGCCCATCATGCGCGATTTCGCCGAGATCCTCTTCGCCGGCGCCGTGATGCTTCTGTATGCATGGTCACTGCCCGAAGTCGGGTTCATCATCTCGACCATCTTCGCGACGGCTTACCTGACATGGCGGCTCGGAACCGCCCCGCTCTGGTCGCTTGCGATCGGCGTCATGACATCCGTCGGAATCTACGTTGTCTTCCACCTGATCCTTGGCCTGTCGCTCGCCAAGGGACCGCTTGGCTTCTGAGGGAGACCGCCGATGGAAACTCTATCACTTCTCATGGACGGCTTCGCTGTCGCCATGACCGCGCAGAACCTCTTTCTTGCCGTTCTGGGGTGCTTCCTGGGAACGCTCATGGGCGCCTTGCCCGGTCTTGGCCCGGCAAACGGCGTCGCCATCCTGATCCCGATTGCCTTCTCGCTGGGGCTTGGGCCGACACCGTCGCTGATCCTGCTGACCTCTGTCTATTACGGCGCGATGTATGGCGGACGGATCTCGTCGATCCTGCTCAACATTCCCGGCGACGAACCCGCGATGATGACCTGCCTGGACGGGCACCCGATGGCGCTCAACGGCCATGCCGGCGAAGCCCTGTCGCTCTCCGGGGTTGCGTCCTTCGTCGGAGCCTTCGTGGCCACCTGCGGTCTGGTCGTCCTGGCGCCGCAGCTGGTGAAGATCGCGCTGCTGTTCGGGCCGGCGGAATATTTCGTTCTGTTCACTGTCGCCTTTGCGACGCTTGGCGGGATCTCCTCCACCAACCAGGCAAAGTCGGCCTTCGCGGCGGCGCTTGGCCTGGGCATTGCCATGATCGGGAGCGATTCCCAGACAGGGTCCCAACGCTTCACCTTCGACCACATCCACCTCTACGACGGCATCGACTTTCTCATCGCCATCGTTGGGCTGTTTGCCCTGAGCGAAGTGTTCATCTTCCTTGAGCATCACCGCGGTGGGTCCGTCGGCGCGACCAACGCGACCAAGATCGGCCGCATCATGCCCGACTTCAAGATGATCAAGTATTGCCTGCCGTCGATGGCGCGCGGGACCGGGCTCGGCTTCTTTGCCGGCGTCCTGCCGGGCGCGGGGGCCTCGCTTGGCTCGTTCCTGGCCTATTCGCTGGAAAAGCAGACCGTCGACCGCGAGGGCAAGACGTTTGGCAAGGGCGATCCGCGTGGCGTGGCCGCGCCAGAGGCCGGCAACAACGCAGCCTCCGGTGGGGCGCTGGTGCCGATGCTGGCGCTTGGCGTGCCGGGATCGGGCACGACCGCCGTCCTGCTGGCCGTGCTGCTGCAGCTGAACATCACGCCGGGGCCGCTGCTGTTCCAGAAGAACCCGGATGTTGTCTGGGGCCTGATCGCCGCGCTGTTCATCGCGAACATCATCCTTCTGGCCATGAACATCCCGCTGGTCGGCCTGTTCACGCGGGTGCTGATGGTGCCAACCCGGATCCTGATGCCGATTGTCGCGATGATCTCCTTCGTGGGCATCTATTCCATCACCGGTTCGACCTTCGATGTCATGCTGATGGTGGGTTTCGGCTTCGTCGGGTGGCTGTTGCGAAAGCTCGAGGTGCCGCTTGTTCCGGTCATCCTCGGTATCCTGCTGGGCAACCAGATGGAGGTGAACCTGCGTCGCGCCATGACGATCTCGGACGGTGACTGGTCCGTCCTTGTCGGCAGCCCGCTGGCGATCATCCTCTGGCTCATCGCGATCACCGGCTTTGTCCTGCCGATGTTCATGGGGCGCCGGATGAAGGACCGCATGCAGAAGAACCGCCCCGACGATCTCGCCCCGGGCGGCTGACACCACGCGCCGCGGGGTCTCGCGGCGCTCCCCCAACCCCCGATTGAAATCGGTCTCGTGCTCGGGACCGCACTGACCTGGCACGCGTGCCAAACACTGGAGAGACATCATGCGTATCATGACCCTGCCTTGCGACGGGATCGGACCGGAAATCATGGCGGCGACCCTCGACGTGGTCGAGGCCGCCAATGCCAGGTACGACCTTGGTCTGACCTTCCACGAGGAGGAGAGCGGATTTCCGAGCCTGGAGAAGTACGGAATCACGCTGCGCGAGGAAGTGCTGGATCGCGCCCGGACCGAGTTCGACGGCGTGATCCTCGGCACCCAGTCCCACATGGATTATCCCCCTGTCGCCGAGGGCGGGCGCAACGTCTCGGCCGGGTTCCGCATCGGGCTTGACCTTTATGCCAATGTCCGCCCCGCCCGGTCCCGCGAATTCCTGCCCTCCAAGGCGCCGGGCATGGACCTGGTCATCATGCGCGAGGCGACCGAAGGCTTCTATCCGGACCGCAACATGTTCAAGGGCGTGGGCGAGATGATGCCTGACCCGGACATGGCGCTGTCGGTGCGCAAGATCACCCGCCACGGCTCGATGCGCATCTGCCGCGAATCCTTCAAGCTGGCCATGCAGCGCCGCAAGAAGGTCGCCGCGATCCACAAGGCCAACTCCTTCCTGATGACGGATGGGCTGTTCCTTGAATGTTTCCGTGAGGTCGCCAAGGACTTTCCGGAAGTCGAGACCGAAGAGCTCATCGTTGACGCCTATGCGGCCCTGCTGGTGCGCAAGGCAGAGGTCTACGATGTGGTCGTCGCGACCAATTTCTATGGCGATATCCTGTCGGACCTGGCGTCCGAGCTGTCGGGAAGTCTTGGCCTTGCCGGGTCGATCAATGCCAACGCCGAAACCGGTCTTGTCTGTGCGCAGGCACAGCACGGCTCCGCCCCGGACATCCAGGGCCAGAACACCGCCAACCCGACCTCGCTGATCCTCTCGGCGGCGATGATGCTGAGCTGGCTCGGCGAGCAGCGCGGCATCGACAAGCTGATGGAGGCGGGCAGCGCGATCTCCAAGGCAGTGGACGCGGTGCTGGACGACCCGGCCAGGAGAACCCGCGACCTTGGCGGGTCGGTCAATTGCGATACCTTCGGCACCCTCGTCGCCGAGGCGGTTGCGGCGGGCTGATCCCCTCCCTGTGTCAGCCCAAGGGGTGGCGGCGGTCCTGTGCGGCGCCACCCCCAGATTTTGCAAGAGAGCCCGATGCCCCATTCAGCGCGCCTTGTCCTGATCCACGCAACCCGTCTGGCAATGGATCCCATCGAACAAACCCTTCGCCGCCACTGGCCGGAGGCAGAGGTGATCTCGATCCTCGAAGAGGGTCTGTCCATCGACCGGGCCAGGCCCGACGCCTCGGATGCCGATCTGGACCGTCGCATCGTGGCGCTGGCGCGCTATGCCGAAGGGCTTGAAGCCGACGGCATCCTCTATACCTGCTCGGCCTTTGGCACCGGGATCGAGGAGGCGGCCCGCACCTCGCGCTTGCCGGTTCTCAAGCCCAACGAGTCGATGTTCAAATCCGCCTTTGCGCACGGGGAGCGGGCGGTCATGATCTATACCTTCCAGCCGGCCGTTGCGGGCATGGAGCAGGAGTTCCGGGAAGAAGCGTCCCGGCGGCGGCCGACCGCCACGATCCGCTCGATCCTCGCCGAGGGGGCGCGCGAGGCCTTGCAGGCAGGTGATGCCGAGACGCACAACCGGATCATCGCCGAGACGGCGTCCGGTGTGACGGATGCAGACGTGATCCTGTTGGCGCATTTTTCCATGGCACCGGCTGGCCCGGCGGCGCGGGACCGAACCGAGATCCCTGTGTTGACCAGCCCGGAAGCCGCTGTCGCCGAGATGAAGCAGCTCGTGTCCCAAAGACAGGAGCCGGTCTGATGCTGATCGGAGTGATTGCAGACGACTTTACCGGCGCTAGCGACATTGCGAACACGCTGGCCAAGGGCGTTGCCCCGGAGGGCGGGCTGCTGACGGCGCAGTTTCCCGGGATTCCGGATGGGCCTGCGCCGGAGGAGGTCGAAGCGGGTGTGGTCTCGCTCAAGAGCCGCTCGGCCGCCGTGGAGGAGGCCATCTCGGACTCGCTGGCCGCCCTGAACTGGCTCATCGCGCAGGGATGCCAGCAGATCCTCTTCAAGTATTGTTCGACCTTCGATTCCACGTCCGACGGCAATATCGGGCCCGTCGCCGAGGCGCTGGCAGAGGCCCTTGACGCAAGGGGTGTTGTTGTCTGCCCGGCGTTCCCCACGACCGGGCGCACGATCTACCAGGGCCACCTGTTCGTGTTCGACAAGCTCCTGAGCGAAAGCGGGATGCAGACCCACCCGCTGACCCCGATGACCGATCCGGACATCCGCCGCTTCCTCGCGCTCCAGTGCAGGGGCGCGGTCGGGCATGTGTCGATGTCGGAGGTCCGGGGAGGGCCGCTGCGCGTGGCCGCCTCGCTGGCTGCCGAGGCCGACAAGGGTGCAACACTCTGCGTGGTGGACGCGATCTCGGACGGCGACCTTCTGACAATCGGCGCGGCCATCGCCGATGCGCCGCTCGTCACGGGCGGTTCCGGCATTGCGCTGGGCCTGCCGCGGAATTTCGTTCGCCGTGGAGCGGCCACGGGCGGAGCGAGCGCGTTTCAGCCGGTTTCCGGGCCTGAAGCGATCCTCGCGGGCTCCTGCTCCGGGGCGACGCGCGGACAGATCGACCTGCATGCGAAGAGCCACCCGGTGTATCCGATCGATGTGCCCGCGGTCATGTCCGGCGAGGTGACAGCCGCAACGCTGGCCGGTTTCATGGCCGATCATGTCGGGCAGGCACCGCTGGCGTATTCGTCCGGCTCCCCGGAACAGGTGGCGGCGCTGCAGGACAGGTTTGGCCGCGAGACCGTCTCGGCCAGGCTGGACGCGTTGTTTGCCGACACCGCCCGGGACCTGCTGTGCCGGGGCTATCGCCGGATCGTTGTAGCGGGGGGCGAGACCTCTGGCGCCGTGGCGCAGGCTGTTGCGGGGGCGCTTGGTTCGCCAACCATGTTGATCGGCCCGGAGATCGATCCCGGCGTGCCGGTCCTGACATTGGGCGCAGAGGCCCCGATTGCGCTGGCGCTCAAGTCGGGGAATTTCGGCGCCCCGGATTTCTTTGCAAAGGCGCTTGCCGTCATGGGAGGTATCCGTGACCACGCCTGACTGTCGGCTGCGGGAGCACGGGGCGCCGCCGTGCCGGTCGCTGATTGAACGTGGCTGCTCGGCCGTCAATACGGCGGAAGCGCTGGAAGGCATCGCGCCGCTGCTGATCGCGCCGCGCGGTGTGCCGACCCGGATGCTGTCGGGCGGGACCGCCGCCGACTTGAAACCCACCTTCGGACCCATGTGAGGACAAAGATGAAAACCGCAGACCTGATTGATTCCCACGCCAGCAAGCTGACGCTGGTGCACCTTCCGTTCCGCAAGTTCGGTGCCAAGGCCGTGTTCCGCGGCCAGGTGCAGACCGTGAAGTGCTTTGAAGACAACACCGAAGTTCGCGCGCAGCTGGAGCAGCCGGGCGAGGGCCGTATCCTGGTGGTCGACGGCGGCGGGTCCACCCGGATTGCGCTGCTCGGGGACATCCTTGCCGATCTTGCGATCACGTCCGGCTGGGCCGGGATCGTGATAAACGGTGCGATCCGCGACAGTGTCGAGATCGATGGCATGGACACGACCGTCTTTGCGCTCGCCACCTCGCCGGTCAAAAGCGCCAAGGAAGGCTGGGGCAAGGTCGGGTGCCCGATCAGTTTCGGCGGCGTTGCCTTCAAGCCGGGTGGCTGGATCTATGGCGATGCCGACGGCGTGCTCTACAGCGATGAAGAGCTGGCCTGACGGCCAGAAGGGGGCGGCATGCTGCGCGAGATCCGGATCGAAACGGCCTTCGGGCCCTTGGCCTGCACCGATCTGCGCGGACTCCTGGGGGCGCGGATCGCGCGCCTCCCCCATGTGCTCCGCCTGCTGTCGGAAAACCACCTCCGGTCAACGGGAGAGGCCGCGCCGTTGCTGGACGCGCTTGATGCCTGGCTGGACGGGCACCGGAGCGGATTCGAGTTCCGGTTCCAACCCAATCGCCTGCTGATGCACGACACGACCTGCACCCCGGCGCTGGCCGATATCGCGGGCCTGAGGGATGCGCTGGCGGAGGTCGGGCAGGACCCGGAAATCCTCTCTCCGGTGCTGCCGGTCGAGGTTTCCGTCGATCACTCGCTGGCTGTGGATCGTTACGCCGTGCCGGAGGCCTTCGAGATCAACCGCAGCAACGAGATCCGGCGCAATGCCGAGCGCTATGGCTTCCTGAAATGGGCCTCGCGGACCATGGATACGGTGCGGGTCAACCCGCCGGGCACTGGCATCATGCACACGATCAACCTTGAGCAACTGGCGACGGTTCTGGAGGTTGGAGACGACGGCACGGCGCATCCCGACATGTTGCTGGGCACCGACAGCCATACGCCCATGATCAACGGAATTGGCGTTCTGGGCTGGGGGGTTGGCGGGCTGGAGGCCGAGAGCGTCATGTTCGGTCAGGCGGCGTCGCTTGCCATGCCGGAGGTCGTGGGAGTGCGGCTGGAGGGCGGGCTTCCGGCCGGAACGCTCTCGACCGACCTTGCGCTCGAGGTGACCCACCAGCTGCGCACACTTGGCGTGGCGGGCGCCTTTGTCGAGTTTTTCGGCCCCGGTGTGGCGGAGCTGACGGCGGACGACCGGGCGGTTCTGGCCAACATGGCGCCGGAGTACGGTGCCTCCACCGGGTTCTTTCCGGCGGACGGGGCGACGGTTGCCTATCTGGAGCGCACGGGGCGACCGGTTTCCTTGACGGGGGCGGTGGAGCCGGTGTTCCGTGCAATGGGGCTCTGGTTCGACCCGGAGGACCGCCCCCATTTCGACCGTGAGATCTGCATTGATCTGGGGGCGCTTGCTCCGCTGATCGCGGGGCCCCGTCGCCCCCAGGACCGCCGGTCGCCGAAGGAGGCGGCCCCGGCGATCGAGGCGGCAATCGGGCGGGCGTTGCGGGATGAGGACGGCAGCGACGTTCCCGATGGCGCGGTCGGGGTTGCCGCCATCACCTCCTGCACGAACACTTCCGATCCGCGCCTGCTGATCGCGGCTGGGTTGCTTGCGCGACAGGCGCGGGCGAAGGGGCTGAGACCACCGGATTGGGTCAAGACCTCGCTCGCGCCCGGCTCGCCGTCCGCGCGCGCCTATCTGGAGCGTGCCGGCCTGTTGCAGGACCTTGCCGCCGTCGGGTTCGACATTGTCGGCCATGGCTGCACAACCTGCATCGGCAATTCCGGCCCCTTGCCGGATGTGATCGAGGCGGCGCTTGGTCAGGGACAGGCCGTGGCCGCCGTGCTGTCCGGCAACCGGAACTTTCCCGGTCGGGTTCACCCCAAGCTTGACCTCGCCTATCTTGCCTCTCCGCCGCTTGTCATCGCCTATGCGCTCAGGGGGCATGTGCATGGAGATGTCCTGAGCGACCCGCTGGGGACCGATCCTGCCGGGCATCCCGTCACGCTGAAAGATATCTGGCCGACCCGCGACGAGGTCGATGCGGCCATGGCGGTCGGCTTCAGGGTGACGGATGTCCCGTTGGCGTTCGACGCCGCGTGGAAGAGCAAGGCCTGGGATGCGATCGATGCCCCGGACACGGCGCGGTTTCCGTGGAATCCGGCCTCGCGCAACCTGCGCCGACCGAAGTTCGCGTCCTTTGAGGAAACCAGTCGGCTCGGACGGTATCGCGCCCAGCCGTTGATGGTGCTGGGCGACGACATGACAACCGATCACATCTCTCCGGCGGGGTGGATCGACCCGGACAGCGCGGCCGGACAGTGGCTGATCGCACGGGGCGGCACCCCGAATGACCTGAACGTCTACGCTTCCTATCGAGGGAACTGGGAAGTGATGCTGCGCGGGCTGTTCACCAATCGGCTGGCGCGAAACTATCTCGCCCCGGACCTGCCGCCAGCGCATACGGTGACCGAAGAGGGGGGGGTCCTGCCTGTGCACGAAGCTGCCGAGCGTCTTCTGGCCCGGGATGTGCCGTCCGTGATCCTTGCCGGAGACCGATATGGCATGGGCTCCAGCCGTGACTGGGCTGCCAAGGGGGTGGCGCTTCTGGGACTGCGTGCAGTGATCGCGCGAAGTTTTGAGCGGATCCACCGTTCCAACCTCATCGGAATGGGGGTGCTGCCAATCGAGATCATGGACGCGTTCAATCCGGCAACCGCCGGCATCCGGCCCACGGACCGGATCGAGGTTGACCTGAGCGCAGAGCACTTGTCGCCGCGCATCACCGTTCCGTTGAGATTTGTGCGGGCCGACGGAACCGTCACGGATATTGGGGCGAGGGCGGCAGTGGAAACCCGACAGGAGGTCGAGTTGCTTCGATGCGGCGGTGTGCTTGCCTCCATCCTGCACAAGACCGTAGAGAAAACCAAAGACGCATAGGGTTGTTTGCCCGACGGGGGCGTTGCCCAGGGTGCACGGATCGCTGGCGCTGCATTCATTTTGGCAAGCAAAACCGATTTGATTGGAAAATCTCGCAATTCACGCTTAAATGAGTAGTCATATGCGATGGCGAACACCGCCAGATCGCAAGAAGGTGGATGAAAACGTGGGACAGCCCCCTGCCAAGCAGAAGATCTACGACCATTTTGTCGACAGGATCCAGGGCGGTCAGATCGCCGCCGGCGAGCGCCTGCCAACGGAAATGGAGATAGCGGCGACGTTCGAGGTCAGCCGCTCGACGGTGCAGGCGGTGATGTCGCGCCTCAGCCACGAAGGTGTGGTGCGCAGGCATGCCGGGCGCGGCACCTTTGCCTGCCGGGCCGAAGACGAGATGCGCATCAAGGTCAATCTCGATATCCACAATATCCAGTCCTTCGAAAGCGAGATTGCCGTCCAGGGCGACAAGGTGGATTACAAGCTGCTCTCCTTCGCCAAGGTGCCGCCCTCGGCGCGGGCGGCGGAAAAACTGGGAATCGACCCCGCCGAAGAGGTCTTTGCCCTGCACCGGCTGCGGTTTGTCGGGGGCGAGTGCATCGGCTCGGAACTGCGGTTCTTTTCACCGAAGATCACATTGAATATCGGCGTCGCGGACCTTGAGGCGCGCGGGGCGCATTCGATTGTTGAAGACTGCCTTGGCATTCGGATCGGGCGCGTCGACGCGGTGTTGCGGGCGACGATTGCCGAGCCCGAGGCGGCGGAACGCATGGGAATCGCGGCTGGCGCCCCCCTTCTCGTGCGCTCTCACACGCTGTTCTCGGAGGCGGATCAGGTGATCCTGCACGGCGAGTCGTTCTACGTGGAACCCTTCTCCTTCCGCTATTCGGCCAGCCTCCGGGGCTGAGGCGTCAGAATCCGAAGAGCGCGGCCGGGGTGTGCCACAGGATCTCGGCCAGTTGGTCGGGGGTGCCGGCCCACCTCTCGAGATCGACGAGACTCTCAGTATCATCAATGGCTTGAAATGGTTCGGTCTCGTTAAGGGGGCGCGTGGCCCGGTCGCTGGACTTGCCCGTATGCGGCCAGTCGCTGCCCCAGATCGTGCGGCCCCGCGCTGCCGACAGGAACCGTGGCACGATGGCGTCCATGTCCGTCCGGTCGGCGGCGTAGTTGGTTGCACGGCAGGCGCCCGAGGTTTTCAGGATGACATTCGGCAGAAGCAGGATCTCCTGCATGGTGTCGATATCCGCGGCCAGGGTTTTGCTGTCTGTCTTGAAGCCGCCAAAATGGTCCAGGATGATCGGGCGCCCCAAGCGTGCCAGATCGTTTCGAAGGCTGGCCAGCAGATGGAGCGGGGCGAAGACTTCCAGCAGCAGGTCTGTCCCGCGAAGGCATCGGTCCAGCGCCTGCACCTGGTCTCGGGCGGTTTCGGCTGCATTGACGCCGCTGGTCTTGAAGTTCGCCCGAAGCCCCCTGACGCCCGCGCGGCGCATCCCGGCGATCTCTTCCGGGCCGGTCCGGGCGGGATCGATGACGGCAATCGCACGCGCGCGGTCGCGGCCCAACGCTGCAACCGCGGCCAACGTCGCGCGATTGTCGGACCCATAGGGACTCGGTTGCACGATGACCACGCGTGTCGCGCTGAGTCGCTCAAGGTGCGCTTCCAGCATTTCGACATCCGCCCGTCCGGGGGTGTAGCTGCGTTCGGAAACGTAGGCGTGGCTTTCCGGAAGGAAAACATGCACATGCGAGTCGATCCGTTCAATATGAGTACTCATTTACGCATCCTTGTAGACAAAGTTGTTGCCGTCGCCAAAAATTGCACCTATCGTCAGAAAAAATCAATCCTGATGTGGACGCCATGTTTTTTGCAACGCCTCCCGATGTCACCGCAGAAGTCTTCGCCCGGGTTCCCGAGGAGCTTGCGCCGGATGCGCATTCGGCATGGGGGCAAACGCAACACCCCGGAAAGTCGTTTCGTGCCTTCCTGGAAGGGCCGTCCTTTGACCGGCAAGGCAATCTGTACTGCGTCGATATCTGCCACGGGCGCATCCTCAAATGCGATCCTGCCGGGGAGTTCTCGGTGGTTGCGCACTATGATGGCGAGCCCAACGGTCTCAAGATCCACCGCGACGGCCGGATCTTCGTGGCGGACCATGCCCATGGCATCATGGTGGTCGATCCGGAAAACGGCCGGGTCGAGCCGTTCCTGACCCGCCCCGGGCTTGAGCGTTTCTATGGGTTGAACGACCTGCATTTTGCCTCGAACGGGGATCTTTACTTCACCGATCAGGGGCAAAGCGGTTTGCACGCCGCCTATGGGCGCCTGTTCCGCCTGACCGAGGCTGGCGAATTGACCTGCCTTATCGACAACATTCCGAGCCCGAACGGGTTGGTCTTCAACGAGACCGAAAGCCAGCTCTACCTTGCCGTGACCCGCATGAACGCGGTCTGGCGCATCCGTTTCCTCCCCGACGGCAAGACCGTCGCCAAGTCCGGCACCTTCATCCAGCTTTCGGGCGGGATGGCGGGGCCGGACGGTTTGGCGCTCGGGGAGAACGGCGAGCTGATCATCGGGCACATGGGGCTCGGGACGGTCTGGGTCATGTCCCGGCTTGGGGAGCCGCTGCTGCGCATCCGTTCCCCCGAAGGCATCCTGACGGCGAACTGCGCCTTTGGCGGGCCCGAGGGCAGGCACCTCTATATCACCGAGGCCGAGAGTTCATCGATCCTTCGGGTCGAGCTGCCATTCGCAGGCAAACAGATGTTTGCCCACACACAGGAAACGTGACGCGGCGGGTGTTGCAGGTGGCGTGAGACCTCACGGAGGAGGGCGCGCGCCGGCCCCGGTCGCATCGCAGGGAGGACGAATTGATACGTTGGTTGGACAGGATGCTCTCGCTTGTCGAGAATACCATGATCGTCGTGCTGACCCTCGCAGGGCTCGCGATGGCGTTCTTGCAGGTGATCCTGCGCTATGTCTTCAATACCGGGTTGCACTGGCTCGAAGCCGGGCTGGTCACCGCGCTGATCTGGGCGATGCTGTTTGGTGCGTCGAAGGCCGTGAGCGAAGGCATTCACCCCCGTGTCGAACTGCTGCCGCTGATGGTCGGCCCCAGGGCCCGGGCGGTGCTCAATTTCCTCGCGCTCTTCGCGGCGATGGCGCTGTCGGCCTATTTCTTCTGGGACGGATGGTTCTATGCCACCTTCCTGGACAAGATCAACGCGCTGCATCCCGAGTTGAACATCAAGCAGGTCTACCCGTTCATGATCGTACCGATTGTGACGGCGCTCATCACGCTGCGCTATGGGCTGGTTGTCCTGACCCTGTTCTCGAACCCCTCCGCAGACCATCCGGACGCACATTTCCGCGACGTGGTGCGGGGCGATACCAAGCGCAAGGAGTCTGACCAGTGATTGTCCTGACGCTCGTCGTGATCTTCTTCGGGCTGATCGTCATCGGCGCCCCCATTGCGGTGGCGCTCGGCGGCTCGGCGCTTGTGTCGTCCTTCTTCTTCTCGCCGATCCCCGACGGCATTGTCGGCCAGAAGATCTACTCCAACCTCAACCACTTCACCCTGATGGCAATCCCGTTCTTCTTCCTGGCGGCGGGCATCATGGAGCGCGGCGGGTTGGTGCAACGGCTGGTCGATTTCGCCCAGGCGCTTGTCGGGCATCTGCGCGCGGGCCTTGGCATGACGACGGTGCTCACCTGCATCTTCTTTGCCGCGATCTCCGGGTCCAGCCCGGCCACCGTGGCCGCGGTCGGCAATATCCTGTTCCCGTCGCTGCTCAAGGAGGGCTATTCCGAGAATTTCGCCATCGGCGCGCTGGCCACCTCCGGCTCGATCGGCATCCTGATCCCGCCCTCGATCCCGCTCATCCTGTATGGTTTCTCGACCGAGACCTCGATCCCGGCCCTGTTCCTGGCCGGTATCCTTCCGGGGATCTTCTACGGCGGGATGCTGCTGCTGACCGCGCGGATCCTGGCGACGCGGGAAGGCGTGGCCGTTCGCGCCAAGGCAAGCCACAGCGAGGTTCGCAGTGCCTTCTGGTCCGGCCTTCCGGCGCTGTCGCTTCCGGCCTTTATCGTGGTCGGCATCTACGGCTTTCCCGAGTTCAGTGTCTTTGGCCTGCATTACGATGGCGGCGCCATCTTCACGCCGACCGAGGCCGCGGCTATCTCGGCGATCCTTGCCATGGTCATCGGCTTTTTCATCTACAAGGAACTGAAGTTTCCCGACCTG
This sequence comes from uncultured Tropicimonas sp., assembly GCA_947495685.1. Taxonomy (GTDB): domain Bacteria; phylum Pseudomonadota; class Alphaproteobacteria; order Rhodobacterales; family Rhodobacteraceae; genus Tropicimonas. The sequence goes on from CANLZY010000021.1 coordinate 47,087, forward strand.
CTGCGGGTCACGGCCGAAACCGGCCCCCGCGTCGGCATGATCTTCTGGATCACCGCCAATGCGCTGCTCTTCGGCTACTTCCTGACCAAGATCGGCCTGCCGGCGCAGATGGCGCAGTTCGTGCTCGACATGAACCTTTCGCCGATCGTCTTCCTGCTCTGCGTGAACGTGCTGCTGGTGGTCGTCGGCTTCTTCCTCGAAGGGGTTCCGACCATCCTGATCTTTGCGCCACTGCTGGTCCCGGCGGCCGAAAGCCTCGGCATCGACCCGGTGCATTTCGCCGTGGTCATGGTGGTCAATATCGAGCTTGGACTGATCACTCCGCCGGTCGGGATCAACCTCTTCGTTGCCAGTTCGATCTCGGGCATGCCGGTGCTGTCGGTGTTCCGCGCAACGCTTCCATGGATGGTGGCCACCATCATCACGCTGATGGTCGTCACCTTTTATCCGCCACTATCGCTGTTCCTGCCCGGACTCACCCAGTGACCCGGACAGACCCCAATCCCTGAGCCCACACTATTGAGGAGGAAACCATGCTCTCGAAGACCCTGAAGACCACCAGCCTCGCCCTGGCCACCGCGCTCTTGGCCGCCAGTGCAAGTCTTGCCGCTGATGTGCAGATGATCATGTCGAACGACAACAACTCCAAGGGCCTCAAGGGGCAGACCTTCGACTTCCTCGTCAGTGAACTTGAAACCCGTCTTGGCGACAGGATCGATGTCGAGATGCACCATGGCGGGACGCTGTTCGATCAGCAGAGCCAGGTTCAGGGTCTGCAACTGGGCGGCGTGCATGTGATCTCGCCGACGGCGGGCATCTACAGTTCCGTCACCCCCAAGGTGGCCGCACTGCAGCTGCCGTTCATGCTGAACACGCCAGAGAAGATCCAGGCGGCGGTTGCGGACCCCATCGTTCGCGGCGCGATCATGCCCGATCTGAACAATCAGAATATCGAGATCATTGCGGTCTGGATGAACGGCCCGCGGGACCTGGGCTATCGCGGCGAAGATCCGATCCTGATGCCCGAGGACGCCAAGGGCGTGAAGGTCCGGGTGCAATCCGCGCCGATCTTCGTGAAGACCTGGGAAGCGGTCGGTGCCAACCCGGTCGGGATCAACTGGTCGGAAGCCCCGACGGCCCTCCAGCAGGGTGTGATCGATGCCGGCGAAGTGACGCCGAACTCCTGGCGCGGGTCGTCGACCTACCAGTTCGTCGATCACATCACGATGACCGATCACCAGTATTCCTTCTACCTGGTCGGCGCCAACAAGATGTGGTGGGACGAGATCCCGGCGGATGTGAAGACCGAGATCCAGGCTGCGCTGGATGCCACGACCGCCTGGAACATGGAAAGCGCCATCACGATCAATGCCGAGGCGATGGAGTTCATCGCCAGCGAAGGTAAGGGCGTGCATTATCTCGACGACGCACAACGGGCGGCCTGGGCCGCAGCCATGATGCCCGTCTGGGAAGAGCTCGGCACCGGGATCGTCGGTGAAGAGGTCATGGCGCGCCTCAAGGAGATCGGTGGCGTGGAGTAATCTGCCTCTGCACGAGAACACGAAGGGGCTGCCATTTGGCTGCCCTTTCCCGTTTCCATCACAGAACGCCTCAGTTGACGACGTTTCGCGGCGCCTTGCCGTCCAGGACATCGACCAATTGTTGCGCCACCACCTTGGCCGCCTGTGTGCGGACTTCCATCGAACTTGCCCCGATGTGGTTCGTTCCGACGAAGGTCGGGATGCTGAACAGCGGGTGATCTGCCGCCGGCGGTTCGGTCTCGAACACATCCAGCGCCGCGCCGTAGATCCGCCCCGATACCAGCGCCTCAAACAACGCCGCCTCGTCGACAATGCCACCGCGCGAGGAACACACGACCATGGCGTTGGGTTTCATCCGTGAAATTGCACCTGCGCCGATCATGCCGCGCGTCTCCTCCGTCAGGTTGCAATGCACCGACACCACGTCTGCGCGCGCCAGGAGTGCCTCAAGATCGGCCACCTGCTCGCTGCCGTCAGGCCAGAGCGCGGTGGGAATGTGCGGGTCAAACCCGATCACCTTCATGTTGAACCCTCGGCCAAGTTTGTAGGCGACCGAGCGGCCGATCTGACCCATGCCAATGATGCCCAGACACTTCTGGTCCAGCCCTTGCCCGATGAAAGCCTCGCGCGAGGCGTTTTCACCGGCGCGCAATCGACGGTCGCATACGGCGATGCGCCGGCTGAGCGCGAGCAACAGGCCGACAGAAAGTTCGGCCACCGCCTCGGCATTTGCACCGGGCGTGTTCATGACGGGAATGCCCCGCGCCCGCGCCGCTGCAAGGTCGATCCGGTCGACGCCAGCCCCCTGTTTCGAGATCACCTGGAGCCTTTTGCAATGCGCCAGGTCGTCCCCGGTGACCCAGGTGTTGCCGCGCAGGACGATGCCGTCGGCCTCCGCACGCCAATCTTCGATCGCCGGGTTGTCCCACCGAACCACGTCGAATTTCTGTTCGATAATCTCCAATCCTTCGTCAGCGATCGGATCGAGTACATAGACTTTCATTGCGGTCTTCCCTTGGCCTTTTCTGGTGCGGGCAGGTCCCGAAACGCCGGGTCGGACCTGTCAGAAACCTTGCTTGCCGTGCACGAGCTGTGGCGGCTGCGTGACCCACGGAGCGGCCAGTCGTTGCCGCCCTCGTTCAATATGATTAATAGCACGTCAAAAGCCAATAAGGGAGTCCGGCGAGAGCGAAGAAACCTCCATTCGCCAACCCGAAAGCTCGCAGCGCCGACGCCACCGCCGGGCCGTGCGCTGTCAGGGGCTGACAGGGCTCGCTGCTGGAAAGACCGAGGGTGAGGAGCCCGGATGGGTCTGTGCGCGGCGGAGGTCAGGACTGCGCGCAGTTGCGCCAAGTGCGCATTGATCGCGCATTCATGCGACATTAGTCTCTGGCCGGACAATGGGAGCTGACCATGGACAAGTGGGTCGAGATTCGAACGGCATATCACGTGGCAAAGCTGGGAACGGTCAGCGCGGCGGCCGAGACCCTTGGCGTTCACCGCGCGACCGTGAACCGTCACATCGACGCGCTTGAGGCCCACCTTGGCAGCAAGCTCTTTCAGCGCCACGGCCGCGGCTATGTGTTGACCGAGACCGGTCGCGAACTGCTCACCGTCATGGGGCGGGCCGACGAGATGGTGGCGGATTTCACCGGCCGCACCCGGGCGCGCGACACCGAGTTGACCGGCGAAATCATCATCACCACGGTGCCGCCTCTGGCCGGGCGGCTCATGGCCCCCATCATGCGGTTCCGCGATCAGAACCCGAAAACGCGTGTCACGTTGCTGGCCGAGGAGGAACTGCTCAAACTGGAGTACGGAGAGGCGCATGTTGCCCTTCGTGGGGGGGCAAGACCTGACCAGGACGACTATGTCGTTCAGGATTTCGAGCGGCTGGATTTTGGCCTCTATGCCCATGACCGATACGTCCGTCGCCGTGGCCTCCCGGGGAACGCGGCGGATTTCGCCACGCATGATTTCATTGGCATTCCGAACCGCAGGGGAGGCTCCCTCCTCGAGGCCTGGCTGTCCCGGATCGCCCCCGAGGAACAGGTTGTCCTGCGGACATCCGATGTGCGGACCACGCAGGACGCGATCCTGGCCGGTGTGGCGATCGGCTTCCTGCCGGAACACCTGGCGCATCGATACCCGGACTTGCATCAGGTTCTGCCGCCACGTCCGGAGTGGTCGATCCAGCTCTGGCTCGTCACGCATGTCGACCTGCACCGGACAGACAAGGTCCAGGCCATGCTGAAGTGCATCAAGGAGGCGCCCCTTCCATTTGGCAATGTTGAGGAGCGCCTGGACAGCGGTCCCTGATGCGCACGAGGCCCCTCCGGGGATGCCGAAGGGCCGTTTGGGGTTCCTGTCCGACCGCCGGTCAGGTCCATGTCGGTCGCGGTGCGGTTCTGCCGGGCGCCGGGGCGCAGCACGACGGGTTCTGCCCTGTGTGATTGGTCGCACTCATGCGCAAGTGTCGTGCGTTTCGGTGCCTGTTCGCGCAGCAGGGATCACGGTATGCCGCTTGCAATGACGGGCAAGAACCCTCGCGTGTCTGCCTGCACACCGACCGTATCGAGATGGCCCCATGAGACTGAACGTCGAGACTCCCCTGGCACTGCGCGCATTCGTCATTGCCATCGGAATTGTTGCGAAGCTCGGTCTTCCGGCGGTTTCCGATGCGTCGGGGCCGGCCAATTGTGCCGAAAACACCGGCTATGCCTGCACCATGGACCTGTCTGAACTGGGCAGGCAGGACAGGCATATCTGACGTGCAGACCACCGGGGTTGAGCCGCGCTTGTGGCATGGAACCTCATGACGCTGATCGCCCCCGCCTCAAGCGGACATTCCCGATCCACCATTCGCCCGCGTTCCAACCTGAAAAGACACACCCAAGTGACCTACGCCCAATGACCGACCTGCAAGCGGTCGCACCCCATGAGCCGGCGGCAACCGATCACACCCCGGCCCTGCCGCTGACCGAATTCGTCGCGCTGATGGCCGTGTTGATGGCGATCGTCGCCTTTTCCACCGACGCCATGCTGCCGGCGTTTCCGGAGATTTCTGCCGAGCTTTCGCCCACCGCGCCCAACCGGGCGCAGTTGATCGTCACCTTCTTCCTGCTGGGATTGGGGGTCGGCACGATCTTCACCGGGCCGATGTCGGATGCCTGGGGGCGCAAGCCGGTGATCCTTGGCGGCGCCGTGGTCTATATCGCCGGGGCCGTGATCTGCTGGCAAGCCGGGTCGCTCGAGGTGATGCTGGGCGGACGGATCCTTCAGGGGGTCGGTGGCGCGGCGGGGCGGACGGTCTGCATGGCCATCGTGCGCGACCTGTATGCGGGGCGCCGGATGTCGCAGATCTCTTCGCTGATCATGATGATCTTTTCCATTGTCCCGGCGATTGCGCCCACGTTCGGTGCACAGGTGATCTATCTGGCCGGCTGGCGGGCGATCTTTGTCGCCTTCATCCTCGTTTCAGCCAGCGGGGCAACCTGGTTCTGGCTGCGCCAGCCCGAGACATTGTCGATCGCAAGACGGACACCGCTCCGGCTCGGGAGTCTCCTGGAGAACACACGCCACGTCCTGTCGATGCCGGTGGTGATCGTCGCGATCATCGTTCAGGTGCTGACGTACGGAACGCTGTTCTCGATGATCTCGTCGGTCCAGCAGATCTTCGACATCACCTACGGACACGGAGGGCACTTCCACTTCTGGTTTGCCGGGGTCGCCCTGCTGGCCGCAAGCTCGGGTTTCATCAATGCCGGGCTGGTCAACAGATTGGGCATGCGCTTCATGATCAACGCGATGGTGATGCTGCAGATCGTCATCTCGGCGACGGCTGCGTTGCTTCTGGGGGGCGCCGGGCTCTCGGGGACTGCCGGCTTCGCCGTCTTCCTCGTCTTCACCCTGGGGGTCTTTTTCCAGAACGGGCTGATCGCCGGAAACTCGACGGCGCTGGCGATGGAGCCACTGGGCCACCTCGCGGGGCTGGCAGCCTCGGCCATGGGCGCGGTCAGCACCATCCTCGCCGTCCTGATCGCGATCCCGGTCGGGCAGGCCTTTGATGGCACGCCCCTGCCGCTGGTCCTCTGTGCGCTCGTCTGTGCCTGCCTCAGCTTCGGGACCATGCGGTTCCTGCCGCCGCGGGATTGACACATGGCACCGCAGAGCTGTGGCACCTCCATCCGGACCCTGCCGCGCTATCCCGCGGCCCAAACCGCTCCGGGATCTCCGTTTCGCTGACCGTCGTTGAGATTTTTCGAAGCCAAATACGTGTATGTGACGGTCTCCTGGGCGCGCGCCCGTCGTTTTGCTGACGTCAGGTCCCTGCCACTTTGCCCGAGCTCGATACCTGGCGCAGCCGATCGAACTCCTCGGCCATGTCGTCCGCAAGCCGGGAAAGGGAGACCCTGTCCGTTCCCTGGTGAAGCTCGAACCGGATTGCGGTGATGTCCGCCTGCAGCAGGCGGGCGAGACGGTCCGGATCGGCGTCCGCCCGGATTTCACCGTCCTCGATGGCCTTGCGAAAAAGCCCTGCCATGGCGTCGCGCATGCTGGTGAGGTAGCCGCGGGAGGTCTCGGCGATTTTCGGATCGGTCGAGCGAGTGTCCACCACCGTCTTGAAGAGCATGCAGGCCTGCGCCTTTGGGTGCCCCTCCGGCATCGTTGCGTAGGATCGCAGGTGCGCAACGATGCCGTCCATGGTGGACGGCGCCGCGTTCATCTGGGCTTCGAAGTTTGCGCGAGACATGTCGTAATAGCGCTTGAGCGCCTCCAGGAAGAGGCCTTCCTTGCTGCCGAAGGCCGCATAGATGCTGCCGGGCTTCATTTTCAACGCCGCTTCGAGGTCTTTCAGAGACGTTGCATGGAACCCCTTGTCCCAAAAGAGTGTCATCGCGGCCTCAAGGGCCTCGTCTCGGTTGTATGGCGCAGCACGTTTCATGTCGGCCTCTTCATAGGCGAAAAATCCATCCTTGTCTTGGGCATGTAGGTACCGTGATGGGGAAAATTGAGCGATTACTCAATAACGCCTGCATCCTGCCCACCGCAACATCGGACAGGAGAGCCGTCGTGGAAAAGACGTTCAAGGACAAGTACGGAAGTTGGGCGCGGATCACCGGCGCGACGCCTGGTTTTGGTGCCGAACTGGCGGACCAGCTGGCCTCCAAGGGGCTGAATGTGGGGCTTGTGGCGCGATGCGAGGTCGAGTTGCGGACCTATGCCGAGACGCTGCAAACAGCGCACGGCGTCCAGACCTGACCCATCGCGGCCGACCGTCTTCCCGAGCGATTTTCGGATTGCCCGAGCCCGCCGGAACCCTGTTCATGAGCGACGCTTCCAGAGGGTTGTTGTACACACCATGGCCGTTGTCACAGTGCCGTTGCCGCTCGTTCGTGGGCTTGCCCTGTTAAGCGCGTTGTCTGCCAGAGGGTATCGCTGGCCCGGGGGGGGGCGGGCTCCAGGGCCTTTCCACGGGGGCAGTTCCATCTGGTTTCCGAGGTCGCGCACGGATCTTGGTGCGCAAGATCGGCAATTGGGCGCTTTCTCGGAACCTCATGACCGCACACCAGGTACAGGAAACCGCACCCGGAACGGCGTCTGGCCAAAGTCTGCCGCCTGTGTCAGGTGGGCTCTGCGAGACACGGGAGACGGCTATGGATTTTCGCGCATTGTTTATGGGGCTTGCCTTTGCCCTGATGTGGTCGTCGGCCTTTACCTCGGCGCGGATCATCGTGGCGCATGCGCCGCCGCTGGGAGCGTCGGCGGTGCGGTTCCTGATTGCGGGGGTGATCGCTGTGTCGATTGCGCGGGCGCTGGGGCAAAGCTGGCGGTTGTCGACCTCGCAGGCGCGGCTGACGGTGATCTTTGGCATCTGCCAGAATGCGCTGTACCTGGGGCTGTTCTTCGTGGCGATGCAGACGGTGGAGGCGTCGCTTGCGGCGATCATCGCCTCGACCATGCCGTTGTTGGTGGCGCTGGCCGGGGTGCTGATCCAGGGGAACCGGTTGCCCCGGCTGGGGGGGGCGGGGCTGGTCGCCGGGTTCGCGGGCGTGGCGCTGATCATGGGCAACCGGTTGCAGGCCGGGGATGTCGACCCGGTGGGCGTGGCCTATTGCGTGGTGGGTGTGCTGGCGCTGACGTTTGCGACGCTGTCGGTGCGGGGGGCGGCGTCGGGGGGCAACGTGCTGATGATCGTCGGGCTGCAGATGCTGGTGGGCAGCGCGGTTCTGTTCCCGGTGTCGGCGTTGATCGAGACCTGGCAGGTCGACTGGTCCTGGCAACTGATCGCGGCGTTTTCCTATACGGTGGTGGTGCCGGGGCTGGTGGCCACGGTGGTCTGGTTTCTGCTGGTGCAGCGGATCGGGGCGGTCAAGGCGGCGACCTTCCATTTTCTCAACCCGTTCTTCGGGGTGGCGACTGCCGCGATTCTGCTGGGCGAGCGGCTGGGGCCGTGGGACGTGGTCGGCGTGCTGATCATCATGCTCGGCATCCTTGCGGTGCAGCTGAGCCGGCAACCTGTCACAAATCCCACGCGGAAGTGAGAAAACGACGGGGGATCGTGTGGTGACAGTCGCGCCGGTTTGGGCGAATTGTCAGGCATGGAACTTGTACTTGGATATGGCGCGGGTCTGCTGACCCTGATCAACCCCTGCGTGTTGCCGATCCTGCCGATCGTGCTGGCCACGGCGTTGCAGGCCAGCCGCTGGGGGCCGGTGGCGCTGGCGGCGGGGATGAGCCTGTCGTTCGTGGTGCTCGGGCTGGGGGTCGCGGCCTTTGGACATGCCATCGGGCTGACCGAGGACATGGTGGGCCAGATCGCGGCGGTGCTGATGATCGGCTTCGGGCTGGTGCTGCTGGTGCCGCGCCTTTCGGCCAGCTTTGCCACCGCGACCGCCGGCTTTGCTGGCTCTGCGGATGCGCAGTTCGACACCATCGACCGCGACGGCCTGCCGGGGCAGTTCCTCGGCGGCATGCTGTTGGGCGCGGTCTGGAGCCCCTGCGTTGGCCCGACTTTGGGCGCCGCGATCTCGCTTGCCAGCCAGGGCGAGAGCCTCGGGCGCGCCGGCGGCATCATGATCGCCTTTGCCGCCGGAATTTCGACCGTGATGCTGGCGCTGGCCTATGGTGCCCGCTCGATGATCCAGAAACGCCAGGGCTGGATGCGGGCGATCGCCACCCGGGGCCGTCCGGTGCTGGGCATCGTGTTCGTGGCCGTGGGCGTCGGGCTGTTGTTCAAGGTGCATCACAGGATCGAGGGCTGGGCGCTCGATCACATGCCGATCTGGCTTCAAAATCTTTCCGTTTCGATCTGATCACAGGAGTTTTCCCCATGGACCGTCGTTCCTTTCTTGTCATGACCGCCGCCGCGTCTGTCGTCATTCCGCTGGCCGGACACGCCATTTCGGCACCGGTGGAATACACGCCGGGGCTGGTGACCAAAAAGCTGAAGGCGGGCGAGACCGTCTTTCTCGACTTCAAGGCCAGCTGGTGCACGACCTGCAAGGCGCAGGAGCGGGTGCTGGACGCGCTGAAGGCGGAAAACCCGGCCTATGAACAGGCCATTACCTTCATCAACGTCGATTGGGACCAGTACGGCACCGATCCGCTGACGAAATCGCTGAAGATCCCGCGCCGCTCGACGTTGGTTGTGCTGAAGGGCGATGCGGAGCTGGGACGGATCGTGGCGGACACGTCGACGGCCTCGATCAAGGCGTTGATGGACACGGCCCTGACCGCCGCGTCCGCCTGACCGGGAGGTCGGTTGGGGGGCTGTCTGCCCCCCACGCCCAGCCTGACGCGTCGCCGCGTCCAATGGATATCTCTGGACAGACGGGGGCGGTGGCCGGTGCTGATCAAACGATCAGGAGCAGCAATGCCGTCAGGGTGAAGAGCGAGGCCACGGTGCCGCCGAACTGGGCCGCCGAGGCGAAGCCTTCGCGGCCGTGGGCCTGGGCGAGCACCGGGAAGATCCCCATGGCGGGCATTGCGCCGCTGAGGAGCAGTGCGTTGCGCATCTGGTCGGGGATGTCGAACAGCCCGCTGGCCAGAACGAGCGCCATTGTTCCCAGGATGACGAGCGGATGCAGCAGGAGCTTGCCGGCGACGATGTAGCCGGCCAGCGCCCGCACGCCCTTGGGCTTGAGTTTGGCCAGCGTGCCACCGATCACCACGAGGGATACGGCGCCGCTGGAGGCCGCGAGCATGTGGACCGGTTGGTTCAGCGCATCGGGCAGGCCGAGGCCGATGCCGGACACGGTGACACCGGCGAGCATGGCCAACACCAGCGGGCCGGTGAGGATGCGCCATGTGATGCGCCGGGCGATCTGCCAGCGGGTGCCCTCGCCGGGGTTCCCGAGTTCCAGCATGGTGAGCAAGAGCGGGATGAACAGCACGTTCTCGACGATGACGTTCTGGGCCAGGGTCCGGCCAGCGATATCGGGCATCGCCAGCAGCATGATCGGGTAGCCGATGAAGCCGCTGTTGGGGCAGGTGCTGCCCATGGCGGCGAGCGTCGAGGTCTTGTGATCATACTTGCCGATGCGGCGATAGCCGACGTAGAGCGACAGGATCAGCGCCAGTGTGCCCAGGCCGTAGACGATGAAATAGGGCAGTTGCACGGTATCGGCCAAGGGCCGGTCGGCGATGGCGGTGAACATCAGCGCCGGAAGCGCGAGGTTGACGATATAGCGGCCCATGGCGCGCAGGTCTTCGGCAGAGAAGACGCCGCGCCGCGTCGTCACGAACCCGACCCCAATCAGGGCGTAGATCGGGAAGATGATTTCCAGGACGGCCAGCATCGGCCCGTCAGCCGATCTTGCCCGGCAGTCCTTCGCCGACCTGGCCACGGTGCAGGAGCATGTGATCGAGCAGCACGCAGGCCATCATCGCCTCGCCCACCGGGACCGCGCGGATACCGACGCAGGGGTCGTGGCGGCCCTTGGTGATGATCTCGGCCGGTTCGCCCGCCTTGGTGATGGTCTTGCGCGGGGTCAGAATGGAGGAGGTCGGCTTGACTGCGAAGCGGACGACGACGTCCTGACCGGTGGAGATGCCGCCGAGGATTCCGCCAGCGTGGTTGGAGGAAAAGACCGGCCCATCGGGCCCCATCGAGATCTCGTCGGCATTTTCTTCGCCGGTCAGCATGGCGGCGGCCATGCCTTCGCCGATCTCGACGCCCTTGACGGCGTTGATCGACATCATCGCGGCGGCGAGATCCGTGTCCAGCTTGCCATAGATCGGGGCGCCAAGGCCGGCCGGGACGCCCGAGGCGCGCAGCTCGATCATCGCGCCGACGGAACTGCCGGATTTGCGCAGCCCGTCGAGGTAGCCGGCCCAATCGTCGGCGGCCTGTGCATCGGGCACCCAGAACGGATTCTGGTCGATCTGGGCCGGATCGAAACGGCTGCGGTCGATGGTCCGGTCGCCCATCTGGACCATGTAGCCGGTGATGGCCAGGTTGGGCGCAAGTTTGGCCAGCGCGGCGCGGGCGACGCCCCCGGCGGCCACCCTTGACGCGGTTTCGCGGGCCGAGGAGCGCCCGCCGCCGCGATAGTCGCGGATGCCGTATTTCTGCCAGTAGGTGATGTCGGCGTGACCGGGGCGGAATTTCTCGACGATGTCGCCGTAATCCTTGGAGCGCTGGTCGGTGTTGCGGATCATCAGCTGGATCGGTGTGCCGGTGCTGACGCCTTCGAAGACGCCGGAGAGGATTTCGACCGCGTCGGCCTCGCGGCGCTGGGTGGTGAAGCGGCTGGTGCCGGGTTTGCGCCGGTCGAGCCAGACCTGCAGATCCTTGGCAGCCACGGGAACGCCCGGCGGGCAGCCATCGACAGTGGCGCCAAGCGCGGGGCCGTGGCTTTCGCCCCATGTGGTGACGCGGAAGAGGTGTCCGAAGGTGTTGAGGCTCATGCGGCTGGCTCCTTTGTGCGCCCGGTTTAGAGGGCTGGTGGCGCAGGCTCAAGCCCGACCGGTGGCCGACGGGAAGTATCGCGTGGCTCTGTATCGGCGGGGTGCGCGACCCTGCACCGTGCGCTGCGTTAACCTCTTGAACCTTTTTTTGCCGTGGCAGACCGGGTAGACCGGTTGCCGGGTGGTCGCGAAGCCTTGGAGCATTGCGACGGATGACAGGATTCTGGAACCGGATCACGGGGCGCGACAGCGCGCAGCCGACGCGGCGGGCGACGCCTCGGTCGACGGGGCGACAGTACAGTCTGCCGGGTCCGGCCAGCGGGCCGGGTGGATTTTCCGAAGACGCGCTGCGCGGGCTGGAGGATCTGGACGCGCGGTTGCCGCCGCCGGAGGCCGCGACGCGCCCCGCCTTTGAGCCGAAATTCCGCATGACCGAGCGGTTGAAGGCAGAGGTGACCGCCGGTGGTGGGCTGGTGAAGGGCGACGATGGCACGATGCGGCCGCATTACTGGGGCCACCGTGAACGGTTGCGGCAGCGGTTCCTGTCGGGCGGGCATGCGGCGATGCCGGAATACGAGCTGCTGGAGATGCTGCTGTTCGACGCGATTCCCCGGATCGACGTGAAGCCGCTGGCCAAACGGTTGCTGACCACCTTCGGGGACCTGAACGGGGTTGTCGCGGCGCCCGAGGCGCGGTTGATGGAGGTCGAGGGCATGGTGCCGAAGGTCCATTACCAGTTGCGGCTGGTGGAGGCATTTGCGCACCGGATGGCGCGGGCGAAGGTGTTGCAGCGGCATGCGCTGTCGTCCTGGGATGCGCTGATGGAGTATTGCAAGACCGTGATGGCGCATCGCGACACCGAGCAGTTCCGGGTGCTGTACCTTGATCGCAAGAACACCCTGGTGGCCGACGAGGCGCAGGCCGAGGGCACGGTGGACCACGTGCCGGTCTATCCGCGCGAGATCGTCAAGCGGGCCCTGGAGGTCAATGCCAGCGCGATCATCCTGGTGCACAACCATCCGTCGGGTGATCCATCGCCGTCCAACGAGGACATCATGATGACTGACCGGATCGTCGAGGCCTGTCGTGGCGTGTCGATCACGGTGCACGACCATGTGGTGATCGGCAAGGAGGTGGACGCCTCGTTCAAGTCGCTGGGCTACCTCGACCCGGCCTGAGCCGCCGCTTGTGTTGCGGGGGAATGGGGCGCAGGCTGGGCTCCGTGAGTCACCATGGGGGATGAACGGATGGATGCGATCGATTTTGGGCTGGAGACGGGCGCCTGGATGAACCGGCCCGACTGGGTTCTGGGGACGGCGGGGCAGCTGAGCTTCGAGACCCGGAAGGGCTCTGATTTCTGGCGGCAGACCCATTACGGTTTCGAGCGGGCGTCGGGTCATGCGCTGCTGTTCGACGTGCCGCCCCGGTTCGCGGCCGAGATCACGTTTTCAGCGAAATTCGAGACCAAGTACGAGCAGGCGGGGCTGTTGCTGTGGGACAGCGACGCGCACTGGATCAAGGCCGGGGTGGAGTTTGCCGACGGGCAGCCGACGCTGGCTGTCGTGGTCACGCGCGGCCGGTCTGACTGGTCGATGGCGCCGGTCGTGGTGCCGACCGATGACTGGACCATCCGGCTGACGGCCACCGACAGCGCGGTGATCCTGCATGCGCGGGTCGGGGATCGCTGGCAGATCCTGCGGGTTGCGGATTTTGTCGTCGGACAGGCGGCCCGGCTGGGGCCGATGGCCTGTTCGCCCGAAAGCGAGGGGTTGAGCGTGGCGTTCCGGGACTTCCGGATCGGTCCGGTGCCGGACGAGCCGCTCTACCTGCCCAGGTGAGAATTGAAAAAGGCGCCCCAAGGGGCGCCTTTTCGTATGGCTTGACGGCCGGGTGCCTGGATCAGGCTTCCTTGGCGGCCTTCTTGACCGGTTTCCACAGGCGCTTGTTGGTCGCGTAGAGCAGCACCGTCAGGATGGTCAGGAACAGCACGGCGACAAAGCCGGTCTGCTTGCGGGCCATCATCTTGGGTTCGGCGGCCCACATCAGGAAGGCCGAAACGTCCTCGGCTTCGTGATGCAGTTCGGTGGAGTGGCCGTCGGCGAACTCCACGTCCTCGCCATAGAGCGGCGGCGCCATCGAGATCCAGCCACCCGGGAAGGCGGTGTTCTCGTAGAAGATGGTGCCGGCCTCTTCCTTTTCCTTGCCGGTGTAGCCGGTCAGGATGGAGGCGATGTATTCGCCGCCGCCCATGCCGTTGAACAGCTGGCTGAGACCGGTGCCGTAAGGGCCGTGGAACCCTGCGCGCGCCTTGGCCATTAGGCTGAGGTCGGGCGCGCCAGCCGCATCGTTGGCCGGGAAGTGGTCGGTCGGCCTCGCCGGGCGATAGTCGTCCAGCTCGGCGTCGAACACTTCGAAGGTCTGCTCGGCGTAGGCGCGGACCTGGTCCTCGGGGAGGCCAACGCCCCCCTCGTCGCCCAGAGTCCGCAGCGGCACGTAGCGCAGCCCGTGACAGGCGGCGCAGACCTCGGTGTAGATCTGCAGGCCGCGTTGCAGCTGCATCTGGTCGAAGGTGCCGAACGGGCCCTCGTAGGAGAAGTCCACGTCGTGGATGTGGCTTTCTCCGCCGGCGGCAAGCGCGGCGCCGCCGGTCAGGGCGAGTACAGCGGCCGCGGTGAGTGCGAGTTTCTTGATCATCTCGATGCGATCCTTTCTATCACTCGGCCGGGGAGGCCGCGGCGTCGCCGTCAGGCTTGCCGTAGTGGGCGTTGAAGTCGGCCTCGATCGTCTCCGGCAGCTCCTCCGGCTTCTCCAGCACGCCAAGCAGCGGCAGGATGACCAGGAAGTAGGCGAACCAGTAGGTGGCCCCAGCCAGCGCGATGTAGGGGTAGATCCCTTCGGCGGGCATTGCGCCAACCCAGGTGAGCACCACGAAGTTGATCGCGAAGATGGCAAACCACCAGCGGAACATCGGCCGGAAGCGGCCCGAGCGGACCCGGCTGGTGTCGAGCCAGGGCACGAGCGCCATGACGATGATCGCGCCGAACATCGCGATGACGCCGAAGAACTTGGCGTCGACGATGCCGAAGGTGACCCAGTCGACCAGCATCACGATCCAGACGTCGGCGGTGAAGGCGCGCAGGATCGCGTAGAACGGCAGGAAGTACCATTCGGGCACGATGTGCGCGGGTGTCACCAGCGGGTTGGCCTCGATGTAGTTGTCCGGGTGGCCGAGGAAGTTCGGCATGAAGCCGACGACCGCGAAGAAGATCACCAGGATGAGGGCCAGCGCGAAGAAGTCCTTGATCACGAAGTAGGGCCAGAACGACACGGTGTCGGCCTTGGCTTCCGCCTTTGATCCACGGCGGACCTCGACGCCCGTCGGGTTGCCGTTACCGGTGGTGTGGAAGGCCCAGATGTGGACGATGACCAGCGCGGCAATGACGAAGGGCAGCAGGTAGTGCAGCGAGAAGAAGCGGGTCAGCGTGGCGTTGTCCACGGCCGGTCCGCCCAGCAGCCAGGTCTGGATCGACTCGCCGATGAAGGGAATCGCGCCGAACAGGCCGGTGATGACGGTTGCGCCCCAGAAGGACATCTGCCCCCAGGGAAGAACGTAGCCCATGAACGCCGTGCCCATCATGCAGAGATAGATGAGCATGCCGACAATCCACGTGATCTCGCGCGGGGCCTTGTAGGAGCCGTAGTAGAGGCCGCGCATGATGTGCATGTAGACGGCCAGGAAGAACAGCGACGCGCCGTTCATGTGCAGGTAGCGCAGGAAGTGGCCACCATTCACGTTGCGCATGATGTGCTCGATCGAGGCAAAGGCCATGTCGACATGCGGGGTGTAGTGCATCACCAGGATGATACCGGTGACGATCTGCATTCCGAGGCAGAAGGCCAGGATGATGCCCCAGATCCACATCCAGTTCAGGTTCTTGGGCGTGGGGATCATCATGGTATCGTAGACAAGTCCGATCACCGGGAGACGGCTCTCGACCCATTTTGCGATACCGGACTTCGGCTCGTAGTGGTCGTGGGGAATTCCAGCCATGGGGTTCCTCCCTTATCCGAGCTTGATGGTTGTTTCGTCAAAGAACGCGGCGGTCGGGACCGGCAGGTTCTCGGGCGCGGGACCCTTCCGGATGCGGCCGGAGGTATCGTAGTGCGAGCCGTGGCAGGGGCAGAACCATCCGCCGATGCCGGTCGGGCCGACATAGTCGCCGGCGTCATTCAGCGGAACGCAGCCCAGATGGGTGCAGACACCCATCATGACCAGCCATTCGCCCGCCTCGTCGAGGGAGCGGTTCTGGTCATCGGCGGGCACGTCGCCCTTGTTGACGTTACGCGCGATCTGGTCGGGCAGGTCGGCGAGCGTCACGGAGCGGGCATCCTCGATCTCGTCGGCGCTGCGACGACGCACGAAAACCGGTTTGCCGCGCCACTTGACGGTAATCTGGGTGCCGACCTGAAGCGAGCTGACGTCGACAAGGATCGAGCTGAGCGCCTGCACGTCGGCCGAAGGATTCATCTGGTTGATCAGGGGCCATACGGCGGCGCCTGTTGCCACGGCGCCGGCCCCGGCAGTGGCGTAGTAGAGAAAGTCGCGACGGGTGCCGTCGTGGTCTTCTGCTTGGGACACGAGGAATCTCCCTTTCCTGGCTTGGCAGTCGTCATACGGGTACCGGGCGGCGCCCTCGCGCAGCCGGTCTGCACAGCTAAGTAGAGGGATGAATCTAACCCGTCCAGCCGACATTGCCGCACAACTGCGACGGGTCGTCGCAAATGGGTTGAAATAGGCATGATTTCTGACCTGTCGCGCCGTCACGGCAACACTTCGCGCGTTTTGGCCGCATCACGGGGAATCGACTGGAACCCCGCAGGCCGTGTGATAGTGGCGGGGAATTAGCCCCCCGAAGGAGTCCAGCAGATGCAACGTTTCCTGATCGTCTTTCTTGCCACAACCGCGATCTCGCTGCCGGCCAGCGCCGAAGTGACGCTCAGCTTCTACACCGGTGTTCAGGAAGTGTTCGATTCGCACGTTCGCGGCGACGATGGCACGAACGATTTCGATTTCCTGGCCGAGTGGGAGGGCGATTCCTTTGCGATGCCACCGCATTGGGGTATCCGCGCCACCTGGTGGCGCAACGAGAACCTGGGGTTCGGGGCAGAGTTCGAACACACCAAGGCCTATGCCTCCGATGGCACCTTGGACGAGTTCGGCTTTGACACTCTGGAATTCACGGACGGGTTGAACAGCCTGACGGCGAACGTGTTCTACCGCTGGCCGGGCCAGTGGGCGGACGGCAAGGTGACGCCGTATGTCGGCGGTGGCCTCGGGCTTGCGATCCCGCATGTCGAAGTGCGGCGCAGCGGCAGCGATGACGAGACGTTCGGGTACCAGGTCGCCGGTCCGTCGGCCATGATCGCGGCCGGCGCGTCCTATGCGTTCAACGAGTCCTGGGCGGTCTTTGGCGAGTACAAGAGCACATTCTCGATGCTCAAGACGGACCTCGACGGCGGCGGTCACCTGGACAGCAACATCACCACCTGGGGCGTGAACCTCGGCGTCAGCTACAACTTCTGAGTCGGGCGGTGCCCGTCGCCGTCGGCGAGGGTATCTGCCCCACGAGGCGCAATGAGCGGTCGCCCGGTTATTCCGGGCGGGTGGCCTGCATCGACGGGCGGGCGGCAAAGCGGATATTCCATCTCGCCAGGGCATCGCGGCCCTGTCGCCAGTCGCGGTCACCGTGGCGGAAATCAAGATAGCCCAATGCACAGCCGACAGCGATCTGGCCCATGTCGAGCGGTCCGGCGAGGTGGCTGATCCAGCGGGTGTTCAGCACGTCCAGCGCGCGCGAGATCTTGGTCCATTGGCCCTCGACCCAGAAGTCATAGACCATATCATCGGGGCGGCAGCGTGATTCGTAGACCATCAGCACGGCGGCTTCCATGATGCCGTCGGCCAGTGCTTCAAGAGTCAGCACCTCCCAGATGCGGGCATCCGGATAGAGCCCGCCCTCGGCCCGTTCGTCGAGAAACCGGCAGATGACCCGGCTGTCGAACAGCGCCGGGCCTTCGGGACGGACAAGGGTGGGGATCTTGCCCAGCGGGTTCTGCGACGTTGGCATCTTTGTTGAATCGAGCGGCGTGCCAGTGGCCGAAACCATCTCTACGTCGTCGATCTGACCGGTTTCGTGCAACGTCACCACGACCTTGCGGACGAAGGGCGAGGTGGGGGCGAAATACAATTGCATCGGGTGGCTCCAGTTGTGGTGCCTCAGGACCTTAGCGAGCCATCGACGCGTTGCGAAGCCGTCAATCGCCGGCGCTGCGCACAAGTCCGGCGAGCAGCGCAGTGTCCTGCCCGATGCCATAGGCGTCGATGTGGTCTGCGGCGGCCATGCGGGCAGCCTCCGGCTTGTTCTGGTTCAGCTTCCAGGTGCCGTCCACGCGGTCGATCACGAGGCGAAAGGGACGGAGCGTGCGCATCATGCGCGCCAGGGTGTCCGCCGGGAGCTTGTCGAGGGTCCAGGGCTGTTTGGGGCGCAGCCGGTCCTCGAAGGTGGCGCTGAGCCGTTCCAGCGAGTCGCGCAGGGCGGTATCGGGCAGCGGCACCAGCCGACCGGTCAGGTGGACCGCGACGTAGTTCCAGGTCGGGACCTGGTCATCGACGCCGTACCAGTCGGGCGAGACGAAGCTGTCTGGGCCCGTGACCGCCAGAACGGCCGGAGCCTCCGCAACCATCGCGCGGCTGATCGGGTTCGACCGCAGCAGGTGCAGGTCGGCGGTGGTTCCGTCCTCCGACAGGCAGAAAGGCACATGCGCCAGGCGCGGCGTGCCGTTGTCGGCGATGGACAGGGTGCCAAAGCCCCGTTCGCGGGCGAACTGCAGGTTGAGGGCCGTCGGTTCGGTGCGGAAGGCAGGATTGGGATGCATGATTGCCAGGATGACCCGTTGGGGGAGCGCGGTCAGGCGCAGAGCTGGCCCTGCGTGTGCCCGGTAATTGTCGCGGTGACAATGTGGCTCTCGGGCTGGTCGGTGCCAAAGGTGACCTCGGTGAACTGCTCGGTGCGCCCCATGCGGGGATTTTCCAGAAGAATCCGGTGGCTGCGGCCGATCTGTGCGGTGAGGTGTCGCTGTACCTGGGCCTCGCCGGCGGCGCGCAGGCGGGCCGCGCGGTCGCGGATCTGGGTGCCGTGCACCTGTGGCATCCGGGTGGCGGGCGTGCCCTTGCGGGGCGAGTAGGGGAAGACGTGCAGCCAGGTCAGGTCGCAGGCGGTCACAAGGTCGAGCGAGTTCTGGAACATCGGTTCGGTTTCGGTCGGGAAGCCGACGATGATATCGGCGCCGAAGGTCAGGTCCGGGCGCAGGCGGCGGGCGTCCTCGCAGAACCGGATCGCGTCATCGCGCAGGTGGCGGCGCTTCATCCGTTTCAGGATCATGTCGTCGCCGGCCTGAAGCGACAGGTGCAGATGCGGCATCAGCCGGGGTTCGGTGGCGATGGCCTGCATCAGGGCGTCGTCGGCCTCGATCGAATCGATGGAGCTGATCCGCAGGCGTGGCAGGTCCGGGACCATCTTGAGGATGCGCAGCACCAGGTCGCCGAGCCGTGGCGTGGCCGGAAGGTCGGCGCCCCAGCTGGTCAGGTCGACGCCGGTCAGCACGACCTCGTTGTAGCCACGCTGCACCAGACGCTTGATCTGGTCGACGACAACGCCGGCAGGCACCGAGCGGGAATTGCCGCGCCCGAAGGGGATGATGCAGAAGGTGCAGCGATGATCGCAGCCGTTCTGGACCTGCACATAGGCGCGGCTGCGGGTGCCGAAGCCGTCAATCAGGTGGCCGGCGGTCTCGCGCACCGACATGATGTCGTCGACCTGCACCTTTTCGGTGGTGCCGATGAAATCCGGGCCGGACATGGCGGCCCAGGTCTGTGGCTGCATCTTTTCGGTGTTGCCGATGACGCGGTCGACCTCGTCCATGCTGGCGAAGGTCTCGGGCTCGGTCTGGGCCGCGCAACCGGTGACGATAAGCGTGGCATCGGGGTTCTGACGGCGCAGGCGGCGGATCTCCTGCCGGGCCTTGCGAACGGCCTCGGCGGTGACGGCACAGGTGTTGACGATCACGGCATTGTCGATGCCGGCCTGTGCGGTCAGGTCCTTCATCGCCTCGGTCTCGTAGGCGTTCAGGCGGCAGCCCAGGGTCGAAAACACCGGCGGGCGGATATCGGTCGGGTCACTCATCCGCCAGGCCTTTCAGGAAGTCGGCGGTCAGGATGCCGTCGAACACATGGGCCGTGGGGCCGGTCATGTGCACGCCGTCCTCGGCCCAGTCGATCAAGATGGTGCCGCCGTCGAGGTCTATCGTGACGTTGCGCCCGGTCAGCCCGCGGCGGGCGGCGGCAACGGCGGTGGCGCAGGAGGACGACCCGGATGCAAGGGTGATGCCGGTGCCGCGTTCCCACACCCGCATCCGCAGGTGGTCGGGTCCGATCAGGTGGGCGACCTGCACGTTGGTGCGTTGCGGGAACAGCGGATGGGTTTCGTGCTGCGGGCCGAAGGTCGCGAGGTCGACTGCCGCGACGTCCTCGACAAAGAAGGTGCAATGCGGGTTGCCCATGCCGGTGGCGGTCGGCGCGCCCGGAATCGGCAGGTCGAGCGTATCCATCTGCCCGCGCAACGGGATGTCCGCCCAGTCGAGCAGCGGTTGCCCCATGTTCACACGGGTCAGGCCGTTGCCGGCGTCGGCGCAGTGCAACTGCCCACGGTCGGTCGTGAGGGTCACTTCGGCCCGGTCGGTTTCGTCCATCAGGAAGCGCGCGACGCAGCGGGTGGCGTTGCCGCAGGTCGCCGACAGGGACCCGTCGGCATTGAAGAATGTCAGCCTTGCGTCGGCGGTCGGGTCGGTTTCGATCACGGCAAGCTGGTCGAAGCCAACGCCCCGATGCCGGTCGCCGATCCCCCGCGCGAGGCGGTCGAGTCGATCCGTTGCGGCGCGACGATGGTCGACGACAACAAAATCGTTGCCGAGGCCGTGCATCTTCATGAAGCGCATGGCGGGAAGGGGAGGTGACTCGTGCATGATCCGGGGCATATAGCTGGACCCGAACGGCTTTTGAACCCTTGAGTGTTTTTCTGCTTGACCCTGCCGAAGAGGTTTCATAATCAGCAGGCCTCGAATGGGCCGTTAGCTCAGTTGGTAGAGCAACTGACTTTTAATCAGTTGGCCACAGGTTCGAATCCTGTACGGCTCACCATTCGACCCAAGGGCTCCGGCGAAAACGCCTGGGCCCTTTGTCGTTCTGGCAACACGGGGTTGTGCAAGGTTCCGTGTCGGCGCTGATGCGGCGGCATTGAGATCCCTGCCTTGGCGTTACGATCGTCGGCGTGCCCCAGGCCGATCCTGCGGGGCCGTCGGGCCGGTTGTCGCACCAGGTGATGAGGGATGGGCAAGACCGATCTGCTCGCGCATATAGGCGTCCAAGGCGTTTACAAATCTGAACAAGTGAGGCGCCATGCGCGTTCACGCCAAGATCCATGCTGCGGCGTTCATGCCGCTGTCACACATGCCGTACTGGGATCACCCGGGCGGGCCCGTCGCCGGCTCCGTCAGGACAAGGGGTGTTCGTGCCGGCCATCGGGGCGCGCGAAAGGTGACCGGGGTCAAATACTGCAAACACTGGACGATGGCTCGCCGGCCTGGAACCGCTTCGCGGACCTCTCGCGACCGAGCCGTCTGACACACAAAGGAGAAGAATGATGAACAAACTGAAAGGCAAGAAGGTCTTTATCACCGGCGCCGAGCAGGGCATCGGCTATCACACCGCCAAATGTCTGATCGAGTCCGGTTGTGACATCTACATCCACTATTTCAGTGGCACCGAAGGGCCGGAACAGCTGGTTGCGCTGGCCACCTCCCTGGGGCAGCGGGCCGCCTTTGGCCCGGCGGATCTGACAAAGCGGGACGAGGCGGACCGCTGTGTGGCCAAGGGCGTCGAGTTCCTGGGTGGGATGGATGTACTGGTCAACAATGTCGGTGGCATCATCGGCAGGAAGTGGTTGGGCGAAATCGAACCCGAATTCTGGCAGACCGTGATCGACGTCAACATGACGACCATGTTGAACGTCACCCAGGCCGCGCTGCCGCATCTGAAGAAAGCTGAAGACGGCGCGAGCATTGTCAACCTGGCCTCGTTGGCCGGGCGGTCCGGCGGGCATTCCGGGTCTTTGGCCTATTCCATGACCAAGGGCGCGGTCCTGACATGGACGCGGTCGCTGGCGGCCGAATTGGGCGAGTTCGGCATTCGGGTCAACGCTGTTGCGCCGGGCCTGATCCTTGGGACCCGGTTTCACAATCAGCATACGACCAAGGAGTCCGCGGACGAGACGGTCAAGGGAATCCCGCTGGGCAAGGCAGGGACGTCGGAAGATGTCGCCAGGACCATCACGTTCCTTGCGTCGGAGTACGACGGCTTCATCTCGGGCGCGACCATCGACGTCAATGGCGGCGTCTATCGCATGTAATCGAGCCCGGTGGTGCCGCGACCGTGGCACCACCCTCAAGGAGGCACCATGATCAAATCCGACATCATTCACCCGCAGCTTCTGGCGGCCCTCGCCAGGGCCGGTCACAAGGCCCGGATTCTTCTCTCGGACGCGAATTACTCCTTTGTGACCAACGCGTCCCGGCAAGCCGAGGTCGTCTATCTGAATTTTGCACCCGGCATGATCCCGAGCGCCACGATTCTGGCGGGCGTCGGCAAGCTCATCAATATCGAGCACGCCAGGATGATGGCATGGCCAGATGATTTCGAGAATTCCGCCCATACGGATTACGTTGAAATTCTGGGTCCCGACACGCCGATGGATTTCGTCAATCGTGAAGACTTCTATGCGTCCGCAAAATCGTCCGATACCCTGCTCGTCATCGCCAGTGGCGAAACCCGGAGATTTGCCAATATCCTGCTGACCGTCGGCCCCGTCATCCTGTAGGGGCGGGCAAGGGTCAGGTGTGTGCCGCGCAACACACCGCGGAGATGCCCACCGGACGCTTCGGTCGCGTCGTGGCTTGTGTCGCCGTGACCGAGGCGCTGAGGCCGGGCAAACAGGTGATCGAGTCCGATTGCGTCAATGGCAGGTTCGGCGCTGGACGGTTGCGTTCAACGGTTTCAGGGCGTCGGGCAGGGTGGGACAGCACAGCGCGTGCCCCGATCTGCGCGCAAGGTCGAGAAATCGAAGCCTCCGGCCGAAACGAACGTCTGCTGGCATCGGATGCCCGTTGCGGTGCGTGGGCGCACAGGTATAACTCCGGCTATCTTATCGGGACTTTTCCAAGGAGGGTTTCCCAAAATGCCGGATACCAAGACCAAGCCGACCCCAGAGCAGAAGAAATTGCGCACAAAGCTGGCCCGCACCCTGTGGGATGTCGACGTGAAGGACACGGACTTTCCCGACATGAAGGCGCGCAACGAAGAGTTCGCCGAGGTTCGCGGCGCCTATCGCAAGCGCGCGGCCATGGTGCTGCGCCGCCTTGAAAAACGTGGTGTCACCATGATCCTCGATCCGAACGCAGGCGCCGACGGCGACACGGACGAATGACGCAACAGGCACCCGGCCTTGGGCGGGTGCCTGACCAGATCCAGACCGCGCAAGGCGCATGTTCTGCACCGCGATGACCCCGATCAAATCGGGTCGGGTCGCAGAGCCCGCCCGGGGGGGATCGTGCCACATCGGGACCGAACCCTGTGCGACCGTGAGGCGCGAAATGACGCTCGCCCAACATCGGCGGGACCAGCGCCCTCCGCACCCGAACATACGCCCAGACCCGGGCCGATCCTGGCGGAATGTCCACCGTGACCGGACATCCGCCCGGTTCAAGTCCTCAAGAATGCTTGCTATTTTTCTGCTCTTGATAAAAGCTGGACCGATTATGGCGCGCAAGCCGCGACGCCCAAACACTTAGGAACCGTAACAATGGCCAATCTCAAGACCACTACCGCCCTGGTGTCCCTGTCCGTGGTGCTGTCACCCGTCGTGGCCAGTGCCGCGACAGTGAGCTTTGACAATCCGACGCCGGTGACGATTGTCGACAACACTGCGGTTCCGTTCGAAATCGACATTGTCGTCTTGGGCATCACCGATGTTGTCGATGTGGACGTCTCGTTGCTGGGCATTTCGCATGCCTGGATCGGCGATCTGCAAATCTCGTTGCAAGGACCGACCGGCGCGACCGCCGTACTGCTGGAGAGCCCAACGGGAATTGGTGATTTAGCAGACTTTATCGACGCGGACATCACCTTCAGCGATGGCGCCGGCGCGATCCCCAATGACACTGCAACGTTCATTCCAAGTGGAACCTACAGCCCGACAAGCTACACGGGGGGGACAAGTGATCCTTCCGTAAGTCTGACGACCCTGAACGTTTTCAATGGGTTGGATCCGAACGGAATCTGGACGCTGTCTGTCCATGACGATACGGCTGGCCAAGATGGCTCTATCACCGGTGGTGTCCGCCTTTCCTTTGATGCCACGGACGTCATTGGGGCGGCGGTTCCGCTGCCTGCGGCGCTGCCGCTCAGCCTTGGCGGGATTGCGGCGCTTGGTGCCGTGGCGTCCCGACGCCGCCGCAAGCAGAAACCCGTGGCCTGACCCGGCATCCCCTGACCAGAACAGCCGCGCGGACAGTTCCGCGCGGTTTTTTCATCGGCGGTCGGTGGGCCGCGTGCGCAATGCGGCGTCGGCCTCGGCGGCGCTGCGCAGGTGCAACGAGTGCCCAACCCCGACCCGCAACGCCGGGCGGGCCGGATCGTGCGATGCCGTCACCCACCCCTGATGCACCATCGCCTCCAACGCCTGAACAACCGTCTGAAAGGCATGGCGACGCTCGGTCTCCGGCAGGGCCGAATCGATTTTGCGCTTGTAGGAGTTGAGGATCACCGCGCCATCCTGGGTCTGTTTCAGGGTATCGATCAGTGATTTGTAAAAGCCCGCCACCGGCAACCGCTTGCCGTCCCGCTCCCAGCAGGGCAGGCGGTGGATCCGCCCTTGCAGCAGATGCCCGACATGGGTCAGCGCGGCCCCGTCGAAGTTTGCCCGGAAGACGTTCATGCCGTCGATCATCGGGGCGGCCGTTTCTCCGTCGGGGTCGAACTGGGCAATGATCTGCTTGACCGAGGCGACATCCCAAAAGGCCAGCGACACCGACCCCACCAGTTCCTCGGCAAAGCCGCCCTGCGCCAGCCACCGC
Organism: uncultured Tropicimonas sp.; assembly: GCA_947495685.1. Lineage (GTDB taxonomy): Bacteria > Pseudomonadota > Alphaproteobacteria > Rhodobacterales > Rhodobacteraceae > Tropicimonas. The sequence continues at coordinate 71,785 of CANLZY010000021.1, forward strand.
CATGCCTCCTGCGGGTCCAGCGACAGGCCGGCCTCGCCCGCGATGGCGGCGCAATGGTCCTGCAGGTCGGTGAAGCGGCCGTTGGCAGCGTACCAGTATTGGGCAAAGCGGATGTGCTGGCGGATATTCTCGCGGTTGCGGGTGTTGTAGCGGTCGCGCAGCCAGTCGGCGGCCTGCTCGCCCCGGTCCAGTTCCAGGATGGTATAGGCGACGTCGCGCGCCGCGGTATGGGCCAGCGTCATGCCGGCGGCCAGTATCGGATCGGCAAATCCCGCCGCCTCGCCGCAGACAAACCAGTTTGGCCCGGCGATCCGGTCGGACAGGTGCGACCAGTCCTTGCAGGCCTGCAGCTTTCCCTCTGGGGTGGCGTTTTCCAGCAACGCGGCGATGTCGGGTTGCGAGCGCACGGCCTCTTCGTACAGCTCTGCCGGTGTCTTGCCGCTGGTCTTGTGATGGTCGTGGGGGCAGATCAGTCCGATGCTGGTGCGGGTCGGCCCCAGCGGGATGAACCAGATCCAGCCCCAGGACAGGCTGCGCACCTGCACCCGCGTACCGCCAACGCCGATCTCGACCGCCCAGTCGGCGTTCTGCCAATAATCCCAGACGGCGATATTGCGCAGCTCGCGCGGGACCTCGGCGCCGATGCCGAGCGCCCGGCGAAACTGGGCCGAGACGCCGCTGGCATCAACGTAGTGCCGGGCGGTGATCTGGCTGCCATCGTCCAGCACCAGCCCGGTGATGGTGTCGCCGTCGGTCCGGATCTCGCGTACGCCGGTTTCCTGGCGCACCTGCGCGCCCAGGTCTTCGGCATGGTCCAGCAGGATGGTGTCGTAGATCGCCCGGTCGACCTGGAACGCGGTGAAGGTGCGCTGACCTTCGAACCGGGCCGGGCGCGGCTCGTCCTGCCAGCGTTCGACCGGAAAGAAGTCGTAGTCCCAGCGGCCGGCCTCGCGGCCCCAGGTGTAGGAGGCCCCGATCTTGATCGGAAAGCCGGCGGCCTCGACCTTGTCCCAGACGCCGATCTCGTCGAGAATCGGCCCGATGGGGGGAAGCTGGCTTTCGCCGACATGGTCGCGGGGAAACCGGGCGCGTTCCAGCACGAGGACCCGCAGATCCGGCGCATAGGTCCTGAGCACCGACGCGACGGTCGATCCGGCGGGCCCTCCGCCAACGATGGCAACGTCCCAGTCGTGTTCCGTTTTGCCCATGTGCAGAGGTTCCCTGTCAGTCAATCCAACGTGTCCGGTCTTGTCCGACGCCGCCGAACACCCGGCGGCCATTGGGCATGCTGCGCCCGAGGGCTGTCAAGCAAAAGCCAGTGCCGGAAGGGCGGGGTCGGGCCTTATCCCGTCGGGCTGGCGGGGAACCTGATGCGGGTCCGGTTGGCGAAGGCGACCAGCGACAACATCACCGGAACCTCGACCAGCACGCCGACCACCGTCGCGAGGGCCGCGCCCGAACCGAGGCCGAACAGGCTGATGGCCACGGCCACCGCCAGTTCGAAAAAGTTCGACGTGCCGATCATGGCGCAGGGTGCGGCGATCTTGTGCGGAACCTTGGCCAGCCAGGCCGCGCCATAGGCCAGCGCAAAGATCGAATAGCTTTGTATGATGATCGGAATGGCGATCAACAGGATCGCGGCGGGGCGGGCGACAATCGTCTGGGCCTGCAGGGCGAACAGGATCACCACCGTGACGGTAAGTGCCATCGCCGAAACGGGCGACACGCGCGCCTTGAAGCTGTCGATGGCGGCAGCACTGCCAAGCCGCGCGCGGGTCAGCAGGCCGGCGATCAGCGGCAGCACGATGTAGAGCATAACCGACAGCAGCAGGGTTTCCCACGGCACGATGATGTCGGTCACGCCCAGCAGGAACGCGACGATGGGGGCAAAGGCAAAGACCATGATCAGGTCGTTCACGGTGACCTGCACCAGCGTGTAGTTGGCGTCGCCCCGGGTCAGGTTGGACCAGACAAAGACCATCGCCGTGCAGGGCGCCGCACCCAGCAGGATCAGGCCGGCGATGTATTGCTGGGCGTCCTCCGGCTGGATCCATGGCGCGAACACATGGTCGAAGAACAGCACCGCAAGAAACGCCATGGTGAAGGGCTTGATGAGCCAGTTGACCACCAGCGTGATCACCAGCCCCTTGGGCGCCTTGGCCACGTCGCGGATGGAGGAGAGGTCGACGCCGACCATCATCGGATAGACCATTGCCCAGATCAGCACCGCGACCACGAGGTTGACGGAGGCGATCTCGGCACTGGCGATGAACTGGACCAGACCGGGGGCGATGTTGCCGAGGATCAGGCCCGCCGCCATTGCGAGGGCAACCCAGAGCGACAGGTAACGTTCGAAGCTGTTCATGTTCTCATCCTTGTGGCGCGGTCGTCGCCGCGGGAGCCTGCAAACGGCGGGCCGACAGCCAGGACAGGCCCGCCATCAGCGCGGCGGTGCCCAGGGTCAGCGGCAGGCCGCCAAGCTGGTAGCTGACCCCGGACAGAAGCGTGCCGATCAACCGCCCGGCGGCATTGGACATATAGTAGAACCCCACGTCCATCGTGACGCGATCATCGCGGGTAAACGCGAGGATCAGGTAGGAATGCACGGAGGAATTGATGGCGAAGACAAAGCCGAAGACCATCAGGCCGATCACCAGCGTCGTGGTCAGCCACGTGGCCGATCCCCCGGCAACCAGCGCGCAGACGGCCAGGGTTGCGGGCACCAGCGTCAGCAGGCCGACCCATTTCACGGCCAGGTCGACGATCTGGTCCGTGGTCTTGTCCCACGCCTTGAGCAGCCCCGGCGCCCAGGCCTGCACCGCGCCGTAGGCGATGATCCACAGCGCCATGAAGGTGCCGATCTGGAAGAAGGCCATGCGGTTGCCGACGTCGGAGCCGTCCGACAGCACGCCATAGAAATAGATAGGGATGCCGACGACGAACCAGACATCCCGTGCCCCGAAAAGGAAGACGCGAGCGAGCGACAGCAGGTTCACATTTCGGTCCTTGGAGAAGACCTCCTTGAACCTGGCCCCCTTGCGGCCCCGCGGCAGCCCCGCGGGCATGAACATCACGACGCAGACCAGGATCACGGCGAGCACCACGGCCATGGCCATGACCGATCCGATGAACCCGACCGTGCCGAGCAGCACCGTGCCCAGCAGGAAACCGACCCCCTTCACGGCATTCTTGGAGCCGGTCAGGTAGGCCACCCAGCGGAACAGGCCGTCACCCTCGGTCGGGGCCAACAGCTTGACGGCGCTTTTGGACGACATCTTGGCGAGGTCCTTGGCGATGCCGGACAGGCCTTGCACCAGCATGACGAAGATCACCGAGGAGATCAGCGTCCAGGCCGGGTCGAGGGTGGCCAGCGCGATCAGGGCGACGATCTGTAGGGCGAGCCCGGCGTAGAGCGTCGATGTCAGCCCGAACCGCGTCGCGATCCAGCCCGCCGACAGGTTGGTCACCATGCCCATGAACTCGTACAGCAGGAACAGGTTAGCCAACTGGATCGGCGAGAAGCCGAGCGTGTGAAAATGCAGCAGCACCAGCATCCGCAGGGCGCCATCGGTGAGCATGAACGCCCAGTAGGCCGCCGTCACGGCCACATAGGCCGACAGGCCCTGCTGACGATCGGGCAGTTTCATCAGAGGGCGTCCACAACCAGTCGGGTGACATCGGCCAACCGGAAGGCATAGCCGAATTCGTTATCGTACCAGGCGTAGATCTTCACCTGGGTTTCGTTGACGACCATGGTCGACAAGGCGTCGATGATGCTGGAGCGCTCGTCGTTCACGTAGTCACAGGACACCAGCGGGCGATCTTCGTAGCCGAGGATGCCCTTGAGCGGGCCTTCGGCGGCGGCCTTGAACAGGTTGTTGACCTCTTCGACCGTGGTGGGCCGTTTCACCTCGAATACGCAGTCGGTCAGCGAGGCGTTCAGCAGCGGCACCCGCACGGCATGGCCGTTCAGCCGACCCTTGAGTTCGGGATAGATCAGGGTGATCGCGGTGGCAGACCCGGTGGAGGTCGGGATCAGCGAGTTCAACGCCGAGCGGGCGCGACGCATATCCTTGGCCGGCTTGTCGACGATGGTCTGTGTGTTGGTGACGTTGTGGATCGTGGTCATAGAGCCGTGCTTGATGCCGATCCCGTCCAGCAGCACCTTGACGACGGGGGCCAGGCAATTGGTGGTGCAGCTTGCCGCGGTGACCAGATGGTTCACCTTGGGATCATACAGATCATGGTTTACGCCATAGACAAGGTTCAGCGCCCCGCCGTCCTTGACCGGTGCCGAGACGACGACCTTTTTCACACCGGCGTCGTAGTAGGGTTGGAGGGTTTCGCCGGTCTTGAATACACCGGTACACTCCACCACCAGGTCCACGCCCAATTCGGCCAATGGCAGATCCTCGATACGGCGCTCGCAGGTCAGGCGCATCTGGTGGCCGTTGATGGTCAGGCTGTCATCGCCATGGGAAATGTCGGCCTTCCAGCGTCCATGCACGGTGTCGAACTCCATCAGCAACGCGTGTTGCTCCGGTGTTCCGACGGCATCGTTCAGCAGCACGATTTCGCCTTTCAGGCCAAGGTCGAAGAACGACCGCATGGCCAGTTTTCCCATCCGGCCCAGGCCGTTGATCGCGATTCTTGTCATGTCTGTCGTGCCTTTCCGGGGCGTCGGTCGAGGGTTGCGGCAGCGGGCTGTCAGGGGGCCTCTGCCAGAGTGGTATCTTGGCCTATCTGGTCCAACTGCCGCTGAAGTGAGAACTTGTCGAGCGTGGCAAGTGGCAGGTTCATGAATATCGTGATGCGATTGCGCATCATCCGGTAGGCTTGCGCAAAGGCCAGCCGTTGTTCGGCGTCGTTGCCGGTTGCGGCCACCGGATCGGGCACGCCCCAATGCGCGCTCATCGGCTGGCCGGGCCAGACCGGACAGATCTCGGCCGCGGCCTTGTCGCAGACGGTGAAGGCGAAATCCATCCGGGGCGCGGCTGCAGCGGCGAATTCGTCCCAATCCTTGCTGCGCACCTCTGATGTGTCGTGGCCGAGGTTTTTCAGCAGGTCGAGGGCAAAGGGGTGCGGGCCGGCGCCGGGGATCGCGCCTGCCGAAAAGGCGTTGAAACGGCCCTTGCCTTCGCGGTTCAGGATGGCTTCGGCCATCAAGGAGCGGGCCGAGTTCGCCGTGCAAAGAAACAGGACGTTGTAGCTGTCTTGTGCCACGGGCGTTTCCGTCAGTTTCGAGGAGCGTTGAATGATGGGCGAACACAGTTCGGGGCGCGACTGGCAGCAACCCTCGAGCAGGAAGGACAGCAGATCGCGAATACCGTCGGTATTGGCCGCATATCGGATGTTGCGCCCTTCGCGGGTTCGTTTCACCAACCCGGCGTTCAGCAGGAGCGACAGGTTTGTCGACAGCGTGTTCTGCCGCATGTCCAGCGTCTGGCTGATGTCGCCGGCCAGTCGCCCGTGCTCTCCTGCCTGCACCAGCAGTCGAAAGATATCGAGCCGCGCGGGTTGGCTGAGCGCGAAGAACGCGCTGGTTGCATCTGTCTTTTCCATAGTTCCTGAATTGCCGATATATTGTCTGCCGTCAAGGAGTCGTTTGCTGTTTTGGGCGAAGTTGAGGTCAGTGGCCCCGGCAGCCGTGTCCGTTTCACAACGTGCGCGGCGAGAATTGCTCCAAGGTGGGCGTGAATTGTGTCGAGGGATGGGAGCCCTGTTTGCAAAGTGTTAACGCTAGGGCAATTGGGTGGCATACCCAAGACGAGGGTGCCGAGATTCCACGTGTCGGCCCGCAAACTGTCGCATTTTGAGCGTACCTCGGCGTGAAGGGCCGTGAAGGTTTGGCTCGAAAATTCCGAGGAATGAACACGGTGGCCGGTGGCTCTTGATCAATACGTTTTCGATACTGGGTCTTGGGCCGTTTACACGTCGCGGTTTTCGCGGGCGCAAGGGGATCGGACGATCCATGACGCCAGACCAGACTCCGATGAAGAGCGCGACAAGGCAGCGTGACCTGCCGGTAGGACTGCGGCTACTGGCCCTGCTCGCGTTGGTTGCCGGTTTCCTGATCAGCGCAACCTCGCCGCTGGGCGAGGGAATTCTTGTGCAGGACGAAGGTATCCTGTTGTTGTATCCCGATCTGATCCTGCGTGGTCATACGCCGTATTCGGACTTTGTGGCGCTGTACACGCCCGGCTCTTTCTACTTGATTGCGGGCGCCTTCGATCTGTTCGGTGCCACTGTCCTTGTCGAACGATTGGTCGCGTTGGCGACCAAGGGTGTGCTGGTGAGCCTGCTGTTCCTGATCGGGCGGAATGTCTCGTTTGCGACCGGGATCATGGCCGCGGCGGCCGCCGTCATCGCGATGCAGACCTATTCGGTGGTAAGGGCCTATTCCGTCGTGCCGGCAGAGGTGCTGTTCCTTGCCGCGCTGTGGTGCGCGATGGCATGCGAGACGGTTTCGAGGCCGCGCACCGCGACGGTGCTTGCGGGCTTGGTGGGGCTTCTGTCGGCCGGAGCGGTCTGGTTCCGGCAGGATCTTGGCGTGTTCGCCATGATTGCGACCCTGGCAGCGATGCGACGGGCCCCACGGGAACAACTCGTTTCCTGGAGCATCGGGGCGGCCCTGCCCTTGATGGGCTTGCTGGTCTATGCACTATCGGTCGGGTTCGGGGACGTCTTCGATCGCCTGGTGCTCGACATTTTTCGAACCAATGCCGGTCGTCGCCTTCCGATTTCGATGGGGGCGTTCGAGTGGCTCCTTTTTGCAGGGTTGGTGGTGGTACTGACGACGGCGGTCTGGACGCATGTGTCGGTGCACGGCCATCGTTGGCAACGGCTCGCGGTTGGCATGGGCTGTATGTCGGTCGGGGTCCTGGTGTCGGCAGTCCAACGTGCCGATCACTCGCATCAGGTCTATGCGGCAATGCTGATCCTGCCATTTGCGGCGATCTCGATCGGGATGCATTTGTGGCGACGGGTGTCCCGCGGCGACTGGATGTATTATCTGTTCGAATACCTCCCGGTGCCAGTCATGGTCGGGATGGCGGTCTTTTCGGTGGTATCACTGGGGGAAGAGCGGCTGAGGGTGTTGACCGTGCAACACGAACCGGGGGCTGCCTTCGTCCAGACGCCGACGCGGCGTGTCATCCTGAAGGAACACCTCGTGGCCGATGTTCAGGCCTTGAGCGATGAACTCCAGGCCCGGGCATTGCCTGGAGATCGATTGTTCGTTGGCTCGCAGGACCTGCGGTTCGCCTATGTCACCGACACGTTCCTGTACTTCCTGTTTCCGACCTTGGTGCCCGCGACCCGTTACCTGGAGTTCAATCCCGGATCGGCGAACCGCGCCGGTTCCGGGTTGGCAGAGGATATTTCCACTGCGGATTGGGTTGTCCTCACTCGGTCCCACGCGGACATCGTCGAACCCAATGCATCGCGGATACCGGGATCATCCCGGCCCAACGCGGTGGTGGCCGAACAGTTCTGCCATGTCGTGGAACACGGGATGTGGCAGTTGCTGGAGCGATGCGACCGCCGTGCGCCGCCGGAGGAATCGCTGTCTGCCTTGTAGGCGTACCGGTGTTTCGGTCTGTGGCAGCGACTGGTCGTGGTGCGGGATTGGGCCAATCGCTGACGGCCGCTGCGGTCCTGATCGGGGCGCGGATCCGAGCAGGGTTCAAGGCGGCATCGACGCCTCAGCAGGAAACGGTCCGACAGGGGGGCGACGATCTTGCCCGACGGCCAACCGATAGGGCCGCCATCGACGATGCAACGTGTGAAACAGACAAGGGGCGCATGTGGGTCGCTGTTGCCTGTCAGATTTCAGCCCCGCAGACACTCCAACGCCTCTGTAAAGAAATCCGGCCCGCCGAAGTTCCCGGATTTCAACGCCAGCACCAGCGGCTGCCCCTCGACACGCAATGCCGGTACGCCGGCGGCGATGCGCGGGCCGATCCGCAACGAGGCGGCACCAAGCGCCGTGGTCACGGCGCCGGAGGTTTCGCCGCCTGCGGTCACGATGCGGCCGACACCCTTTGTGGCAAGCATCGCGGCGAGGGCCGCGAAGGTGCCTTCGATGGCATCGGCCAGAAAGTTGCGGCCAAAGGTCTTCTGGGCGGCGGCCACCGTGGATGGATCGGCGGAGGAATAGACCAACGGCGGGACGTCCTGTGTCAGGATCCATTCGACGAGGGCGCCAAGGTCCACCTGACGGCCCATGACGGCCTCGGCGGTGATTTCGTGCGATGGGGCCTTGGCCGCGTAGACCGCAACCTGCCCGCGGGTCGCTGCCGAGCACGAGCCCGACAGCACGACACCGGGGCCGGTTTCGCCAGTCCACGGGATCGGCGTGGGGGTGATTCCCCAGTTTTCCGGCAGGCCGAGCGCAATGCCGGATCCGCCTACCAGCAACCTGCGCCCTTTGACCGTCTGCCCAAGGATCCTCAGGTCATCATCCCGGATCGCGTCGGCAATCATCATGGCGCGGCCATGCTCGGCAAGCGCCGTTCGTGCCGCCTCCGGCCCGCGCCAGATCGTGGCAATCGGCAGGTGCGCTACCGGCCAGTCTGTCTGGGGCGCCAGCCACCGGCGCAGGTCGGAATCGGTCATCGGGGTCAGCGGATGATGTTTCAGTCCGCTGTCGCTGAGCAACGTATCCTCGACGAACAGGTGCCCCTGATAGACCGATCGGCCGTTTTCGGGAAATGCGGGGCAGACCAGAACGCAGGTCTCGCCGAGTTTTTTGGCCAGCGCCTGCGCCACCGGGCCGATATTTCCGTCAGGTGTTGAATCGAAGGTCGAGCAGACCTTGTAGACGATTTGCTCCGCCCCCTGCGCCAGCAGCCAGTCGGCGGCGGCACATGTTTGCTCCACCGCCGCCCGTGGTGCGATGGTTCTGCATTTCAGCGCCACGACACCTGCCTGGACGTCCAGATCGGCCTCCGTCGACGGGACGCCGCCGTATTGGACCGTGGTCATGCCGGCCTCTGCGAGGGTGAGCGCGATGTCGGAAGCGCCGGTGAAATCGTCAGCAATGATGCCCAGTTTCAAAACGGGAGATCCTTGATCGGGCCCAGGTCGAGCCGACTGATGAAGTCGGCCTGCGGGTGGGCGGGGAACAGGTCGCGCACCAGAGGGTCGTGGCCCGGGATCAGCAGCCCCTTGTGGGACGCCATGCCCTTGATCTTGTCAAAGCCGCGCAGCATGTCTTCGGCATCGACAACGATCGGGAACAGCTTTCCCGAAAACGCATTTTCGTAGTAGTGCGCGGCGTCCGATGCCAGGCATATCGACCCGACTTCCGTTTCCACCCGAACTGCCTGAAGCCCGCGCGAATGGCCACCGATGCGATGCACCGTGACGCCGGGCGCGACCTGGCCATAATCGTCGTAGAACACCACGCGGCCGGCGTAGACCCGCTTGACCGCTTCGCAGATGTGATCGGCGGTAAAGGGATGGTTCAGCGCGCCATGGCACATGCAGGGGCCGGTGGCATAGGCCATTTCGGCTTCCTGGATATGCAGCGTGGCGTTGGGGAACAGGTGCAGTCCGCCCGCATGATCATAGTGAAGATGGGTGACAATCAGCGTGGTTATGTCCTCGGGTCGCAGGCCCAGCGGCGCCAGCGCCGCGCCCGGATCACGGCGGATCGGCCGGTCGCGCCGGGTGCTTTCGGCGACATCATAACCGGTGTCGACCAAGATCGTCTGCTTGCCGTTCTGGAGCACCCATATGAAGTAATCCATCGCGTGAGGGGCTGCAGGATCGTCGTCGAACATGAAGCTGTCCGCACGGGTCCGCGCGTTTCGATCAGCATATTTTACCGCATGAACGGTCCAGGTCATCGTGCCACCTCCGAATAGGTTGTGACGGTCTTTGTCGCGATCATCGGGCTGACTTGTGCGTCGAAGGACAAGAAGTGAGGTGCCGTGAGATGATCCCGGAAGGCCGCGGCCGATTCATAGATCTCGTACAGGAAGATCTCGTCCGGCCGGTCCGGGTCCGAACAGACGTCGAAAACCAGGCACCCGGGCTCCGTGCTCAAGGATGCGGTCGCGTTTGTGCGCATCAGGGGAAGGAAAGTGTCGACCAACCCCGGCTTAATGTGAAAGGTTACAGTAACGACAAACATGCCCGTTCCTCCGTGTCGGCGCGCGGCCTCTGACGAGGTGACGCTTGCAATAGCTTACGTATGCGTTGATAAATACGCAATACGGATGAAAAGGATCTCCAACATGTCTCTTACCGCTGCGGTTCTTGGTGCCGGGTATTTCGCGGGCTTCCACCATGAAGCGTGGGACCGGATCGACGGTGTGACGCTGGTAGGTGTGGCCAACCGTACAATCTCCAAGGCAGAAGCAACAGGATTTCCGGCGTTCGCCAGCTTGAAAGACTTGTTCGACGCTGTTGGAGTGCCCGATATCGTCGACGTGGCCACGGCCCCGGCCACCCATGTCGAAGCGGTGACGGATGCCATCGAAGCCGGTTGCAAGATGATCGTGTGCCAGAAACCGTTCTGTCAGGACATGGAGGAGGCGCTTGCGCTGACGGCGCGGGCCGAGGCGGCAGGCGTCGACCTTGTGATCCACGAGAACTTTCGTTGGCAGCCCTGGTATCGGTGCATGAAGGCCGCGATGGACCGGGGAGATGTCGGCACCGTGTTGCAGGGCACGTTCCGATTGCGCCCGGGCGACGGGCAAGGGCCGACCGCCTATTTGGATCGCCAACCCTACTTTCAGGAAATGCAGAAATTTCTGGTGCACGAAACCGCCGTGCACTGGGTAGATACCTTCCGATACCTGTTCGGGCCGGTCAGTTCCGTCTACGCGGACCTCAGAAAGTTGAATCCGGCCATTGCAGGCGAGGACGCAGGCTATATCCTGTTTGACCATGGTGCTGGCGTGCGGTCGATCTTTGACGGCAACCGGCTGCTGGACCATTCGGCGGACAATCACAGGATGACGATGGGCGAAGCACTGGTCGAGGGAACGGATGGCACGATGAGCCTGTTCGGTGACGGCTCGGTTCGGTTGCGAAAGTTTGGCGCGACGGACGACGTGATGCTGATGGAGCCATATGTCGGTCATCCGTTCGGTGGCGACTGTGTCTTTTTGTTGTGCGAACATGTCGCGAAATACCTTCGCGGAGAGGCCGATCTCGAAAACCGGGCACGGGATTACCTGAAGGTCCTCGAAATGGAAGATGCGATTTATACGTCATCCGAAACCGGATGCAGGCAGGAAGTTTCCCCATGAGTGACGCGCCGAGGCCAAAGTCGAACACCGCAAAGGCGCAGGACACCCTGCGGGACATGATCTTTGCGGGAGATCTGATGCCGGGCTCGACCTATCTGGAGGCCGAATTGGCCGCATTGCTGGGCATGTCCCGGACACCGGTCCGTGAGGCGGCGCTGCGGCTGGAGGCGCAGGGCCTGCTGGAAGTGCGCCCGCGGCATGGCGTCCGGATCAACGCGATCGCGCCGGAGGACATGGATGAGATCTACGAGATCCTGACCGAGCTCGAAGGGCTGTGTGCCGAAAAGGCGGCGGACGGCAACCACTCGCCGGTGGAGGTCGAGGCCCTCGAAACGGCCATGTTGCATATGGACCAGGCGCTGAAGGACGAAGACCGGGAGGCCTGGGCAGCGGCCGACGAAGAGTTCCACTCGGCCCTGATCCGTCTGGGCCACAACAAGCGGGCCGAGATGATCTGTGCGATGTACAACGATCAGGTCCGTCGTGCCCGGGCCGTCACGCTGTGGCTGCGCCCGTTGCCGACCGAATCCAACGCGGCGCACCGGGCCGTGTGCGATGCGATCCTGCGCTGCGATCCGGAAGCGGCCGGACGGCTGCACCGCGAACACCGGCGCGAGGCGCGCAGGTTGCTGACCGACCTTTTGCGCCATCACGGGCTTCGCCACGTTTGATTTGACGGACAAAAAACCGGATTTCGCTGCATTGAGGTGTTGACACCCATGCATGCCGACGGACCTACTCCCAACTGGAAGTCGCGGGCCAACAACGTGACAGATAGGGAGAGTTTGACCCGCAAGCGGCTGAAATGGTGACCGCGAAGAGTTGCCTCAGGGTTTGTGGGTATTGAAATCCTGCGCGTGAGTCGTGCAGGAAAGGCGGCATTGGTAAAAAAACAAAACCAATCTCGTGGAATCTTTGGGAGGATACACATGAACAAGACATTCTTCGGCCTTATGGCCGGCGCATCCATTGCGGTTGCCGGTGCGGCGAGCGCGCAGGAACAGCTGGAAATGACCTCGGCGTTCGGAAAGAACCTGCCGATCCTGGGCACCGCGGGCGTCGACTTTGTTGCCAAGATCAACTCGATCTCGGAATCGGTCGAGTTCGAGCATTTTGATCCGGGCGAGCTTGTCCCGACGCTTGAAGCGCTGGATGCCGTCTCCAGCGGCTCGGTTGACGCGGCCTACACCACGGCCGGCTACTGGCAGGGCAAGATCAAGGCAGCCTCGCTGTTTGCCGCCGTTCCGTTCGGCCCCGAGGCCGGCGAATTCCTGGCATGGATGCTGTATGACGACGGTCATGCAATGTTCCAGAAGATGTACGACGATGCCGGATACAACGTGCACGTGCAGCCGTGTGGTATCATCGCGCCCGAAACCTCGGGTTGGTTCAAGAACGAAATCTCCGCCCTGTCGGACCTCGAAGGTCTGAACATGCGCTTCTTCGGCCTTGGCGCCGAAGTCATGCAGAAGCTTGGCGTTTCGACCTCGCTGCTGGCCGGTGGTGACATCTTCCCGGCGCTGGAGCGGGGCGCGATCGACGCGACCGAATTCTCCATGCCGCTCATCGACGCCCGTCTCGGGTTCCACCAGATCGCCAAGTACAACTACTTCCCCGGTTGGCACCAGCCTGCGACCATGTTCGAACTGCTGGTCAACAAGGACGTCTGGGACGAGCTTGACGAGCGGTCCCAGAACCAGATCGAGGTTGCGTGCCTCGCCAACATCACGACCAACTATGCTGAAGGTGAAGCCAAGAACTTTGCCGCCATGGTGGAAAACACCGAGAAGAACGGTGTGAACATCAAGAGCTGGACCCCGGAACAACTGGCCGTCTTTGAAGGCGCCTGGAACGAGGTTGCCGCCGAACTGGCTGCCGAAGATGCCTATTTCGCCGAAGTCTGGGCGGATCTTCAGGAGTTCCGCGCCGGCTACAAGGTCTGGGGCGACACCATCTACCTGCCGCGTCCGCGTCAGTAAAAGTTGCAATAGCAACCAGGGTCGGGGCACTTCGGCGCCCCGACCCGACTGTTGATCGCGCCGGCCCGGCCTGACCGAGGCGTCGATCCGACCCATCCTATCAAATCGGGGACCATCCATGTCCGAGCCGCAAGAAGTCGTTGTCGCCCTCTACGATCCGGGAGAGATCGGGCGTGCCGAGCATAACCGGGGCGACCGGTTCGTCGTTGGCGTGTCGAACGTCGTTGCGTGGCTGTTCCCGATCCTGATGGTGGCAATCTGTTCGCAGGTTGTGCTGCGGGCATCCGGCATGAACCAGGCCTGGCTCGACGACCTGCAATGGTGGCTCTACGGGATCGCGGTGCTGACCGGGGTCGCCTACGCGGTAACCACCAACAGCCACGTCCGCGTCGACATCTTCTTTGACAATTTCGCGCCAGCAAAACAGAACCGGATCAACATTTTCGGGCTCGTCTGGCTTTTCCTGCCATTCATCCTGCTGTGCTGGGACCTGACGTTGCACTATGCCATCTCGTCAGTATCCGCATGGGAAGGGTCCGACAGCCCCAACGGCCTGCACAACCTGTGGCTTTTGAAGGTGTTGATGAACGCTGCCTTTGTCCTGACCGCCATCGCGGCGTGGTCGGCCTATGTCCGGCTGTTGACGCGGCTGACCAAGCCCGTCCCGTGGAAAAAACTCCTCTATGCATTCCCGTCTACCATGTTCGCGGTCAACCTGACCGTGTTCTATGTCCTGTGGTGGATCAACCGGTTGATCTCGCCGGCCGAGGTAACGAACCGGAACATCCTGAAGAAGCCGATCTTTGGAGAACTGGAGATCGGCTCTCAGGAAATCGAATACACCGTCATCATCTCGCTGGTGGTGACCCTGCTGTTGATCGGCGTCGCGCGGTTGCGTGATCGCGGCGCGGAGACCTGATCCATGGGACTACTCGAAGCCATCGGCCACGTGCTGACGCTGAACGAACTCGCCGTGGCGGCGATGTTCCTGACCTTCATCTTCCTGTTGTTCCGGGGCATCCCGGTTGCCTACGCGCTGGTTGGAGTCAGCCTGATCTTTGTGCTGGTGGCCGAGATCTTCCTCGACCCGCACCGCAATGCCTTCAAGGAAATCATAGAGTTCTCGCGGACCGGGATCGACTATCGCAAGATTTCGGCCCTGTCCGGGCGGATCTTTGGTTCGACGGTGAAGAACCCGGTTCTGGTCGCGTTGCCGATGTTCATCTTCATGGGGTTGATGCTGGACCAGTCCGGCGTGGCACAACGCATGATGCACGCCATGCAGAAACTGTTTGGCGGGCTCAAGGGTGGGTTGTCGCTGACCGTGCTGCTGATCGGCATCATCCTTGCCGCCTCCACGGGCGTGATCGGCGCCTCTGTGACCTTGCTGGGCGTCATGGCGTTGCCGTCGATGATGCAGCAGAACTATTCCAAGCCGATCGCCACGGGCACCATCGCCAGCGCCGGCACGCTTGGCATCCTGATCCCGCCGTCGATCATGCTGGTGATCATGTCCGACCAGTTGGCGATTTCGCTGGGCGATCTCTTCATGGGGGCGTTGTTCCCCGGGCTGATCCTCGGTGCGCTCTACATCATCTTCATCGTGATCTACGGACTCATCTCGCCCGGCTCGATGCCGGCGCCGGAGAAGACCGAAGAGGTCGGATGGCCGGTCGTGAAGGAGGTGCTGCTGGCCGTTGTGCCGCCGATGTTCCTGATCCTGCTGGTGCTGGGGTCGATCTTCGCCGGATTTGCGACGCCAACCGAGGCCTCGGGGCTGGGTGCCTTTGGCGCGACCTTGCTGGCGCTGTTCAACGGCAAGTTGAACTACACCGTGTTGAAGGAAGTCAGCCGTTCGACCCTGAACACCAGCGGTTACATCGTGGGAATCTTCCTGGCGGCGAACTTCTTTGCCTTCATCCTGCGCCGCTATGGTGGCGACGAGATCGTGCAGACCCTCGTTCTTTCGGCCTTCGAAGATCCTTACATGATCGTGTTGTTCATTCTGTTCATCGTGTTCCTTCTCGGCTTCCTGCTGGACTGGATCGAGATCACGATCATCATCATGCCGCTGATGCTGCCGATCATTCAGGGGCTGGAACTGGCCGTGCCGGGCTATGACGTGGTGCGCGACCCTGCGGTGGTCTGGTTTGCCATCCTTGTGGCCGTGACCTTGCAGACCTCGTTCCTGACGCCACCGGTCGGATTTGCGCTGTTCTACCTCAAGGGCGTCTGTCCACCGGGGGTCACGCTGGCGCATATCTACAAGGGCGTCATACCCTTTGTGCTGTTGCAGCTTCTGGGTCTGTTCATCGTGTTCGAATTCCCGGGCCTGACAACGTGGTTGCCAGCCGTGGCCTACGGAAACTGATACCTGTGACGACAGGTTGAAATCGAAATGGCCGGAGCAGTGCTCCGGCCGTTTTCGTCAGGTACGGTGCGCACGGCGGCAGCGCGCGACGGGCGTTGCCAGCATGCTGCGATCACATGAACAGCAGCGCGTCGGCCAGATCTTCCACTGTCTGCAGGCCATCCAGAACGATCACGGTCCTGCCAAAGTCCAGCCGCACACCGTCTGTCTCGACGGTGGCAAAGTTGTCCACCACATCCTTTTCGCTCATCCCGCGAGCGGTGCTCCACAATGCTGAGGAGAGGCTCAGCCGGTCATGTTCGGTCGAGAAATCCCGCACCCGGTTGTGCCCCGGCAGCGCGTCAAAGACGAAGGTGTCGTTTCCGCCGCCGCCGGTCAGCGTATCGTTGCCCTTGCCCGCGATCAGCGCGTCATGCCCTGCGTCACCCTTCAGCACATCGTTTCCGTCGCCGCCATCCAGTACGTCATTTCCGGCCCGGCCAGAGACCTTGTCGCGTCCGGCGCCTGTCGCGATCCGGTTGGCGTCCGCAGTGCCCGATGCAGTCACACGGCTCAGGCCATCGACCCGCAGGTCTTCGATATCTTTCAACTTGGCCATGCCGGACGTTCCCGGCACGGTGGCAGTGCCGTCCTGCAAATCGACTTTGGTCGCGGCAATTCCATCCGGACCATCGCCGCTGACCACCAGCGTATCCAGCCCCTTGCCGCCGAACAGCCTGTCCTGTCCTGGACTGAGCCAGAGGAAATCCGCACCCTTGCCGCCATAGAGCGTGTCGTTGCCACCCTCGCCGTGCATGTGGTCGGACCCGGCACCGCCCTTCAGCGTATCCACGCCACGCCCGCCCAGCAGGAAGTCACCGCCGCTCCCGCCCTTCAGAACATCGGCACCATCCTCGCCAGACAAGGTGACCGCGCCGGTCCCGGCCGTGATCCCGCTGGCATTCAGCACATCGCCCTTGGTGCTGCCCCGAAGGTGGGTAATGTTTTCAAAGGCATCCCTGCCGCCCCAGCCATCCGTCACGACACCTGTCGAGGCGCTGGTCCACAGGGCGCGAATCCCTTGGCTGGAGGGCACCTCGGCCGCAAGACTGTAGTCCAGCTCCGTGCTGCCGCCTGCGATGCCGAAAATGCTGTCGTTGCCGCTGCCCGGGGAGAACCGAGCGCCCAGATCGCTGGCGTCTCCAAGGTTGCGCATGGTGTCGTTCCCGGCACCGGCCTGGGCAAATCGCTGTTCATTCAAGGGCGCATCGCCCGCGCCCGACCATATCGAGATGGTGTCGTCGCCCGGCGTCAGCACGAAGCCTTCGATGCCATCGATCCGGTCGACGTTGCCGCCGCCCTTGTTGGTTTGACCGCCAGGAACGTATTGACCGTTGGCGGTCAGTCCGGCCCGGATGCCGACAGAGTAACGGAGCTCTGCATAGATCAGAAGGTCAAACCCAATGCCGCCGCTGATCTGGTCGTTTCCGCCCGTACCAAAGACCACATCGTTGCCGGCGCGCATCTTGAAGACATCGTCGCCCGCAGTTCCCGCAAACGTATTCGGGTCAAAGTCGTCCGAGGGGGTGCCCAGAATTCGCGCCACGTTTTCAATCCTGTACTCGTTACATGTCGAAGGTTCGGTGTGAGTCTAGCAAACCGGCAGGATGGAAATCCAGCCATTTGGAAACCTTTCAGGACGGCGCCAGCGCCCCGACGACGGTCCACGCGTCATCGTAGATGTATTCGATCAGGTTGTTGCCGTCGCCGATCCGGTCCACCACCGCAAACAGACCGGGCGCGTGCAGCGGGGTCAGAACGCCATGCCAGGTGCCGCGGTGCAGGTTGATGCCCTGTCCCGGTGCAGTCACGAAGGCGCGTGGGGTTCCGGGCGTTCCGTCGGTGTCCGGGGCGACAATCACCAGGAACGGGTCCATCGACATCGGCAGGAACGCCTGCGAGCCATCCGGGTGCCGCTCGACCAGGTCGAACCGATAGGGCAGGTGGCGCGGCTCGGCCTTGAACAGGCTGACTCCGGCGCACCCGGTGCCAAAATCCAGTTGGGCGCGGTCGTGATACCTGCCACAGAACCCGGCGTTGATCACCTTGTCGGGGGCGCCAGAGGTATCCAGAACATCGCCAAAGGGCGCAAAGGCCTGCGCGGTCAGGGGAGCGGCGATCAGGTCTCGCATCAGAACGCCATTGATTGAAGGCGCAGTTCCGCAATGCGCTCGACCTGCCGACAGGCCTCGGCCAGCTCGTTGTCGCGGTCATTGTCGAGCCGCCGCCGGAACGCCGCGAGGATGCTTGCCTTGGTGTTGTCCCGTACCGCGATGATGAACGGAAAGCCGAACCTGTCGGTATAGGCGGTGTTCATCGCGGTGAAGTCGGCGCGCTCTTGATCGGTCAGCGCATCCAACCCGGCGCTGGCCTGTTCTGCGGTGCTGTCGGCGGTCAACCGTTTGGCAGCGGCAAGCTTGCCCGCAAGGTCGGGGTGGGCGCGCAAGACGCCCAGTCGCTCGTTCGGGGTCGCCGAACGAAAGGCCCGCGCCAGCGCGGAATGAACGCCAATGGCCGTGTCATGGGCCGGACCAAGCTCAAGGCCGAAGGCCCGCTCCGCCACCCACGGTGAATGCTCGAAGATGCCGCCGAATTCTGCGACAAAGGTGTCGCGATCCATGTGGCTGGGCCGCAGTCCATTGGTCGATGCGTGTTCTGCCGCCCAATGACGGGCGATGTCGATCCGGCGCGGGAACCAGACGCCATCGTGCCCGGCAGCGTATTCGAGGAACCGTTTCAACGCCATGACCCGTCCGGGTCGTCCGGCCAGGCGACAGTGCAGCCCGACCGACAGCATTTTCGGCGAGCCGGCCTCCCCCTCGGCCAACAGGCAGTCAAAGGAATCCTTCAGGTAGGCAAAGAACTGATCGCCCGAGTTGAACCCCTGCGGCGTGGCAAAGCGCATGTCGTTTGTGTCCAGCGTGTAGGGCACCATCAACTGCTGCCGCCCGTCTACCTCGACCCAGTAGGGCAGGTCGTCGGAATAGACATCGGCGATATAGTCGAATCCACCTTCGCGGGCCGCCAGTTCGACCGTCTGCATCGAGCAACGCCCGGTGTACCATCCACGCGGGCGCTCGCCGGTGACCTCGGTGTGCAGCTGGATCGCGGCCTCCATGTCGGCGCGTTCGTCATCGGGGCTGTGATCCTTGTATTCGATCCACTTCAGGCCGTGGCTGGCGATTTCCCAACCGGCATCCTGCATCGCCTTCACCTGCGCCGGGGATCGGGCCAACGCGGTGGCAACACCATAGACGGTGACCGGGATCTCCATGCCGGTGAACAGGCGGTGCAGCCGCCAGAACCCTGCGCGGGCGCCGTATTCATAGATCGATTCCATGTTCCAGTGCCGCTGGCCTTGCCAGGCGGCGGCGCCGACGATCTCGGACAGGAAGGCCTCGGAGGCGGCATCGCCGTGCAACTGGCAGTTTTCTCCGCCTTCTTCGTAGTTCACAACGATCTGAACGGCGATCCGCGCGCCATTAGGCCAGTTCGCGGCAGGGGGTTCTGCCCCATATCCGTGCATGTCGCGGGGGTACCGGTCCATCGGCGCTCCTTTATTCTCGTATGTGCCGGATCCCGGCTTGCCTGCGATGCACTTTCCCGCCTTCATGGGCGGGACGCAAGACAGAGGAACCATCATGGCCGGGTATCTGACGACGCATGTGCTGGACACCGCCCTCGGGCGCCCGGCGCAAGGCATTTCGATTGCATTGTACCGGGTGTCGGGCAATTCGCACCGCAAGATTGCCGAGGCAGTCACCAACGCCGACGGGCGCACGGATGCGCCGATCCTGCCGCAGGAGGACTTTTCGACCGGCACCTACGAGCTGATCTTTTTCACCGGGGATTACCTGCGGGCTACCGGGCAGGCCGGGACCGATCCGCTGTTTCTGGACCAGGTACCGATCCGCTTTGGCATGGCCGAGGACGACCACTATCACGTTCCGCTCCTGCTCTCGCCCTATGGCTATTCGACCTATCGCGGCAGCTGACCGGATCAATCCTTTCGCAGGCTGCCGAGCATCAGCGACAGCAGGAACAGCACCGTTGCGGCGCAGACGATCGTCGGGCCGGTGGGGGTGTCGAGTTGGAACGACGCCCACAATCCGGCGAGTGCCGAGAGACCGCCGACAAGCCCCGCCCAGATCGCCATGCCCTCGGGCGTGCGCGACAGGCTGCGCGATGTGGCGGCGGGGATGATCAGCAACGCGGCGATCAACAACACGCCGACCACCTTGATCGCAACCGCCACGGTCAGGGCCAGCCCGAGCGTCAACACCATCTGTTCGCGTCGCGGGTCGATGCCGCTCGCGGCTGCCAGGTCGTCGCTGACGGTGGTAGTCAGCAATGCCGACCAGCGCCACGTGAGCAATGCCAGGATGCCCGCCGCACCGGCCCAGATCAGGACCACGTCGGAGGTGCCGACAGCGAGGATGTCGCCGAACAGGTAGCTCATCAGATCTACCCGGACCCCGGCCAGCAGCGAGACCGCCACGAGACCGAACGCGAGCGCCGAATGGGCCAGCACGCCCAGCAGGGTATCGGTTGCAAAGCTGCGTCCCGACAGGCTGGACACGGTCACGCCCATGGCGAGCGCCGCGGCGAGCACGCCGCCAAACACCGAGACGTTGAAGACCAATGCCAGCGCCACGCCAAGGATTGCCGCGTGGGCGGTCGCATCGCCAAAATAGGCCATCCGTCGCCAGACGACGAAACAGCCCAGCGGCGCGGCCGCCAGTGCGGTGCCAACGCCGGCCAGCGCGGCGCGGATCATGAAATCGTCCAACATCAGAGCGCGTGATCCTCGTGGTGGGTCTCGGGATGCGGATGATCGTGATCATGCGCGTGATCGTGGGTGTGGCGATACAACGCCAGCGCCCCCTTGGTGCCGGTGCCGAACAACGCTCTGTATTCGGGGGCGGAGGCAACGACCTCGGGGGTGCCGTGGCAGCAGATGTGCCCGTTCAGGCAGATCACCCGGTCCGAAGCGCTCATCACCACATGCAGTTCGTGGCTGATCATCAGGACGGCACAGTTCATGTGCTGGCGGACTTCCTCGATCTGCCGATAGAAATCAGCCGAGCCGCGTTGGTCCAGCCCCTGCGTGGGCTCGTCGAGGATCAGGATGTCGGGGCGTTCCAGCAGGGCGCGGGCCAGAAGGACGCGTTGGAACTGGCCGCCCGACAGGGCCGACATCTGCCGCTCGTGCAGGTTGGGCAGGCCGGCACGATGCAGTGCCTGGGTGATATCGTCCGGTGATCGGCGGGTCGGCAGGTTGATGAACCGTTCGACCGTGATCGGCAGCGTCGGGTCGATATGCAACGTTTGCGGCACGTAACCGATGCGCAGGCCCGGCGCCCGGGTCACGGTTCCGGCACGGGGCCGGATGGCGCCGATCAACACCCGCAGCAGTGTGGATTTGCCGGAGCCATTCGGGCCGACGATGGTGACGATCTCGCCACGATGTATGTCCAGGGACACATCGTGCAGCACATCATGGGCGCCCCGACGGACGGCGATCCCACGGGTGGACAGCAACGTTTCAGGGACGGTCATGCGGTTTCGGTCTCCTGGCAGGTGGCGCAGCAGCCTTCGGCCTCGATGACGACCTTGTCGATCCGGAATCCTGCGGAAACCCCGGCCAGTTGCTGCAGAACGGCATCGGTCAGGGCGGTGGATTCGGCAACCCGGTTGCAGTGGCGGCAGACAAGAAATGCGGGAACATGAGCGGCTCCGGGGTGGGTGCAGGCAACAAACGCGTTCAAGCGTTCGACCCGGTGCGCGAACCCGTTGCCGACAAGAAAGTCGAGCGCCCGGTAGGCGGCCGGTGGCTGTGCGCCAAGCCCCTCTTCCTGCAACCGTTCCAGCACTTCATAGGCACCCATGGCTCGGTGTTGCTCCAGCAGGATTTCCAGCGCACGACGCCGCACCGGCGTAAACCGCAGTCCGTTCCGGTCGCAATTGGCTTCGGCCACACCAAGGGCCTCGGCGACGCAGGCGTGATGGTCGTGCCGGGAAAAGCCGACAGGATCTTTGGCCGGATCTTGTGTTGGCACAGGGCCTCCGATTTCGCTTGATGTGTTATAACATATCACTTAGGACATCGCCGTCCGAAAGAAAAGGTGCTTCGATGTTCAGATCCTTGTTTGCCACGGTTTCAGTGGTTCTGTTGCCTTTGTCGGCCCAGGCCGAGGTGCCGTCGGTCGCAACCGACATAGCCCCGGTTCATTCGCTGGCCGCACAAGTCATGGGAGATCTGGGCCAACCCAAGCTCATCCTGCCGCCGGGTGCCTCGCCACACGGATACGCCATGCGACCGTCGGAGGCGCGCGCCCTGGCGCGTGCAGACGTGGTCTTTTGGATCAGCGAAAGCCTGACCCCCTGGCTCGCCGGGCCGATCGAGACGCTCGCAGAGGGGGCCACCACGATCGAATTGACCGAGGTGACCGGCGTGGTCCTGCACGACTACCGCGAGGACGCCGCGTTTCGCGACAATGAGACCCTCGACGCCGCCCCGGACGAGCATGCCGACCACGAAGACCACCAAGAAGACCATGACGAAGATCACCACGAAGACCATGACGACGATCACGCCCACGAAGAAGAGGGCCACGAGGGGCACGCACACGCCGGGATGGATCCGCACGCATGGTTGTCACCGGCGAACGCGGCCGCTTGGCTGGACGCAATGGCGCAAACCCTTGCCGTTGCCGACCCGGACAACGCCGCGATCTATGCGGAAAATGCCCAAACGGCCAAGTCCGATCTGCAGCGGCTGAGTGACGAGATCGGGCAGGATCTGACGGCGATGCAGGACGTCTCCTACCTCGTGTTTCACGATGCCTTCCAGTACTTCGAAACCTACTTCGGAGTGCAGGCCGCCGGGGCAATCTCGGTCAGCGATGCGACAGACCCGAGTGCCGCCCGGATCGCCCAGGTGCGGGACGTGGTGAAGGCACTTGGCGTTACCTGTGTGGCGGCCGAACCCCAGTTCAACCCGGCGTTGATCCAGACGGTATCGGCGGGAACAGATGTTCGGGCGACGGTGCTCGATCCGATCGGGGTCGACCTGCCTCCCGGTCCGGCATTGTACGGACAAATGCTGCGAAATCTTGCCGACGGCCTGCTGGGTTGCCTCTAGGTCAAGCTGCCTGCATGTGTGCTCCAGGTCCGGTTTTCGCCGCCAACGAATCGATCTCGATGCGATTCGCGCTGTCTTTTCAGGCGATTTTGGGGGAATTCCGCATTAAATAGCAGCTACTTGGCGGTGTCTTCAGCATTTGTGCGGGTGTTGGGCATTGCCAACTGGCGGTCTGATCGCTTTAGTTCGGCAGACAGATGCGCCGCCACTCAAAAGAATGCATCACAGACCAACAGGAGCTGCCTTGACCGAGCCAGCCACGTCGACCGTTGCGCCCTTCGTGGAGTTTCGCAGCGTCCAGAAGAGCTATGACGGCGAAATCCTTGTCGTCAAGGATCTGAACCTCGCCATGCCCAAGGGCGAATTCCTGACAATGCTCGGGCCGTCAGGCTCGGGCAAGACGACCTGTCTGATGATGTTGGCGGGCTTCGAGACTGCCACGCACGGCGAGATCCTTTTGGATCAGCACCCGATCAACAACATCCCGCCGCACAAGCGCGGCATCGGCATGGTGTTCCAGAACTATGCCCTGTTCCCGCACATGACGGTGGCCGAGAACCTCGCGTTCCCGCTGGAAGTTCGGGGTCTTGGCAAAGCCGACCGAGAGGCCAAGGTCATGCGGGCGCTGGAAATGGTGCAGATGGGCGGTTTTGCCGCCCGCCGTCCGGCACAATTGTCCGGTGGCCAGAAACAGCGGATCGCGCTGGCGCGTGCGTTGGTGTTCGAACCGGAACTGGTGTTGATGGACGAGCCGCTGGGCGCGCTCGACAAGCAACTGCGCGAGCACATGCAGTTTGAAATCAAGCACCTGCATGAGACCTTGGGAATCACCGTTGTCTACGTGACCCACGATCAGTCCGAAGCGCTGACGATGTCGGACCGCGTGGCCGTCTTCGACGATGGCCGCATTCAGCAGTTGGCACCGCCCGACGAACTGTACGAACGTCCGGACAACAGCTTTGTCGCCGGGTTCATTGGCGAGAACAACAAGCTTGAGGGAACCATCGAGGCGTTCGACGCCGACAAGGCGCTGGTGCGGCTCCGGACCGGCGAGCTGATCGATGCGACGCCGGTGAACATCACTTCCGTCGGCCAGGAAACGCTTGTGTCGATCCGCCCCGAACGGGTGGAGTTCAAGCCGGAGAATTTCGACGAGGGGGCTCACACGATCGAGGCCGAGGTGCTCGAGTTCATCTACATGGGCGACACCTATCGGACCCGGATGCGTGTTGCGGGGCACGACGACTTCGTAATGAAGTCGCGCAACACGATGGGGCAGGAACGTCTGCAACCAGGGCAAAAGCTGAATATCAGCTGGCACCCGGAAGATGCGCGGGCGCTCGATCCGTAGCCACCAAACCAGAACCACCAAACCAACCGCACGTGCGAACAAACCGCGCGGCATCTACCAAGTGTCCAACACGGAGATCGAAATGAAAACTACACTCTTTCTGACGACGGCCCTTGCCGGTTTTGCCTTTGCCGCTTCGGCGAACGAGGTGACGGTGATGAGCTGGGGCGGCGCCTATGGAAAAAGCCAGATCGAAGCCTATCACAAGCCCTTCACCGCCGAGACCGGTGTCTCGGTGAACTCTGTCGATGCCGACAATCCCGCGACCCCGATCAAGGCGCAGGTCGAAGCCGGCAACGTGACCATCGACGTGGCCGACGTGGAGTATTCCGACGCCGTGCGTCTGTGCGACGAAGGCCTGCTTGAAGAATTCGACAGCTCCATGCTGCCCGATGGCGCCGACGGCACCCCGGCCGCCGAGGACTTCATCGAAGGCGCGCTGACCGATTGCGCCGTGGCCAACATCGTTTGGTCGACCGTTTACGCCTACAACACCGACTCCGTTGACGGCGCGCCGATGTCCATGGCCGACTTCTACGACCTGGAGAAGTACCCGGGCAAGCGCGGCATGCGCAAGGCAGCCAAGGCGAACCTCGAGATGGCGCTGATCGCCGATGGCGTGCCGGCCGGTGAAGTCTACGAGATGCTGGAAACCGACGAGGGTGTCGACAAGGCGTTCGCCAAGCTCGAAACCATCAAGGACAGCATCGTCTGGTGGGAAGCCGGCGCGCAGCCGCCGCAGCTTCTGGCGGACGGCGAAGTCGTCATGTCCACCGCCTACAACGGCCGTATCTTCAACGCCGCCGTTGGCGAGAACCAGCCGTTCGAAATCGTCTGGGACGGCCAGATCCTCGACTTCGACCTGTTCGTGATCCCCAAGGGCGCACCGAACCTGGAGAACGCGGTGGAGTTCATCAAGTTCTCGACCGACACCCAGCGTCTGGCAGACCAGGCCAAGTGGATCTCCTATGGTCCGGCGCGGAAATCCTCGGGCGCGCTTGTCGGTCTCTACCAGGACGGCAAGACCGAAATGGCCTCGCACATGCCGACCGCGGCCGCCAACCTCACGAACGCGATCGTCAACGACTTCGAGTTCTGGGCTGACCGCGACACAGAGCTGAGCGAGCGTTTCAACGCCTGGCTGGCAAACTGATCTGATACCACGCCGCCCCGGCTACGTGCCGGGGCGTGCTTCTCCATACCGGTTTTCATGGCACCCGCCCGGAAACCCTTCGCCGGGATACCCCAATGTCCGACGCCCAAGCCGATCCTGCCCTGACCGGGCCGCTGACCACCGCTGACGGCAGGCCGCTCAAGGCGGCCCTGGCCCGGGCCGAGGCGCGCTCCAAGCGGCGGGCCTTTTTCCTGGTGCTGCCGCTGCTGCTGTTCGTTGTTGTGACGTTCCTGATGCCGATCGGGCAAATGTTGGCCAAGTCGGTGAACAACAGTGGTTTCTATTCCTGGAAGGACCGTGACGCCCACGTCAATGTGCCCCTGATGGTGGACTTGCGAGGGTGGTTCGACGACAATCCGGTCGGTACAGTCCCGGACGAAGCGGCCTATGCGGCGCTTGTGGCCGGGTTGAGCCATGCTCGCGAGGTCAAGGCCATCGGCCAGATTGGCACGCGGATAAACTACGAAGTGTCCGGCTCCCGCTCGATGTTCACCAAATCGGCCCGCAGGGCCGCCAAGCTGGAACCGCCGTTCAAAGAGGCGCTGCTCGATCTCGACGACGATTGGGACGATCCGAAGCTCTGGGGATCGATGCGCAATGCATCCAAGGCATTCACCATCGATTTCTACTTGTCTGCGATCGACCGGACCCGTGACGCTGACGGCAATATCGTCAAGGTGGACGAAGATCGTGCGGTCTACGTGCTGTTGTTCAAGCGCACGCTGATCCTTTCGGCCGTCATCACCTTCCTGACCTTCCTTCTGGGCTTTCCGATCGCGCACCTGCTGGCGACCCTGCCGCTCAGGCATTCCAACCTGTTGATGATCTTTGTCCTGCTGCCATTCTGGACGTCCCTGCTCGTGCGCACGACCTCCTGGATCGTGCTGCTGCAAAGCCAGGGCGTGGTCAACGACGTCTGGGTTTCGGCCGGGTTGATCGCCGACGAGAGCCGGGTGCAGATGATCTACAACCAGACCGGCACGATCATCGCGATGACTCACATTCTACTGCCGTTCATGGTGTTGCCGCTCTACTCCGTGATGCGGCCGATCGATCCGTCCTATGTTCGTGCCGCCCGTTCGTTGGGCGCCACGTCGTGGACCGCGTTCCGCCGGATCTACATGCCCCAGACGGTGCCCGGCATCGGCGCGGGTGGTCTGCTCGTGTTCATCCTGGCGGTGGGTTACTACATCACGCCGGCCCTTGTCGGCGGCTCCAGCGGACAGCTGATCTCTAACCTGATCGCCTTCCACATGCAGAAATCGCTCAACTGGTCACTCGCGGCGGCGCTCGCCTCGCTCCTCCTGTTCGGCGTGCTTCTTCTCTACTGGTTGTACGATCGCCTGATCGGCATCGACAACCTCAAGCTCGGATGACACGCCGCCTGCGCTACGTCTGTCCGTAAAAATCCCGGGGGGTCCGGGGGGCAATCCCCCCGGCCTCCGCAGCCGGAGACCCGACATGGCCCTGCCCACCTATGCCACGCCACTCGAAAAGATCTGGCACTACGCCTATCTTGTGATCTGCGCGTCGATCTTCCTGTTCCTGATTGCGCCGATCCTGATCGTGATCCCGCTCAGCTTCAACGCCGAGCCCTATTTCACCTTCACCGAAAAGATGCTGGCCTTTGATCCCACGGGCTACTCGACCCGCTGGTATGATCTGCTGCTGACCTTCGGGATGGAAAACCCGGACTCTGTCCCGCGGGACGGTTCCTGGTGGGCCGATGCCTGGGAAAATGCGGCCTGGATAAATGCCGCAAAGAACTCTGTCATCATCGGGTTCTTTTCGACGATCCTGGCAACCTGCCTCGGGACACTGGCCGCGCTTGGCCTGTCTCGCCCCGAGATGCCGTTTCGCCGTTCGATCATGGCCGTGCTGATATCGCCGATGATCGTTCCGATCATCATCACCGCGACGGGCCTGTTCTTCTTCTATTCCGCGACCGGGCTGGCGAACAGCTATCTCGGCATCATCATGGCGCACGCGACGCTTGGCATTCCGTTCGTGATCATCACCGTTACGGCCACGCTTGTCGGGTTTGACCATTCCCTGACCCGCGCGGCGGCGTCGCTTGGCGCCAACCCGTCGACGACCTTTTTCAAGATAACGATGCCTTTGATCCTGCCGGGCGTGGTGTCAGGGGCCTTGTTCGCCTTCGTGACGTCTTTTGACGAGGTTGTCGTGGTGCTGTTCGTGGCGGCACATGATCAACAGACGATCCCGCGCCAGATGTGGAACGGTATCCGCGAACAGATCAGCCCGGCCATCCTGTCCGTGGCAACGATCCTCGTGGTGGTCTCCATCGCGCTGCTGGCAACGGTCGAACTTCTTCGGCGGCGGTCTGAGAGGCTGCGCGGGGTGTCCCCGGGCTGATCGGCCCCCGTGGCCCGTTGCCTTGGTGTCAGCGGGCCAGGACGGAACGACGGACGCGTGCGTGGCAGCGCGCGTGTCCGAGGTGGCTGTTCCTGCCGTTTCCGGGACACACCGTCAGGGCAACAACGCCAGCCAGACCCAACTGGTGAACAGCGACAACGCTGTCCCGATCAGGACAGACGACGCCACCACCCGCTTTGCGACCCCATAGATGTTGGCAAAGATATAGGCGTTCACCCCCGGGGCCATCGCCGCCATGACCATTGTCGAACGGAAACTCGGCACCGACAGGTCCAAGGTCGTTCCCAGGGTCCACGTCACCGCCGGATGCACGACAAGCGAGGCGGCAACGATCCAGGCGATCGTTCGCAAGTCACCTTCGGGCCGATAGTTGCACAGCACGCCGCCAAGGCCGAAGAGCGCGGCGGGCAGGGCGGCACGGGCCACAAGGTCCAGCGCTTCGGTCAGGAAGCCGGGCAGCGTCAGGCCGGTCAGGTTGACCGTCAGGCCGGCGATGATTGCCAGGATCAGGTTGTTGCGGAACATGGCCTTCAGCACCCGCCCCGGAAGCTCGACCAGGGTGCCACCATTGTTGCGGGCCCGAACGACCTCCATCATCGTGATCCCGATGCCGTAGCAATACGGTGAATTGAACGCGATGATCACAAAGTTGGCGTGGGTCGCATCCGGCCCGAAGGCCTGTTGGGTGACCGGAACCCCCAGCAACAGGCCATTGGCAAACAACCCGCAAAAGCCGATTGCCACGCTGTCTTCCCAGGGGCGGTTGAACAGGTGCCGTGCGCCCAGCATCGCAAGCAGGAACGCCACTGTGGCCCCCCCGTAGTAGCTGATCAGAAGTTCCGGCGTGAGGGTTTCGTCGATGTCCAGGGTCGAGATGGCGCGGAACAGCAATGCCGGGATCGCGATGGATTGGGCAAAGGTCATCAGCCCGTCGACCCCCGATTCCGGAAACAACTGTTGCTGGACGGCCAGATAGCCAAATCCCACCACGAGGAAGACCGGAAGGATTGCTATCAGGACCTCGAACATCAGGTCAGACCGGATAGACGAGTGTCATGCCGTCATAGGCAGGGGTGATATGATCGGGTGTTTCCGCGTCGAGGGTGACGTAGTCGAGGTCGATGTGCATGTTGGTCAGCACCGCGCGGGTTGGGGCGGCGCGCTCGATCCAGCCCAGGGTGCGTTCCACGTGGGAGTGGCTGGGATGGGGGGTATAGCGCAGTGCATCGACAATCCAGCACTCCAGACCCTCCAGCACCGGCCAGACCTCTTCGGGGATCTCCTGCACGTCTGGAAGATAGGCAAGGTCACCGATCCGAAAGCCGAGCGAGTCGATGTTGCCATGTCGGACTTCGAACGGGATCAGATCGATCACGCCGCCGTCTCCGTCGATCGACAGCGGTCCGACGATCGTGTTCATGTCAAGGATCGGAGGATAGGAAGACCCCTCCGGTTGAACAAAGGCATAGGCGAACCGGACCATCAGGTCGGTTTGCGTGGCCGCGTCCGCCCAGACCGGCAACCGCCGGCGGATGTTGAACACGACCATCCGCAGGTCATCGAGCCCGTGGCAATGGTCGGCATGCGAATGGGTAAAGACCACGGCGTCGAGCGCGCCGACACCAGCCGCCAGCAGTTGCGGCCGCAGGTCCGGAGATGCGTCGACCAAGACACGCGTGGTGCCGCCCACGTCTGTCCGCTCGATCAGGAGCGAACAGCGCTGGCGAATATTGCGGGGGTTGGTCGGGTCACAGGCGCCCCAGATCCCGCCGACACGGGGCACGCCACCCGAAGAGCCACAGCCGAGAATGGTGAACCGGAGTTCGGCCATCATGCTGCCTGCTGCCAGCGGGCAGCCTTGGTAAAGAGACGCTCGAAGTTGGCGGTGGTCTGCGCGGAAAAGTCCGCATAGTCCATGCCGAAGACCTCGGCGCCGACCTTTGCGGTGTGTGCGGTATAGGCGGGTTCGTTGCGCCTGCCGCGATGGGGTGGTGGTGCAAGATAGGGTGAATCCGTCTCCACAAGGATGCGGTCAACGGGGGCGGCGGCAAAGATGTCGCGCACCTCCTGGCTGCGCGGGAAGGTCGCGATGCCCGACATCGACAGGTAGAAGCCCAGGTCCAGCGCCGCTTCGGCCAGCGCGGCCGTGGAGCTGAAGCAATGCATGACGCAGGCATAGGCCCCCGCCGCGTGCTCCTCCGACAGGATGCGGGCCATGTCCGCGTCGGCATCGCGGGCGTGGATGATCAGTGGCAGCCCGGTGCGACGAGCCGCTTCGATATGAATCCGCAAGCTTTCCTGCTGCACCTGGGCGCTTTCGGCGGTGTAGTGGTAATCCAGCCCGGTCTCGCCGATCCCGACAAACTTGGGATGCTCCGCCAGCGTCACCAACTCTTCGACGGTGGCCAACGGCTCTTCCGCGGCGCTCATCGGATGGGTGCCGGCGGCATAGAACACGGCGTCATGTGCCTCGGCGATCGCGCGGACCTGTGGTTCCTGTCGCAGCCGGGTACAGATGGTCACCATCCGCGTCACCCCGGCCTCGATGGCGCGGGCGATGATGTCGGCGTGCTGGCCGTCGAAATCGGGGAAGTCCAGATGGCAATGGCTGTCGACGATGGTGGGGTACTGCATGGGTGACTGCTCAGGCTGGCGCAGGCGATACCGTTTCGATCTGCGCATTTATCTTGAGAACCGTATCCAGCAGCAGAGCGGCAGGGTCAAGGTTGACCGCGACGCCATGACGGGTGCGTTCGCTGAGCGATTGCTGAAGTGTCGCCCATCCGCGCGCGGCGACCGCATCCGGGCAGAGCCGTGACAGCAGAGCAGATTCGCCTTGGGCGGCCTCGGGTGCGGGCGGACCCAGCACGCCGGTGCGGGCCAGTCGGGTCAGGAACAGGTCGATCATTTGAAGCACTTGATCGATGCTGGTGTCGCTGTCGCGGGCGCCGACCCGGCTGGCAAAGGCGAGCGCCATTTCCCGATCAAGGTTGGGCGCGCGTGCAAACAGCCGCATCAGCGCCGAATACAGCACCATCCCGTCGCTGTGCAGCAAACGATAGGCCATGCCGACAGAGCCAGCCGAAAGGGCAGCCAGCGGGGCGGAATCTTCGGGAAGATCGGTGCCGGTCGCGGCAAGGGCCTGTTGCATCTCGGCGGCCTGCAACGGTCGGCAGCGCAGCAACCGGCAGCGCGACCGGATGGTTGGCAACAGGCGCGAGGGTTGGTGGCTGATCAACAGCAGGAAACTGCGAGCGGGGGGCTCCTCCAGCAGCTTGAGCACCGCGTTGGCAGCGGAACTGTTCATTTCGTCGGCGGAATCGACAATCACGACCCGGCGGCCACCATCGGTTGCCGAAAAGGAAAAGAAGCCCTTCAGTTTGCGAGCCTCGTCGACCGTGATTTCCTGGCGGAGACGCTTGGTCCTGGAATCGTAGGGTCTGCGCAGCAGGAACAGTCGCGGTTCCGAAAGGGCGTGCATTCGCCGACAGATTGGCAGGTCAGGGGAGACATCCAGCGTCGTCGGGGGCGGCGGCGCGCCGAACATGCCGTCGTCTTCGTCTGGTGTGGCAAGCAGGAAACGGGCGATGCGCCAAGCCAGCGTTGCCTTGCCAACACCCTTGGGGCCGGTGATCATCCAGGCATGGTGCAGGCGACCGGAATTGAACGCCTCCAGAAAACTCGCTTCGGCGGCGTCCTGTCCGACCAAAAGCGTCGTGTCGCGTGGGTGCGGCGCCTCGTCCAGCCGATCCGGTTCGGGATGGTCAAGATCGTCCGCCATCAGCCGGACGCCGTTTGCGCCAGACGGTCCAGTGCAAGTGCCCGAACATCCTCGGCAACCGCGTCCATCGACCGGGTGCCATTGACGACGATGAAGCGGTCAGGATGCGTTCGGGCCAGATCCAGGAATCCCTGACGCATCTTTAGCTGCAGATCCTCGCCGAAGTCCTCGAACCGCTCCTCGCTGGTTTGCCGGCTCTTGGCGCGGGCCAGTCCGATTCCCGGGTCCATGTCGATCACAAAGGTCACGTCCGGTTCCGTGCCGATCATCATTTCGTGCAGCCGGTCCACCTGTGCCCGCAGGTCGCCCCGGCTGAGACCCTGGTACAGGCGCGTGCTGTCGGCAAAGCGGTCGGAAATGACGATCTTGCCCGCCTTCAGCGCCGGCCAGATGCGTTTTTCCATGTGGTCGCGCCGGGCGGCCGTGAACAACAGGATCTCGGTTTCCGGCGACCAGCGGTCCGGGTCGCCCTCCAGTACCAGCGAGCGGATCTGCTCTGCGCCTTCGGAGCCGCCGGGCTCCCGAGTCAGGACAACATCGAAGCCGGCCCCTGTCAGCACCTCGGCCAGGCGTCGCGCCTGGGTCGACTTGCCAGAGCCGTCAATGCCTTCGAATGTGATGAAGATACCGGGGTGCGCCGTCATCAGAAGCCTGCGGCTGACCCCGACAGCTTTTGAAACAGGACGTAGGCTGCTGTGCGGACGTGCGGCATGAAACCACCCTTGGCCACCGCATTTTCCGCGGTCAACGGCAGTTCCTGCGTCTCCAGATCCGGAAGGCTCACGACCAGTGTGCCGATTTGCTGGCCTTCGGCGATCGGTGCGCGAAGCGGTGTTTCATACGTGATTTCCGCTTCTATCTCGCCCCGCACCACAGCTGGCACCAGCAGCTCCAGATCCTCCGGAACAACCATGCCCACTTGCCGTTCCGATCCCATCCAGACCGGAACGCTCGCGAGGCGCGTGCCCTTTTCCGCAACGGTCTTCTGTACGAACTGGCGGAATGCCCAGTTCACGACGGCCTCGGCCTCTTCGGCGCGGGCCTTTTCGCTGTCGAGGCCCGTGATCACGAAGATGATCCGCCGGTTGTCCTGAACGGCTGAGCCGACAAGGCCATAGCCGGCCTCGGAGGTGTGCCCGGTCTTCAGGCCGTCCGCGCCGATGCCGAGGGTCAACAACGGGTTGCGGTTGCGGTGGTTCGCCGGAACCCGCCCGTCGAAATCGTAGGATGGCATGGCAAAGTAGCCATAGTATTCGGGGAATTCTTCGATCAACCGTCGCGCCAGAAGGCCGAGATCCTCCATCGACATGCGATGGTTCGGGTGCGGCCAGCCAGAGGCATTGGCAAAGGTCGAGTTTCGCAGGCCGATGGCTCGCCCGCGCTCGTTCATCAGTTTGGCGAAGCCTTCTTCGCTGCCGGCCATTCCCTCGGCCACGACCACGCAGGCGTCATTGCCGGACTGTACGATGATGCCCTTGATCAGGTCCTCCACCGTCGGGCGGTCCTTGGTGGTCAGGAACATCCGGGAACCGCCCATGGCCTGCGCCTTGGCTGACACGGAGAACCGTGTGTCCAGCGTCACGCGGCCGTCGTGCAACGCTTCGAACAACATGTTCAGCGTCATCAATTTCGACATCGACGCCGGAGGCAGTGGTTTGTCCGCGTTCTTGCTCAGCAGAACGGTGCCGGTGGTCTCGTCCAGGATCCAGGCCGCGGTGGCCCGGGTCTCGAAGGCCGCCGTTGCCGCAGTCGCGACAAAGCACACAGCCAGAATCAGAAGGGCAGCTATCTTGTTCATCATGCCGGCGTTGTAACGTGTCACCCGCTGACCGCATAGGCGTCAGAGAAGCCCATGCCCTTCACTTTCTTGAGTATCATTGCCTGATCCGACTTGGTTGTGGCCGGACCGACGACGACCCGCCAGAAGGTCTTGCCCTGGCTTTTCTGCTCGTAGACTTTCGGGACAACGCCATTCTGGCGCATCGCGGTCGCGGTGTTGTTGGCGTTGGCCTCGACCGAGAAGATGCCGATCTGCACGAACGGCTTGCTCAGCGAGGGGGTCGCCTTGGGCTTTGGCGCGGGGGCGACCGCGGCAACCTGAACCGGCGCGGCCGGCTCGATAACGGCTGCGCCGTCAAGCGTCTGTGTCGTGATCTCCGAGGGCGCACCGGTTGCGGCTGCAGTGGCTGTTGCAGCGACCGGAACAGCGACTTCCGCCGCCTGTTTGCGCCTGAACGGGTTCCAGCTGCGCTTCTGCTTTGCCGGTGTGGCTTCGTCAACGGCAGCGGTTGTCGTGTTGGCGACCACGGCTGCGTCACCCCCGGTTTCCGCTCGCTCGATCGCTGCCGTGGCAGAGGCAATGGGATCGTCCAGTGACTGTTCGTCGATCAGCTCGGCCGAGGCAATCGCAGCGGCCTCGACGGGCGCGGCGGCCTCGGAAGGCGCGGGAGTCTTGGGCTCTTCGCGGCGCAGCGCGGTCACGTTCAATGTCGTTGGGCTACCCGCCAGCATCCCCAGTGAGGTCGCCGCATCCGAAGAGACCTGCAACTTGGGTCCCGGGTTTTCGCGTTCGCGCTTGAACAAGGCGCCGATAACGTACTTTCCATTGGCCTCGTTGCGGATGATCACACGCTCGGGGTCGGTCACGTCGGGATAGGCGACCCAGACGCCGCCCAGTGACGGTCGTCCATCCCAGAGGCCCTTGTCCGTCGCCTGAAAAACTTCGGGTGCCTCCACGTCACGTTCGACCAGCGGTGTTGCTGCCGGGCGTTCCGTAAATGCGGTGGCCTCTCCCGCGGGACCTTCCGACGTGTTGGAACCACCGTCCATGCAGCCCGAAACCGAGAGTGTCAGAATGGATGCACTTGCGAAGAGAATTTGCCTGTAGCCGCCCATGATTGCCCCTTTTTCTCGCGTGTTTTCCACGCTTTCTTGACCGCCATGCGGCCCCGCTGCCCGATTTGGCCCCTTATTTGGGCCAGTTGCGTCAAGTTATACAGCGGGAAATGCGTTCGGAAAAGGCCTCAGCGAATCGTTGGCGGTATTCGGCTGCGAGTGTGTCCTGACATGTCTTCCCGAATCGCCGCGATCAGTCTATGCGGTCGCTTCGGCTGGAGGTGTGGCAGAGTGGTCGATTGCACCGGTCTTGAAAACCGGCGTGCGTGAAAGCGCACCGTGGGTTCGAATCCCACCGCCTCCGCCATGATCTCCATTGCGAACCAGTGACACCGCCCTGATGGGCACGGATTCTTCCGTGTTATCAAAGGGGTTTGCGGGAACCAACCGAACCTCCTAGACGCGCTGCCTAGCTGAGTTTGTGCTCAGAATGGCACTCAGTCTCAGTTTGGGTGAACCTCATCCATTTCGGTTCGGTCTCGTTTTCTCGTTACCTTTCAATGCCTGCTGCCGAACTCCACCAAAACCCAAGCGCGTTCCGAACGATATCGATGGCAACATAGACGGAACACGCGGTAGGCGCGTTGCTCGGGAGGAACGCGCGCTGGTGCACGAGAAACCCGTGCTGGCTGGCTACCTGCGATGGGATCTTCCCGGAAGCGGGTTGCTCCTAGGGTCAGGCCTCATAGCCAGAAATGACTGTTGCCGCGAGAGCGATGGCCGAGAGGAAGACCTTTGGGCATCTGTCATAGCGTGGTGCCACTCGTCGCCAGTCCTTGAGGCGACCGAACATGCACTCGATGCGATAGCGGCGCTTGTATCGCTGCTTGTTGTATTTGATCTTTGTCTTGCGGGACGTCCTGGGCGGGATGCACGGGTGAAGTCCCCTATCTGCCAGTGCGTTCCGGAACCAATCCGCATCGTGGCCCCTGTCGGTGAGCAGCCAGTCGGCATCCGGCAGGGAGCCAAACTTGGCCGCGGCGCCCGTGTCGTCACTCCAAGCGCAATGACGGACAGGTCAGTTCAGGGAGACACCGATGCGAAACATCTTGAAGATCACGGCCGTGGCTCTTGTTGCGATGTCCACAGGACCGTTGGCGCAGGGTTTCGACGTTGGGATTGATGCATTCTTCGCAGGTGACTTCGAAACCGTGCTACGTGAGTGGAGGCCACTTGCCGACCAGGGCCGCGCAATCGCTCAATACTATCTGGGTCTGATGTATGACAACGGCTTCGGCGTCCCGCAGGACTATGTTGCCGCACATATGTGGTTCAATCTAGCTGCTGCTAGTGGTGACTCCGTAGCCGGGGCATACCGAGACATTGTTGCTGAGAAGCTGACACCGCAGGCCCTCGCAGAAGCGCGACATCGGGCAAGGGTGTGCTTAGCGTCAGATTTCAATAATTGCGACTAGGATCAACCTGGGCGCTAGTGATCTCCAATAGTTCGCTAGATAGCATGGGCCATCCCGCCCGACGACTGGACATATCCCGCCACATCCCAGCACAGATCCCGACGCGACAGCATTGGGCGCACCTTGGGCCCGAAAGATTTCTCCGGTTCCGTCGCAAGCGAGACCTGCGGTAGGGTCCGATGGAGATTGCGCCGTTCGCGCGCACCAAGCGCCCTGAGTGCCCTTGGACCGGGATAGAAGCTTTCGGTTGCCGCACCATTTGCCAGCAGAATCTGATGACTGGAAAATAGCAGGTGGACATAGGTTACTCGACGCACCTCGTTCGCAACGCGGAATCCGGACCCACCAGTCTGCGCCAATAGACTGGCCCGGACGAGGCCCGATCCGCCGTGTGCATCCGGAACAACCAGGCAATGCTGGCGCGACACGAAGAGATCCCGTGTGGTCCCGAGCGCCCCCTTGCGGATGAGGATCGGCTGAAGCCTTGGGTCCAATTGCAGTTCGAGTTCGGACACCTCGCTGTGCCCGATCCAGAGAACCGGCTGAGGTCCGTTGTCAAGCGTGGTGACCAGATCTCCGGGATGCAGTGTTTCGACCATGCGAAGGCCATTCGGCGTTTCGACCATGGTGCCATGGGTGAAACACGGAACCCCCAGTGTCCGCAGCGTGCTCGGGTCGAGTACATCGGGATCCACGCCCAGCAGGGTCAGGCTATCGCAGGTGGGAAAGCTGAGCACCGCGTTTCCGGACTCGTCGCTGCCGACGTCAATGTCGGCCAATCTGAGCGAGTTCCCACAACCGTCTGTCATGGCGCTGAGGTCCAGTTGATCCGGGTTGTCGCCGTCGATCGTGAAATCGGTGATGACGTCGTGCCCAAATCCATCGGCAAACTCGAAGGTATCGACTCCCGACGAGCCCCCCGACATCGTGTCGTTTCCAAGCCCGCCGATCAGTGTGTCGTTTCCAAGCCCACCAAGCAGGGTGTCGTTTCCAGACCCGCCGCTCAGAGTGTCGTGACCGGCTTCGCCATAGAGCGTATCGTCCCCATCGTCCCCGGAGAGGATATCGTTGTCGCCGCCGCCCCGGATATCGTCGTCGCCGCCGCCACCGCTGACGGTGTCATCGCCAAATCCGCCCATGAGCGTGTCGCCGGCACCGGACCCGATCACGGTATCGCGGCCGTTATCGGCGTTGATCGTCACGGAGGAGTTGATCGCGCTCGCGTCGAACACTTCGCCAAGGTTGGAGCCCTTGATGTGCTCGATTTCGGAAAAACTGCCGGAGGTCGCCCCGGAAGCGAAACTGAATGTGCCGGCCTCATCCCCTGTAAAGGTGAGCGTAAACCCACCCGAGGAGAAGTTGAGCATATCCGAGTCGGTCCCGCCAACGTCTTCGCCGCCTTCGATCGTGACGTTGAAATCGCTGTCGGACACCGAGATTTCGTCGGACCCCGCGCCGCCCAGGATGATGTCGCTACCGGCACCACCGCTGAGCCAGTCATCACCGTCGCCACCAATGATCGTGTCATCGCCGCTTCCGCCAATGATACTGTCGGCCCCGGCACCACCGTCCAACGTGTTCGTGCCGCTGCCGGTAGAGAGCAGGCCGATCATATCGTCCCCGTCCCCGCCCAGCACGACATCGTCACCATCGCCGAAGACGACGATATCATCGCCAGCGCCCGCATCGATGTCGTCCGAACCGGTTGCAGTGTCGAAATCGCCGTCGGCCACGTAGTCGGTGTCGTAGATTACGTCGTCATTCGCTGTGCCAGTGAGCGTGTCTGCACCGGTGGTGCCCTCGATTGCCTCCGTGAAGGACGCAATATTCCCCGACTCCGTCGTGGGGAAACCGGTTGTTTCATCAGGGACGAAATAGATGGAGCCGGCGTCTTCGTAGAAAGTCCCTGTAACCGAACCAAGGGTTGTGGCGTATTCGACCGACCCGAAGCCCAGTGGAACGCTATCCTGTGTGTCGATCAAAAGCGTGTCCGAACCGCCGGAAACCTCGTCGCCGGCATCGGCCCCGACGGCACCGGCATCGTAAGTGAGCAAATAACCCGTCAGTATGTTCATATCCCGGCATCCATTAGATCCTGGGTTCAGAAAATACGGGCCAGTCGTTAACTGATCGCAAGGATTGGCAGTTCACCGCCCGTTGCAACTGTACAACCGAGCGACTCTTTTCGGAGAATTTTACGAATTGACGGAGAATTTTTCGAATAGCCGGTGTCGCCGGAAGGCACCACTCCCGAGGGGCATGCCGACAGGCCGAAGAGCCGAGGGAAACAGAAGCGAACGTTGTCGTCTCTGGACGCGACGGTGAATCCTGTCTTGCCGGCGCATGGCGGAGTAGCCGGCATATTTCCAGTACGTCCCGACAGCTGCATTCAATGCTTTGGGGGCGCAGCCGTCGTTCCGCGCGTCTGCCACGAATAGCGGTTTCCGGTCGAAGACTCTTCGAGGAGTTATGCTGCGTTTGCGAAGCATCCAAGTATGGTGAACGGCAGAGAGTCGTTTTATTTCGGTCGTCGATGGTGGAATTCCCCCCCCAAGCCGCGAAGGCCGCTCTCATGGTTGGCGAGCAAACCACTGCCGCGTAGTGGATGCGCTGCCTCAAGGCATTCTGGACCTGTGACGGAATTGTGCCGCTCCTTTGAACACGTATCGTGTCGCAAAGGAGAACAGACATGGCATCAAGACCGAGCTCGGAGTTCCGCGCAGAAGCGGTTCGGGTCGCATTGACGAGCGGGCTTTTTCGCAAGCAGGTTGCCGCGGACTTCGGTGTTGGCTTTTCAACGCTGAGCCGATGGATCCAACAGGAACGCAAGAACCCCGAGAAGCCGACGGCGCAATCCGACCTTGAACGCGAGGTTGCAGAGTTGCGCAGAGAGAACCGGCAACTCCGGGAGGAGAGGGATGTGTTTAAGAGGCCACGGTGTTCTTCGCGGAGCGAAGCAAATGAGGTTTGCCTTCGACCACTGCCCGGCAGTGCATGTTTTCATGCACGAGAGGGGAAGAGCACCGCGACGAAATCCCGCTGGAACGGCTCTGCGAGATCATGGATGTCAGCCCTCGTGGGTATCGAGCCTGGCGTCGCCGTCC
>CANLZY010000022.1 GCA_947495685.1 uncultured Tropicimonas sp.
CAACCGGAAATGGGCGGGCGACATCAGCGTTCGCCATTGTGCTTGAACCAATGGCGCATCAATGGCTCACTGTGGACACAGGAAGGCTGGCTCTACCTCGCTGTGATCCTCGACCTGCATTCCCGGCGTGTCGTCGGCTGGGCGGTGAGCAACCGAATGAAACGCGAGCTGGCGATCCGGGCGCTGATCCCTCTCATGGTTTGCAAACAAACCACTGCCGGGGAGTGGATGGCAATCGCCTTGAGGCAACCGCCAAGAGGCATTCGGCATTCGCCTCGAACCGGTGGCGGCTTGAATGCCTCATTCCACCACACGGATCGCGGCAGCCAATACTGCTCTCTCGACTACCGGAAGGCCCTGCGCCAGCATGACTTCAAGGTCTCCCTCTTGGCGATTGCCTGCAATCGCCTGCCGGCAATGGATGAGCGGAAAAGCCAACTGCTACGAGTTCAAGCAGGTCCGCGCCAGCGGATTGAATGATCCGGGGGATCATTCAACGGCGCAGAACGCGGCGATCGAAACCTTCTTCAAGACGATCAAGGCCGAGCTGACCTGGCGCCGTTCATGGCCGACCCGGCGGGCGGCCGAGCTGGCCGTTTGCGCCTGAAATCGATCCCCCGGATCGACTTCTTGACGGCTTAACTCAAATACATCAACGGTTTCTACGATCCGCGCCGCAAGCATTCAGCTCTCGGCTGGAAAAGTCCCTTGGCCTTCGAGGCCCAGGCCGCCTAAGTGAGAACCTGGAGCGGCATCAAATCGGGACAGGTCCATTACGCGCCATGCCGCGGCCCGTTCCCCTGCCTGTCGTGATGCGGGGCCGTGACTTTTTTTCGCGTTGCAGCGACGGATATCGGCGCGTACCGCGTACAAAAAGTTGCGGTCGCGCCCTTGCAACCTCTTCATCCCCAAGCAGCTACGGGCACGCCAGGCTCCGAGCTGACCCAAGTGTCACCAGAAAACTCGGACCCGTTCCATGAATCTCCGCCCATTGATGATCCTGCCTCCACTCGTGATTGCCGTGCTCGGCTTCAACTGGATGACGCGGGAACAGCCCGAGGACGTCACCCGTCACGAGGAATCCCGGCTCGCGGTGCGGGTGGTGGAGATCCTGCCGCAACCCGTCTCGGCCAGTGTCACCGGTTATGGCCGCGTCGAACCGGTTCGGGACTGGTCGGCCGTGTCCGAGGTTCAGGGACGGGTCGACAGCATCCCCGGCGACCTGGCCATCGGCAGCATCGTGGAAGCGGGCGAAGTGCTGTTTGAAATCGACGTGACTGACTACGAGCTTGCCCGGCAGAAGGCGCAGGCCAATATCACCGCGGTCGAGGCCCAGTTGCGCGAAATCGAGCGGCAGGAAGAAAACACCCGCAAGTCTCTGGAGTTGCAGGAACGGACGAAGGCCGTGGCGCAGGACGAGTATGACCGCGTCGCCTCTCTGGTCGAACGCGGTGCCTCGACTCAGGCCGCGCTCGATACCGCGCAGAAAACGCTGTTGGCGCAATCGAATTCGGTACTCGGCCTGGAGAACACGCTGGCGCTCTACCCGGCGCAGCAGGAAAGCCTGGAAGCGACACAAGCCGTGCGAAATTCCGAGCTGCGCGAAGCCGAGCGGTCAATCGAGAAGGCGACACTCACCGCGCCATTCCGCGGCCGGGTTTCGGAAAT
The DNA here is from genome assembly GCA_947495685.1 of uncultured Tropicimonas sp. Classification (GTDB taxonomy): domain Bacteria; phylum Pseudomonadota; class Alphaproteobacteria; order Rhodobacterales; family Rhodobacteraceae; genus Tropicimonas. Next base: position 1,669 of record CANLZY010000022.1, read on the forward strand.
TGGTGTGGAGGTTGGGCAGTTTGTCCGCACCGGTGACACATTGCTGGTGCTGGACGACACCTCGGCCGCCGAAGTGACTGCCGAAATCCAGCCGACAACCTTTGCGCCGGTTTTCATGGCAACACGGGGCAAGGTCGACCTTTCTGCCGAGAGCATCGATACTTCCCGCGCGATCGAGTTCCTGAAAGAAGCCGGAATTTCGGCCGAAGTGCGCGTCTCGCTCGGACACCGCGAAATGTCATGGCCAGCGGAACTGGTGCGAATGCGCGGAACGCTCGACAAGGATACCGCGACGATGGGCGTTGTCGTCCGGGTCGAGGATCCGACAATCGGGCAGCCAAACCTGCAACGCGCGCGGCTCGATTCCGGTGCCTTTGTGTCCGTCATCTTCACCTCGGAGCCGATCGAAAACACCATCGTCGTTCCGCGAAGCGCCTTGCGCTATGGCGACGACGGTGCACCCTTTGTCCACCTCGCGGATGAGCAGGACCGGCTTGCCAAGGCTGCGGTCGGGGTCGGCCCCTCCATCGGTGACGACTCCATCATCCTGAGCGGGTTGGAGGGCGGCGAGCGGTTGGTGTTGAGCGAACCTTCACCGCCGGTGATCGGCATGGCGCTGGATCCCGTCATGCCCACGGCGGAGCAGTAACATGATCGCCTGGTTCGTCCGTCACCCTGTCGCGTCCAATCTGCTGATGGCGCTGATCTGCATTCTCGGCCTCTCGACCGTCAGCAATATCGAGCGCGAGACCTTTCCCGACACCACCGCCTCCACCGTTCTGGTGTCCATCGCCTATCCCGGCGCCTCTGCCATCGACGTGGACGAGGATATCTGCACCCGGCTGGAGGATGCGATCTCCGGCACCGACGGATTGGCTGAGCTCGACTGTCTCTCCGTCGACGGGCGCGCCGCAGCGACAGCCGAACTGGAGACCGGCGGCGATATCATCCAGTTCTACAACGATGTCTCATCCGCAGTTTCAGGTGTGAACGACTTCCCGAGCGACGCAGAGACACCGTCCATCGAGCGTGGCGGGCGCACCGAGATGATCGCCCGGATCGCCGTCTCCGGTATCGACGGCAAGAAGGGCCTGCTGGAATATACCGACGAGCTGGCAAACAGGCTCCAGGGGGTGGATGGCGTAACCGAAGCGACAGTGTCGGGGCTTACCGACCGCGAGTTGCGCGTGACATTCGACGACGAGGAACTGCGCCGCTACGGGTTGTCGAGCCAGGGCGTGGTCGATGCGATCAACGCCCGCTCGCTCCAGCAACCGCTGGGCGAGGTGCAAACGACCGAAAAGAGCCTCGTGCTGCGCTATTCGGACGTGCGCCGCTCGATTGCCGATCTCGAAGACCTGATCGTCCTGCAGAACGCAAGCGGCGGCATCGTCCGGCTCAAGGATCTCGCGACCGTGCGGATCGTCGACAGCGACGAGAACACACAAAGCTTCATCAACGGCGCGCAGACGGCGACGATTCAGATCATGAAGGCGTCGGAAGGTGATTCCATCCGTATCTTCGAACGTGTCGAGGCCATTCTGGAAGAGGAACGTGCCACCTGGCCAGAGCCGTTCCAGATCACCGTCATCAACAACGTGACCGAGATTGTCGCGGAACGTCTTTCGCTCATCGTCAGCAATATCGGTATGGGGCTGGTGCTCGTCTTTGCCGTGATGTGGATGTTCTTCACGCTGAAGGAGGCGCTCTGGATATCGGCCGCCTTGCCGGTTTCCTTCCTCGGCGGGCTGTTCCTGATGAATGCCTTTGGCGTGACCATCAACATGATCACACTCATCGCGCTGCTGATGGCGGTCGGACTGATCATGGACGATTCCATCGTCATCGCGGAAAACATCGACAAATGGCGGTCGCGTGTCGGCGGCAAGGAAGCCGCCTGGCGCGGCACGCAGGAGATCATGCCGGGCGTGCTGTCGTCGTTTCTGACCACGGCCTGCGTCTTTGGCCCGTTGATGTTCATCGACGGTGATCTGGGACAGGTGCTCAAGTACATTCCGATGGTGCTGCTGCTGACCCTCGGATTGTCATTGCTCGAAGGGTTCCTGATCCTGCCGCACCATCTGAGCCATGCGGGAAACCAGAGTCCCACCAGTCACGCACAACGCCCCGCCGCACGGATGCTGGAACGGTTCAAGGAGAGCGCCGTCATTCCCGCCGCCGCCGCCCTTGCACGGGTCCGCTATCTGACCATCGGCACCGTGCTGGGGGCGCTCGTACTCTCGGTCGGGCTGGTCGCCTCCGGCCAGATCAAGGTCGTCGGGTTTCCGCAGGTGGAGGGCGACACGATCGAAGCAAAGATCGCGCTCACATCCGGGATCGCTCGCGAACGCACGGTGGCCAATGTCGAGCAGATCCTCGCAGGCCTTGAACGGGTAGATGCGCGCTATACCCCCGGCACCCAAGGCAGCGCGCCGCTGGTCGAACGCGTTCTCGTCAGCTACGGCTCCAATTCCAGCGTCCACGACAATGGCTCGAACACCGCGACGGTGACCGTCGACCTGTTGGAGACCGCACAGCGCAATGTGAGTGCGAACGAGGTCCTGCGGGTCTGGCGCGAGGAATCCGGAGCGCTGCCGGATCTGCATCAGATCAGCTTTGCCCAGAACGAGATGGGCCCGGGTGGCAACGACATCGATATCGACGTCTCGGGGCGTGATCTTGGCGACGTCGAGGCGGCGGCGTCGGATGTCCTGGCACGCCTGTTGCAACGGATCGACGTCAAGGAGGCCTATTCCGATTTCTACGGTGGGCGCCAGGAGGTGAAGCTCACGCTGAACGAATACGGCTATTCCGTCGGGCTGACACCGCAATCGCTCTCGGCGCAACTTCGCCAGGCGTTCCAGGGCTCGGAAACCGACACGTTCCACACCGGAGCCTCCAATGTGAACGTGCAGGTGCAGCTGGGGGATACGGTCGCGAACCTCACCGAGCTGGAGGAATTCCCGATCATCGTCGCCGATGGCAAGCAAACCGCACTGATCGCCGTGGCCGATATGGAGCTCGCCGCCTCCTACCCGACGATCACCCGCAAGGACGGGCGCGTCGTCGCCAACATCATCGGCCAGATCGACCGGAAAGCCACCACGTCCACGGCCATTTCGGCCTTCGTTCTGAACGACGTCGCGCCGGAACTGGAACGGCAATACCCCGGAACGTCGGTCTCCATCGGCGGCGCCACCGAGGATCAACAGAAATCGCAATCCTCGGTCGGCTCAAAGCTGCTGCTGGGGCTCGTCGGCGTCTACATGGTGCTCGCCTTCCAGTTCCGCAGCTACACGCTGCCGCTGGTTGTGATGCTGTCGATCCCCTTTGCGCTGATCGGGACGATCCTTGGCCACTGGGCCATGGGGCTGGATCTTTCGATGCCGAGCATGATCGGCTTTGCCTCGCTTGCGGGGATCGTGGTCAACAACGCCATCCTGTTCCTGACCTTCTTTCAGACCCACCTGCGGGGGGATGACCATGTTGCGGCCGCCCTCGACGCCGTCCGTGCCCGCTTCCGGCCGATCCTCTTGTCAACCGGCACGACGGTGGCCGGGCTTCTTCCGCTGATCGCGAGCACCTCGGTCCATGTGCAAACCATGGTGCCGCTGGTTGTTTCGGTGGCGGCTGGCCTGACGGCCTCGATGATCCTGGTGACACTGGTGCTGCCATCGTTGCTCAGCATTTATTTCGACATCTTCTCGGTGCAAAAATGGGTAGAAAAATTCGATGAGGTGGAGAGCGGCGATATCCCGGGGCAAACGGGCACGCTGACGGAGACGTGAAGCATTCGCCATCGGACGAAAGCGAGACACTCCGGGCCGAGCGATAGACCTCCGGAGCCACCACCGAAGGCGCGCCGGAGGTCAACCTAGGCGCCTATGCGACCGCACAACGCGCCTGACGTCTGGGCGTTCCGGTGCCTGGCAGGGCATGTACACCGATGCCTAGCCGGGTGCGAAAGCTGCACAACGACCTTTGATGCAGGAACTGAGCCGGGCGTTCAGGCGGACGCGGCATGATACCGGTCCGCGGACACCATCGGGGACCGGGTCAAGAACAACGCCACGGGCGTGTGGGCGCTCAGTTGCGCACAGGTAGTCCCGATCCTGTCTTGCGGCATTTCCGCCATTCAACTCCTTGCCAATTTCGCCCCGACGTTCTCACAGCCTTTGGCAGATTTTGCCGCCGCGATCGGAGCGTGCCAGACCACACCACTGGACATCAGCGCCCAGACTTTCAGCGCGGACTTGTGGGCGAGGAGCACTTCCGCCAGCATTTGCGACTGTCCGGGATCAGCATCTGTCCGCCTGATCGAGGGATTGGTGTGACAGAAGAACGGAGGATCAAGGTGTAATCCGGGGGGCAAGTCCTCCGACAAGCGGAACAACGAAGCTGACGGCTGCACAAGACATCAATGACATCCGTCGCAAGACGCGGACACACCCTGCGGCGGCAGGGATCATCCGTGCAGTCTTGGAAGGGTTGCGCCGAGAGTGTTGCCGCGCTGTGCCCCCGGGAGGGGATTGCTGCCAGTCTGTACTACAGCTGACCGAAACAGTTCCTTGAGGCCGGGAAGGAGCGATTGGCTGGCGATACCCCGGCTTGACGCCCCCCCCCCTCGGTGAAGGATCGCCGTCTGCCTCATGCTTGACTAAGGCTTGACTAAGGCTTGAGTGAAACGGATCGCGTTCGCGGCCTGTCCGACCCACGCAATTGTCGGGGAGTTGCCCCTGTCCAGCGACGGACGGCGCGGGTCAAGGTCGCCTGATCCGCAAATCCAACTGCTGCCGCTATGTCGCGGAGTTTCATCGTGCCGGAGCAGATTTCTACAAGAGCGGCATCTTTCCTTGCGGCATCGAGAAGTGCCGAAAAACTGGTCCCCTCCCCTGTCAGATCGCGTTGCAAGGACCGCACGCTGGTTCCAGCCGCCCGTGCAAGTCGCTCGATTGTGGGCGGCCGGTCCTTCAACATCGCGGCAACGACAACCCCGCCGGAATGCGTCAGTGAGCCGTCGCCTCGCATGGGTGGCCAATCCTGATCCGGTCTGGGGACACTCCGGTCGCGCGCGATTTTGCGAAACTGATGGTCGAAGACGTTCAGCGGTATCGTCAGAACCAGCACGCGTGACGTTGCGGGCGAGATTTCGGTACCGGACAACCCGAAGTTGCGAACGAGATCGAAGCCAAATTCCGGATGCGGCTCCATCTCGAGCGACGAGATCAGCGGTGCGGATGCATTGGTGAAGCGCAGCAACGACAGAAACATCATTGCCACGTATTGCTGGATCAGGTGCAGCGCCTCCTGCTCGAAGGGCCAATACATCTGATGGCGGATCTGAACGAAATCGTCCCCTTCCACGATGCTGATCTGCTCATGCGTGCAATGCCGCGGATGGATGGTCTGAACCCTGCACAATGCACTTCGCGGGCTGCTCGCGCCTAGAATTTCGCGCCCAAAGCGGGCCAGATCCAGAAGGCTGGCCTCGGACAGGGCCCGGCACGGAAAATCCGGGCCTTCCACATGGGCAACCGCACGCAGGAACTCCACGACGTTGAGAAGGGGAATGGGTTCTTCTGGCCTGACGGCGGGCCAATACCCCAGATCGGACGCATCGAGATACGTTTGCACATTCCGGCCAGCCAGCACCAGCGACCTCACCAATGGAGCAATCGTGGCCGCACTGATGAGAGGAATGACCCGGGGCACGCTCGTCCTTTCAAGTCAGCCCGGTTGGAACCCCCAGCTGCAGGTGGAAACAGGAATAAAAATCAACACGTCACCCACCAAACCTCACATTGCGCTCACAAATGTGACCGTCAAAGGGCACGGTTGTCGTTGGCCCCTGTCCCCGGCGGATTTGGTCCTGCGACAGGATTCCGGCAGCGCCTGCGTGTGAAACGCACGATGCAATGCCCTTCGGTCGCAGGGTAGCTGCACATTCGTGGCGCGTGAAGTCAAAACTCGACGCGTTGTGCATCTATACTCGGTTCAGAGTGGGCGAGCATGCCAATCGAACCGCATGCCCATAAACAGAGGTCATATCGTGCGCAGTTACATCGCTGTACTACCACCACTCATTGCCGCCGGACCAGTGTCGACACAGGAAATTGACAGGACATGCGCCGCAACGACATTTGGCTGTCTGTCGGAACCATCTGCCTCCGTTGAAACGGATTTTGGTCCGGGTGAGCCAAATTCGGACGGCAGTTTCGGCCTTTCCAATCTCGACATCGCGTTCATCGACCATCTCCTGGCCCGCAACCGCGACGACCGACCTCGGCGCGTTGCCCCGGCAGCATCGCCGAAGACGAACAGAGTTCATACGAGGACCAACGCATGACCCCACGAAATCTCGCGCTTTCGATGTCGGCCATCCTGGCAGCCGTTTGGGGCACTCAAGGGCTGGCCGACGCGTCAGATGCCAGGGCGATATTCTCTGCGATGTCGAAATACCTGGCCCAGCAATCGGTTCTTTCGTTCGACTACGATTCGAGCCTCGACATCGTGACGACCGAACGACAGAAACTGGCCATCGCAAGTTCGGGGAGCGTTTCGCTTGAACGCCCGAACAAGCTGTATGCGACCCGGACTGGCGGCTTTGCCAGCATTGAAGCCGGCTACGACGGCAAGACCCTGACCTTGTTCAACAGCGACGCCAATGTCCTTGCGCATGTGGAGCTTCCCGGAACGGTCGAAACGTTGATCGACGCGCTTCGCGATACCCATCGGCGCCCGATGCCGGCGGCCGACCTCCTGCTGGCCGATGTCGAAGGAACGCTGGGACCGCTGTTCCATGACGTGAAGGATCTGGGGAGCGGTGTCATTCGCAACCGCGAATGCGACCATCTGGCGTTCCGGACCGAGTGGGCCGATCTGCAAGTGTGGATCGCGCAGGGCGACTCGCCCTACCCCTGCCGATACACGGTGACCAGCATTCAGACAGATGGGGCACCCGAATACACAGTAGATGTTTACAATTGGAATGTTGGCTCCGAAGCAATTGCTGTCGCACAGATCACCGCGCCGGAGGGTGCTGTCATGGTCGCTCCGAGCGAGGTGCCAGACCTTGATGAACTGTCCGGAAACTATGCCGTGGAAGGGAACTGACCCAATGACGAAACGTATCCTCAAGATCTCCACAGCGCTCCTCATCGCCGCGACCATCCTGCAGGTCGCGCCCGGTGCGATCGCGCCGCAAGCGGACGGCTTCGTCGGCGCGGCGGAGGCTCGGGTCGGTCGCCCGGTGACACCGGTCAGCGTGGCCGGTGCGGGGAGGCGGACGGTGCGCCGCTGTGCGGCGGGTGTTTACCATTGCTGACCGACAGGGTTCGGGCAGTGAACTGATTGGAGGCCGATTCCGCGTTCTGGAGGGTGTTTGCGTTCCCAGACGCGCTGGCAGGAAACAAGACCCTGCAGGTTCGGTATCTTCAGACTGAAGAAGGATGGTTGAACATGTTTGCCGAAATGTCCCGGATGGCACTCCCCCTTGTCGTGGCCACGTTGGTGTCTGGCTCTGTACTGGCCGAGGGTGCGCCACAGGTTACCGGCACCCCTGGCTCTCCGAGTGCGACAACGACGATTGACGGAAGCCAGCTTCCTCCCATGCCCGATACGACCTTCGGAGGCACGATCGAGCGCAACGCGCTGCAATCGAAACCGTACTGGCCGCCCCGCGTGGTGCCGCCAGAGGGGGTGCCCAATGTGCTTCTGATCATGACCGACGATTCCGGTTATGCCGTGCCCAGCACCTTCGGCGGCGTCATTCCCACTCCGACGCTGGATCGTCTCGCCGCCGAAGGCCTGCGGTTCACCAACATGCACTCTACGGCGGTGTGCTCTGCCACGCGCGCATCGCTTCTCACCGGTTTCAACCACCATCAGGTGGGCTTCGGAACGGTGTCGGAAACGGCGACAGGCTATCCCGGCTACAACAGCATCATCACCGGGGACAAGGCCCCGGTCGGCAAGATCATGCGCGACAATGGCTACGCGACATCCTGGTTCGGCAAGAACCACAACACGCCCGCGTTCCAGACCTCTGCACTCGGGCCGTTCGACCAATGGCCAACGGGAATGGGGTTCGAGCATTTCTACGGTTTCATGGGCGGCGACACCAACCAGTGGCAGCCGGCCAATCTCGCCCGCAATACGACGTACATCTACCCCTTCGAGGACAACCCCGATTTCAACCTGACGACAGCGATGGCCGACGAAGCAATCGAGCATATCCGGAAAATCGACGCGCTCGCTCCGGACAAGCCGTTCTTCATCTACTACGCGCCCGGCGGCACCCATGCGCCCCATCACCCAACGCCGGAATGGATCGAGAAGATCAGCAAGATGCGCCTGTTCGACGACGGGTGGAACACCCTGCGCGAAACCATCTTCGAGAACCAGAAGAAGTTGGGCGTGATCCCTACCGATGCGAAAATGACGCCGTGGCCCGAAGACCTCCTCAAGACATGGGAGGATCTGAGCGACGACGAGAAGAAACTCTACCTGCGCCAGGTCGATGTCTTCGCGGCCTATGTCGCCTATACCGACCACGAAATCGGGCGTGTGATCGAGACCATCGGGGATCTGGGCAAGATCGACAACACGCTGATCATCTATATCGCCGGCGACAACGGCACCAGCGCCGAGGGCGGCCTGGACGGAACGCCGAACGAGGTCATGTCGGTGCAGGGCGTCAGCCTGCCCGTGGAGGCGCAGTTGAAATACTATGACGCCTGGGGGTCGGACCTGACCTATCCGCACATGTCTGTGGGCTGGTCCTGGGCCTTTGATACGCCGTTCTCCTGGACCAAGATGGTGGCCTCGCATTTCGGCGGCACCCGGCAGGGCATGGCAATCTCATGGCCTGCGGTCATCAAGGACAAGGGCGGGATCCGGAACCAGTTCCACCATGTCATCGACGTCGTGCCGACAATCCTGGAAGCGGCCCGGCTCCAGCAACCGGCAGAGGTGGAGGGCATCCCGCAAGCGCCAATGGAAGGCGTGAGCATGGCCTACACGTTCGACACGGCCAACGCCGATGCGGCCTCGACCCGCAAGACCCAGTATTTCGAGATGCTCGGCGATCACGCGATCTATCACGACGGCTGGATTGCCAGCAGCAAGGTCATGCGCGCCCCGTGGGACAACAGCGGCAAGGGGAACCACGACCCGGCAAGCTGGCCGTGGGAGCTCTACGACCTGAGCAAGGACTGGACGCAATATGAGGATGTGGCTGCCCAGTTTCCCGAGAAGCTGAAGGAGTTGGAGGCCCTGTTCTGGAAGGAAGCGGAACGCAACCAGGTCCTGCCGCTGAATGCGACCACCTTCACCCGTTTGGTCGAACCGCGCCCCAGCCTCGCGGCCGGCCGCAACGTGTTTACCTATTCCGGCGAGCTGACCGGAACCCCCAATGGCGATGCACCCAGTGTGCTTGCGACGTCCTACAATTTCAAGGCAGAGATCGATGTTCCCAAGGAAGGGGCCGAGGGCATGATCGTGACCCAGGGCGGGCGGTTCGCGGGATACGGGTTCTACGTGCTCAAGGGCAAGCCGGTGTTCACCTGGAACCTCGTCGATCTCAAGCGGCGGAAATGGACTGGCGACGAGGTGCTGTCACCGGGCAAGCATACGCTTGAATTCGACTTCCGCTATGATGGCCTTGGTGCCGCGACACTGGCCTACGGGTCGCCGAGCGGTCTTGGCCAGGGCGGCACGGGTACCCTCAAGGTGGACGGAAGGGTCGTCTCGACCCAGAAGATGGAGAAGACCATTCCCATGACCCTGCAATGGGACGAAAACTTCGACGTCGGCGCAGATACCGGCACCCCGGTGGACGACCGCGACTACAAGGTGCCGTTCCGGTTCAATGGCAAACTCGACAAGCTCACCCTGACCATTGATCGGCCCAAGCTGTCGCCCGGGGACATCAAGAAGCTCGAAGCCATGCTGCATGGGAACGCGGCAAGCGAATAGACCGTGGCCTTGGCTCCATGGTCGCGGACCGCAGGGCGACCCCGGCAGGAGTCGCCCGAACGCATGTGCTGAAACATACCGGCGATTGTCTGGGACACTGGCACGCCCGAGCCTCCGGGGGTACGGCGCTTGTAAGCGTCGCCGTGACCGGGGTCACTTGCGGCGGCCCTTCCTGGCTCCCGATTCCTTCCATTGGCTTGCGGCATTCCCAGCACCAAGGCCAATGATCGTTCTGACGTCTATCGCAGGAAACGACACCTGCGCGGCGGCGAGATGCGGTCACGCGGATGATCAGTGAGCGCGCTGTGCGACGAGGTATGCGGAACACACTTGTTCGGGCGCGACAACTCTGGACCCGGGGCTTGTTCGCCCTCCACAATCGGCGGCAACCGTTTCGGGCGATATCGAGGGCGTTGAGCGTGGGCAGGTGACGCTGTTCCGGAACATTTGGAAGACCGGATCGGTGAAGATCATGCACGATGAATGGATCGTTCGATATGATACTTCCCTGAGGCGTTGGTCCGTCAGAAACACCAAGGTCGCCAGAGAATTGCGACAGGTAGACCAAGCGGGGTACAGCTTCGTTCCTGGGCTGTTCGGATCTTGGTGTCGGACAGGACGATCTTGAAGCGCGGCCGCCCTCTCCTCGTCTCCGAAAGCAGACAATCCATCGTGTGGTTCCCAGAGAGTTCCGCCAAGCGCCGGACGGGCTCCAGCGCCGTCTTGCGCTCCATTCTGGACATCCCTGCCAGGTTCGCCGGCCTTCCAGCCACCGAGAGCGTTGCTCCCCTCGGCATGCCAGACAGACTCCGGCATTTTCCGTTGAGCGGGCCGAAATGAATTGAGCGGCGAACATCTGGTTCCCACCCTTCACACACGCTTGTTCGACTTGCAGCGAGGGCTGTGTTGGGTCAAGCCCACCGTTGACCGCAATGTGATCGACGGTGGGCTCCGAGCAGTTCACGACCGTCTTTCTGATCACGTGGTTTTCCTGCTCGCCACGGCAGCGTCGGTCAGGAAACGCCGGGAGCAGGCATTCCCGGCGCCTGCATTGACCTATAACCAGTTAATATATAATGGAAATCCATCAAGTCGAGATCCGCGTCAGCCCATCAGACCATCATCTGCCTGACGCCCTCTGCTGTTCGGCGCAGTTCTGGCTCAACAGTTTTTCGGCTTTCTTCAAACCGCGTGGTCGGGATCGGCACCGAGATCGCGTGCAGGTCTCCCGCCCAGTCGCGGAAGGCAAAGCCGATTGCAGAAATGCCGGTGGTGTGGTCGCCGCAGTCATAAGCGAGTCCAGTTTCTCGGATTTTGGACAACTCCGCGAGAAATACGCCCATGTCGCCGTCGGTTCCGATCCTCTGCCATTCGGTCGAGATCAGGTCACGGGCCGTCTTCTCGGGCAGTTCAGATAGGCACGCCTTTCCGTTTGCGGTCGTCGTCAACGGGAAGACCTCGCCCACAGAAGAGATCGTGCGCAACCGGTGGGTACCGGGAACCTGATCGAGGAATATCATTCCTGCACCACGCAGGACGGAAAGGTCTGCGGTTTCACCGGTCCTCTGGGTCAGTTCCGTCAGGATCAGGCGGCATTGCTCGACGATGTTGTATCGGGCTGCCTCGGCCAGCGATCCGATGGCCGGGCCAAGCCGCAGCCCCCCGCCACCTCCATCGCTCATCACGAAGCGTTCGTTCTGAAGCGCCCCGGCGATTCGCTGTACCGTAGACCGGGGCAAGCCCACACGCTCGGCAATCTGACCGAGACTCATGCCGCCCTGGTTCTCTCCGAGCGCCCGTAATATGGCCGCCGCGCGCGCAATGACCTGAATGCCAGCCCGCGATGAGTTGTTATCGTTTTCAGCCATTTGCGTCACGCTCCCTACACTCACCGCGCATGCTTGCCAGATTTCCCGGCGAGATGCGACTGTCCCGTATTACGATACAGCCAAACCGCATTGCAATTTATTATTGACTGCGATGCGGTACACCTGCACCATCATACGGGACAGGTGGGAGGAACCATCCTGACAGATCGGAAACGCGAACACCGGCCTCGCCGGTGAACAGAGGAGGTTTGCCCGATGGTCGAAATTCGTGGCATCGAGTTCCAGGGAAACACTGAAAACGACATGGAGCTGGAGTTCTACAATCTCAGCCACCGTTACGGTTTTCAGTGCCCGAACTGGCCCTATTTCAAGGACGTCCAGATCGACCGGAAGCACTACATGGCCAAGTCCGGGGTGCTGAGCCAGACGATCACGACAACGATGCACGTCACCACTCACATCGACGCGCCAGCGCATGTGGTCCAAGGTACGCCCTTCATCGACGAGGTGCCGCTACCGCATTTCTTCGGCTCGGGCCTTGTCGTCTCGATCCCCAAGAAGAAGTGGGAGCAGATCACGGCAGACGATCTGGAGAAAGCCTGCGGCCATGCGATCCGCAAGAACGATGTACTGATCATCAACACCGGCTGGCACAAGCAATACGAGGATGGCGACTACTTCGCCTATTGCCCGGGCCTCGTGCCCTCGGCCGCAGACTGGATGATCGAAAAGGGCGTGAAGGTCGTGGGTCACGACACGCAGGCCAATGACCACCCGTTGGCCACAGCGATCGGCCCGCAGCGCAACGGCCCGATCCTGCCGCATCTGGAGAAGGAATACCTTGAGTGGTCCGGCGGCACCCCTTGGGATGTCGATTTCCCGGAATGGGAGCCCGTGCACCAGAAGCTGTTCTCGAAAGGCATCCTCGGGATCGAGAATGTCGGCGGAGACCTTGATGCCGTCACCGGCAAACGGTGCACCTTCGCCTTCTTCCCGTGGAACTGGGACCGCGGCGACGGCTGCATCATCCGCCTCGTGGCGATGATCGACAAGGGCCAGAACTACCGCATCGAGGCTGGCGAAGCGTTCTGATCGGAGCAGGCCGCCCGTTGAGCGGGCGGTCAGCCATTCTGGAACAGGGAGGACAAAATGCACGTCAAGCGTTTCAAGGACGCTCAGCCCTACGAGGCACCCAACCACAGGGCGTGTTTCGGCTTGCGGCTTCAGGGCTTTGACGAAGGCGGGCCGGAAAACCAATGGGTGGGCCTCAGCCAGTTCCTGCCCGGCGGTGGTGCTGGCCCGGACTCCACGCCCTTCGAGAAGGTCTATGTCGTGCTGGAGGGGGAGATGACCGTCGAGATCGATGGGAACGAGACCACTCTCGGCAAGTTCGACAGCTGTACCATTGCCCCGGGCGAGGTGCGTGTCCTGACCAACAAGACCAACCTGACCACGCAGATGCTGGTCGTCATTCCCTATCCGCCGGAGGCCTGAACGATGAACGTGATGAGCAACCCGATGTCGATGTTCGACGTGACGGACAAGGTGGCGTTGATCACCGGTGCTTCGGGCGCCTTCGGGATGGTGGCCGCACGGATCCTCGCTGGCGCGGGCTGCAAACTCGTGCTCGTGGCCGGAAACAAGGACGTGCTGGAGGAGATCGCCGACGAGTGCCGCGAGATGGGTGCCGAGGTGACCGCGATCAACGCCCGCCCAACCGATGCGGAAACTTGCGACACGTTGGTGGCCGATGCGGTCGCCACCTACGGCGTGCTCGACATTCTCGTCGTTGCCTCTGGCATGAACAAGGTCGCGCTGGTCAATGACATGCCGCCGGAAACCTTCGAGGCGGTCATGGACGCGAATGTGACGCAAAGCTGGCTGCTGTCCCGCGCCGCGGCCGGGCAAATGAAGAAACAGGGCTCCGGCAAGATTGTTCTGGTGTCTTCGGCCCGCGGGCTGCTGGGGCATCCTGCCGGCTATTCGGCCTATTGCGCCTCCAAATCGGCGGTGGACGGGATCACCAAGGCCCTTGGATGCGAGCTCGCAGCCTCCGGAATTTCCGTCAACGCCATCGCGCCGACCGTCTTCCGTTCGCCACTCACGGCCTGGATGTTCGAGGACACGGAGGAGGCGAAGAAGGTTCGCGCCGGGTTCCTCGCACGTGTTCCGGTGGGACGGCTGGGGGAGCCCGAAGATCTCGCCGGGCCGCTGCTGTTCCTGACCAGCAAGGCGTCGGATTTCTACACCGGCCACATCCTGTATGCCGACGGCGGCTACACGGCGGGCTGAACAATGAAACCCACCACATATCGAATAGCCGTGATCGGCGCGGGGCTCATGGGGCACGGAATTGCGCTGACGCTTGCCCGCGCCGGCCACACAATCGCGATCACCGATCCCGTGGAAGACGCGCGGGAGACGGTTGCGGAGCGTATCCGTTCCAGCATGGAAGCCATGGGGATCGGCCCGTCCGAAATCACCGAGACCGTCCAGCGGATCGAGGTGGTGCCCGCGTTGGCGGATGCGGTCGGTGAAGCGCAAGTGGTCTTTGAGGCCGCACCGGAAAAGATGGCGTTGAAACAAGCCATTTTCGCGGAGATCGAGCAACATGCGCCCGAGACCTGCATCCTTGCCTCCAACACCTCCGTCATGCCGATCACCGAGATCATGTCGGGTCTCAGGCGCAAGGAGCGGGCGCTTGGCACCCATTGGTGGAACCCGCCGCACATGATCCCGCTGGTCGAGGTCATCAGGACCGAAGCCACCGACCCGGCCTTGGCGCAAGCGATGGTCGCGATGCTGCAAGCGGCGGGGAAGACGCCGGTCATGGTCAACAAGGACGTGCCCGGGTTCATCGGCAATCGCCTGCAACATGCGCTCTGGCGCGAGGCGGTCAGCCTCGTCGAGAACGGCATCTGCGACGCAAAGGCCGTGGACGAGGTGATCAAGTCCAGTTTCGGTCGACGGCTTGCGGTGCTTGGGCCGCTGGAAAACGCCGATCTCGTCGGCACCGACCTCACGCTCGACATTCACCAGACAGTGCTGGCCGACCTGGAACGGCGGCCCGGGCCTTCGCCCTTTCTTGAAAAGCTCGTGGAGGACGGGCGGCTCGGAATGAAATCGGGGGAAGGCTTTTACCAGTGGACCGAAGAGGAGGCGGATGCCGTTCGCGCCCGCGTGGCGCGGCATCTGACGCGGCTGGAAGGTATTTTGGCCGATTGAACGCGAAACCCGGGCTCAAGACCCGGACAAGGGAGGACATCACAATGAAGACCACTTTTCGGAAGCCGACCCGTCGCGGATTTCTGGCGACCGGGGTCGCGGCGCTCGCAGCGCCTGCGATCCTGCGCAGCAGCCGCGCCTATGCCGCCAATCCGGTGATCAAGGTGGGCCACGTCAGCCCGCGCACTGGTCCGCTGGCGGGATTCGCCGAGGCGGATGACTATGTGCTGGAGGCAATCGGCAAGACCTTTGCCGCGGGGCTGGAAAACAACGGCAAGTCCTATACCATCGAGATCATTTCCAAGGACAGCCAGTCCAACCCGAACCGCGCCGCCGAAGTGGCCGCGGACCTGATCCTTGGCGACGAGGTCGACATCATCGTCGCTGCCTCGACACCCGACACCGTGAACCCGGTTGCTGATCAGGCCGAGGTCAACGAGGTGCCCTGCATCACCACCGATTGCCCATGGCAGCCTTATTTCTTTGGCCGCAATGGCGTGCCGGGCGAAGGCTTCATGAACACCTACCACTTCTTCTGGGGGCTGGAAGATGTGATCGCCGCCTTCCTCGACATGTGGGACAGCGCTGGCGTGGCCAAGAATGTCGGCGGCCTTTTCCCGAATGATGCCGATGGCAACGCCTGGGGCGACGCGGAGAATGGGTTGCCCAAGCCGCTGGCCGCAGCCGGCTACAACCTGATCGATCCGGGCCGCTACCAGCCGCCCTCGGATGATTTCTCCAACCAGATCGCCGCTTTCAAGGAAGCGGGCTGCGAGATCGTCACCGGCAACATGATCCCCCCCGACTTCGCGACCTTCTGGGCGCAGGCCGCGCAGCAGGGGTTCAACCCGAAGATCGTCACCATCGGCAAGGCTTTGCTCTTCCCGTCGGTCATCGAGTCGCTCGGCGACCGTGGCGAGGGCCTGAGTTCCGAGGTCTGGTGGTCTCCGAACCACCCGTTCTCCTCATCGCTCACCGGCGCGTCCTCCAGAGAGCTTGCCGAAGGCTACTCCGCCGCTTCCGGCCGGCCCTGGACCCAGCCCATCGGGTTCAAGCACGCGCTCTTCGAGGTCGTGGCCGACGTCATCAGGCGCGCCGAGGATCTCGAAGACCCGGCCGCCATCGTCTCGGCCATCGCAGCGACCAATATCGATACGATCGTCGGGCCGGTGAACTGGGCCAACGGACCGATCAACAACGTCACAAAGACGCCGCTTGTCGCGGGACAGTGGCAGAAGGATGGCGACGCGATGGATCTCAAGATCGTCGCCAATTCCACTGCGCCGAATATCCCGACGACCGGTGAGTTGAAACTTCTCTGACACCACTCTCGGATCGGTGGCGCGCTATCGTGGCGCGCCACCACCGCCCCAAGGAGAAGAGATGGACAACATCCTGAAACTGGACAGACTCTCCAAGGCCTTCGGCGCCGTGAAGGTGGCCGACGAACTGAGCTACGAGGTGCCGCGCGGAGAGGCGCTTGGCGTGATCGGGCCAAATGGCGCGGGCAAGACCTCGATGTTCCACTTGATTACCGGGACGCTCAGCGCAGATTCCGGCTCCATCATGTTCGACGGGCAGGACGTGACGCGGACCAGTGCCGCCCGGCGTTGCTGTGCAGGCGTGGCCCGCAGCTTCCAGGTTCCGCAACCGTTCACACATATGACCGTGTTCGAGAATGCAATGGTCGCCGCAACACAGGCGGCGGGGTTGCGTGAACGTGCTGCTGAAAAGCTGTGCCTCGACGTTCTGGAACAGACCGAGTTGATGGCGAAGGCCAATGTCGCCGCCGGCGCGTTGACTCTTCTCGAACGCAAGCGACTGGAGTTGACACGGGCACTCTGCGCCAAGCCGAAACTGCTGTTACTGGACGAGATCGCGGGCGGACTGACCGAGGCCGAATGCGTCTCGCTGGTGGACACGATCCGCGAGATACATCGCTCCGGCGTCACCATCATCTGGATCGAACATGTCGTGCACGCCCTGCTGGAGATCGTGGACCGGCTGATCGTCATCGATTTCGGTCGCAAGATCGCCGAGGGCGAGCCGCACGCCATCATGGAGAGTCCGGAAGTTCAGGAAATCTACCTGGGGATAGAAGTCGATGCCTGACACCATTCTCGAACTCCGCGGGCTGGACGCCCACTATGGTGATTTCCAAGCGCTTTATGGCATCGACATGCAGGTGACCGAGGGCGAGGTTCTGGCGATCATCGGGTCGAACGGAGCCGGCAAGACCACGATGATGCGTTCCATTTCCGGCCTGCTTTCGAACCGTCGCGACCAGATCCGCTATCGCGGCGGCGCCATCGGCAACCTTCGGGCAGACGAGGTGGCGCACAAGGGGATCGCGCTGGTGCCGGAAGGGCGGCAGCTTTTCCCGTCACTTTCGGTCGAGGAAAACCTGCTGATTGGTGGGCAGGTCGGGCGGCAGGGCCATTGGAACCTGCGCCGCCTCTACGACCTCTTCCCGATTCTGGAGGAGCGGCGCAACGTGCCCTCGACCTCGCTTTCGGGCGGGCAGCAACAGATGGTCGCCATCGGGCGGGCGCTGATGTCCAATCCCGACCTGATCCTCTTCGACGAGATCTCCCTCGGGCTTGCCCCCGTCATCATCAAGGACATCTACACCGCCCTTCCCGGCATCATCGGCCAGGGCATGAGCGCGGTGATCGTGGAGCAGGACATCTCCAAGGCGCTCTCCGTCTCCTCCCGCGTCTATTGCCTTCAGGAGGGCCGGGTGTCCCTCGAGGGTGCCTCCGACACAGTTTCGCGCGAGGATATCTCCCGCGCCTATTTCGGGATCGACTAACATGGAATGGATCAATGCACTCGTGCAGGGCATCCTGCTGGGCGGTCTATACGCGCTCTTCGCGGCAGGGCTCTCGCTCATCTTCGGCGTCATGCGGCTGGTGAACATCGCCCATGGTGACCTGATCGTGCTCGCGGCCTTCCTCGGCCTCACGGTGACAACGGCAACCGGCATGCACCCGCTGCTGGCGCTCATCGTCGTCGTTCCGCTCATGGCGGGTCTCGGCTACGCGCTGCAACGGGGCTTGCTCAACCAGACGCTGGGTGATGACATCCTGCCCCCCTTGCTGGTGACTTTCGGCCTCTCGGTCATCCTTCAGAACGGGCTCCTGGAGATCTACTCCGCCGATCCGCAGAAGCTCAGCGCCGGTGGGCTGGAAACGGCGAGCCTGCCTGTGGGCGGTCTCTCGCTCGGCGTCCTGCCACTCCTGACCTTCGCCATCGCGGTCTTGGTGATCTGGGGCCTGCAATGGACCTTCTACCACACGTCGCTTGGCCGCTCCTTCCGTGCGGTTTCCGACAACCAGGACATCGCTCAACTGATGGGGATCAACCGCCGCCACGTCTTCGGCCTCGCCATGGCGTTGGCGCTCGCAGTGACGGCCGTCGCCGGTATCCTGCTTGGTATCCGCACCAGTTTTGACCCATCCGTTGGTGGCGGGCGGCTGATCTTCGGTTTCGAGGCGGTGATCATCGGCGGGCTGGGCAACCTCTGGGGCACGTTGGCCGGGGGCGTCATTCTGGGCGTTGCACAAACGATCGGCGCCAAGATCGACCCGGGCTGGCAGATCCTAGCCGGTCATATCGTCTTCCTGCTGATCCTTGCCGTTCGTCCCAATGGCCTGTTCCCGAGGATCGCGGCATGATCGTCAACGGTTATTCAGTCACCCGGGCCACACCCGCGGCCCGTGTCGCCGCCATGCTCGGCGCCATCGTCCTTGCAATCCTGATCGCCGCGCCGTGGTGGGCAGGCCGCGCGGACTTGCGTCTGCTGGGCGAACTCTTTCTCTACCTGTCGCTCGCCAGCCTCTGGAACCTCATGGCAGGCTATGCCGGTCTCGTCTCCGTTGGCCAGCAGGCCTATGTCGGCTTCGGCGGCTATATGCTCTTCGCGCTGACCATGTTCGCGGGTCTCCCGCCTGTTGTCGCAATCGCCGCCGCGGGCGTGTTGGGCGCGCTGATCTCGGTGCCCGTGGCGGCGCTGATCTTCCGCCTGCGCGGGGCCTATTTCGCCATCGGCACCTGGGTCATGGCCGAGGTCTTCCGTCTCAGCTTCGCACAGATCTCTGCGCTTGGCGGTGGCTCCGGCTCCTCGCTGCCGGTGGGCATCGTCAAGTCGCTCGCCGCCTCGCGGCAGTCGCGCGAATGGCTCGCCTACTGGCTTGCGCTCGGCGCGGCCGTCTCGGTTATCCTCGTGGTCTACCTCTTCCTGCGCTCACGCAAGGGGCTGGCCCTCACGGCTATCCGCGACAACGAGATGGCCGCCGGGTCGCTCGGGATCGATATCTGGCGCACCAAGTTCGCCGTCTATGTCCTGACCGCCGCCCTGACCTCGATCGTTGGCGCGCTGATCTTCCTCCAGAAACTCCGCATTTCCCCAGATGCTGCCTTCTCGGTCAACGACTGGACGGCGTTCGTGATCTTCATCGTCGTCATTGGCGGCATCGGCACCATCGAAGGACCGATCATCGGCACGCTGATCTTCTTTGCCCTGCGCGAGACGCTGGCCGATCTCGGCACGATCTACCTCATGGTGCTTGGTGTGGTCGCCATCGTGGTGATGCTGAAAGCGCCCCGCGGCGTCTGGGGCTACATCCGCGACCGCTTCGACCTCAACCTCTTTCCGCTCGGCTACCGCGTGAGCAGAACAGACCCCAAGGAGTCCTGACATGGCCCGCCAGAAAAAGACCATCATCACCTGCGCCGTCACCGGGGCGATCCACACCCCGACGATGTCAGATGCGCTGCCCTTCACCTTCGACGACATATCAAGACAGGCAATGGATGCGGCCGAGGCCGGGGCGTCGATCCTGCACCTGCATGCCCGCGACAACGAGACCGGCGCGCCGTCGGTTGACGTCAAGGACTTCCAGCCCTTCCTGCCGCGGATCAAGCAGGCGACCGATGCGGTGGTGAACATCTCCACCGGCGGTTCGCTGTCGCTGTCGATTCAGGATCGGATCACGCCGGCGAAGACGTTCAGCCCCGAGATGTGTTCGATGAACATGGGGAGCATGAATTTCTCCTTCCATCCACTGGCAAAACGCTTTTCAGACGACGACTGGAAGTTCGATTGGGAGAAGGACTATGTCGCCGGGTCTGACGGCAACATCTTCCGCAATACCTTTCGCGACATCAAGGAAGCCGCCGATACGCTGGCCCCGCATCACATCAAGTTCGAACATGAGTGCTACGATGTCGGGCACTTGTACAATCTGAAATTCTGCATGGATATCGGGCTGTTCAAGGCGCCGATCTTCATCCAGTTCATCTTCGGCATCCTTGGCGGCATCGGCCCGGAGGTGGACAACCTGATCTTCATGAAACGCACGGCCGACCGATTGTTTGGCGACGATTACCGCTGGTCGGTGCTCGGGGCCGGCGGCGCGCAGATGCCGCTTGCCACGACCGCGAGCCAGATGGGTGGCAATGTCCGCGTCGGGCTGGAGGACAGCCTGTTTATCTCTCGCGGAGAACTGGCGGACAGCAATGCCCAGCAGGTCGCCAAAATCCGCCGGATCGTCGAGGATCTGGGCTGCGAGGTCGCCACACCGGACGAGGCACGCGAAATGCTCGATCTCAAGGGGGCCGACAGGGTCGGGTTCTGACGTGTTCAGGCTGAATAATCCGGCGTGATGTTAGGTCCTCTGCAAGTCGCCCGCATGGCAGGGGTCACGGATCGAACCGCCGCAAACACGTGTAGTGACGACCGACAGAAGTGAGCCGGTCACGGATGATCTACTCTACGCCAGTTCGCACGCGCAGCACGGCAGTCGCCACCAAGTAGTGACGCGCCCGAAGGCCCGATCTGCCTGGCCGACCCGAGCATTTGGCTCTCGATCGCCTCGATCATCTCGGCAGTGGTGTTGCATCCTGTAACTCGGAACCGAAATATCGCATCGTGCTGTCCGTCATCATGTGCCCAAGCCGCAGTCGCCGGGCTTTCCCGCGCAGGTCGTCGCCAGCGGGCCGACGGTCCGGCATTCGGCCATGCCCGAAGTGTTTGAGCGCTTGATGTAGGCCGCGTGTCTGGGGTTGGTCATCACCACCCGATATAACGCGCCAAAGGACGCGATCCAGGTCGGGCCTGTTACGAGGATCTTCTTGCCGCGGGCGTCATGGTCCAAGAACATCAGCCGGGCCTTCTGCACGACAGGGCCCTGACGGCCGAAATGAGGGCCCGGCAAGATGCCTATATCGCCGACAGCAGGCCCGTGACTCTGGCCGAAGTCCAGGCCTGGCCATGGACCAGGCGGCTCTGGAACAACGCGATGTCCATCGTCGGCCCACTTCTCTGAGCGGGTCATCCGTCTCGTATCAGAGCAGAGCTTTGCCTCCGCCAGATCCGGCACAACTTCAGAAGCTGATCCGGACACGTAGTCCCGCCACCCAGGCGTTTTCGAGACCTGGCGCATAGGCCGGATTCACCAGGTATTGCAGATCGGGGGTGATCTGCAGGTTCGGTGCGGGCTGGAACCGATAGAAAGCTTCGGCACTGTACTGATCGCGATCCGCCGAGCTCTCGCCATCCTCTGGTGCCCGCCCCCATGACACGCCGAGGCCGAGTTGATCCCGTCCGTCGAACAGGCTGTAGCCGGTCCCGACGCTGACGCTCTTGCCGAGCAGCGCGCCGCCGCCATCGGCATAGCCGGCACGCAGGAACGGTTGCCAGCGGTCTGCGATGGTCCGGCTGGCAGAGAATACCGCGCCCCAGCCACCCTCGATTCCGGCCGCGTCGCGATCGTCAATCTGCCAGAGGCTGAGATGCAGGTTGTCGCTGAAACGCGTGTCCCATGTCTCGTACCAGCCGACCTCGATGTGCTTGAAGGTCTCACCGGTATCGAAGAGGTCGGAAATGCTGCCGGCCGGATCATTCGGACGGGCATTCGCGTCCGCAATTCCGGTGAGTAGATAGAAGTTATCTGCGATGCGCCATCGCATCGCCAGACCAAGGCCCTGATTGGGGGCGGGAATTGTCGGGTTGGTCGAGAAGGACAGATTGCTGAACCCGGTCCAGGGGCTCACGAGACCGTAGACATCGAGGTAGTCGGTGACATCAACAATACCGGCGACGAGTGCGAGCCGGTCGTTGTGAAAGGATTGCTGCCAGAACAGATTGGTCAGGATCAGACCGGCATCGCTGAAACCGACCGAAGTGAGCCCGGCATAGCCAAGCGTCGGTCCGAGGTCTTGTGGCGGGATATGGCCGCCGAGGCTGTCGCGGATCTCGACCTTGAAGTGCAATGCACCCTGATCGTTGGAGTCACGCCCGGTCACGACCCAGGTTCCATAAAGGCGCAGGACCGTGCCAGCGGCGGTCAGGTTCGTGGAGCCAGCGTCGCTCGACTGGCCCATGACATTGATGTCTCCACCGAACGTCAGACCGGTGGAGGCATTCAGGGAGTGTTTGAAGCTGGCCCAGCCATGCTCGGAGTTGGTTTGTGCCAGGTCGGAGCGCAATTGCCCGGATGTGCTGGAAGGCCCACCGAATGCAGCGTGGGCCGAGGCGATTTCACTGGTCTCCGACTGGACCGGACCTGCGTGGAACGGCGCAATCAGCATTGCCGCGATACCAAATTGCCATGCACGTCGAGAGGCATTTTCCATGATCACGGTCGGTCCTCGGGGTGAAGGAAAAAACGGGAAGCGGCTGTGTGGGCGCTTCCCCGGAGAACGCTCTGACGTCAGTTGAGCGTGTTCTTGTGGACGAAACCGTCCTTCATGATGAAGTCGAGGTTGTTCTCGTAATCCTCGACAATGGTGATGTCCTCCAGCGGGTTCTGATCATAGATCAGGATATCCGCCATCGCGCCTGCCTCGATCACGCCGAGCTTGCCATAGGGGTTGCGCTTGCCCGACAGCGCCACGGTGTCACCGCCATTGCCGGTGGCCTGCACCATCAGTTCGGCGGAGGTGAACCACTTGGTGCGGATCGTCAGGTCCTTCAACTGTTCCGCACGGTCTTCAAGGCTGTCCAGAAGATCGGTGCCCCAGGCCTGTTTGACACCGTACTGCTTCGTCCATTCCATCACCTTGCCGGTGTTGTCGACCGCTTGCTGCGCCTTCACTTGACGGACGTCTCCCTTGGGGTATTGCTTTGCGATATTCTCGGCCACAAGGACCTGAACCGACATATGCGCGCCAAGATCCGCCATCATCTTGATGGACTCCTCGTCCGCGAGGCTGTTGTGATCGAGCGAGCGAACGCCAGCTTTCAGCGCCCGTTTGATCGGGCCGGCACTGTGGACGTGAACCATCACGTAGGTCCCGTAGTCCTCGGCCGCCTTGACCGCGGCCTCGATCTCTTCCGGCAGGAACTCGTGCACGTAGAGCGGGTCCGCGAAGGAGATCACCCCGCCGCTCACTGCCATCTTGATCTGGGTTGCGCCCTTGTAGAGGTTGTCACGCGTCGCCGCGAGAACCTGCTGTTCGCCATTTGCCATGATCCCCAGCCCGATCTGCTCCAGCGGGTCGCGCGGCCCGCCCCATTCCTTGGGCAGGAAGTTGGGATTGCGGAAATCGACATGGCCGGAATACTGACCGATAACGGCCTGGGACGGATAGATCCGTGGCCCGGTGACATAGCCCTCGTCGATCGCCTTCTTCAGACCGGCCGCGGCCCCGCCAGCATCGCGCACCGTCGTCACGCCGCGCTTCACGCGCTCCTCGGATTCCCAGGCGGCAATCGCGGCCACGTAGTTCAGCGGCGAGTTGACCAGCCCAGCGGGATCTATCGGCATCATCGAATGCCAATGCACGTCGATCAGGCCGGGCGTCAGGTAGCCGCCCATGCCGTCGATCACGGTGCCATAGGCCGAGCTCTCGCCGCCCGTATCGACAATGCCGTCGATCATGTTGCCCTTGATCACGACATCCTTGCCGGTGATCAGGGTTTCCTCCGTGCCTTTGAAGATGCTGACATTGGTGATCAGCACCGTCGCTTCCGGGTCGATCTTCGTGTTCGGGTCTGACGGAACCCAGTCGGCGGCCAGGGCAGCCGTTCCCCAGGCCAGTGTCGTAGCCAGTGCCGTTGCCGCGAGAAACGGCTTCCTTGCCTGTCGGTCCGCTCGGTTCATGTCATCCTCCTGATCAAAGTGATTGCCTTGAAGGAAGTATCGGCCGCAGCCCGCGCTGGTTCTGGCCATTTCGTGCCACGAGCCAGCGCTGCCGGAGCGAGGACAGGGAGCATGCACGACACGTCCCGCCGCCAGCGCGACTTCGTCAACCGGACCGTCGCGCTGCGACACCGGCATGTTCGGGTGTTGAGCGAAGTCATGGACGCCCCGTGCAGGTTCCGGCAATAATCCATCCAGAGGAGGTGTGAAACGATGTCGGTGGTGCCAATGTCACGCGCGGCGCGGGCGCAGCCTTATTTCTGGGCGTTGCAGGAGGCGGGCGTGGATGTCGAGCGCCGCCTTGCCAAGTCGCAGCTCCCGTCGAGTCTGCTCTACGATCCCGATATCGCCATTCCTTCCCGCACGGTCTTTGCCTTCATCGACCGGGTCGCCCGCAAGGACGGCATCGAGAATATCAGCCTGCTCGGGGCGGAACTGGATGGTGTGCGCAACCTTGAGCCCTGGCTGAGGGATTACCTGCTGGGAGCCAGCACGCTCAAGCAATTGCTGGACCGGTATTGCCGGGTCGCGCGGTATTACATCTCCTATCGGCGATACAGGGTCGAAATCACCGATGAATTGGCCGGCATCTGCTCAACCGCCGATCTGAGTATAACCGACGAGGCGTTCCTGCGCCTGTCTGACTGGAGCAATCTGCTGCTCCTGCTGCGGGTGTTTCGCCGCGTCCTGGGCGAAGCCTTCCAGCCAACTGCCGTGACCTTTCAGACCAATGCCGAGCTGACACATGTCGAGCGCGAGAAACTGGCGGGCATCCGGGTCTATCAGGGGTGGACCAACACCTCCATCCTTCTGCCCGCGGCGCTTCTGGCGACGCCTCTCCCCGACGCACTTCGGAAGGTACCCTGCAAGGACCTTCCTGATGGTATGGTTGCGCCGGCGGACTTCTCGACCCAGTTGAACGCCTTGCTGCAACCCTGCCTGTCGGAGGACTGGCTCGACGTGAATGCAACGGTCGAGATGGCCGGGTGCAGCGTGCGCACGTTGCAGCGACGCCTGTCGGCATCAGGCCTGACCTTTTCCGAACTGCTGGACCAGTGCCGCATGTCCGCCGCCCGGTCATTGCTGAAGGACAGCGGCAACCGGGTGATCGATGTCGGGATCGAGGTCGGCTTCGAGGACGCCTCGCATTTCGCCCGCGCGTTCCGGCGCGTGCATGGCATCACCCCGACGGAGTTCCGAAAGAAAATCCTCGCCGGCAAGCCCACATCCGGCACCGCCCAGGAGGCAGCGGCGGTCCAGCCCTGACCAGGCTCTTCTGAGCTCCCGACCCTGATCCGCCATCGCGACGGATGTCCTGCGCCCAGCACGTGGCGCGCAGGGGCCAGAAAGCCGCTCTGCGCCGTGTCATCCTTTGAGCAAACTCTGCGCCGCTGGCGGCGAAACCGGGTCTTGCCGCTTTCCCGCCGCAGGGTGTCGAAAGGATGATGGGTCATGACACTCCATCGCATGAATGCACCGCTTCACGTGATCACCGCCGTCCTGCTCGGCGCAAGTTCCGCGCAGGCGCAAGTCTCGGAAGAGACGCTGAGATCGATCCAGACGCCTGACCGCGTCGAAACCTCGATCGGGACGCTCGACTTCGCCAAGGGTGCACCGACGAAGGCAACGGCCGAAACGGTCTACAGCTACCTGGACACGATGCGCGGGGTGGATGCCTATATGAAAGGCATGCCGATCGCGTCGATCCACGGCCTTCTGGAGGGGCAGAAATCGCTCGGCGCCACCGAGGTTCACCAGGCGCTCATCTTCGACAGGCTGATGGATTCAAACTCGCTCTTCCTGACCGCCAATACCTCCACGCTCTACACCTTTCTCAATCTCGACCTGAAGCGCGACGGCCCGACCGTGATCGAAGCGCCCGCCGGGATGCTGGGTGCCATCAACGACGCCGCCTTCCGCTATGTCGCCGATATCGGCCCGGCGGGGCCGGACAAGGGTGCGGGCGGCAAGTATCTCGTGGTGCCGCCGGGCTATGACAGCCAACTACCGGATGGCTATCCCGAGGGCTATTTCGTGGTCGAGTCGCAGACTTTTCGCCACTGGGTCTTCCTGAGGACCTCGGTCGCGGACGGGCTGGAGGACGCGGTCTCCCGCGTGAAATCCGGGCTTCGGGTCTACCCGCTGTCCGCGGCAGCCAACCCACCGCTCATGGAGTTCATCAGCGGGTCCGGCAAGGCGTTCAACACGATCCACGCCAATGATGTCACCTTCTACGACGAGTTGAACACGGCGGTGCAATACGAACCCTACTCCCTGCTCGATCCCGAGACGCGCGGGCTGTTTGCCGCCATTGGCATCGAGAAGGGCAAGGCGTTTGCGCCGGACGCGCGCATGAAGGCGATCCTCGAGGACGCCGTGGCTATCGGCAACGCCGCAGCCCGGTCCATCGTCTGGCATCCCCGCATCGACGGCACCATGAGCGGGGTCCCGTTCTATCCCAACAGCGACAGTTCCTGGGTCCTGGCCTTCGAGGGTCGGAACGTGTTCTTTGACGGCCCGGACGGGCAGACGCGCAACTCGGACGCGCGGGTGAATTTCTACTATCCCTACACCGCCGTGACGCCGGCCATGTCGACGCCGCGCGAAGGCACCGGGTCCGACTACGCGATCACCTTCAAGGATGCCGGAAAGACTCCGTTCGATGGCTCGAAAACCTACAGGCTGAGTGTTCCCGAGGACCCGCCGGTGAAGGATTTCTGGGCGGTGACGCTCTACGACAACCAGACCCGCTCGATGCTGCAGACCAGCCAGCCCTTCCCGACGCTCGGCAGCCAGTCCGACGGCATCACGCAGAACGAGGACGGGTCGACCGATATCTATTTCGGCCCGCGGGCGCCCGAAGGCCAGGAAGGAAACTGGCTCGAAACCAAACCGGATCAGGGCTGGTTCGTGATCTTCCGTGCCTATGGCCCGCTGAAGCCGTGGCTGGAACAGAGCTGGCGGCTGCCGGAAATCGACCTGATTCCGTAGGCGATGCGATCGTGGCCGACTGGCGCCGCTTCGCGTAGGCACGGGCCATCGCCCGTTCGCAAAGGTGCAGAAATTTCCTGTTCGGAGAGCCTGTCAGGCCCGGCTTGGCGCGAGATGGCCAGACCTGCTGTCCCCACTTATCCAGAATGGTGGGAACCGGGGGCCCTTCGGGCCTTCGGTTTCTGTTCGTTCGAGACCTCGGGAGGGAAAGATGAGACAGGGAAACCCGATCTACCGGCCGGAGCTGGCGCTGTTGGATTACTCCACGGCATCGGCATCCACGCTCTCCCGGGATGCGGCAGATGCCGCGCCAAGGGCCTTGACCAACAACACGGAAATGCCGATCAAGCCGCCTTGGTCTCCGCCGATCGTCACGCTGGACGCGCCCGCTGCCGCCCCGTCGCCGGTGTTCGAGGTGAAGGCCCCCACGACCCTGCGTGAACCCTTGCGTCGATCTCGTGATCTCTCAACGTTCCCGGCGCGTTGTCGATTGACACGCTGCCGCCTTTTCAAGCGAGGGCCACGCCATCATTTTCAGGATGTCGACCGGCGAAATATTGGACCTGCTGATTTCGATAGCGGTTTTGGTTCAAGGTCTCCTTTGCCGCATTTGGCGAGGCCCGCCATTTCGGACAGGTGTCGCGAAAAAGGGAGCTGCACCGCACCGCCAAAGGTCGAGAGGGAAGCCGCCTTTGGGCCATGCACGTCGTTCGTCCCCAAAAAACTGGTGTACCTTGCTCGCAGATTCCGAGATCTGCGGAGCGGGGGGAGTACCGACCTTCGCCGTAACCTGGATCAACCTTCGATCTGCGGCGCGAATCGAGGGGGCGCGACCCTCGTATCGTCATCTCATCGGGAGCAGGGCGAAGGTGGAACACCGCTTTGTTCTCAGTTGACTTGCGAAAAGATCGTGGCCGGAGTTCTCTTGCCTCAAGGGTTGGCGCAAGGGAGACAGCAACGTGGCGAATTCCAGGATCGATTTGCGGTTGTTGTCCTATTTCCTGAGAACAGCCGAGCTGGGGAACATCACCAAGGCGGCTGAGGCGCTCAATGTAGCGCAACCCACGCTATCCAAGGCGATTCAACAGCTT
Source organism: uncultured Tropicimonas sp. (assembly GCA_947495685.1). GTDB lineage: Bacteria > Pseudomonadota > Alphaproteobacteria > Rhodobacterales > Rhodobacteraceae > Tropicimonas. The sequence continues at coordinate 29,926 of CANLZY010000022.1, forward strand.
GAACGACAGCTGGATGCCCCGCTGTTCTATCGAAATGCGCATGGCGTCGAAACGACGCCGATCGGTGCCCGACTGTTGCGCCATGCCAAGTTGGTGACGGCGCAGGTAACCGATGCCGTTGAGGAAATCGAGGCGATGCGCGATGGATCGGTCGGACAGGTCCGCATTGGTGCCGGCCCTTCCTGGGTGCGGCGCAAGCTGCCCGATGCGGTCGCCGAGGCCCTTGCAGAGCGCCCAGGGCTTCAGATTTCCATATCCAGCGGTTTCGATGAGCGACTGCTTCAGGGGCTTGAAGACGGGGCGCTGGATTTTGTTGTCGCCGAGAAGCCACTTTCGGGCGGCGGAGGACAATACGACTACGAGTTTCTCACCGACGACGCGTTGATCGTGGTCGGGCGCCCGCATCATCCGCTTGCCGGTCGTCACCAGATCTCGCCGCGCGAGGCTCTCGAAGCAACCTGGGCGTTGCCTCCCCAGCACACACTCGCGCGACGGAAGCTGGAGGGAAAGGTCATCAGTCTTGGAGAGGCCCCACCCGATCCGGTGATCGTGTCCAACTCGCAAACCTTTCTGCTGAGCTTCGCTCTCAGATACGACATCCTGCTCTACACCACCCGCTCGGTCATGCTGATTCCGGAAGGCCGGGATCTCGTGGAAATCGACGTGCCCGAACTTGCCACGTCGCGCGCGGCGGGGTTGATTTATCGAAGGCCCAAGTTGCTCACACCGGCCGCTCAGTTCATGGCATTGAAATTGAAGGCCGTCTGCCGGAACGATCCGATCAACTAAGGCATAGTCCCTGACTATGGAGCCACGAGGTTTTATCATTTCAGGAATGACGGCGAGCGTGCCAGACTTGAGATGTAGTTCGATGGGCGGAGTGGCCCCGAGTCGGATAACTTTGGGAGGAAACCTATGATCAAGAGACACCTTTTGGGTGAGCGCCTGCGTTTTGCCGGGCTTCTGGCCGGAACCGCAATGGCAGCCGCACTGGCAGCACCCTCGCTGGCCGCAGAGGCTCCGATCACGATCGTGATCAATCAGTCGCCCTGGTTCCCCGGCTTCCAGTCCGTGGTCGAGTTGTACGAGGAGACAACAGGAAACACGGTCGACCTGGACGTGAACCCGTTTGCAGGCTCGCTCGAAAAGCAACGCACCGCCGTGCGCACCGACGAGAGCCCCTTTGACCTGCTGATCATGAATGCCGGCTTCTTCGTGGAGTTCTACAAGGGCGGTTTCATGGATCCGCTGACCGACATCGATCCCGAGTTCAAGCTATCGGACGACATCTATGACTTTGACGAAAGCGTCTGCTGGGATGCGACCGCCCAGACAGTGAGCTGTGGAGGCGACGGAAAACTGACGGCAGTACCGGTCAACCCGAACATCCTGATCCTGCACTATCGCGCCGACCTCTACGAGGAAAAGGGGCTTGAAGTTCCCAAGACCTGGGAAGAGCTCTACGCCAACGCCGAGATGTTCAACAACCAACCCAAGATGTACGGCATCTCGCAGCGCGGCCAGCGCGGGGCGTTCGACGTCACCTTTGATGTCTTCCCCTACATCTGGTCGCATGGTGGCGGCATCTTCAAGGACCAGAAGGCCGGCGATTTCACCATCACGATCAACAGCCCCCAAACCCTTGCGGGTATGGAAACCTACATCAAGCTGGCGACCGATGTCGGGCATCCATCCACGGCGGGTCAAACCCAGACCAACGTGATCCAGAACATGGCGACCGGCAAGGCCGCGCATATCATGTCGGTTCTCGCCCCGGGCCTGTTCGACGATCCCAACCAGTCGGCGGTTGTCGGCAAGGTAAACTATGCGGCCACCCCGGCGTCCAAGGACTTCCCCGGAGCGACGCCGCTCGGCCACTGGCTCGCAGGGGTACCAAAGAACGTGCCCGATGAACGCAAGGCATCTGCATTGGCGTTCCTGACCTGGTTCCAGACGCCGGAAGCACAGGAAGCCTATGCCCGTGCCGGATCCGCTCCAGTGAGCCGCGCTGTCCTCGAAGGGCCGATGTCGGAAACCGAAGAGTTCCGCTGGATGAAGGCGATGGCCGAATCCATCCCGACCGCCGGCCTGACCTTCCTGATCCCGGAAGCCAGCCAGGTTCTCGCCGTGACGGAACTGCGGCTCAACGAGGCCATCGGTGGACAACTCGAGCTGAAAGATGCGCTCAACACCGCTGCGAAGGAGATCGCAGCTATCATGACCGAGGCCGGTTATGATGCACCGATGCTCGACGAGCTGAAGTGATCCTCCCCGGTCGCCCGGCTCAGTCCGGGCGACCTCCCCACTGCAGGAACCCATCCCATGAAATCGGACACTTTCTGGCGCTATGCCACTCTGGCACCCGCCGTGATCCTCTTTGTCCTGCTGACGATCCTGCCGCTGTTCAATCTCGCGGCGCTCAGCTTTCACAATGTTGAATGGATCAACCGCGAGGCGGTCTGGGAATGGGTCGGCCTGCGCAATTATGCCAAGCTTCCCAACGACACACTGTTCAACGCCGGCATTCTGAACACGATCCTCTTTGCCGTCGTCGCCGTTGCATTTCAGATGGTGCTCGGCTTCTGGCTGGCACTGATGACCACGCGGGTCACGCGCCTGCGGGTCTTCTACCGGACCGTCTTTATCCTGCCGATCCTGGTGCCCGGCATTGTCATCGGCGCCATCTGGAAGCTGATGTACTCCTATGATTTCGGTATCATCAATCAGGTGATCCTCTGGTTCGGCGGAAACCCGGTCGATTGGCTCGGAAACCCGGACCTCGCTCTGATGTCCGTCATCATCGTCGATGTCTGGCACTGGACGCCATTCTGCTTCCTGCTGATGCTGGCCAGTCTGGAAAGCCTGCCGCAGGACATCTTCGAGGCAGCCGAGATCGACGGCGCGCGGCGGTGGCAGGTGCTGCGCTACATCATCCTGCCCTTGATGATGCCCGCGATCATCGTGACCTTCATCTTCCGCATGATCCTCGCCTTCAAGGTCTTCGACGAGATCTACCTGCTGACCGGCGGTGGACCCGGCACCTCGACCGAAGTGATCTCCTTCACCATCTATCGCCGTTTCTTTACCGAGGATCAGTCCGGTTACGGCTCGGCCATGTCGCTCGCGACAATCGCCGTGATCGCCACGATGATCATCCTCGCCTCGCGCTTTGCCACCCGGAAAGGGCCGGAACAATGACCGATCATGGCCGCTCTGCTCCACTTGCCCGCCACGCTGTTCTGTTCGGTTTTGCGCTGATCGTGTTGTTTCCGTTCCTCTGGATCGTGATGGCGAGCTTCAAGACGCAGATCGCATTGCTGATGGGCCAATGGAAGTTTTCGCCCACGCTTTACAGCTACGATGCCGTGCTCAACGGCAAGACCTCGGATTTCGTGACGAACTTCAAGAACTCGTCGATCATCGCGATCACCTCGACCACCATCGTGCTGACGGTTGCCACGCTCGCCGCCTTCTCGCTCTATCGCCTGCGGTGGGCGGACTGGGTGCTGCGCATTCTTCTGGCATGGTCGGTGATCTTTCACATGGTGCCACCGATCACGTTGGCGGGCGCCTGGTACACGATGTTCCGTTCCATCGGGCTGGACAATACCTACGCAGGCATCATCCTCGCCCATACCACCATCAACCTGCCGATGGCACTCTGGATGATGGGCGTGTTCATCAAGGACGTCCCGAAAGAACTGGTCGAGGCGGCCCAGATCGATGGAGCCAAGACGCCGCGCGTGTTGTGGAACGTGGTTGTTCCCATCGTCCGCCCCGGCCTCGCCGCGACCGGCATCCTGTGCTTCATCTTCTCCTGGAACGAGTTTCCGGTGGCTCTCACGCTCAGCCAGCGCGCCACCGCGACCGTGCCACTTGGTATCGGCAAATACGCCCAGGAAAACACCATCGCCTTCACAGAAATGGCCGCCGCCTCGACCCTGTCGATTGTCCCGGCCTTTATCCTCCTGATTGTCGCCCAGCGGTTCATCGTCCGCGGGTTGACCTCAGGCGCAGTCAAGTAGGAGCGCTCCATGCGTACTGTCTTTCTCCTGTTCGACAGCCTGAACCGCCACATGCTCGGCCCCTATGGCGGCACGTCGGTTGAGACACCGAATTTCGATCGCCTCGCGGCGCGCTCGGCGACCTTCGACAAGCACTATGTCGGGTCAATGCCGTGCATGCCTGCCCGCCGGGATATCCTGACCGGTCGGTTGGGTTTCCTGCATCGGTCCTGGGGGCCGATAGAGCCGTTCGATGTCTGCTTTACCGAAACGTTGATGAAGCAGAAAGGCACCTATTCGCACCTCGCCACCGACCATTTCCACTATTGGGAAGACGGCGGAGCCACCTATCACAACCGCTACGACAGTTATGACCTGATCCGCGGTCAGGAAGGCGACGCTTGGGTGCCCGCGGCAAATCCGGACTGGACCGCGCTAAAGGAGTTGGTCCACGAGAAACAGTTTTCCGAGAAGCCGCGCAGCTACCCGCGCAAGAACATCGTCAATCGCGAACGCATCCGGGTGGAGGAGGACTTCCCGTCTCACAAGACCGTTCAGGCCGGGCTCGACTTCATCGAGCGCAACAAGGGGGGCGACAACTGGTTCCTGCAGATCGAGTGCTTTGATCCGCACGAGCCGTTCCAGGCGCCAGAGCGGTTCCGCGAGCCGTACAAGACCGAATGGAATGGCCCGGCCCGCGACTGGCCGCCCTATAACCGGACGGGCGGCGAGACCGAAGCCGAGGCCGAAGAACTGCGCGCCAACTATCGCGCCACGCTGGCCCATTGCGACGACCTTCTGGGCCGGGTTCTGGATGCCTTCGACGCAGGCGATCTGTGGGACGATACCGCACTGGTGGTCACCACGGATCACGGCTTCCTGCTGGGCGAGCACAATTTCTGGGCCAAGAACCGAATGAACCTCTATGAGGAACTGGCCCACTTGCCGCTGTTCCTGCACGATCCACGCAACCCCAAACCCGGTGAACGGGTGGACGCGCTGACCCAGACGCCGGACCTTTGTGCCACCTTCCTCGATCTCTTCGACACCGACCCCGCGCCGGAAGTGCAAGGCTTGTCCCTGATCCCGATGCTTGACGGTGCGCCGGGGCACGACGCTGTCCTGTTCGGCTTCTTTGGTGGCTCGGCCAATGTCACCGACGGACGCTACACCTATTTCCGCTATCCATCCGACCTGCGCACGCAGGAAATCTATCAGTACACGCTGATGCCAACCCACATCTTCGCGTTCTTCGCCGATGCGGAGCTGGAGGCAGCGGAACTGGTTCCGCCCCTGCCCTTCAGCCGCAACATGCCGCTGCTGAAGGTGCCCGTGCACGAGAGCGCAGTGATGCACGCGGCCTATGGGCCTGGATGCATGATGGAAGACACCACCGTCCTCTTCGACCTGGAAACCGATCCGGGCCAATTGACACCACTCGAGGATCCCGGGGCAGAAACCCGCATGTTGTCCCTGTTGACCGGCCTCATGGACGGCGTCGACGCCCCGGCAGAGGTCTTCAGGCGCCTGCGCATCACCCTGCCGGAGGCCGCGGAATGATCCCCGGCCCAGCCACGTCAGTGCGTGCGCGCCTGACCGAGTTGACCGGAGACCGGCGCCAGCTTGCCTCTGTCCGCCGCATAACGCTGGACGACGGGCCAGCTCAGGGTGTGCGTGCGCTGGCTTTTTCCACCGGCGGCGGCCTGGATTTCTGGGTGCTGAGCGATCGCACGATGGATATCGGTCCGCTCTGGTTTCAAGGCATGCCGGTCGCCTGGCAGCACCCGGGTGGGACGCTGTCGCCCCAATTGCATGATCCCCATGGCGATGCGGGCACTGGCGTCGGTCGCGCCCTGACCGGTTTCCTGGTGACCTGCGGGCTGGACAATGTACGCCAGCCGCAACAGGGCATGCCGCTGCACGGTACCTTGCCGCTGACACCCGCCCGCATCACCGCCCATGGCGAGGATTGGAACGCGCCGACGCCGCTCCTGTTTGCCGAGGGCGAGATCGTGAAAGCGCATCTCTCCGGGCCATCCTTTTGCCTGACCCGCCGCATCGAGGCCCCCATCGGTGGCACCACCCTGCGCGTGATCGACTGCGTGGAGAATATCGGCCCGGCCACCGAAGCTTTCCGCATCCTGTACCACACAAACTTTGGCTTTCCGGCAGTCGGCGACGGCACAAGGGTATCGCTCAACGGACGCGAGGTTCTCCGTCACGAGCCTCCCGGCGAGGGGCGTCACGCGCCGGAGATCCCTGCCGCGTGCCATGATGCGACCGATGCGTCGCAGTTCAATGCAACGCTGGAACGGACCGCCGCCGGCCAATGGCACGGGCTGAACGTCTCCGTCGCGGGCGACAGCGCCGTGCTTCCCTTCGTCCAGCTTTGGTCGGACCCGCGTCCGCGCCGCAACATCGTCGCCATCGAACCGGCCAATTGCGATCGCAACGCCGACGGAACCAGCGGCCCGGGAATGGACCTGTCCCCCGGCGAATGCTGGACCTCCACCCTCACATATTCCTTCGCGTCGCCCGACGCGGACAAGAAAGGAGCGCCCCATGGCAACGGTTGAGCTCAAAGGCGTCACCAAGCGCTTCGGTGCGGTGGAAGTCATCACCAATGTCGATCTGTCGATCGAGGAGGGCGAATTCCTGGTCCTCGTCGGTCCGTCCGGATGTGGCAAATCCACGTTGTTGCGGATGATTTCCGGATTGGAGACGATCTCTGTTGGCGACATGTTCATCGGTGGCAAGCGGGTCAATGACGTGCCTGCGCGGGATCGCGGCATCTCGATGGTGTTCCAGTCCTATGCCCTCTATCCGCACATGACGAGCGCCCAGAACATGAGCTTTGCGCTAAGGTTGGCCGGGAAGACACCTGACGAGCAATCAAAACGCATCAAGCCGGCTGCCGGTGTGCTTGGCCTCGGCGACTACCTTGACCGCTTTCCGCGCGAATTGTCAGGTGGCCAGCGCCAACGCGTTGCAATGGGCCGTGCAATCGTGCGCGAGCCGGATGTGTTCCTGTTTGACGAGCCATTGTCGAACCTCGATGCAAAGCTGCGGGTCCGGATGCGGGCCGAGTTGAAGGAACTGCACCAGAAGCTGAAGACCACGACGGTTTATGTGACCCACGATCAGGTCGAGGCGATGACCTTGGCTGATCGTATCGTTGTGCTGCGGGATGGCATTATCGAACAGGTTGGCGCACCATTGGAGTTGTATGACAACCCCAGGAACAAGTTCGTCGGATCCTTCCTCGGGTCACCGTCAATGAACTTCTTTGACCTCCGGGTCGACCCCGACGCACCGGAGCAAGCCGTCTTTGCCGACGGCGACAAGCTTTGCCTGCCACGCTCGCTTGAGGGGCACAGCCGTGTCACCGTGGGGATCCGCCCCGAGGCGTTGAATCTGGTAGCGGAGGGCACGGAGAATGCGATTTCGGCGAAGGTGGTTGTCATCGAGCCAACAGGCGCCGAGACGGAACTTTTCCTGCGCAAAGGCGATACCCACATCATTGCCAGCTTCCGTGAACGGCTGAACGTCCGTCCGGGCGATACGGTGTTCCTCAGCGCCGATCCTGCAAAATACCACCTGTTTGACAGCACCACGGAAATGGCGATCTGAACGGGCTTCGAGGTAGAGACCCTACCTGCAGAAGAACGGGCTGCTCCAACTCCACTGTCCGTTTGCCTGGCGCATGCGCAGGCTCACCCAGTCTCCGGCCCCGAGCGCATCGAGGGCGACGGTGCCTGTCCATTGCCAGTCCTGCGGTCGCGGCAGCTGGTGGAGACGAAACGCCGGAGTGTCGATGCCTCCAAGGTTGCCGGACACGGCGCCTGCCAGGAGCCGATCAACACCAACGCGCAGGTTCACACCTTCGGTTCGCAGGTGCACATCGTCATCCTGCCTGACCCGTATGCGCGCCGCGACAGATTGCGTTGCCACTGTCTGGTTGTTGGGGTTGGCCTGGGCACAGATATCAAAACTGATGATGTTATCCATCAGCTGAACCGTACTACCCGGCACCGCCTGGTCTTCCGCCTCCAGGGGCGAAACCACCTCGGGCCCACGCAGGCGCGGTTCGACCGCCTCGATCACGCCACCGTCCAGCGTCAGCGTCCCGTTCCAGACATGTTCCGTGCCACGCGCGCCCCAGCCGAGTTCCAGAACCAGTATTGTCTCCAGATCCTCCCGCGTCGGACAGATCGGAGCCGGTGTCACCTGCGGGGTAATCCGGTGCACCACGCGACCGTTCCGCAACACATCGATATAGTCGATCGCGCCGCCCGCCACCGCCTCGATCTGAAGAACCGGCATCGCGACCGGTTCGATCTGATCTCCGGGAATGGCATTTCCCAGCCACGCGAACAGGTGGCAATTATCCCCCGTCTGTGCCCCGGTGTGGCGGGAGCGAATGGCGCTCCACAGGCTCGACGACGTGTTCTGCGATGCATAGAGAACGGCACGCCCATGACCGTGGGAGCCGGGAAATCCGGAATGGTGATCGGTGCCGCCGATCACGCCGAACATGTGCCCCGAATTCCAGCCGGCGTGCACGGTATTCGCGCCGTCGCCGGGGCCCATGGAGTGCAGGAAGGGCCTGTCTGTATTGGAGGTTTCGGAACAGCCATGCATTGAAACGATTTCCACGACCGGCGACAGCGAGGAGTCGAAACTCTCCCAGTTGATGCCCCGTGCGCCCGTGCGATAGGCGATGTGATGGGGAAATGCGATGGCATCCGTTCCGTATGCTTTCGACAGCGCCTGCCACAGTGCGCGGGGCGAGTCCGCCTTGACCATTTCCCGTTGGTCAACAGAGCGAAAGACGATCGTGTGATCCCCGTGGGCGTTCGAGTGCATCTCGTATCCCGGAAACACCGTGAATTGCCCAGGCGCGTTGAAGGTTTCAAGCTGTTCGAAATGCGCGGGCCAGAGACGTTTGAGGCGCGCGAAACCCTTGACGTGAAAATCCACGATATGGGCAACCGATGGATCATCGACCGGCATGTCAGGCCAGTAGGCGTGACCTGTGATCGAAACGAAGTCCAACTGCTTGCGGGCGTTCCGAAGAGCGTCCTCGAGCGTGCCGTGTCCGTAGGAAATTCCGCAATGGTTGTGAAGATCTCCGTAGAACGGCCGTACTCCCGCGCCATGGGCCAGCGGGTTCAATCGAGCGGGAAGTTCCGGTGCGGCCATTCTTCCTACAATCCTGTTTCGGAGAGCATACCGTCGAGATCTGCGATCTCGTGAGTCTCTGGGCAAGTGTAGACGACGACGGCACCGGCGTCACTCACAAGGGTGGCTCGGCCCATTGTGGGCCAAAGGAAGGCCGCTTGAATCAGCCCCCCTGTTCGATCCGCTCAGTCTCTCCACAAAACAGCCACGGAACACCCAAGGGCGTCTCCTCCAGTCGGTGCCTCAACGCCCTTTTCATCAGCTGGATTTCCCCCAAACGCCAAAGGTTCGGTAACTCTTGAAATTCCGCAGGCAGAATGATCGTGAGATCAAAGCGAGGCCTTGATCGGACCCAAGGGTCGTTTTTCGGAGCCCCTTTGAAGAACCCATTGATGCGCACAGTTCCCCCTTCTCCGGACGGACTTGCCCCGCGGCTTCAGGGACGGGGATGCCGGGCCCGTATGGCCGTGGAGCACGGCGATAGGGACCAGGAGTTCGCCAGCCTGGCGGTCGAAGCCCGGCGCCCTTGCTGATGCCGACGGCCCCGCGATAATTGACCCCTGGGCCAGGAACGGCGGCCAGCGGGTCGGTTACCTCCGCGATCCTGAGGACCAAGGGCGATTTGCGGGATCTGCGTAGGCCCGGAACGAAACGCTGCATGTCTTCATGCCCTCGGCCATCCGCTGACCCAACGCGGTTGCCTTCTCCTCCTTCACGGGAATTTCCTGGCTGACGATGGCAAGGACTCCAGTCGCCAACCGGACAAGGCCCGCCAAGGAGAAAACCGATGAAATGCACACCATAACTGCAATCGGTCACCGATCCGGCTGAACGGCTTGGTCCTTCCGCCCGGCTTGCAGCTTTCTGCGTCAGCGAACTGGCGCAATCCAGCGTTCAACGAAGGCGTCGTGAACGGCTCGAGTTGGCATCTACGGTCGCACGCAGTTGCGGTCGCGGGTTCCACCCCCTGACAACCATCCATGATGCATCGATGGTTCGGAACGCACCCTCGGGTCAGGCCTGATGGCAACAGCGCATTTTGTGGATGCCGTCTTTTGGTTTGTGTCCTTCCAATGGACGCACCTGCACACCGAGGAGTGTCCAAAAGTTCATGCGACAGATGTCTATTTCAGAACTGATGGCGGCCAATCCATTGATCGATGCGACGGCACGATCCTGCGCGGGACAAGGGCTGAGCGGGCGAGTTCTCTTGCGGGACCGGCACGCTTGGCGACACCGATCTCGGCCATGACTACCGGATCATCGACGCCACCGTTACTCAGATGCGCCTGACACTGCAGCAGGCAAGCGGCTCTCCGTGATCTGCGATCGCAAGTGACCCGGTCGCCGGCCCGCTTTCCCGGCTGGCCGGCGCACCCTTCAGAACATGCCGTTCTCGTGGGCGCTGGTCTTGGGCATTTCCTGCAGAACGTCCCAGTGCTCGACAATCTTGCCATTGTCGTCGAGGCGGAAGATGTCGATTCCAGCGTATTCCAGCCCCTCGGGCCAGATCTGGTGACAGTGCAAAATCACGTGATCGCCCTCTGCCAATGCCCGCTTCACCACGACCCGCTTGCCCGGAAATTCCGCCGCCATTTTCTCAAAGTAGGCAATGAACCCTTCCTTTCCGGTTTCAACATGCGGGTTGTGCTGGATGTAATCTCCGCCGGCATAGGCCTCGATGGCCTTGCGCGGGTCGCAGGCGTTGAACATCATCTCGTAGAATGCAACCACGTTGCGCTTGTTCAGGTCCAGGTCTTGCATCTCTTTTTTCTTCCGAATTCACCGAGGGGCCGACATCTTTCGCCACCCCGTTCCGCCACCTTGGTTTTGCAAGGTCCCTCAGAACCCTTTCAGCACGAGTTTTCCGCGGGTCCCTCCGCTCTCTTTCGACGCCTGCGCCTTCCGAAGGCTCTCGGCGTTGATCCCGCAGGTCAGGTCCGTCGCGGTTGTGCGAACGCGCTCGGCATCGCCCAGATCCGCCACTTTCCTCAGGATCTCGCCCTGAACGCCCATGTCCGGGGTGTTGTACAGTGGCCGGGTGACCATGGTGAAGCGGAGAATCGCCACCGATTTCATGCCGAACGGCGTCAGCTCGCCCGAGCTAAAACTGTCCACCGGGCAGAAACGCCCCTGGGGTGCGATGATCTCCGCGATCTCGCCGACATGGCCGTCGGTGAAGTTGGTCGGCAGGATGAAACCGGGCGCGTCGAGGCCAAGTCATTCGATCTGGAGGGCCATTCGCTCGCAATGATTGATTACGGGATGGGCGCCGAGTTCCTTGACCCATACGACCGCCTCCGGGCGCGAGGCGGTGGAACGCAAAAGTAGTCGCACGGTGGCGTGAACGAGTAATTGGCCTGGTGCCCTTGGTGATGTCTTTCGAAATCTTGCTGCCAGTGAAGTGAAGCAGGGAGCTTTGCCCTCTCACTTCTTGTTCTGGGGCCACCTTGCCTCGCTGACGACCCCGGAAGAGAATGCTATCGCCCATGGCCCGTTCGATGACGACAAGGTTTTCCGGGAATTTCCGCACGACGACACCTCGGCCATCCACCACCGTATCAAGATCGGCCCGTTTCTTGGCGGCTTGCGGGCCTCAGACACGGACGACTCTTTCGACGGATGGCAATGGCTCGCCGGCGAACCTTGGGACGGCACCATCTGGTCCCCCAAAAAACTCGACGATGGCGTCACCGGTCGCGACCTGAGCCGATTATTGGACACCGTCTCCCAAAACGGCGAGCGCGGCACGCCATCGGGCGATAGCAAGGGCTTCATCATCGAATATGACGAAATGCCAAGGTAGTCAGGTCCGCCTCAACCAGGGAAACTAGCACGATTCCAGATTTCAACAGTTTCGTTGAACGATGCGGATCTGCGGGGAGACCGGTTCTGAAGAACTCCCCCTCCAGGCGCCGTTTGGCCCCATGGTCAGCCGAATGTCGGCCTCTGCCAGTAGACCGAAGTGTCTCCCGTGCGCAGAGACTGACCGGCACATCCTTTTTTCCAGCCCCCAGGTTGCGAAAGGCTCGTGCACTGCGCTTGCAACGAATTGCAGGAACGCGAAAGATCTGCCGCACTCCTCTGCCAACATTTTGATGCCGGTTCCGCTGGGCGTTGCCCCGGGGAGGTATGTCAACGTGGCGATCCTTCAGGGTTGAGAGTGCAGGCCAAGCAGTCGCTTGATCTATTGTTCAATTCCCCAAACAGGAGCATTTGTCCAAGCGATCACTCATTGCCGATGTTGCCGAGCTTTGTCGCTGCACTTAAGGATATGTCGGTTGGATCGCAAAAGACGGAGGGGGTCCGGGCCCTTGAGGCTATTGCGGGAACTATCAGGAATATGCTTTGAACGAACGTCCAGAAGCCGCGACGCCTCAGCGTCACACCAGAGTTGATAGCACGCTCTCGAAGGGGTTGATGATCCTCGAGGCATTGGCTGCGTCTCATGACTCCAAGGGCGTTTCCGAACTTGCGCGGGAACTGAACCTGACCAAGTCCAATGTCTTTCGGCTCCTTCAATCGCTGCTGGCACTGGGTTATGTCAGGTCCATGGAGGACAAGACCTACAGGGCGACGCTGAAGGTCTGGCAGGTGGGACGGGCCATCGTCGACAATGTCGATCTCAGGGAGATGGCGACACAGGCGATGCAAGACCTGTCGGCACAGACACACGAGACCATCTACCTTGCGGTGCCAGACGGGTTGAACGTCATCTATATCGACAAGATCGACAGCGCCCAGTCGATCCGCTCCTGGAACCCCATTGGTGGTTCGGCACCGATCTACTGCGTTGGAACCGGCAAGGCGATTCTTGCCCTGCGCTATCAGCGCCTGCGCGAACGTCTGTCCGGGCACCTGCGCAAATACACCGAACGGACGATAACGTCGCTTCGCGAACTCGACGCCGAGATGTCCCGAACCCGCGCCCGGGGCTACGCCATCGACAACGGCGAATTCCGAGATCGGATCAAGAGCTATGGCGCTGCCATCTGCCTTCCGGACGGGCGGCCGGTGGGGGCGATCGGGATCTCGGTCCCGGAAACCAACATGAAACCGCGGGACGAGGAGCGTTTTGGCGCCCTTGTCCGCGACGCCGCCTTGGATGTCACCTTGAAGCTTTCTGACAACTGACACCGCAAGGCTGACGAATCAGAGCCAGGCCAGCGGTGCGTTGCCCGTGCAAGACCGGTTGCCCATGGCCGGATCAGGCGGTCCGGCCAACTGCGCACGGCGCGACATATGCGCCATTCCTGCGGGCTCCACGCAAACACCTTGAGGCTTTTCAGAGCCCCGTGACGCGTGCGCCAGACGGCGCCGAGGTAGGGCAAGGCATTCTGAAATTGAAAAAATATCGTCCCTGCGAGCCAGGGCTTGCGACCTCAGCGCCCTGGAATGATCTGAGCGTTCACCAATCGCCCACATATCGGGCGAACGCGATGAATTTAGCGTCATTGACAGCCCTCCTTCCGATGAGCCATGCTGACTAACGACACGCTTGTGCTGACATATGGAACGACCCTCTCGAGGAGACGCCTTCCGGACCAATACTTGCGCGCCAGATTTCGGCAATTGCCGGGTGAGAGCGAAATGATCTTGTGCAAATCGACGTCCCCGAACCGGGGAAGGAATCCCAAGCCATCCCATCGGAAATGCCGCTGGGACGACGGGTCAGCACGCGCCGTTTCGGCGACAAGAAAAATAGAAACCGTCAGGATCACGAGGTGCCGCCAATGGCATTGAAACGTCTTTGGGGCTGGTTCTTCCGGCCAAGCATGCGTTGGGGCACGGGCGTGTTGCTGGTCGCCGGCGGTCTCGGCGGCGTGATTGCCTGGGGTGGGTTCCACACGGCCATGGAGTCCACGAACACACTGGAATTCTGCATCTCCTGCCACGAGATGGAGAGCAAGGCCTACGCGGAGTACAAGGAGTCGGTCCACTACAACAACCCCGCCGGCGTTCGCGCGATCTGTACCGATTGCCACGTTCCGCATGAGTGGGGCCCCTATGTGATCGCCAAGGTCCGCGCGACGAAGGATCTCTACTATCACTTCACCGGAAAGCTGGCGACGCCAGAGCTCTATGAAGAGCACCGCGCCGACATGGCCAAGGCGGTCTGGGCGCGCATGGAGGCGACGGACTCGCGGGAATGCCGCAACTGCCACTCCTACGAGTCGATGGATTTCGAGCATCAGGATCCAGAGGCTGCCAAGCAGATGCAGGTCGCGATGGAAGACGGCGATACCTGCATCACCTGCCACAAGGGCATTGCGCACACGATGCCGGACCTCTCCGGCGGCTACAAGCTGATGTTCGAGGAGCTTCAGGCACAGGCGCTGAACGAAGGCGCCAAGGCGGATCGGGTCTATTCGCTGGCAGAGATCCCGTTCTGGCTCGACGCCGCCGAGGTTGGCGAAGGCAAGGGCGCGGGCGTGGTTCTGTCGGCAACAGGCATGGATGTCCTTGAGCGCAAGAAGGATGCCGTGAAAGTCCGGATCGAGGGCTGGCGGCAGGAAGGCGCAGACCGGGTCATGTACGAAATGATGGGACAACGGATCTTCGTTGCAACCTTCCGCCCGGACGCGGTGGAGCAGATCTCCGTCGGCGAGACGCATCTGGACGCCGACACCGAACTCACCTGGATGACAGTCAGCATCGAGGGATGGGTCCAGCCGGACATGCTCATCGCGGAGCGCAACGATCTTTGGGCCTATGCCGCGGAGATGTACTCGGCCTCCTGCGCAACCTGTCATGGCAAGCCGGAACCACAGCACTTCCTCGCCAACCAGTGGATCGGCGTCATGAAATCGATGGAACGCTTCATATCGCTGGACAAGCGCGAGTACCGCCTCGTGCAGAAGTACCTGCAGCTGAATGCATCCGACACCAGCGAATCGAGCCACTGAGCCGCAAGGAAGAACATCATGGGGATCACCCAATCCGACCGTGCCATTGCCTATCAGCTTCTTTCCGACATTCTTGCAAAGGAGCTGACGAAGGATGGCCTGCTGCGCCTCGCCTCGCTTGGGAATGCCGGGGACCCGGCAGGCCTGCCGGAGTTTGATCCGTTGCTGGAACGCGCCGCGCAGTTGGCAGCGGCGCCTGAGCCGGCGGCACGAGATCTAGCCGGGGCCTTTGCCTTCCTGTTCCTCGGCGTCGGCGGAAAGAACGGCGCCCCTCCCTATGAGAGCGTCTATGTCGACGAGCGCGGGCGCACTGGGCGTGCGCCGACTGTCGCGATGGAACGTGAACTTTCTGCTCTCGACATGCACGTCCTGAAGTCCTTCCCGGAACCCGCCGACCATGTGGCAATCGAACTGGCGGTTGCAGCACGGCTCGCCGAGACCGACGCGTCCAATGAACGTCAGGTCACGTTCCTCAAGGAACGGCTGGCCGGTTGGCTTCCGGACTTCGCCGCTGCCTGCGCAAGAGGCGACAGGACAGGCTTCTATGCATCGGCTGCCAGCGCGGCAGCCGACTTTGTTTCCACCGACCTCGACCGGCTCGAAGCCGGCCGAATCCCCGCATTCGAGGAGGATGACGATGCTTGACAAGACAACCAAAGACCTGCGGCCCGGCCTGACGCGCCGGGGCTTCATGGGCACCACTGCGGCGGCCGGCCTGGGCGCATTGCTCGGCCCCTCCATCCTCGGTGCGGGTGCCGCCCGCGCAGCGACGAGCGGCGAGTTCCTCTCGGGCTGCCACTGGGGTGCATTCCAGGCGACGGTGACCGATGGCAAGATCGCGGCCATTCGCGGCTGGGACGAAGACCCCGCACCGACGCCCATGCTCGAAGGCGTGATGGACACCGTCTATTCACCGAGCCGGATCAAGTACCCGATGGTGCGCCGCGCGTATCTCGAAGGCGGTCCGGGCACGAGCCCAGAGACCCGCGGAAAGGACGATTTCGTCCGCGTCAGCTGGGACGAGGCGCTTGACCTGGTCGCGAACGAGATCAAGCGGATGCAGGAGACCTATGGCCCGACCAGCATCTTCTCCGGGTCCTATGGCTGGAAATCGGTTGGCAAGGTCGTGAACTCGCGGACGCTCGTGCGCCGCTGCATGAACGGCGCGGGCGGCTTCACCAGCCATGCGGGCGACTATTCGACAGGCGCCAGCCAGGTGATCATGCGCTATGTCATGGGCACGCTGGAGGTCTATGAACAGCAGACGGCCTGGCCAGTCGTGGTGGAGAACACTGATATCCTGGTGGTCTGGGGCGCCGATCCGATGGTGACCAACCAGGTCGGTTGGGTGATCCCCGATCACGGTGCCTACCCGGGTATGAAGGCGTTCAAGGAGACCGGAAAGCGGGTGATCTGCATCGACCCGGTACGCACCAAGACAGCCGAGTACCTTGATGCCGAATGGATTGCACCGAAGCCGCAGACCGACGTCGCGATGATGCTCGGCATGGCCTATACGCTCTACGAAGAAGAGCTGCATGACCAAGAGTTCCTCGACAATAACACCACCGGTTTCGACAAGTTCCTGCCCTATCTGACCGGCGAGAGCGATGGTACGCCGAAGACGGCCGAGTGGGCCGCCGAAATCTGCGGCGTCGAGGCGGATGTAATCAAGGCGCTGGCCCGCGACTTCGCAGCAAATCGCACGATGCTCAGCTCCGGCTGGTCGATGCAACGGATGCATCACGGCGAACAGGCACACTGGATGCTGGTGGTGCTGGCCTCGATGCTGGGCCAGATCGGCCTGCCCGGCGGCGGCTTCGGTCTCAGCTACCACTATTCCAGCGGCGGCTCGCCCTCGGCCAGCGGCCCGCGGATCAGCGGCATTACCGATGGTGGTCAGCAGATCTCACGCGGGTCGGCCTCGTCGCATTCAGTCGCGGCGGCGGCGATCCCTGTGGCGCGGATCGTCGAGATGCTGGAGAACCCGGGCGGCGAGTTCGACTTCAACGGCAAGCGGGAGATCTACCCGGACGTCAAGATGGTCTACTGGGCCGGCGGCAACCCGATGCATCACCATCAGGACCGCAACCGGCAACTCAAGGCCTTCGAGAAAGTCGAAACCTTCGTGGTCAACGACTACCAGTGGACAGCCTCGGCACGGCACGCCGATATCGTCCTGCCGGTGACGACGATCTTCGAGCATGATGACGTCGAATCCTATGGCGACTATTCCGGCAAGGGCATCATCGCGATGAAGAAGATGATCGAGCCGATGTATGAAGCGCGCTCGGAATTCGAGATCTTCGCCGATATCTCCGAGCGTCTCGGCACCCGCGCGTTCTTCGACGAAGGCAAGGACGCGATGGCCTGGATCAAGGGCTTCTACGAAGATGCCGCCAAGCAGGGTGACAGCTTTGGCATCGACATGCCCGATTTTGACGGCTTCTGGGAACAGGGCTATGTGCTCTATGAGGTGACCGAAGAAGGCAAGCAATGGGTGCGCCATGCGGACTTCCGGGAAGATCCGCTGCTCGAGCCGCTGGGCACGCCGTCCGGCCTGATCGAGATCTACTCGAACAATATCGAGAAGATGGGCTATGACGACTGCGGCCCGCACCCGATGTGGATGGAACCGACCGAACGGCTCGACGGGCCGGATGCCAAGTTCCCGCTGCATGTCACCACCAGCCACTCCGTTGGCCGGCTCCACTCGCAGCTTTGCGGGACGTCCTTCCGCAAGACCTACACGGTTGCCGATCGCGAGCCCTGCGTTATCAGCCCGGCAGATGCCGAGGCTCGAGGCATCGCAGATGGCGACGTGGTGCGCGTCTTCAACGATCGCGGCCAGATCCTGGCAGGTGCGGTCGTGAGCGACGGCGTTCGCAAAGGTGTGATCCGGGTCTGCGAGGGCGGCTGGTATGATCCGGCTCCGGGCCCGGACGGCAAGCTGATCTGCGCCTTTGGCGACGTCAACAACCTGTCGAAGGACCTTGGCACCTCCAAGCTTGGTCAGGGCAACTGCGGCCACACGATCATCGCGGATGTCGAAAAGTTCGAGGGCGAGTTGCCACCGGTGAAGGTGTTCGACGCTCCGACCAACGGCTGACACCACCTTGGATCAAGATTGAGCGGCCCGTTCGAAAGAGCGGGCCGCTCTTTGTTGCGGGAACGGTGCCGAAACAAGTGCTTGGCGTGCCCCTCGCGCTACGGCGGGGCTGTTCGGTTGACGCATGGGGGAACTCCTGCCGGGCACATTGGGGGATCACACCTCACATTGCACCGTGGCCTGTCAAACGTGATCGAGCTCGGGAGACTCACGGGTTGCGCTCAAGGTCGAACCGACTTCTATCGGCTCAAAGACAGCTTTCCGCGAAACGCTTCGGGTATTTTCGTTCGTAGCGAATTGCTGGTCCGAATGCCCGCGACCCTCGCTTGCCGCCTGGTCGCCCGGGCGGGATCACGTTCAAGTCTTCACCCGCTCAACGGCCGCCCGCCAGTTTCGGAGGATCCGGTCCCGGTCCTGCGCATCCATGGCCGGAGCAAAGTCCTCCGACTGCGCTTGGCCGAGTATCTGTTCCGACGCGACGCCGAGGGTTTCGAAGGCCATGGCGGCGACACCCATCGCGCCAATCTCGGCGATATCCCGGCGCGTCACGCAGCGGTCCAGAAGATCGGCTTGCAGCTGCATCAGGAAGCCGTTGGCCGAGGCCCCGCCATCGGCCTGCAAGCCCTCCAGGCGGCGTCCGACATCCCGTTCCATCGCCGTGAAGACATCCGCGATCTGCATGGCGATGGCCTCGAACGTGGCACGGGCGATCTGCGCCCGGTTGCTCGCAAGCGTCAGGCCCGAAATCGCGCCCTTGGCCGTGTCGTCCCAATGCGGCGCGCCGAGACCGGACAGCGCGGGAACAAAGCACACATCCCCAGACGACTCCGTGGTTTCGGCGAGGGCCGACAACGCCGCTGCATCCTCAAGTCCGAGCAGGTCCGCCGTAAAGGCTGCCGCCTGGGCGGAGACGGTGATGTTGCCTTCGATGGCATAGACAACCTGCTGACCGCGGGACCAGGCAATCGTTCCCGACAGGCCGTGCGTGGATCCGACGCGCTCGCTCGACAGCACCATGAGGGACGAGCCGGTGCCATAGGTCGCCTTGACCAGCCCCGGTTCGCGAATGGCGTGCCCATAGAGCGCAGCATGGGAATCGCCCATCATGGCGAGGATCGGCGTGCCATCCGGGAGACCGCTGACGCCCTGTGTCTCTCCCATGAAAGCATCCGAAGCACGGGTTTCGGGCAGCGCAGCATTGGGCGCGCCGAACAGCGCGCACAACTCGGCATCCCATCGAAGCTGCTCGGTATCGAAAAGCTGGGTTCGCGAAGCGTTCGAATGGTCCGTCGCAAAGACCCCTCCCGCGGTGAGGTTCCACAACAGCCAGCAATCGATTGTCCCGGCGCGCAGGCGCCCGCTCGCGGCCAGGTCCGTCGCTTCGGGGATGTTCTGCATGACCCAGCCCAGCTTGCTCGCCGGGAAAAGCGGGTTGATAGACAGGCCGGTGCGCTCGGTCACCAAGGCGTTGTGGCCCGCTTCGTGAAGCGCACGGGTCGCAT
Organism: uncultured Tropicimonas sp.; assembly: GCA_947495685.1. Taxonomy (GTDB): domain Bacteria; phylum Pseudomonadota; class Alphaproteobacteria; order Rhodobacterales; family Rhodobacteraceae; genus Tropicimonas. The sequence goes on from CANLZY010000022.1 coordinate 49,628, forward strand.
CTGCGGTCCGGCGGCATTGCCACAGAATGCATGGGGCGATCGGCTGGCTGGTCTCCGCATCCCAGACCACCAGGGACTCGCGCTGGTTGGTGATGGCGATGCCAGCGATCCCTTCCGTTCCCACCCGCTGCACGATGTCCGAGATGACCTGTCGGACGCCCCGCCAGATCTCGTCGGCGGATTGCTCCGCCCAGCCGGGATGCGGGTAGTCCGACACGCTCGGCACCGACGCGCGTTCGACAATCTGGCCGCCTTCGTCCACCAGCACGGCCTTGGTGTTGGTGGTGCCCTGATCGATGGCCAGGATCCGGCGACCGGTCATCACGACGCCTTCCGCGCCAGAACCTTGCGCACAGAGTCTGCGATGCCATCGACGGTCAGGTTGAAATGGCCGAACAGCCACTCGACCGAACCGGTCGGCAGAAAGCCGGGGAAGCCCATGATCTCCATTGGCACCGGCGTGTGGGTCGCCACGAACTCGGCCACCGCGCCGCCAAGCCCGCCGCGAACGGAGGCCTCTTCGACAGTCACGATGGCGCCGGTTTCGGCGGCGTCGCGGATTGCCTCCGTGTCCAGCGGATTGATCGAGGAATGGTTGAGAACGCGTGCCGAAATACCGGTTTGTGCAAGCATCGCGGCGGCATCAACGGCCAGGTGCACCATCGTCCCGCAGGCGATGATCGTCAGGTCACCGCCTTCGCAAACACGTTCGGCCCGCCCGGGTCGGAATTGTCGGTCTGGAATGTCGAGTGCGGGCACGGGCATCCGGCTCAGGCGGATATAGACCGGCCCTTCATGCGCTGCGGCCCATCTGACGGCCTCGGCGGTCTCCCATGGATCGGCGGGGACAATGATCGTGACGTTGGTCAAGGGGCGCAGCCAGGCAAAGTCCTCGATCGAGTGGTGCGTAGCGCCCAGTTCGCCATAGGCCACGCCACTCGACTGGCCGACAAGCTTCACGTTTGCATTTGAATAGGCAACGTCCGCCTTGATCTGCTCCAGCGCACGACCGGTCAGGAAGCAGGAGGCCGCAGAGACAAAGGGGATCTTGCCGCCATTCGCAAGCCCCGCACTGGAACCGACCAGCATCTGTTCGGCAATGCCAACATTAACCAACCGATCAGGAAACTTCTTCTGGAAGCCGCCGAGCTTGGAGGAACCGATACTGTCATTGGCCACGGCGACGATCCGATCATCGGCTTCGGCCAGCGTTTCCAACGTTTCCACAAACGCATTCCGGCAATCGAACATGGGCCGGTCCTTGGGTGCCTGTTCAGCCATCTTGCGCCAGCTCCTTCATTGCGGTTTCGAATTCTTCGGCGTTGGGGATGCCGTGGTGCCACTTGGCCACGTCTTCCATGAACGAAACGCCCTTGCCCTTGATCGTGTTGGCGATCACGCAGAGCGGTTTTTGTCGGGTGCCAACCGGGCGGCCGAGCACCTCCAGAAGCTGGGCATGGTCATGCCCGTCCACCATCTCGACATGCCATCCGAAGGCTTCCCACTTGGCATCAAGCGGGTCGAGCCCGCAGGTCTCTTCGGTCCGGGCGCCTTGCTGCAGCCGGTTGCGGTCGACGATGACGGTCAGGTTCTGCAGCTTGCGGTGGCCGGCTGTCATGGCCGCTTCCCAATTGGACCCCTCCTGGCTCTCCCCGTCGCCGACAAGAACATAGGTGCGATAGTCGACGCCGGAGATCTGACCGGCGATGGCAATGCCCGTGCCGACTGGCAAGCCGTGGCCGAGCGGCCCGGTATTGGTTTCCACACCGGGCAGATAGGTCCGGTTCGGGTGGCCGTTCAGGCGGGATTGTGGCCGCATGTAGGTGCAAAGCTCTTCCTTCGGATAGTATCCGGCGGCGGCAAGAACGCAGTAGAGCGAGCCGGTGCAATGCCCCTTGCTCATGATGAAGCGATCACGATCCGGCGTGGCAGGCTGCGTCGGGTCATACCGAAGAACACCGAAATAGAGCGTCGCGAGGATATCGGTGGCCGACAGGTCGCCGCCAGGGTGGCCGAGTTTTGCGTCAAACACCATCTGAAGGCTCCGCCGGCGCATCCAGGCGGCCTGATTGCGGATCGTCTCGAGTGTCTTTTCGCCGGAATCCGGTCGGGTCAGGGTCGGGAGGTCGGTCATGTCGAATCCTCGTTTCAGCGGGTGGGCCATGTCAGGGTGGGGACGCTCGGCCCGCCGTGGTGATAGAGAGGCCAGTGGAGGTAGCGTGTTGTCGCTTCCGCCACGATGTCGGCGTGGTGACCACGCACCATCGCGACATGGTGCTCGAACCCGTTCTGGGTGACAAAGCCCATCAACTCGCGCAGGCGCTCGACCTTGGTCACCGCGATACCACCGTCCATCGGGAATGGGTCAGCGGTGAACGCACCCTGGCCGGTATAGGCCTTGAGCGTGCCGGCGCGATCGTCGGAGGAAACCCGGAAATAGGTCATCGGGCCGGGCTGCACCTTGCCCTTGACGGCGCCAAAGCATTTGGAACGCCCGATGGTTTCGCCCAGAACGTCCAACTCACCCACCTCGGGCACCTCCCCCATGAATTGCTTGGGGTAGTTGCCACAATGGGTGCAGACGCACTTGTCCACCTCGTCGGCATAGTTGTTGTTCCAGTCGAGGATTGCCGAGGGTTGGCCGGCGGCGAGCGTCAGCGCGTACATCGAGACGGCGCCCATGATGTCCACCTCGCAGGCGGAGGGCATCAGTTCCTCGCCCATCATCGACATGGTCAGGCATGTGGCGCAGCCGAAGTTATCCTGCAGAGAGCGCCAGCACTGGATGGCCGAGGCGTCGCATTCGTTCTCCGCGATCCAGCGATTGACCGCGAGGCTCCACTTGGCCTGACGCAGGATCTGGTCCTTGGTGATGTGGCCGGGAATGGTGCCATAGGCCTGTATGGCAGCCAGCTTGGCCTGCATGTCGCCGTCGTTGTCGTCAATTGCACCGGCGGTGGCGATCAGTTCGGACATGTCGACCGTGACCACCGTGATACCCGCATCCTGCAACAGCTTTTCGCTGTAGCGCATGGTCTGGAACGGCGCTGTCCGGGCACCGATGGCCCCGAGACGTGCGTTCTTCAGCCCGCCCACCGTGCGGCAGATCCGGGCAAAGCGGTCGAGGTCCTGCCCAAAGGCTTCGCCATGGGTGTCGCAGGTGTGATGCGTGGTTTCGGTGAACGGCACGCTGTACTGGAAGAAGTTGTTGGCCACCGAAAGCTTGCCACAAAAGGCATCGCGGCGAGAATGAACATCCACCTTGTCGACTTCGTCATTGCTTGCCTGGAGCAGGATGGGAACATCCAGCTTCGCGCGGTTGACCAGCTCGGCGACCGCGATCTCGTCGCCGAAATTCGGCAGGCAGATCACGAGACCGTCGATCTCGTCCCGGCTTTCTCTGAAATACTCCGCATAGAGCTTTGCATCTTCAATGCTCTGAACGGCACCATTGACTGTGGCCTCATACGGCAGGATCCTGCAGTCGACGCCGAGGCGTTCCATCTGCGCGATGGTTTCTTCGCGTGCAGCCTTGCAAGGTGCGCCGTTGAAGAAGGCGCGGCTACCGATGACGAGGCCCAGCGTAACCGGCTTCGGGGCTGTGGTGGACATCTCTCCTCCTGTTCCGTCGCGCAATTCAAGATGCGACTCGTCGAAATAATTGCCAACTACTTTTGATTACTTTCGTTTGATTTTGATTGCAATTGGTTTGTTGCCTCAGCGGGCGACTCACCCGGAGCCACGGCGTTGCGCGCCCTCTGGTTCAGATTTTCACACTTGAATCGAAGTCTGCGACAATTTGGCAAGAGTGGTTCGGCTCCGCATGACAGAAAGGCATTCGAGCATCTTTGCAACTATCGTGAAGTTACAGCAGTTGTTGCCTGCTCGCGAATGAAAACAAAATCAATTGACAGAAGTCGAAACTAAACATCTACTGATTTCGGAGGAAAGGCCCGCTGTGGGCCTGTGACCGACTGGAGGAACCCATGAATATCAAACGCAGGCTGCTGCTGTCCGTGGTCGCTCTTGGCATCGCCGGCGCCATGCCGACCTTTGCCTCGGCCGAAGGCTTGATCGCGATTATCACGCCGAGCCACGACAACCCGTTCTTCAAGGCCGAGGCCGTCGGCGCGGACTCCCGTGCAAAGGAACTGGGCTACGAGACAGTCGTGATGGTGCATGACGACGACGCCAACAAGCAGTCCGAACTGTTCGATTCCGCGATCGCCAGCGGTGCCGTGGCAATCATCCTCGACAACGCGGGCGCTGATGCGACCGTTGCCGCCGTCAAGCGGGCCAAGGAAGCCGGCATCCCGTCCTTCCTGATCGACCGCGAGATCACCGCGAGCGGCGTGGCCGTGTCCCAGATCGTGTCGAACAACTATCAGGGCGCACAGGTCGGTGCCGAAGAGTTCGTCAAGCTGATGGGCGAAACCGGCAAATACGCCGAGCTTCTGGGCCGCGAGTCCGACACCAATGCCGGCATCCGCTCGTCTGGCTATCACGACGTGATCGACCAGTATCCGGATATGGAAATGGTTGCCCAGCAGACCGCCAACTGGTCCCAGACAGAGGGCTACACGGTCCTGGAAACCATGCTGCAGGCAAATCCGGACATCAAGGGCGTGATCTCCGGCAACGACACCATGGCAATGGGTGCCTGGGCGGCGCTGAAGGCCGCGGGTCGTGAAGACGTCATCGTCGTGGGCTTCGACGGTTCCAACGACGTCCGCGACTCGATCAAGGCTGGCGGCATCAAGGCCACCGTCCTGCAGCCAGCGTTCCGTCAAGCGCAGATGGCGGTCGAGCAGGCTGACAAGTATCTCAAGGAAGGCTCGACCGGACTTGAAGAGAAGCAGCTGATGGATTGCGTGTTGATCAACGCCGACAACGCCGGTGCTCTCGAAACCTTTGCGCTGAGCGAATAATCGCCGCGCACGAAGCGGCCCGGTGCTCCTCCTTTGGCGCCGGGCCATTCTCAGCCGTCGGCCTTGGCGGCCAGGCTCTCCATTATGTGAAGGTTCGACATGACACGGAACCTGCTGATCGCAACCTGTGTGCTGGCTCTGGTGCCTGTGCTCTCCGCTTGCAAGGTCGTCAAGAATCCGACCGCAGAAGAAATCGAACAATCAGGCGTGAACATGACCGACGCCGAGCGCATGGCTGCGCGTGCAGCGGAGGACTATGCACCCAAGGTCATTCCCCATATGAACGCCGGGGCAAAGGACATCGTGGCAGTGCTTGAAGCCATCGGACAGGATCTCGACACCGCCGGCCACGCGTTGGGCATTCCCAAGGCAAGCGAGGGCAGCCCGTGGAACTTCATCGCCACGGGAAGCGGCACGATTGTCGCCTCCAACCGCGAGTCCCGCGCCGCGAAGCTGGAAGTCGACGTGACCGATGATGGTACCGCGGACCTGTCGATCCAGCTTGGGCCGGTGATCAAGGGGACAGCACTCCGGGACTCCGCCAACTTCTACGTGTTCACGGATTTCCGTGACCAGATCGAGTTCGCCAAGCTCGCCCGGGCGCTCAACGACATCGCAGGGGCGGCAATTTCGCTTCCTGACGGAGATCTTGTCGGAGAGACGGTGCAGTTTACCGGGGCATTTTCAACCAAGAAGAACACCGATCCCGTTCAGCTCGTGCCGGTCGACATTTCCGTTGGTGGTGGCCAGTGATGGATGCTCCTGATGTCGGACTGACAATTCGCGGCGGCACCAAGCTCTATCCGGGCACTGTTGCGCTCAACAACGTCGATTTCGACCTCCACATGGGCGCGGTGAACGTGCTTGTTGGCGAAAACGGCGCTGGCAAGTCGACGATGATGAAAATCGTGGCCGGCGTGGAACCGTTGACCGAGGGCCGGATGGAGCTCTTTGGCAAGCCCGTCGATTTCCGCGACAAGAACGAGGCCGCTCGCAATGGCATCGGGATCGTGTTTCAGGAACTGAACCTGTTTCCGAACATGAGCGTGGCCGAGAACATCTTTGTCGGACGCGAGATCACCCGCCACGGCGTGGATATCGACCTTGATGCCCAACGCGCGGCCACGCGCAAGGTGCTGGAACGTCTGGAGCATGGCGGAATCGACCCGGATACGCCGGTGGGCGACTTGCGGATCGGCCAGCAGCAGATCATCGAGATTGCCAAGAGCCTGATCGAGGACGCAAGGATCCTGATCCTTGACGAGCCGACTTCGGCCCTGTCCGCAGCAGAGGTGGAGATCCTTTTCCGGGTCATCAAGGACCTGAAGGCCGATGGTGTCGGGATCGTCTATATCTCGCACCGACTGGAAGAGCTCGTACGGATTGGCGACTATATCACGGTGCTGCGCGATGGTGCGGTGACCGGTGCCCGCAGCATGGAGGGCGTCGACCTCGGCTGGATCGTGCAGAACATGATCGGAGGGGCGTCCAAGGACTTTCCCAAGACCGACGTGCTCGAATTCGGCCCGGAGGTTTTCCGCGTTGAGGATCTCGTCCTTCCGCGGATGGGTGGCGGCTTCACCGTCGATCACGTCTCTCTTTCCGTGCGCTCAGGCGAGATCCTCGGGGTCTATGGCCTCATGGGGGCCGGGCGGTCCGAGATCTTCGAATGCGTCATGGCCCAGCATCCGCTTGCCAAGGGCAGGATATTCGTCGAGGGCAAGGAAATCCGCGAGAAGACGGTTGCCGGGCGGATCGCGCGCGGCATTGCCCTGATCCCCGAGAACAGAAAGCGTGACGGCCTGGTCGAAATCCTGTCGATCCGGGAAAACATCACGCTCTCGTCACTCAAGGATTTCACAAAGATCTTTCACATGAACCTCGCCGCCGAGATCCAGGCCGCGAAGGACTTCGTGAAAGAGCTGTCGATCAAGATCGCGTCGCTTGAAAACCCGGTGTCGAGCCTGTCGGGCGGCAACCAGCAAAAGGTCGTCGTGTCCAAGGCGCTGATGACGCGCCCCAAGGTGCTGCTGATGGACGAACCCTCGCGTGGCATCGACATCGGTGCCAAGGCCGAAATGTTCCGCACCATGCGCAAGCTGACGGCGGACGGGCTCGGCATCGTCTTTGTCACCTCGGATCTCGACGAGGTCAGGGCCCTTTCCGACCGCATAGCCGTCATGGCCGACGGGCGCATCACCGCGGAGTTCGATGCAAGCGACGTCACCAGCGAACAGATCGTCGCCGCCTCCACCCCCGGAAAGACCACCGAAGACCAATCGAACGTGAAGGAACCCGCGGCATGACCAACGCAACCGCAAGCCAACCAGCCAAGGACACCGGCTCCAGCGCCTTCCTGCTGGTCCTGCTCAAGGCGCGGACGTTCATCGCGCTGATCCTTGTCTTTGCCTTCTTCGCCTTTGCCGCGCCGAACTTCCTGAGTGCGTCGAACATGGTGATCATGTCGAAACACGTTGCGCTGAACGCCTTCCTGGCAATCGGCATGACCTTCGTGATCATCACTGGCGGTATCGACCTCTCCGTCGGTTCGATTGTCGGCCTGTGCGGCATGGTCGCCGGTTGGCTGATTCTGAACGGGATCGACATCGGTCTGGGCTGGACCATGCAGTTCAACACGATCGAGATCTGCCTGATCGTCATCCTGGTCGGACTATTCATCGGGCTGATCAACGGATTATTGATAACAAAGCTCAACGTGGCGCCATTCATCGCGACCCTCGGAATGCTCTATGTCGCCCGCGGCGCGGCGCTGCTCTCCTCCGACGGGCGCACCTTCCCCAATCTCAACGGCAACCCGGAATACGGCAATGACACGTTCTACCTGATTGGCGCGGGGAACCTGTTTGGCATTCCAATCTCGATCTGGATGTTGATCGCCGTGGGGCTCGGCGCGGCATACGTCGCAAAGCGCACGCCGCTCGGGCGGCATATCTATGCAGTCGGCGGCAATGAAAAGGGAGCGGGGCTCTCCGGTGTGCAGGTCGACCGGGTCAAGATCGCCGTCTATGTCTTCTCCGGCTTCTGTGCCGCGCTGGTGGGGCTCATCATCTCGTCGCAACTCGTCGCGTCCCACCCGGCCACCGGGAACACCTTCGAGCTCAACGCCATCGCTGCGGCGGTGCTCGGCGGCACATCGATGTCAGGTGGGCGCGGCAAGATCGCCGGAACGATCATCGGTGCCTTCGTCATCGGCATCCTGTCGGACGGGCTGGTGATGATGGGGGTTTCGGCATTCTGGCAGACCGTCATCAAGGGCCTCGTCATCATTGCCGCCGTCGTCGTTGACCAGGCGCAGCAAAAGCTCCAGGCCCGCGTTGTTCTTCAACAGCAGGCAGCGCTCAACAAGTAGCCGTGCCTCCCGGCGGCGTGTTCGCCGGGAGGCCCATTGCAATTGAGTACGAATGGCTCCGCTTGCATCCATACGGCGCCAATGTCAGGACAGAAGCGAGAGCACTCGACGGTCAAAACGCAAGTAACGGCCTTCCAGAGCACGTACCCGGCCCGAGGCAACAACATGAACAAATCTGCGTCTGACAAGCCGCACCTTCCCGCCGAAGCCACGACAGGCCTTCTGGCCGAGCCCCGCCGCCGCAAGATCATGGCGTGGCTGGAGGAGGAAGGCAGCGCTCGCGTGCGCGACCTGTCGGCTGCCTTCGAAGTGTCGGAGGCGACGATCCGTCAGGATCTTGAGCGGTTGGAACGGGACGGCCGCATCACGCGTGAACATGGTGGCGCCCATCTCAATCGCCGGCCTCCACAGGCTGGGACTATGGTGCTGCAGCACATGGAAAACATGGACAAGAAGGCCAAGATCGGTGCCTATGCCGCATCGCTTGTTTCCGACGGCGAAACCCTGATCCTCGATGCAGGCACGACAACGACCGAGGTCGCCACCCGCCTGACCGACCGCAGCAGCCTCACGATCATCACCAACGCGCTCAATGTCGCGATCCTTCTCGGCGCCGTCCCCGGATTCGCCGTGCACCTGCCCGGAGGCCAGTTCAAATCCCCGACGCTGTCCGTCAGCGGGGACAAGGCGGTCGAGTATTTCCACAACATATTCGCAGGAAAACTCTTCCTTGCGACGGCGGGCGTCGGGCCGGAATCCGGCCTGACCTATCCGAGCTTCGCCGATCTCGAATTGAAGAAAGCGATGATAAACGCAGCATCCCAAGTTTACCTCGTCGCGGATTCCACCAAGATCAACAAATCCTCTTTCACACGCCTCGGCGCATTGGAGTTGATCAACACTTTCGTGACGGATGACGGAATCTCGGACAAGGACGCCAAGGAGTTCGAACGCCGCGGGATCGAACTGCTTATTGCTGGATGATACCGGCAGGCCGAAGCATGCCCGATATCTGACGGCGTTTCACACGGCTGGACGGTCTGGCTATCCCACGGTGAATTCCTATTGTCGACTTCCCCGGATTTGATGCCTCAGATCGTCGATCACAGGACCGGTTGGCGCTCTTTGGAGCGGACACCGATGAACGAGTAAGTCACGTCTTCTCCCCAAGAACCAGATGTCCACTCAGATCAGGTGTTGCCCCGGGTCTTTCAGCGACTGCGGAATCGCAGTCTCGTCAGATGGGCTGCACGCAGAAACATCCGGATCTCGTTGGCAGTGTCGTGCGTTGCCAACATTTGCTCGGACGGCGGTGCAAGAAATCGCCCGAAGGAGAGTGCAACTCCACGCCTCCAAGAGCCAAAATGTACCAATGAGCCTTGCGAATGGAGTGCTCCTTTGCGCAAATCAATCGATGTTCGCGGCGCCCCTTCCCCCGGACGGATGTGTCCCACGGCTTCAGTGTCAGGTGTGCTGAGCGCAGTGTGGCCGTTGCGCACGACGATCCGAGCCTGGGCTGGCCAACCTGGCGGTCGAAGTCCCGAGCAAAGAGGCGCTGACCCAGATATCTCACACAGCGCATCCACTGACCGGCAGGGCATTGCGCCACAATGCCCGAAAGGAAACCAAACGGTGAAGGTGGCCTCTCGAACCACGATACCGGATCCTTGCAGCCAAGGACTTTCGACGTCGCCACCGGGTGCCATGGCTTCGTGCCGGCCAGTCGAGCTCGATCAGCGGCGGCAGGCTGCCGACGGCCCCGGTCGGCTGTCGCAATGTCATCCCGAGCAGCATTTGGGTTGAAACGATCCACCAGATCGATTCAGGGATGCCCTGCACGCATCGTCAGACAGGCTGGACCGCTGCGTCGGTCAGATCTGTTGGGAGTGTCATGCACTCTGTGTTTCTGGCCTGTCCCATGCAGGCATCAATTGCCGGTCAATGGATCGTCAGGGGTACGCCCTCCGGCAACGCCTCGCTCGCCATTGGGCTCGACCCAATGGGGACTCAAAGGCTTGATCGATTGGTGGTCCTGACATCTTGTTCCAACGGCGCCCATCAGCCGGTCGGGCGGCTGTGATGGGGCGTGGCCAACGACGACCGCGCGGCCTTATGCTCTTTCGTGGATGTCCTCGTATCTGGCAATAATCAGAGGAAACAATCGATACCGCCATGTGGCCCCGGAAATCCCGCCTCTTGACACGCCTTCGTCCGCGAAACGTTCCACGAGGACCTCGGCACTGAACGACAAGCTGTGGCCGGTTGCGTCCCAGAAGGCCTGCTCCAACAGCCTTTCAAGCTGCCGAACATCTGCCGGCAACGGTTGATCGGCCAGGGTTGTCGCAAGATCGCGCCACAGGAATTGATCCCCACGCAGCCCCCAGTTCTCCGGCTCAACCTCAAAAAGTTTACCAACGTTCACTACATTTTCCTCCGCAAAAACTGATAGCTTTGGAGCATTAAAGCTCATCGCGCATCAAGGTTCTTTGTCTCAGATCAACCAGACTTGGCGCACTTCCCGCAGTGGTTGGGTGCCAAGTTCGCCCGTTGCAGATCTCCACGACATACCCACATCCAGCCAGCAGGCGTCTGGACCATATGGGTGGGGCCCTCAGCGAACCAGACCAGTCCCAATCAAGGAAGGGTCGAGCAGTTGCATCGAACCTGCGGATTGGTTGCACCGATTGGAGCACCCTATCGACGTTGCAGCCAGCCCCGATCTGCTCGGACGGCAGTTCGGGTCGGTTGCTCTGGCACCGATGGGCGGTCAGTCCCGACGCATTCGCCTGATGGCACCCCCAGGGCCTGATCCCCAGGTGCCCCTGTTTGTTTTACCGCGCATCAGGGCCTTTGCGTCCCGACGTTCGGCAATCTCAATCGGCGCCTGTCGAAGCGGTCGCCTGCCGCCTGCAAGAGCGCATCAATTCAACGCCGTGCGGCACTTGGACACGATCTTTTCGGCTGTCGCGATCAATTGCGTGCCAAGGCTTGCACATGTCCTGAGGTTTCGGCATTCGGCTCCCGACAAGGAGAAACGGATGACCGTTCTGACAAGGAACGCCGCGCGTGTGCACCAGGTGACGCGGCGAGTATGCCAGCTGTTGCTGGGGTTGATTTTCATCGGGCAGTTGACCGTTGTGATCCTGCGCTATGTCTTTGGCGTCGGGTTCATCGAGCTGCAGGACGCCGTGGCGTACAGCTTTGCGGCTCTGGTGGTGCTGAGCCTGCCTGTGGCGCAGGCGCAGGATTCCCACGTGCGGGTGGACGTGTTTCGGGCCGGGCAGTCATTGCAGACCCAGAACTGGGTCGATCGGGTGGGCGTCGCTGCGTTCCTGATCCCGGTCTTTGGACTGACGATCTGGTGGGTCTGGCCCGACGTGGCCTATAGCTGGTCGATCCACGAACGATCGGTCGAAACCGGCGGCTTGCCCGGCCTCTACCTGGTCAAGACCATGTTGCCGCTGGCTTGTGGGTTGATGATCCTGCAAGGCGTTGCGGGCCTGTTTGCCGCTGTCGAGGAGCCGAACGATGGTTGAGCACATCTGGCTGATCATTCTCGGGCTGAGCCTGCTGGGCGGTATTCTGTCGGGTGTCCCGGTGATGCTGGCCCTCTCCGGAGTGCCGGTTTTGGTGGCTTTTCTGGCTGCGGGGTTCGGTGCCTTCGACCTGAGCTTTCTGCAGGCCTACCCACAACGCGCCTATGGCGTGATGCAGAACTCCCTGCTTTTGGCCGTCCCGCTGTTCGTTCTGATGGGCGTGTTACTGGAACGGTCGCAAGTGGCAGAACGAACGCTGATGCAGGTCGGCCGGCTTCTGGGCGGATCCCCCCGCGCGCTGGCGCTGTCGGTGCTACTGATCTCGACGTTGATCGCTGCGTCAACCGGGATCATCGGTGCAACCATCGTGATGCTGGGCATGATCAGCCTTCCAGCCATGCGGCGGGTGGGGGTTCCCGATGGCACGGCAAGCGGACTGATCTGCGCGGCCGGGACATTGGGGCAGATCATTCCGCCGTCCATCGTCCTGATCCTGCTCGGGGACCAGGTGTCGAATGCCTATCTTGACGCCCAGCAACGGGCCGGGAACTTTGCCCCTGACGCTGTGACCGTAGGCGACCTGTTCGCCGGCGCGCTGCTGCCGGGTCTCGTCCTGGTCGGCCTCTACGGGATCTACGTTTCAATTCGGTTGGCACGTACCCCTGCGCTCGTGAAGGACAAGACGCCTGACATCAGCATCTGGGACCTCGCGCGCGAGGTCCTGCCGCCGATCCTGTTGATCCTCGCCGTGCTGGGCTCGATCCTGGCTGGCGTCGCGACGCCGACCGAAGCGGCGGCCATCGGCGTGGCTGGAACCCTGCTGATCACCGCATCACGGGTTGGTTCGGCACCCGACAAGGAGGCGCTGCCCGGCGCCCCCTCGCAGCCGGCCCTGGACCTGGGACACGCCCCGGGCTGGTTGCGGCACGTGACCACGGTCACGGCGCTGGCCGGTTTCGCCCTGGTGGTCCTGCGCCTGACCGGCGTTGGACGGGTCAACCTGTCGGCGGCAGACCTGACAATGGGCGCCGGATCAATGCTCGCCCTCGGTCTGACCGTGGTGCTGGTCCTCGGGCTGATCGTCGCAGTGTTGGTGTTGACACAGGCCGGCGTATTCGGCGCGGCGCTTGGGCAGGCGGCCCGGGTGTCGGGCATGATCTTTGGCATCATTCTGGCCGCATCCATGCTGTCGCTCGTCTTTCGCGGCTTCGGCGGCGACGTATGGGTCCACGAGCTTCTGACCGGGTTGCCCGGAGACCACCGTACCATGCTCCTGTTCACGCTTCTGGTGATCTTCGCCATGGGGTTTGTGCTGGAATTCGTGGAAATCGTCTTCATCGTCATCCCGCTGGTCGGTCCGATCCTGCTGCAGGACGTCGATCCGGTCTGGTTTGCTGTCCTCGTGGCGCTGAACCTGCAAACCTCGTTCCTGACCCCGCCCTTCGGCTTCGCGCTGTTCTACTACCGCTCGACGGCGCCGGCCGACATTTCCACCGGAACAATCTACAGGGCCGTGATCCCGTTCGTCCTGATACAGGTCGTGACTCTTGGCGTGGTATTTCTATGGCCCCCACTTGCGACCTGGCTGCCGAACGTGTTGTTTGGCTGACAAGAATTCCTTGGGCGGGACGCCGCCCGCAAATCGGAGACTGACCATGAAACGTCGTGCATTCCTGAAGACCGGGGCGCTTGCCGTCCCCGCCGCCGCGCTGGCCGCGCCAGCCCTGTCTCAGGGCATCATCGAGTGGAAATGCCCCACTTCCTTCCCAGCGCAGGCCCCCGGAATCGGCACCAATGCCACGACCTTTGTCGCGCGCGTCAACGCCATGGCCGAAGGCAAGCTGAGGCTGAAGCTCTATTCGGGCGGTGAACTCGTGCCCCCCTTTGCCGTCGAAGACGCGGTCCAGCAAGGCACGGCCGAGATCGGTCACGGAACGCCCTATTACAACGCCGGCAAGAACTCCGCGCTGCACTTCTTCACCACCATTCCCTTCGGCCTCTCGGCGGCTGAAATGTCGGCATGGCTGCGCTATGGCGGCGGTCAGGAACTCTACAACGAAATCTATGCCCAACGTGGGCTGGTCCCGTTCAACTCCGGCAACTCCACGGTTCAGGCCGCGGGCTGGTTCAAGAAAGAGATCACCAGCGTCGCTGACTTCTCCGGCCTGAACATGCGCATCGCCGGTCTGGGCGGTGAAGCCATGCGCAAGCTCGGCGTGAACGCGGTCTTGCTGCCGCCAACCGAAATCTTCCCGGCCTTCCAGTCCGGCGCTATCGACGCGGCGGAATGGGTCGGCCCGATGCTCGACCAGGCATTCGGCATGAACAAGGTCGCGAACTATTGCTATGCCCCGGCCTTTCACGAGCCCGGTGCCGGCCTGAACGTCGTGGTCAACAAGGATGCCTGGGACAGCCTGACGCCGGATCTTCAGGCGATCATCCGCAATGCCGCCGACGCCGCAGAGTCCGAGACCATCAGCCAGTTCGAGTATTTCAACGCACAGGCCTTCAAGTCGCTGCAGGATTCCGGCGTTGAGTTCAAAGCCTTCCCGGAAGACGTGCTGGCAGCCCTGAAAGGCGCAGTGGCCGAGGTCCTGACTGAGCAGGCGGACGCCAACCCGGACTTCGCGCGCTGCCTCGAAAGCTACAACGCCTACCTCGACGTGGCTCGCCCCTATGGTGCCGCGTTCACGGCCGCGATGCTGCTGCAAAGGGTCTGATCCGGCCCGAATGACATGGATGCCTCCCGATGAACGCCCCTCTCACCCGAGGGGATCATCGGGAGGCGCCGACCAACGCCCGCGGCCCGATCCGCGAAGCCCTGCCGCTCGGCCCGTACCGCGCCTCTCCCCCACACACGGAAATTCAAACCACCGTTGCCGTCGTTGCCGCGCCGGTGCTGGTGTGCCGCAATCGGCTGCCTGGCTCGAACGGTCGTCAAATCTGGCGTCTGCATTTGATGCCGATCGGACCGGCCTGACCTGAAGAACCGGCCTGCCGCACACTCCTTCCGCCCTGTCAGAAGTGTCACGTGCCACCGTCGACCTGATGCGGAATGGCCGAGACACTTTGTGCCTTGCGATCGCATTCGTATGGGCGCATATGCGGTACAGCGCATAGATATCAGGAGGCTTCGATGCAGGCATTCATGACGGCCATTTCCGATCCGATGCGGCGCGCGGCGTTGCAGATCGTCTGGGACGGTGGCGAGCATTGCGTCTGCGAACTCATGGCCAAGCTGGACGCAACCCAAAGCCGGATGTCACGCCACATGAAGACCTTGAAACTCGCCGGGATCATCGTTGATCGCCGCGATGCGCAATGGGTGCGGTATCGCCGAAACCCGGATCTTGCACCGGAATTCGTTGCCATCATAGACGCCGTACTCGACGCCGAAACAGCCACACAAAGGAACGCGGCATGACACTCGAAACCCACGGAGTTTCGGATCCACATCCCCGACCGGACTGGGTGTGGCACATTACAGTCCTGGCGTTGGTGGCCTGTTGGTACCTGGTCTATGTGCAACTGGTTCCCGTCTCGGAATGGATCGTTTCGCTGCTGCCGGTGGACCGGCACAGCCATACCGGCGAGGCCCTGGCGTTCTTCTTCTATGACGTCCCAAAGGTCATGATGCTTCTGACCCTGATCGTCTTTGCGATGGGCGTTGTGCGCAGCTATTTCAGCCCCGAAAAGACCCGCGCCCTGTTGTCGGGCAAGCGGGTTGGCATCGGCAACGCCATGGCCGCCGGGTTGGGCGTGCTGACGCCGTTCTGCTCCTGCTCCGCTGTGCCATTGTTCATCGGGTTTGTGTCGGCGGGCGTTCCGTTGGGGGTCACATTTTCCTTTCTGATCGCTGCGCCGATGGTCAACGAGGTGGCGCTGGTGTTGCTGATCGGCTTGGTCGGATGGCAGGTCGCGGTGACCTATCTGGTGTTCGGGCTCGGCATCGCGATCGTCGCCGGCTTCGTGATCGGCAAGCTCCAGCTGGAGGGCTGGTTGCAGGATTGGGTCCGCGAGATCCACATCGGCATCGACGACGCGACCGGCCCGCAGGACGAGGCGCTCTCGATGACGGATCGCTATCGGCTGGGCGTCGAGGCCGTCCGCGAGATATTTGCCAAGGTCTGGATCTGGATCATCGCAGGCATCGCCATGGGCGCCCTGATCCACGGATACGTTCCCGAGGACCTGATGGTGCGGATCATGGGCGCAGATGCATGGTGGTCGGTTCCGGCAGCGGTCGTGATGGGCATTCCGATGTACACCAATGCCGCCGGCGTCATTCCGATAGTCGAGGCGTTGCTGGGCAAGGGCGCCGCGCTTGGCACCGTGCTTGCGTTCATGATGAGCGTCATCGCGCTGTCTTTGCCCGAAATGATCATCCTGCGCCAGGTGCTGACACTGCGCCTCATCGCCGTTTTCATCGGGGTCGTTGCTACCGGCATCCTGATGGTCGGCTTCCTGTTCAACCTGCTGTTCTGAGGAAAGAAAAATGAAATCGATCAAGGTATATGGCCCCGGCTGCAAACGTTGCGAAACGACGGCAACACTGGTGCGCGACGCGGCTCGATCCCTGGGGCTGGAGGTCGAGGTCGAAAAGGTGACCGATCCTCGGGCGATCGCGATGGCGGGCGTCATGTCGACCCCGGGCATCAGCATCGACGGCAAGCTCGTCCATTCCGGTGGCCTGCCGGACGCCCAAAAACTCGAAGGGTGGCTGAAGGCGTAGACGACAGACAGGTGTCCATTGGGTTGGCAAACCATTGACGGGAAACTGATCGGGCGTGGACAAACCGGGTCCGATCGCCTGATTGGAACCGGGTTCCCCGGTGCGGAATTGACGCGGTGGTTTCCCCTGCAGGAACTGCACCACGGCAAATTGCGTTACATTTAGAGACACCTTCAAGTTCATTCGTAACATTTTCTCTTGCACCGAATCGCTTTGTTGGCGATGTCTTCGACCGACCGGTCGGCTTTTGCTTTTGCTTTTGCTTTTGCTTTTGGGAGGAAACGGGATGGATGCCTTTGTGTGCGATGGTGTTCGGACACCGATCGGGCGGTACGGCGGCGCGCTGTCGTCTGTTCGCACCGACGACCTGGCGGCGTTGCCGATCAAGGCCCTGATCGCGCGCAATCCCGACGTGAATTGGGCCAGCGTCGATGACGTGATCCTGGGCGATGCCAACCAGGCTGGCGAAAGCAATCGAAACGTCGCCCGGATGGCGGCGCTGTTGGCCGGACTGCCCCAAGAGGTTCCGGGCACAACGGTCAACCGTCTTTGTGCCAGCGGAATGGATGCGGTTGGCATGGCCGCGCGCGGGATCAAGGCGGGCGATTACGATCTGGCCATTGCCGGTGGCGTCGAAAGCATGAGCCGCGCGCCGTTCGTGATGCCCAAGGCCACCAACGCCTTCACCCGTTCCAACGCTGTCTATGACACCACCATCGGCTGGCGCTTCGTCAACCCGGCGATGAAGGCGGTGTACGGCACCGACTCGATGCCCCAGACCGCCGACAACGTCGCCGCCGAGTACAACATCAGCCGCGCCGATCAGGATGCCTTTGCCATCCGCTCCCAGCACCGGTGGGCGGCGGCGCAGGCGGCCGGGATCTTTGCCGACGAAATCGTTCCGGTCAGTGTTTCACAGCCCAAGGGCGCGCCAATCCTCGTCGAAACCGACGAACACCCTCGCCCCTCTACAACGGTCGAGAAACTGGCCAGCCTGCATGGGGTCAACGGGCCCGACCTGAGCGTCACGGCAGGCAATGCCAGCGGTGTAAACGACGGGGCGGCGGCCCTGCTGCTGGCCAGCGAAGCTGCGGTTGCCAGCAACGGGCTGACGCCTGTCGCCCGCGTGGTTGCCATGTCGGCAGCCGGGGTTGCGCCACGGGTGATGGGAATAGGACCGGTGCCCGCCACGCGCAAGGTGCTGGCCCGCGCGGGTCTGAGCATCGAGCAGATGGATGTGATAGAATTGAATGAGGCCTTTGCCGCGCAGGGACTGGCCAGCCTGCGTGAATTGGGGCTGCCCGATGACGCGCCGCACGTGAACCCGAACGGTGGCGCCATCGCCATGGGCCATCCGTTGGGGATGTCGGGGGCGCGGCTGGTTCTGACGGCGGCCTGGCAATTGCGACGCAGCGGCGGGCGCTATGCGCTCTGCACCATGTGCGTCGGCGTCGGTCAGGGCGCGGCCCTGATCCTTGAACGGGTCTGATGTCTGGCCCGAAACTTGCGCCCCTGCTTTCGGGGACCGCCGCGCTGCAACGAATGACGGGGAGGACAATATGTACGCTCAGATGATCAAGACGGCTCGGAGCGGGGTAAAGACCCGCGAGGAGATGACCGAGCAGGAACGCGCCTTTCAGGACAAGATCGACGCCGACATCAAGATCGAGCCGCGCGACTGGATGCCGGACGATTATCGCGCGACGCTGATCCGCCAGATCGGACAGCACGCACATTCGGAGGTGGTGGGCCAGTTGCCGGAGGGCAATTGGATCACCCGTGCGCCCACGCTGGAGCGCAAGGCGATCCTGCTGGCCAAGGTGCAGGACGAGGCAGGCCACGGGTTGTACCTTTATTCCGCCGCCGAAACGCTGGGCGAGAGCCGCGACGAGCTGGTCAGGTTGCTGCACGAAGGCCGGATGAAGTATTCCTCGATCTTCAATTATCCCACGCTGAACTGGGCCGATATCGGCGCGGTTGGCTGGCTGGTGGACGGGGCGGCGATCGTCAACCAGGTGGCGCTGCAACGCACGTCCTATGGCCCCTATGCCCGCGCCATGGTCCGGATCTGCAAGGAAGAGAGCTTTCACGCGCGTCAAGGCTATCACGCGATGATGAAGATGGCCCTTGGCTCGCCAGAGCAAAGGAAGATGGCGCAAGACGCGCTCAACCGGCTGTGGTTTCCGGCGATGATGATGTTCGGCCCGCATGATTCCGAGTCCACCCATTCCGAACAGAGCATGGCCTGGAAGATCAAGGTGAAGTCGAACGACGAGTTGCGCCAGCAATTCGTGGACCAGACGATCCCGCAGATCGAATACCTCGGGCTGGAGCTGCCCGAACCCGGCATCAAGTGGAACGAGGACCGCGGGCACTACGATTTTTCCGACCCCGATTGGTCCGAATTCATGGATGTCCTCAGGGGCAACGGGCCCTGCAACGTCGACCGGATGAACGCCCGCCGCAAGGCCTGGGACGACGGGGAATGGGTGCGCGACGGGTTGTTGGAGCACGCCCGCAAAAAGGCCGCCCGCGCGGTCGCCGCCGAATAGATCTCTGGGGAGGAGATGACAGATGAGCAATGAATGGCCCCTGTGGGAAGTCTTCATCCGCGGCCAGCACGGCCTGAGCCACCGTCACGTTGGCAGCCTGCACGCGCCGGATGCCGACATGGCGATCAAGAATGCCCGCGATGTCTATACCCGCCGCAACGAAGGCGTCAGCATCTGGGTGGTGGAGGCCCGCCACATCGCGGCCACAGCGCCGGGCGACAAGGGGCCGTTGTTCGAACCCTCCGAAAGCAAGGTCTACCGCCACCCGACCTTTTTCGACATTCCCGATGAAGTGGGGCACATGTGATGGTTCGCGACGATTTTCTGTTTGAATACCTGCTGCGCCTGGGGGACAATACGTTGATCCTGGGGCACCGGGTGTCGGAATGGTGCGGGCATGCGCCTGTGCTGGAGGAAGATATCGCGCTGGCCAACACAGCGTTGGACATGATCGGCCAGACGCAGATGTGGCTGGGGCTGGCGGCCGAGGTCGAAGGCAAGGGGCGCAACGCCGATGCGCTGGCTTTCACGCGGGATGTCTGGGATTTTCGCAACCTGTTGCTGGTGGAGATGCCAAACGGCGATTTCGGCCAGACCTTGATGCGGCAGTTCCTGTTCGATGCCTTCCATTCGATCCTGTTGGGGCGGCTGATGACAAGCTCCGACACCCGCATTGCCGGGATCGCCGCCAAGGCGAGCAAGGAGGTGAGTTATCACCTCGAACGCTCGGCCGAGACGGTTGTGGGGCTGGGCGACGGCACCGAGCAGAGCCACGAGCGGATGCAGGCGGCGCTGGACTATCTGTGGCCCTACGTGGGCGAGGCCTTTATCGGCGATACCGTGGACGCCGAGATGGTCGCCGCCGGAATTGCACCTGATCCGGCCAGCCTGCGCGCGGAGTTTGACGAGATCGTCACCCGGGTGTTTGCCGAGGCCACGCTGAAGCTTCCCGAGAGCCGCTTTGCCCACAAGGGCGGCAAGACCGGGAATTTCCACACCGAGCACCTCGGCCATCTGATCAGCACCCTGCAGTGGTTGCAGCGGGCCTATCCGGGCTGCACGTGGTGAACCGCCACGGTTGAGCAATGCGCAGAGGGCAGCCCTCGCCTTTGGGGTGGTCGAAGCTGCCCGGCGGGCCGACGGGCGGAACAGTTGGACAGGATGCCAAAATGACCGAAACGATGGAAAAGCCGACCGAGGCAGACATCTGGCACTGGCTCGACGCCGTGCCCGACCCGGAGATCCCGGTGATTTCGATCGTCGACCTCGGCATCGTGCGGGATGTGGCATGGGAGGGCGATACGCTCGCCGTATCGGTCACGCCCACCTATTCGGGCTGTCCGGCCACCAGCATCATCGCGATGGATATCGAGACCGCCCTGCGCGACCAAGGCATCGAGCGGATCGAGATCCGCACCCAGATCGCCCCGGCCTGGACCACCGACTGGCTCACCGACAAGGGCCGCGCCGAGATGGAGAAATTCGGCATCGCGCCGCCATCGCCCGCCGCCGGCCCCGAACGGTGCCCACATTGCGGGGGCACGCATCTGGAGAAACTCAGCCAGTTCGGCTCCACGCCCTGCAAGGCCCAATGGCGCTGCAAGGACTGCCTGGAACCGTTCGACTATTTCAAGTGCATCTGAGGGAGGAGACCCCATGGCACGCTTTCACGAACTGACGGTCACGGAAGTCCGCAAGACCATCCGCGACGCCGTCGTTGTCACGCTGAAGCCGGGCAATGGCGCGGCGGATGCCTTCGACTTCACCCAAGGCCAATACCTGACCTTCCGCCGCGATTTCGACGGAGAGGAACTGCGGCGCTCCTATTCCATCTGCGCCGGAAAGGACGACGGACAACTGCAGGTCGGCATCAAGCGCGTCGACGGCGGCGCGTTTTCGACCTGGGCCAACGAGGGCCTGCACCCCGGCGACACGATCGAGGCCATGCCCCCGATGGGCGGCTTCTTCACGCCGCTCGATGTGGCCGCAAACAAACACTACGTCGGCTTCGCGGGCGGCTCCGGGATCACGCCGGTTCTGTCGATCCTAAAGACCACACTGGCCCGCGAACCCGGGTCCAGCTTCACTCTGGTTTACGCCAACAAGGCGGTCAGTACGATCATGTTCCGCGAGGAACTGGAAGACCTCAAGAACACATACATGGGGCGGTTCAACGTCCTCCACATCCTCGAAACAGACGCGCAGGAGATCGACCTGTTCACCGGGTTGGTGACCGAAGAGAAATGCGCCGACCTGTTCAAGGGGTGGATCGACATCGCCCACGTTGACACGGCGTTCATTTGCGGGCCGGAACCGATGATGCTGGGCATTGCCAGTGCATTGCGCGCGGCGGGATTGGACGACGGCCGGATCAAGTTCGAACTGTTCGCCTCGGGCCAGCCGGGACGGTTGGCACGCAAGACCGTGTCACAAGGAGCCGCAACGGCGGCCAACCAGACCAGTGCGGCCATCACGCTGGACGGGGCCACCCAGACCGTGACCATGGGCAAGGACCGCACAATCCTCGATGCGGCACTCGCCAACGCGATGGACGCGCCCTTTGCCTGCAAGGCCGGGGTCTGTTCCACCTGTCGCTGTCGCGTATTGGAGGGCGAGGTCGACATGATCGCCAACCACGCGCTGGAGGATTACGAGGTCGAAAAGGGCTATGTCCTGTCCTGCCAGTCCTACCCCGTCACCGACCGCGTTGTCGTCGATTACGATCAATAGGAGAGCGACATGGCCAACGACATGAGCATCGAAAGCTATCTGGCCCAGGGGGGTGTGCTGACCTCGCCCGGCAATGTGCCGCCACGCTATCGCGCCGAGTTGATGCGCCTGATGGCGACCTTCGTGGACAGCGCACTCGCGGGCGCGGCCGGGTTTGCGGACGTCATCAACGACGGTCCCGGCATCACGGAGCGCATTGCCGCCAGCCGCATCGTGCTGGAAAAGCTCGACCATGCCGAGCGGGTGCTGAAGATCATGGGCGACTTCGGTGCTGACACAGACCGTTACGCCAATCACCATCCCTGGACTGCGCGGCTGCCCCGTGACGCCGATGTCGGTGCCATCCGGTCCGAGCACGACATGCGGCTGGCAGTGTTCAACTACCCGTTGGAAGGCTGGGCCGATGCCGTGGTGATGAACCTGCTGATGGGGCGCGCTGTCTGCGTGCAACTGGCGGAAGTCTCCCGGGTGTCCTACCAGCCGCTGGCGGAGGTGTTTCGGGCCATCGCACCGGTTGAGATCCGTCATGCCGATCTGGCCGAAGAAGGGCTGGAAAAGCTGGCGTGCGACCCGGCCAACCACGAAGGACTTGCGGCGTCTGTCGCCTATTGGGCCCCGCGCGTCGCAGACAGCTTTGGCGGCGACAGTTCGGCGCGGGCTGAATTGCTCGGAAGTTTCGGATTGCGGCACAACACGAACGCCACCCTTCGAGACCGCTGGCGGGATGACGTGAATGCGACGCTGGCACGGCATCTGCGCTTCGAGATGTCTGGCTGAGCCCCGGCAGGCTCAGTCCGCTGTGTCCATTCGCGAGCGGCGGACGGCGTGCGGGTCGGAATCCAGCTGTGCGTGAAGCTTTTCCATCAGCGCGACGAACGTGTCCCGCTCGCTGTCGGTGAAGGCCGACATCAGGGATGTCTCCACGGCGACGGCATCCGGCACGATAGCGGAGAGAACCTTCCACCCGGCCTCTGACAGCGAGATCTTGACCAACCTGTGGTCATCGGTGCTGGCGACCTTTCGGACCAATCCGGCGGTTGCCAGTCGTGTCACCGCCCGGCTCACGCGGGGTTTTTCCATGTTCACGCAAGTGTGGATCTCCCGCACCGACACTTCGTGACACCGCGACAGGTGAACGATCACCCGCCATTCGGGGATCGAAAGCCCGTGGTCTTCGCCATAGATCAGCGACAGCCGCTTGCTGACGCGTTCGGACAGAACCGCCAAACGGTAGGGCAGGAAGTCGGACAGATTGAAATCGTCGCGTGCCATGTCAGCCTCGGCGCTCCAGACCGTTTCAAGTGAAACGAGATTGACAATCGTTTCACTCGAAACGATATTGCCGAAAACCTACAGGCGACGTGTGATCGGTGCAAGAACACGTGTGCAGACCACAGGAAGGATCCCATCATGGTCAAGGCATTCGCGTCCCAGGGGGACATGAGCGAAAAGAACATCAGCTTCACCGAGGTGGGCGACGGGATCTGGGCGTTTACCGCCGAGGGCGACCCGAATTCCGGCGTGATCATCGGCGATGACAGCGTGATGATCGTGGAAGCGCAGGCGACCCCGCGGCTGGCCCACAAGGTGATCGAGAAGGTTCGGGGCGTCACCGACAAGCCGATCAGCCATGTCGTCCTGACCCACTACCACGCCGTTCGGGTGCTGGGGGCGTCTGCCTATGGCGCCGGGCAGGTCATCATGGGCGACGCGGCCCGCGCGATGGTCGTGGAACGCGGCCAGGAAGATTGGGACAGCGAATTCCAACGCTTCCCACGCCTGTTCGAGGGCCACGAGAGCATCCCGGGGCTGACCTATCCGACCACGACTTTCAGCGATGACATGACCGTCTACCTTGGCAACCGCAGGGTGGACCTGATGCATCTGGGCCGGGCACATACCGCTGGCGACATCGTCATCCACGTGCCCGACCAGAACGTCATGTTCACCGGCGACATCGTCGAATACCACTCGGCCTGCTATTGCGGCGACGGCCATTTCGGTGACTGGGGCGAGACGCTCGACACCATCGCGGCGTTTGACGTCGATGCCATTGCGCCGGGCCGCGGCGATGCGCTGGTCGGCAAGCAGATGGTGCAGGCCGCCATCGAGAACACCCGCGATTTTGTCGAGAGCACCTATCGCCCCGCCGCACGGGTCGCGGCACGCGGCGGCAGCCTGAAAGACGCCTGGGACGCCGTGCGGGCGGAATGCGATCCGAAGTTTTCGGACTACGCGATCTACGAGCATTGCCTGCCGTTCAACGTCGCCCGTGCCTATGACGAGGCCCGCGGTATCGACACACCGCGCATCTGGACAGCCCAACGGGACCTGGAGATGTGGGCGCAGCTTCAAGGCTGACGCCGGCAACGGGGGGAGACGACATGAAGAAGATCTTCGAACTGCCGCTCTATGCCTATGAGCGCTCGCCCGATCAGGACACCGCGCATGCAATTCGTCATCCCGTTGTCGTGATCGGCGCCGGCCCGATCGGGCTCGCGGCCGCCATCGACCTGGCGCAGCAGGACGTGCCCGTTGTGGTGCTGGACGAGAATGACAGGGTGAGCTTCGGCTCCCGTGCCATCTGTTTTGCCAAGCGCCCGCTGGAGATCCTCGACCGGCTCGGCTGTGGCCAGCCGATGGTCGACAAGGGCGTCGAATGGGAAACCGGCAAGGTCTTCTTCGATGAGCGGCAGGTCTATGAGTTCAACCTTCTGCCCGAGGAAGGTCATGAGCGGCCGGCCTTCATCAATCTCCAGCAATACTATCTCGAGCAGTATCTCGTGGAACGGGTCCGGGACCTTGAGGCCGAGGGCAAGCCGGTCGAGATCCGGGGTGGCAGCAAACTCCTGCGCGTCGAGGCGAAGGACGACCACGTGGCTCTGCTAGTCGACACGCCGGAGGGCGAATACGATCTGCAGGCCGAATGGCTGATCGCCTGCGACGGCGCCGGCTCGCCGACCCGCGCCATGCTGGGGCTGGATTTCGTCGGCCGCGTGTTTGAGGACAACTTCCTGATCGCCGACGTCGTGATGGAGGCCGATTTCCCGACCGAACGCTGGTTCTGGTTTGACCCGCCCTTCAACCGGGGTCAGTCCGCGTTGCTACACAAGCAACCGGATGGGGTCTGGCGGATCGATCTGCAGCTTGGCTGGGACATCGACAGGGACGCGGAGAAGAAACCCGAAAACGTGATCCCCCGGCTCAAGGCCATGCTGGGCGAAGACGTCCCGTTCGAGCTGGAATGGGTCTCGATCTACACGTTCCAGTGCCGCCGAATGGAGAAATTCCGCCATGGCCGGGTGATCTTTGCCGGAGACAGCGCTCATCAAGTCAGCCCCTTTGGCGCGCGCGGTGCCAATTCGGGCTTGCAGGACACGGACAACCTGATCTGGAAGCTGAAGCTGGTCATCGAGGGCAAGGCTCCCGACAGACTGCTGGACAGCTATGACGCAGAGCGGGTGCACGGCGCCGACGAGAACATCCTGAATTCGTCCCGTTCCACCGATTTCATCACGCCCAAGTCCGAGATCAGCCGGATCCTGCGCGATGCCGTGCTGGATTTGTCCGAGCGCCATGCCTTTGCCCGCCCGTTGGTGAATTCGGGGCGGCTCAGCGTGCCGTGTACCTATTCAGGCTCGCCGTTGAACTCTGCCGACGCGCTCACGGGCGGCCCGGCGCGCACCTGCCCAGGCTCCCCCTGCCCGGACGTGCCGCTGGGCGACAGTTTCCTGCTGCGGCAGCTTGGGGACAGGTTCACGCTTTTGACAATCGATTGCGATGCACCGGAGGAACTTGTCGAGGATGGCATCACGGTCACCCGCCTTGCCCTGTCCACATCGGACGACCCGACCGGGGCTCTGGCAGAGCGGTACCTCGGTGACGCCGGTTCCGCCGTCTACCTGATCCGCCCGGATCAGCATGTGGCAGCGCGGCGCGGTGACTATCACGAAGACCTGATGCGCACTGCGATCCGCCGCGCCACCGGAAAGGAATCCGTCGAATGAGCGCCTTGATCCTGACCCCGAACATCGCTGGCGCAGACGATTTCTATGCCGATCTACTGGCCGCGCACGAGGGCCTCTCCAAGGCCGAGAGCGACGCGCTCAATGCCCGCCTTGTGCTGTTGCTGGCCAATCACATCGGCGACAGGGCTGTTCTGACAGAGGCGCTGACCGCCGCCGCTCTCAAGGACGCATAGAACGATCCAGATCGCCGACACGGAGCGATGGCTGCGCCTGCGGGGCTTCTGGAACCGGGCGGCTGGTGTGCCACCGTCAGACCCCGCGCAGGCCTTTCAGCGTCAGGTCGGTGACCAGCTGCGCATAGTCTTCGCGGGCGTCTGCCCCGGCCCGGCTGTTCCACATGTAGAACCAGTTCAGCATCCCAAACACCGACATTGTCGTCGAATGGAGCTTGCCCTTGGCGGCGCCGAAGATCTCGGGCGCATTGGCCGCCAGAACATCGGACATCTGCCGCACCATGTCGCGCTGATAGCCACGCAGGATGTCCTGCTGTTCGACGGGCAGTGCCGCGATGCCGGTGGTCTGCACGCGGTGCTCGTTGTCAGCCCCCTGATAGGCCAACAAGGTCTCGGAGACTATGGCCTGCAACTGGGCTTCGGGTGACAATCCGTCGAGGACAATCCCGCAGATCCGGTCCCGCAGATTCTGCAGATAGGTGTCCAGAATGTCGAACAGCAAGGCGTCCTTGCTGTCGTAGTAGTGATATATGTTGGCCTTGGAGATTCCGCATTCGCGCGCCAGCAGGCTCATCGAAGCGCGATCGAACCCCTGTTCCGCGAACACCTTAGCCGCAGAAGTCAGGATCTGCTCGCGCTTCTTGTCGTGGTCTTTTGCAATTGTACGGACCACCGGTCACTCCTTCGGACGATTGTCGACAACCCGCACGGCCTTGCCGGTGGAGCGGTCGACCTCGCCCGGGTTGCGAATGTCGACCTCGGTGGACACGCCTACCACATCCTTGATGCGCTTGTAGAGCGCCCGCGCGGCCGCAGTCTTGGAGGCCTCGTCGGTCGAATCCTTGGCGCATTCCACGTGGATGCGCATGGCGTCCATGTGCCCGGCCCGGAACAGTTCGATCTGGTAGTGGTTGGTCAGCCCGCCTGTTGCCACCACCTGTTCCTCGATCTGGGAGGGGAAGACATTGACGCCACGCAGGATGATCATGTCGTCACTGCGGCCGGTGATCTTTTCCATGCGGCGCATCGAGCGCGCCGTGCCCGGAAGCAGCCGGGTGAGGTCCCGCGTGCGATAGCGGATCATCGGCAGGCCTTCCTTGGTGAGGGTGGTAAAGACCAGCTCGCCCATCTCGCCATCGGCCACCGGTTCGCCGGTCTCTGGGTCGATGACCTCGGGAAAGAAATGATCTTCCCAGATATGCAGCCCGTCCTTGGTCTCGACGCATTCGTTGGCAACCCCGGGCCCCATGACTTCGGACAGGCCATAGATATCGACCGCATGCATGTCGAACGCCGCTTCGACCGAATGGCGCAACGCGTCCGTCCATGGCTCGGCGCCAAAAATGCCGACCTCCAGCGAACAATCGTGCGGGTCGATTCCCTGGTGGTGCATCTCTTCCAGGATGTTCAGCATGTAAGACGGGGTGACCATGATGGTAGAGGGCCTGAAATCCTGGATCAGCGTCACCTGTCGTGGTGTCAT
This sequence comes from uncultured Tropicimonas sp., assembly GCA_947495685.1. GTDB lineage: Bacteria > Pseudomonadota > Alphaproteobacteria > Rhodobacterales > Rhodobacteraceae > Tropicimonas. Next base: position 77,160 of record CANLZY010000022.1, read on the forward strand.
GCCGCCGGACACCGGCACCACGGTGCACCCCAGCCGTTCAGCGCCGTAGTGGGCGCCAAGCCCGCCCGTGAACAGGCCATAACCATAGGCCACGTGCACGATGTCGCCGCGGCGCGTGCCGCTGGCCCGCATCGACCGCGCGACAAGATCGGCCCAGGTCGACAGGTCGTTGGCGGTGTAGCCCACCACTGTCGGCTTGCCCGTGGTACCGGACGAGGCATGCACCCGCTTGATCTGATCCCGGGGAACAGCGAACAGGCCAAAGGGATAGTTATCCCGCAAGTCCGTCTTAACCGTGAAAGGAAACTTCGACAGGTCGCCAAGCGTTTTCAGATCGTCCGGATGCACGCCCGCCGCGTCGAACCGCTGGCGGTACATCGGCACGTTTTCATAGGCGTGGTGCAACGTCCACTTCAGCCGTTCCAGCTGAAGCGACCGGATCTCGTCGATGGAGGCGATCTCGATCGGATCGAGATCTTCCTTCCTGGGGGTCAAATCCTTCATGGCATCCTCCTCACACCATTGCGTGGCCATCCGGCCTCATTCTTCGAACAGGCGGCCCTTGATTGCGCGCGAAAAGCCCCGCATCTCAGCGATCAACTGCCCGTCCTGATTGGTGACCCGCACGTCATAGATGCCACTGCGACCGGTCAGCGAAAGTTCACTGGCCGTCGCGGTGAGCACGTCTCCGACATGAGCGGGGGCGAGATAGCTCATCATCGTGTGCTGGCCAACGGTCGAGACATTGCGGCTGTTGCAGGCAAAGGCAAACGCGCTGTCGGCCAAGGCGAAGCTCACCCCACCGTGGCAGGAGCCATGGCCGTTGCAATGATGCGCAACGACCGGCAGGCGTAGAATGGCACGACCCTCGTCCACCTCGACCAACTCCATGCCGAACCACCGCGACGCGTCGTCATTTGCCCACATGGCCGCCGCAGCAGCCTCTGCGCGGGCTTTCGGTGTCATCGTCATCGGCCCTTGAACGCGGGCGCGCGTTTTTCGAGGAAGGCACTGACACCCTCGGCGTAGTCCGCGCTTTCACCGCAGATCTTCATCGCATCAGCTTCCAGGTCCAGGTGGGAATCCAGCGTATCCGTGGCGGCGGCCTGAATGCAGTGTTTGGTCAGCCCGTAGCCCAACGTCGGCCCGTTGGCGAAGCTCTCGGCCATGGCTCGCGCCTCGTGCATCAGCTGGTCATCCGGCACCGCCTTCCAGATCAACCCCCAGTCCTCGGCCTGTTTGGCAGGCAGTGGTTGCCCGGTTAACGCGAGCCCCTTGGCCCGCGCCTCGCCCAGAAGGCGCGGCAAATGCCAGCTTCCACCGGTGTCCGGGATCAGACCGACCTTGGCGAAGGACTGGATGAACCTCGCACTCTCGGCAGCCAGAACCACGTCGCAGGCCAGCGCCAGGTTGACCCCTGCCCCCGCCGCAACACCGTTCACCGCGCAAATGACCGGCGCATCGAGTGACCGGATCAAGCGAACCAAAGGCGCATAAAGGGTACGAACGGTATGCCCAAGGTCTGGCGGGCCGCCCATCTTGCGAGGGTCCCGATCTCCCAGATCCTGCCCGGCACAGAACCCACGCCCCGCCCCGGTCAACAGCACGGCACGGGCCCCGGAATCGCGGGCGTCCTCCAGTGCTGCACGCAAGGCTGCGTGCATCTCGTCATTGAAGCTGTTGAGACGGTCCGGGCGGTTCAGGGTTATTTCGACCCAGTTACCCACCTTTCTCGCAATAATCGCATCGCTCATAAGGCCATCACTTTCCGAAGGTTGCGACAAGCTTCTTGCATAAACCGAACGGTTGGTCAATAAATGTTGCAGAAATCGATTCTGTCAAGGACCCCCCTGGCGATGCCACAGAGTTCCACAGTGACGGTGACACGCACGGACGACATCGCGTGGGTCACCATCGACAATCCGCCCGTCAACGCGACCTCGACCGCCGTGCGGGCCGGGTTGGAGCAGGCCGTGGCAGAGGTGCAGGGCGCCCGCGTCGCGGTTCTGCGATGCGACGGTCGCACGTTCGTGGCCGGTGGCGACATGTCGGAGTTCGACGACCCGCCGGCCGAACCGCACCTGCCGGACGTGGTGCAGATGATCGAGGATTCGCCCACGCCGTTTGTTGCGCTGATGCACGGCAGCGTGCTGGGTGGCGGGTTCGAGATCGCGATGGCCTGCGCCTGGCGGATCGCGGCGCCCGGGACAGGGTTTGGCCTCCCCGAGGTCAGCGTCGGGCTGATTCCGGGGGCAGGCGGCACCCAGCGCCTGCCACGGTTGATCGGGATGGAACCCGCCATCGATGTCGCCTGCTCCGGCAAGATCCTCGGCGCCGAACAGATGCTTGAGCTCGGCGGAATCGACCTGATTGCGGAGGGCGACCTCGACATCGCCGCCACGGAATTCATTGCCGACCTGCCCGATCGCCCCCTGGCCGTCAGCAGGCGGCCTTTGATGGCCTTTCCCGCCGAGATGATCGAGACCAAACGGACCGAGATCACCGCGCGGGCCCGAGGGCAGACAGCGCCGCTGGAAAACCTCGATGCGCTGTTGTTGGCGTTGCGCCCCTATGCCGTTGCTCAACCGTTGGAACGCGCGCGTCACCTGGAGTTGCGGCGGTCCGCTCAATCCCGCGCCCTGCGGCATGCTTTTTTCGCAGAGCGCGCGGTGTCCCGCTCCGCGTCCATTGCTCTCCCCCGCGACATCCGGTCTGCCGTGGTTGTCGGCGGTGGCCTGATGGGCGCTGGCATCGCAACTGCGTTTCTGACAGCCGGCCTTTCGGTGACGGTGATCGAGCGTGACGGCGAGGCCGCCCAGGCCGCCGCCCTCCGGGTTGCCAATCTGGTGGGCTCTGCCCTCAAACGCGGCAAGGCCAGCGAGGCGCAGGTTGCCGACCGGTTGGGCCGGTTCCAGGCATCGGCGGAATACAGCAAGGCCGCTGGGGCAGAACTGGCCATCGAAGCCGTGTTCGAAGACGTGTCAGTCAAGCAAGAGGTCTTTGGCCGGCTGGCAACAGTGATTGCCCCGTCCGCCATCCTGGCCACAAACACGTCATACCTTGACCCACGCGACATTTTCGCCGGCATCGACGGGCCGGAACGGTGCATCGGGTTGCACTTTTTTTCGCCTGCCCATGTGATGAAGCTGCTGGAGATCGTGAAGACCCCCCAGACCTCGCCCGAGGTGATCGCCACCGGATTTGCCCTTGGCAAGCGGATGCGCAAGATCTCGGTGCTGTCAGGGATCTGCGACGGGTTCATCGGCAACCGGATGCTGGCCGCCTATCGCCGCGAAGCCGATTACCTTCTGGCCGACGGCGCCTTGCCGTACCAGATCGACGCGGCGATGCGGGCCTTTGGCATGCCGATGGGCCCTTACGAGCTTCAGGATCTGACCGGCCTTCAGATCGCATGGGCCAACCGCCAGCGGCAGGCCGAAACCCGCGACCCGGCCGAACGCTATGTGCCCATCGCCGACCAATTGTGCGCGTCGGAACGGTTCGGCCAGCGTGTCGGAAGAGGCTGGTATCTCTACGAAAGCGGCTCCCGAAGGGCCATTCGGGACACTGCCGTCGAGGCGATGATCGAGACATGGTCGCACGAGGCCGGGATCACACGCCGCAGTTTTGCGCCAGACGAGATCAGCGCGCGCCTGATGGCTGTTCTGGCCAACGAGGGCGCCCGCATCGTCGAAGAAGGCATCGCCGAGAACGACGACGCCGTGGACGTGGTCAAGATGCATGGCTACGGCTTTCCGCGCTGGCGCGGAGGACCGATGCATCATGCGCAGGCAACCGGGTGGGGAGCAACAGCCCGGATCATGCAACAGATCTCGAACGAGAGCCCCGGCTCGTGGAAACTGGCCCGACGGCTGGCATAGGTCCGGGCGATCGCGCCCCCTTGTGCCGAGCCAGCCCCTGCCCACCATCTTGCCCCGAGCCCTTGAAACAGAGGATCAAACATGACCCTTCAACAGATTGAGAGCTTTGCCGCCGGAGCCTGGATCGCTCCCGGCGAGGGGGCAAGGCTCATCCGGTCGGCCGTCACCGGTGCGCCAATGGCCGAGGCCGGCAATGATGCGCTCGATACCCAGGCCATGCTCGCCTATGCACGCAACGTCGGCGGCCCGGCCCTGCGCGCCATGACCTTTCACGACCGTGCCCGGATGCTAAAGGCACTGGCGGTTCACCTTGGTCGCCATAAACAGGCGATGTACGAAATCTCGTTCGCCACCGGCGCCACGCAGAGCGACCACCTGATCGACATCGACGGTGGTATCGGCACGATGTTCGTCTTTGCCTCCAAGGGGCGTCGCGAACTGCCCGACGGACATGTTTACCTGGACGGCGACGTCGAACACCTGTCGCGCAACGGCACGTTCCTTGGCCAGCACATCTGTACCCCGTTGCAGGGCGTGGCCATCCACATCAACGCCTTCAACTTTCCGGTCTGGGGGATGCTGGAGAAACTGGCCCCGACGTTGCTGGCCGGCGTGCCCGCCATCGTCAAGCCGGCGACGGCTTCGTGCTATGTCACCGAGATGTGCGTGCGCCTGATGCTGGACAGCGGCTTGCTGCCCGAGGGCGCACTGCAACTGGTCTCCGGCGGATTGGGTGACATGCTCGACCGGCTCGATTGTCAGGATGTGGTCAGCTTCACCGGCTCGGCCTGGACCGCAACCAAATTACGCTCTGCCCCTCACATCATCCAGAACTCCATCCGGTTCGTTGCGGAACAGGACAGCCTGAATGCCTCGATCCTCGGCCCCGATGCGATGCCCGGCACGCCCGAATTCGACCTGTTCGTCAAGGAGGTCAGCCGCGAGATGATCACCAAGGCGGGCCAGAAATGCACCGCCATCCGCCGGATCATTGCGCCCGACGCACAGGTTTCCGCGGTGATCGAAGTGCTCTCGGCGCGGCTGGCCAAGACAGCGATCGGTGACCCGGCGCTGGAGACCACCCGCATGGGCGCGTTGGTCTCCGGCAGCCAGAAACGCGACGTGCTGGAGAAGGTCTCGATCCTGGCCACCGAAGCGGAACGCGTGTTTGGCGACCCAGACAATTTTGAAGTGCATGGCGCAGATGCCAACGCAGGTGCCTTCCTGCCACCAATGCTGTTTCATTGCGCGGCCCCCGACACCGCCCAGCGGGTTCACGACACCGAGGCCTTTGGCCCGGTCAGCACGATCATGGGCTATCGCGATGTCGACCACGCCGTGGCGCTGGCCAACAAGGGCCAAGGCTCACTGGTTGCCTCGGTCATCACCCGCGACGCAGCCGTCGCAAGGCAGGTCGCGCTTGGCGCCGGGGCGTTTCACGGACGGCTCTATTTCAACAACCGTGACTCGATGGCGGAGAGCACCGGCCATGGCTCGCCCTTGCCTCACATGGTCCACGGCGGCCCGGGGCGCGCCGGCGGCGGCGAGGAAATGGGCGGCGTTCGCGGTGTGATGCACTACATGCAGCGCACCGCCATCCAGGGCAGCCCCGACATCCTGACGGCCATCGGCGAAAAATGGGTCCCCGGCGCTGCCGAAATTCCGGCCCCGGCGCATCCTTTCAACCGCCCATACGGCAGCTTGCAGATCGGCGAGACGATCCACACCGCACCGCGACAGGTCTCGACGACGGACATCGAGCATTTTGCGGCCTTCACCGGCGACACCTTTTATGCCCACATGGACGAAGAGGCCGCCGCGGCGAACCCGTTTTTTCCCGGACGGGTCGCGCATGGCTACCTGTTGCTGTCCTTCGCCGCCGGGCTGTTCGTCGAACCCGACCCCGGCCCGGTGCTTGCCAATACCGGCCTCGACAATTTGCGATTCATGAAGCCTGTCTCCCCCGGAGACAGCATCAAGGTGCGTCTGACGGTCAAGAAAAAGACCGGGCGCACCGAGGAGTATGGCGAGGTTCGCTGGCACGTGACGCTGACCAATCAGAACGACGATCTGGTGGCGGAATATGACCTGCTGACGATGAACGCCCACTGAACCGCGCTTTTTTGGTTTAACGCCCCCGCGGTGCGGCGTCCGGGCAGAGGTGACAGCAGTGTTGCCTCTGCCTGCAAGCATCCTCTACCAAGGTCGAAAACCGCCCGGGAGCGTTCCATGGCAATCCGTTTCTTCTCCACCAAGAACCGTCCCGTGCACCTGGGGCCCTTTCCACTGGAGCGCCTGAAACGCGGACCAATGCCCGATCTGTCAATGATTCCAGGCTTCGTTCCGCTCGATTTTCGACGCAGCGACGCGCCCTCCTCCATCGTCAACGCGATGGGCGAATACCAAGCGATGATGGATGCCATCCGCGATGGGCTGGTCAACACGGCCCGCGCAGGGTGCCCGGATGACCCTCAGGAACGAGCGAACCACCTGAAGGCCTTCGGCTATTTCTCGGACGCAGCAATGGTTGGCATCGGCCCCCTGCCCGACGCCGCAAGGTTGACCATGCCGCTGCGCAATCCCGACATCGACCGGTTGGCGCGTGACCTGCAAACCCGGCAGACGAAGACACTCGCCTCGGGGATCGACTTGATCATGGCCGATCTGAAGGAGTCGATGACGGCCCCGCCCACGACCATCGACGGCCACCGACATTCGATCGTGTTCCTGTATGACTACCCGCGCGACCCGCGCCCCGACGAACCCGGCACCGAGTGGCTCTCCGAAGCACAGGCCCATCGCGCCTGCCTGCGGGCCACGGAGACCGCCGTGGTCCTGGCCAATTACATCCGGCTGCTGGGCTGGGACGCCAAGGCCCACAGCGCCACCTGCACCGACGTCGACCTGAACCGCCTGACCGTGGCCGCAGGGTTGGCCAGCGTCGAGGACGACCGCCTGAGCGCGCCCTTTGTCGGCACCCGGTTCGGCGTCGCGGTCGTGACCACCGATTTCGACCTGACACATGACGCCCCGCTAGCGCCCTTGGCAGACCAGCCATGGCTGCACACCCGCGGGCCGACCTGGTGGCTGGGCACCGGATCCGCTCGCTCGGCACTGAACGGAGACCCGTTCGTGCGGCGCGATTTCCGCGACGGCCCGCATCCGTTCGAAACGTTGAAGCGTCGAGACACGCCCACGACCTATATCGACGAGGCCAATGTCGCCCGGGTGCCCAAGCGGACAGACATGTTCGCCCGTGCCCAGTTCGGCGACATGGGCAAGCAGCTGCAGGAGGGGGCCAAGGGTGGGCACTACGCCCGCAAGGCAGCGCCCTCCATGGCGCAGCGTCGGATGTTGGGTGCCCTTGTGCTGCTACAGGACGGTGACCCGGCCGACACCCCGCGCCCGAAAGATGCCCGGGCCAACGCGGATGCGATCAAGGCGGCGTCCTACTTCCTCGGCATCGATGCCGTGGGCATCAGCCGTTGCCCGGACTGGGCGTGGTATTCGCACGACGCCACCGGCACGCCCATCGAGCCGCCACACGACCAGGCGATCAGCATGATTGTCGACCAGGGCTATGAAACCATGGAAGGCGCCAGCGGCGACGACTGGATCAGCGTCGCCCAATCAATGCGTGCCTATCTGCGGTTTTCGCTGCTGGGCGGGGTGATCGCCCGGCAGATTCGCAACCTTGGCTACTCGGCCAAGGCCCATTCGGTGATGGACGGAGAGGTGCTGCAACCGCCGCTTCTGCTGCTGTCTGGCCTGGGCGAGGTCAGCCGGATCGGTGAAGTGATTCTGAACCCGTTCCTCGGGCCGCGGCTGAAATCGGGCGTTGTAACGACCGACATGCCACTGGCCCACGACAGACCGATCGATTTCGGCCTGCAATCCTTTTGCGAGGCCTGCAACAAATGCGCCCGCGAATGCCCGTCGGGCGCCATCACCGCCGGACCGAAGCTGATGTTCAATGGCTACGAGATCTGGAAATCCGACAGCCAGAAATGTGCCACCTATCGCATCACGACACCCGGCGGTGCGATGTGCGGGCGGTGCATGAAGACCTGCCCCTGGAACCTGGAGGGATTGTTCGCCGAGAAGCCGTTTCGCTGGGCCGCGATGACGCTGCCCGCCGCCGCGCCGCTTCTGGCGCGCCTGGACGATGCCGCCGGCAAGGGCGGGCTGAACCCGGTCAAGAAGTGGTGGTGGGATCTGGAACTGGAATCGGATGGCGGCTATCGGCCCACGCCCCACCCCGTCAACGCCCGTGGCCTGCAAAAGGATCTGTCCCTGAAATACGAGGATCAGACGCTTGCGGTCTATCCCGCCAACCTTGCCCCGCACCCGTGGCCGTATCCGTTTGTGATGGACCGGGAGACCGGGATCGAAGCCTATCAGGCGATGGTGACTGCCGAAGAATACAAGGCCCGCCGCGACCGTGGCGAAACCGGTCCATGGGATCATCGGTATGGTAACGACGGCGAAAGCCCGGTGGTGCAGGTTGTCATCGCAAGGGCCGATGCAATGACCGCTGATGTCACGAAATACGACCTGCGCAGCGTCGATGGCAGCAACCTGCCGGAGTGGACTGCCGGGGCGCATCTGGACATCGTGGTGGCGCCCGAGTTTCTGCGGCAATACTCGATGTCTGGCGACCCCGCCGACCGGTCGAGATACGAGATCGGGGTGCTGCGCGAGGACGCGGGCCGCGGCGGATCAAAGCTGCTGCACCGGATCTTCTCCGAAGGCCGCAAGATCTTCGTCTCCCGACCGATCAACCACTTTCCGCTGGACGAAACGGCAACGCGCAGCCTGTTGATGGGCGGCGGGATCGGGATCACGCCGATGATCGCAATGGCGCACCGACTGCACGCGCTTGGCGCTGATTTCGAGCTGCACTATTCTGTCGGCTCCCGGGCTACCGCCGGATTTCTAGACGATCTGGCCGCCGTGCCGTGGACAAACCGGGTGTCCCTGCATGTTTCAGACGAGGGAACCCGCGCCGAGCTGGACGATTTGCTGGCGGGCTATCGCGATGGTTGGCATGTCTACACCTGCGGGCCGGATCGTTACATGACTTCGGTGCTCGAGGCAGCCGAGCGCCAGGGTTTCCCCGACTCTGCGCGGCACCTGGAGTATTTCTCCGTCCCCGAAATGCCGGAATACGAGAACCATGATTTCACCCTGCGCCTGGTGCGGTCCGGTCGGGACATCCTGATCCCGGCTGACAGGACGGCGACCGAGGTTCTGGCTGAAAACGGCATTCACGTTGACGTCAAGTGTTCCGATGGAATCTGTGGTGTCTGCAAATGCGGCCTGCTGTCTGGCGAAGTCGAGCATCGTGATTTCGTTCTGTCCAAGGCACAGCGTACGCGCAGTATCGTCCTGTGCCAGAGCCGCGCCGTGGCACCGGGTGGCGTTGTGGAGGTCGATCTCTGAGCCGGCGGCGGGGAGGCCTCCCGCCGAGCGTTGCTGCTGGCGCAGCGCCACGCGTTGGGCCACGCCGCGCCTTCGGCGCGGCGGGATAGGTTTGGGGACGGCACTTGGTTTTCCAGGAATGATGCCGTTCCGGGGGGCGACCCTGGCTCCGGCGCACACGACCCAAGATCGGTTGACTGATCGGAATCGATCTTGATGCGAGCTTCGACATTGAGAACACAACAAGAACATGCTAACCTGCCGGAATGTCCCGTCACGCTGCCTTGCTGTCCCGCGCGCCCCATGCCGCCCACCCCGCCCTGCCCGTTCTGGGAGACATGGCGCTGTCCTTGGCGCGGGTCCATGAACTCTGCGGCCCGGCCCGACGCACGTTGGCGCTGGCCGTCGCTGCGGCGCGGGACGGGACGGTGCTCTGGATCCGTCCGGGTTGGTCGACCGAGCGGTTGAACGGCGAAGGACTTGCAGCCCGAATGGAACCGGATCGCCTGATCCTGGTGCAACCAAGGCGCAGCGAGGATCTGTTGTGGTCGATGGAGGAAGCCCTGCGCAGCGGAGCAGTGCCGCTCGTCATCGCCGAAGTGCCCGCCGCACCGGGCCTGACGCCGGTGCGCCGCCTGCACCTGGCGGCCGAAACCGGGGCAGCGGAGGGCCATGTAGCCCCACTCGGGCTGCTGCTGACCCCTGGCGATGGCGGAGCCGCCGGGGTGGAAAGCCGCTGGCATCTGGCCCCCGACCATGATGAACACCACAGTCACTGGCGGTTGGAGCGTCGTCGCGCCCGCAGCGCGCCTCCGGCCAGTTGGCGGTTGGGAGAGATTCAGGAGGAGCGGTTGCACCTGAAGGCCCTTGCCACCAGGGCCGCTCCCGCCTGACGCGCCCACAGACATCGACCTGCCATACCGAACGTTCCGGGTTCAGGCAGGAGGCGGTTCGGCAATCGTGCAGCAACTTCGACCGGCATGCTTTGAAGAATACAGGGCCATGTCGGCGTCCTGAAGCAATTCTTCCATCGTTGCCCCCGGCCGAATCTCCGTCGATGTCAGGCCGATGCTGCCGGACACCTTCAGATCGGCCTCGCCAAAGGGAATAGGCTCCTCCAGTCGCGAGATGATCCGCTTGGCCAGCAACTCCAGATTTGCCAGATCGGCAACGCCCATAAACACCAGAACGAACTCGTCACCACCGACCCGAGCCACCATGTCGGTTTGCCGGGTTTCCGCGACCAATACCCGTGCGACAGCCTGAAGGACCTCGTCACCGGCGGCATGACCATAGGTGTCGTTCACCTGCTTGAAGAAATCCAGATCGATCTGCATCAGCGCAAAAGGAGCCTGTTCGCCCAGCAGACGCCCCACGACATGATCCATTGCCCTGCGGTTTTTGAGGCCGGTCAGGGTATCGGTGAAGGCCTGTTCCTCGGCCGCGACCTTGGCCCCCTCCAATCGCAGGTTCAACTTCTTGGATTCGTGCAGCGCGGCCGATTTCGCCTCGACGAGGTAGAGCATCTCGACCGCCAGGTCCGTCCCGGAAAAATCGCGCACAGTCAGATCGTAGGCCCGCACAGCCTCCACCACTGAAATGCCAAAGGACAGGTTGATCAGCGCACCATTGTCGCAGGGCAAAGGAACGATGATCGCCTTGAAACTGGTGCGGATTCCGGTACGAAACATCAGCGCAAGCCGCCCGTCTTCGGTGGCCAGCATCTCGCTCACCGAGGCCAACCGGCGCGGGCGGCGCAACTCGAAAAGCTCCCAAAAACTGGCGCCATTCAGGATCTGCCCGGGCCGCAGTTTCTGCAGCGTCGGGGCGACGCGCAAAATCGTGCCGTCAAGACCAACGACCAGATGCATCGGCATCAATCGATCCAGCGACATCGGCCCAAACCCGAAACCCTCATCGCATCGACCAGGCTCACAGTTTCCGCTACAGCGCGGCGGCACTTTCAGGTGCGACAGGTCCTGATAGGTCATTGCGGATCCCCTGCCACATTTTGCGACGGTCCGGCCAACGAGAAGGACCGCCCCTCCGCAAAGGCAATATCAAGCAAACTGATCCGGATCTGCATGTTGCCATCCTCGGTGGCGTCCTGATCCAACAACACCAGCGCTCCATAGTCATCGGCCATGGTGCGCAACAACCCGACCAAAGCATATGCAAATTCCGGGTGCGGTCCCCGAACGTGCAAGGTGAATTGCCCGTCCACACCATCCAGAAGCTCAAGTTCGGGAAACTCCAAATCCACCACAGCGAGGGCCGCACGGTCCGGGAGATCGTCCAGGGAATGCAGAAAATCCGGAAAATTGTCGCCACCAAAGCGCAACAACCGCCGGATCGCCTCCGAATTGGGATGACTGACCAGATAGGTGCCGACATCTTCAAGCAGGATATCCTTCGGCTTGTCGAGCACGCGGGAGGTTTCGTCCAGAAGCTGAATGGTCAGGTCATCCGGATAGATCAGCATGGACTCGAACCCTTCCGGGCCGACTCCCAGGGCATTCGTCACCTCGGCCCAGATCCTGGAGCCGTAAGTGTCGCGCACAAAACACTGAATTGAACGATTTACCAGCCCGTGCATTCCCAAGCCTCTCTTTGCGGGAAACGCTAGGTTGCGATCATTAATAAACCGAAAACATCGTCATTTGAGATGACATGCCCCCCCCCCGGCTGCGATCAGAAATCGGTCGGGGCGCCACCTTCGGCCTTGCGACGTTTCACAAAGCTGGCGAGGTCTTCGGCGATACCATCGTCCAGCGGCGGTGCCTCGAACTCGTTGACGATCCGCTTCCACAAATTGTGCGCCCGGGCCGCTGTCCAGGTTCCCCCGTCGAGATCCCAGGCCTCGTAATTCCGCCAGTCCGACAGGAAAGGTTGGTGAAAGGCGGTCGTGTACCGTTCCTGGGTGTGGGGCGTGCCAAAGAAATGGCCATCAGGCCCGACCGCCGCAATCGCATCGACCGCCACGTCCTCCGGGCCGGTCGCAATGATCGCGGGGTCGAAATAGCGCTGGATCTGCTGGATCACCTCGCAATCCATCACGAACTTGGCCGGGCTGGCGATCAACCCGCCCTCCAGCCAACCTGCAGCGTGATAGACCACGTTGGTTCCGGATTGCACCGCCGACCACAGGGCATTGGAGGTCTCCCACATCGCCTGCCCGTCCGGCACGTTGGCCGCACAGGATCCGCTAGCCCGCAGGGGCAGACCATAATACCGTGCCATCTGGCCGGTCATCTGCGTCGCGCGCATATACTCGGGGGTGCCAAAGGCCGGGGCACCGGACTTCATGTCGACATTCGAAGTGAATGTCCCGATCACACAGGGGCACCCCGGAACCACCCATTGGAACAGCGCAATGGCCGACAGGGCCTCGGCGATGGATTGCGTCACCGCACCGGCCATGGTCACCGGCGCCATCGCACCGGCAAGCGTGAACGGGGTGACAAACACCGCCTGTCCGCGCCGGATCAACCGCAGGCAACCGTCGATCATCGGGATGTCGTGCTTGAGCGGCGAGGTCGAGTTGATGTTTGTATACATCCGCGGGGTGGCCCGGAATTCTTCTTCTGTCAGGGCACCGGCGATCTTGACCATCTCCATCACGTCCTCGACCCGTTCGCGCCCCAGCGAATAGGCATGCACGACCTTGTCTGTCAGCAACAGCTTGTCATGCAGCACGTCGAGGTGCCGGACCGAGGCGTGAATATCGACCGGCTCCACCGGATACCCGCCAGCGAAATGGATGCAATTGAAATACTGGGTCAGCTTCAGCAGATCGGCACAATGCTTGCGGGTGCCCGGCATCTTTCCGTGGTCCAGATCCCAATAGTTGGGCGGTGACGAGACATTGCCGAACAGGATCGTGCGACCGCCGATGGTGATCTGACGATCCGGGTTGCGTGGCGTCAGGGTGAATTGGGCCGGCGCCTTGCCAACCATCTCCATCACCCAATCCCGACCCATCCGAACATTGGTGCCCTCGACGATGCAACCGGCCTGCCGGAACAGGTCCAGCGCTTCCTCGTTCAGAAACTCGATGCCGATGTCTTCGAGGATGCGCATCGCACCATCGTGGATCGCCTGCACCCCCTCCTCGGCCAGTGGCTCGGTGGGGCGATCAGTGTTTTCCGGCAACCGCCACGGCATCTGTTCAATGGTAGAGGTCGGCGTTCGACGGGCATTTCCCGCCCGTCCACCACTGCGCCCGCGGCCCTGCGCGGGATTGGTCGCGACGGCGTCAGGGTCCGATGGACGGCGGGCGTCGTTCATGGGTGTTCTCCATCTCGTTGCAGAGACCATGCCAAGCAGCGCCGTCCCCCTTAGCGCCGAAATGCGACCGTCGATGTCGGAAACAGATCGACCGAGAGCTTTGAGGGGTCAATCCATTCCCAACCAGCCGGGCAGAGCACCAATATCGGGCAGAACAACCTTGGCATGCGGTGCGAGATCGGCCTGCAATGCGGGGCCCGTAAGGACAGCCACCGGCACCATGCCCGCTGCCGCACCGGCATGCAGGTCATGGGTGCTGTCGCCGATCATGGCCACCTGCCCTGCGGCCAGCCCGGTCTGGGCGCAAAACGCCAGGCATTGACCCGGGTCGGGCTTGGCCCCATGGCCGCTGTCCGCCCCCACCACGATGTCAAAAGCCTCCAGAATGCCCAGTCCGTCGAGCTGCGCCCGGGCTGCGGCCTCGGCATCGTTGGTCGCCACGCCAAGCCTGTATCCCGCTGCGCGCAAACGCTCCAGCAGTGGCGCGAGTGGCGTCGCCTCGACAGGCGAAAGGTCCAGGGAACGCTCGATCATCGCGGTTTCAAGCCGGGTCCGGGTCATGTTCGGCAGCCCCGGCAGCAAGGCCGAGGCCGCATCGGACGTTGTCCCGGCGATCACAACACTTTCGGGACGGAACCGCCGTGCCTGCCGGTCCAACTGGATCCGTTCGGCCAGATCATCAGCAATGACCCAATCCCCTCCCGCCAAGTCGACCAGAAAATCGGCGGCCCATCCGGCCCAGGTCGCCTGAAAGTCGAAGAGCGTCCCGTCCTTGTCAAACAGAAGCCCGCGGATTTCTTGCATCTTGGCATATCCTTGTCCGGAAAACATTTTACGGAGCGGTCAGGTCCAGTTCGGCAACTGACCGCCGGGAAGGGCCTGCCGTGCGGCCAGAGGCGCGGTATAGGCCAGCCCGACCGTATCACAGAAGGCCGCCACCCAGGCATCGTCCATCATCACGAAATCCAGCACCGAGGCCAGAAAATCGGCGTTGCCCGCATTTTCGCGGACATCGTTGATGTCAGCCCCTGTCGCCCCGAAGAACACTGGCAGCAGGTCTTCGTGATTGGCCAGCCAGCCAAGCGCCTGCAACGCGACCGTTTCGGCATTTTCCTGCTGCATACATGCTTCCACTATCAAGAACGAAAGGTTTCCTTAACCAATCTCAACAAAGAATCCTCCCGACAAGAGGCCACTGTGCCCGGATTCAGGAGTGCGTCGCAATGCCCGGACGAATACTCGTCGTCGATGACGTTGCCACCAACAGGATCATCCTCAAGGTGAAGCTTGCCAGCGCGTGCTACGAGGTGCTGCAAGCCAGCGGTGGTGCCGAGGCGCTTAAAATGGCGCAGCGTGATCGGCCAGACCTGATCCTTCTGGACATGGCCATGCCCGACATCGACGGGCTGGAGGTCTGCCGGCGCCTGAAGTCCGACCCCCGCACCTGCGAAATCCCGGTGATCGTGATCACGGCCTTTGACGATACACCGTCGAAACTCGCCGCGCTGGAGGCCGGGGCCGAAGAATTCCTGTCCAAGCCGCTTGATGATCTGGGCCTGCTTGCCCGTGTCCGATCGCTGTTGCGGGCCGGATCCATATCGGCCGAACTTGCCCTGCGTGAAGGCACGCGACAGGCACTTGGCTTTGCGGATCCCGCAGCCGGATTTGCCCAGGCGGGCCGGATCTGCCTGGTGGCGGGGCGCGATGCGACCGCACATTCCTGGCGCCGGAAAATGGCAGTGGTGGTCAACGACCACATCGAGGTGCGCAATTCCGCAGATGCCCTGCGCGACATCGAGTCGGACAACGCGCCCGATGTATTCGTGATCGCGGCCGACCTCGAACACCCCGGTGACGGGTTGATGTTGTTGTCCGAACTGCGATCACGACCCACAACCCGCCATTCCGCGGTCATCATCGCGGTGGAGCATCGCTCGCTGAACGCAGCGAGCATGGCCTTGGACCTCGGTGCCTCCGATATCGTCAGCCTTCCGCTCGACGTGGAAGAACTGGCGCTGCGGCTTCGGGCGCAACTCAAACGCAAGCGGCAGAGCGACCGGTTGCGCAGGCGTGTCCGCGACGGGCTTCAGATGGCCGTGACAGACCCCCTGACGGGGTTGTTCAACCGACGTTATGCCATGTCGCACCTGACCCTCATCCGCGACCGGGCAATCGCGTCGAACCGCGGCTTTGCGGTCATGCTGCTCGATCTCGACCGGTTCAAGAGCGTGAACGACACCCACGGGCATGCCGCTGGCGACGAGGTTCTGAAGTCGGTTACACGCACAATCCAGGCTCACCTGCGCAACGTTGACCTGATCGCAAGGGTCGGGGGCGAGGAATTCCTTGCCGTTCTCCCCGAGATCACCCCGGAAGCCGCGCTGAAAGCCGCCGAGCGTTTGCGGGAGGCCGTGGCCGCGCAGCCCATCCCGCTGCCAACGCCGGCGGCGCCGACCAAGACGTTGATCCAGACAGTCTCCATCGGGCTTGTGTCGTTCTGTTCTGGCCCCTCAGGATCACCGGAAACCCTGTCGGAGCTGCTCGACCGAGCGGACAGGGCGCTGTATCGGGCAAAATCGGACGGGCGCAACCGGGTCACGACCAGCGCGCCAACCCGCGCCGCCGCCTGACACACAGACCGCCGTTTCGGGCGGTCACGGCTTGGCTGTCTGATCAAGGGTGGCCAGCCCCCTCCGATGCGGCCAGTCGACGTTGCTTCGGTTTTCGCTCCCCCGGCGTCACCGGCATCGTAGGAGGACCGCGTCACGCATCAATCGCCAGACCCCGGAGTTCGGCACTCTTGATTTTCCACCCGCCCAAAAGTGGGCGCTTCACCGTTGATCCACGCAACACCACCGCCATTGCACCTCAGTCACCACCGAATTGCAGCAAGCCAAGGGGGTGCCACGGACCAACGCGCACATCGATGGACAGGCGATCGCTTCCGACCCTATCCCCCAGACCCGGCGACCCAAAGCATCTCGGATCCGCCGGGTTTACACCGGCAAACCACATTGGCCGCCCTTTTGTCCCAACGATCCTTTCGCGTTCGATCATCATCTTTGGGCCGTGAAGTCGATGCCGGAGACCTTGCCAAGATCGTACCGGACGACTTGAAGTATCAGGGAATGTGCCAGGCGCCGCTCGCCTCCGATCAGGTTCGCCAAGGGCACCGCGGCAATCACCTAGGGTTTCAGGGAGGTTTCCGGCTGGCTTTCGGCAAGGTTCAGAGGGTCGCGCAGAACCCTTCCGTTTCAATGTCCAGGCCAAACAGCCTTTGCACCTGGTCCAGCACGATGCCGACCTTGAAACCTGTCCGAACCGGCAACGATATGAAACTGGCCACGACCCCGAGCCGCATCGGCGAAGCCGCGATCAAAAATTGCCCACTATCGTTTTGAGCGTCGCCGTCGCGGCGACCTGCCTTCCGGGGTCACCGTCTAGCATCAGCAAGGCAAGCTGCGAAACGGCAAGGATCGGGAGGGTCGAAATCGAGCCGAAGATCAGCGCCAGAGAGCAGACCGCCTCGGACTCGTTCGCGCCCCAAGATGCTGGTGAACGATGAAGGAGCCTTGATCGCGAAACGCGGCTCTTGAGGTTTGGCCGGACGAGCTACTACGGATAGGCTTCCAATGAGGTGGCGCCAAACCCGCACTCAGCAGCGCCCTTTCTGGTGGCATCCCAGTATACAACAAGCGCCCTTGGTGGCGGCCTGCCTTTCGAACGGGCATGTCTCCGCGCGTCAGGTAGGCTCCATTCTCCTCTATACAAACATGGTTGTCGTCCGGATCGTAGTCGGATTGCCAAAAGCAATTGAGCTGTTCGGCCTCTCGCAAATCGACCAGCATCATTCCTTCGCTCCAACCGTTTTCCTGAGAAACCGGCGCGACCAGAACGTGGTCGGGGGGGCCATCGAAGTCTGCATCGAGGATGTGGTTGTAAACAACTCGCCCGTTGTCCCTGAAAATGAAAAATTGTTCGTTCGTGATCGGGACTTTCCCTTCCAGAATGCTCGGAAACCCGCTCGGAAACCCACCTTCTGGCAGCACAGGGAGCGATCCGTAGAGATACGAGAGCCAGTCTATCAAACCGTCTCCATTCCGATCATAGATCCAGCCCCATTCCGCCGTTTGCGGGTTTGCCGGGTCCGACCCGAACGCTCCGCCGGTCCAGAGCGCGCCCATACGCCTGATCGGAAAGTCCGACAGTGCCCAGACTTCTGCCGCCATACCCGCTTCGGCGAGGAAAACGATCCGGGAAGCCGCCGACTCCCCAGGGGGAGGCGGCACGCGCACCGAGCAGACGATCTGCGGATTGGCAAATCCAACCCCATGACCGGCCTTCGCAACAAAATCGTGATGAAACTCGAACAAGGCATCGCTCTCTGCCTGCGTTGCTGATCCCGGCAAAAACACACGATAACGCGCAAAAACAGATGCGTAGCGCCCAGCCCATTCAAACGCCCTCTAAGGTTAGGCTAAAGGGAAACAAAGCCTGATGCCTTGATGTCGCTCAACGCGCCCTCAACGGTGCCCCACCTTCGGCTCCGAGCCGCCATTCGGCCACTTTCACCGGATGTCTTCCCGGTTGAAGCAACCGGCAATGAGTGCGCGCAACCGCGCCCCCGATTTGCATCTACACCACGATCCGACCTGTTCGAGCGCCGCCAGGCGTTGCGGTGCCTACTGTGGGCGGGGGCGTTGCGGGCGAGCGCCGTCGCGGTTGGCAGGCGGCCCTCCAGGAGCAAAGCTCTTTTTCTCCAATTTGTCGGCCAGTGCCGCACGCGCTTCGGCTGTCATTTCCGATATCTGTACAACGACGACCTCTTGTCCGATCCGCCGCCCGTCATCCGCCAAACGGGCCTGCCGGTTCATCAGATCGCGGAACCGATCGACGTCGAACGGCTCTGAACGAAGTACCTCCAGCGATTCTGCATAGGCCTTTTTCCACTCCGCTCGCCCAGAGCGCAGATCCCCCTTGCGGGCTGCGGCGGCCTTCTGCAATTCGCGGCGTTGTTCTGAATCCAGAACGTAAAGGTAGGGACTGAGACCCAGATCCCGACTGATCCGACCCGGATGGTCGTCGCCGCGGGACATGTTGAGATAGGCGCCGACCAGCAGCCCGACGACCGCCAGGTTGAGTGCCAGCGACACGAACAGGATCACGCGCAGACCCACACGACTGCGCGCGGGCCTGTCTGCGCCGGACTTGGGTGTGCCTTCGGTCATCGGTGCGCTGCTCCTATCCTTCGGTCAGCAGAAATTCGGTGTCGGTATAAACCGACCCCATGCTGATCCCGTAGCTGCTGTCGAGCAGATCCAGGGTCAACGTATCAAAAACGGCAGGCGGGTTGTAGCCGATCCAGACCCCGGCCACCGTGGCCGTCGCCAGACCCGCCAGCGCCGGCCAGCCGCCGATCGCCCTCAGGATACTCGCCATCACGCCACGCGGCGCGGTGGTGACGACAGGGTCCGCCGCGGTCAGGATCGTCTCGGCCGTATGCTGATCCTGCACATCGTAGGCATCCGCCAGGATGCGCGCCATCAAGTCCGCAGACGGGTCCGGGGACTCGTCCCGCGCGGCCTGGAAAAACGCTTCCAGATCATGATCCATGGTCTTGTCAAACTCAGGTGTCATCGCTCAACCCCAGTTCTGCGCGGCGCCCACTCAATCGCGAGGCCAATGCGCGTTTGCCCCGGGCAATCAGACTTTCGACTGCCTCGACGCCAATTTCCATCACTTCGGCGATACCGGGGTTCGACAACCCCTCCAGATGCCGAAGCACAACCGCCTGTCGCTGCCGGTCCGGCAACTGGGCCAGCGCGGCCTTCAAGGCTGCCGCGCGTTCCGCGTCCTGCATTCTGCGAACAACCCCCGGAGAGAAATCTTCCGGCTCGTTGCCCTCGCCAAACGCTTCGTCCAGCCCGACACTGCGCCGCCGTCGAAGCCGATCGGTGCACAGGTTGCTGGCCACGCGGTACAACCAGGTCGACACCTGCGCCTCGCCCGGGCGCCAGTCCGGCGCAATCTTCCAAAGCCGCAACATGGCTTCCTGTGCCACGTCTTCGGCCTCGGCCCGGTCGCCCAACATCCGCTGTGCCAGCGAGAGGACCCTTGGTGTAAGCCGAACCGTCAACAGGCGCGCAGCCCCTCTGTCCCCATTCGCAAACAGCGCGAGCAGGGTATCGTCTGTCTGTTCGGAGTTGGCATCGAGCGGCATGGTCATGATATCCGTGGCCTAGCCTCAATATCCCTCCGGACGCAATGCCCGGTCGAGATCCCGCGCGACAACGCCGCGCGGGACAGTGGATCGGCCTACCGGATCAGTTCCGCCAGAACGGCATCTGGTTGCCACGTTCGCTGCGACCGCCCTGACGTTTGTCCATGCGATCCCCACGGCCCTGGCGCTGCTGCATCTTGTCGGCAACGGCGGCATATTCATCCTCGCTGATGACACCATCCTTGTCGGTGTCAGCCCAGGAAATGAAGCGCGCGCCCGGCGTTTCCCGACGGTTCTTGCCAACGGCAGCGGTCATTTCGTCTTCGCTGATCATGCCGTCCTTGTCGGTGTCAAAGCGGGCGACCATTCTGTCCACCCGCTGCGCGGCGCGGCTGGCACGATCAGCATCCATTGATGCGGCCATCTCTTCCGTGCTGATCTTACCGTCGCCATCGCTGTCGGCAGATTTGAACCGCTCGGTCGCCTGAAGGGCACCAAAGGCCTCCATCTCGGTCGCGCTCACGGTGCCATCACCGTTTGCGTCGAGTTGCGCAAAGCTCGGGCGGTCGGCTGCATCTTTCGGCCCGCCGAAGGCCGCTGCGCTGTTGGCCACAACCAGGCCGGTGACGATTGCCGTGGTGAGAAGAATGATACGGGTCATTTTCTGTTTCCTGTTCTGTCTTTTTTGCGTCGAACCAGACACCTTCGTGTCCCGGTATGCTTCTCATACGGTCCGCCGAAAGCTTTCCGTCGCCGGGGTGCGAAATCTTTTCATCCGGCGGCGCAACGATCGAACCGGACGAGATGGCGGTCACTCCGGACCGGCGGAATCCTGCGGCTCCGCAGGGATCTCGTGCCGAGGGTCCGGCGCATACCATTTGTCCAATGAGGATTTATCGACCTGCCATTCGCGACATCCCGCCGCACGGACAACAGGATACCTCGCTTCCGTCTCAAAAAGTGCCATCTTCTGACCAGCGAACAGTCAGCAGAACCCGTCAGGGTCGTACCAGCGAAGGACTCCGACATGACGCCCCACAGTAACGCTGCCCAGGCCCGGCCTGCAGCGGAAGATCGGCCTTTGAAAACGGCGATGGCACGCGGATGGCGCCGCAAATGCCCCAATTGCGGCAACGGCCCGCTGCTGTCCGGCTATCTGAAGGTGGCCGACCATTGCCCGGTCTGTGACGAGGAATTTCACCACCAGCGGGCCGATGACGGCCCGGCCTACCTGACGATCCTGATCGTGGGGCACCTCATGGCGCCGCTGATCCACGTGATGTACGTTCGCCTGCAGCTTGAACCGTTGGTGATGGCAACATTGCTGTCGGTCCTTTGCGTGGCGCTATGTCTGATCCTGCTACCGCGGATCAAGGGGGCCTTCATCGGTCTGCAATGGGCACGACGGATGCACGGGTTCGGGCAGTCCGAAGCAGCCTCGCAGGGCTGAGCCATGACCCAAGTGGTGGACAAGACAGCCGTGCGCGACGCCTCGACCGTGATCCTCTGGCGCAAGGGCACTGCGGGGGCCGAGGTGCTGATGGGTCAGCGTGGCTCTTCTGCCGCGTTCATGCCTGACAAGTTCGTCTTTCCCGGTGGCGCGATCGACCCCGAGGACGCAGCTGTCCCCCTGACCGGCCATCCCGACGGAACCTGCCTGCGACGGCTGGCCATTTCGACCGATCCCGCCCGGGTTCCCGCGATCCTGGCCGGTGCCATTCGCGAGGTCTGGGAGGAAACCGGGCTGGTGCTGGGGCGCAAACAGCCATGGCAGACGCCCAGCGCCGACTGGGAAAGCTTTGCCGCGACCGGTCACGCACCCTCGGCCGCCGGTCTGTCCTATGTGTTCCGGGCCGTGACGCCGCCGGGGCGGACCCGCCGCTTTGATGCGCGGTTTTTCCTTGTGTCGGCCAGCGCGGTGCAAGGGGATGCCGACGATTTCACCCATGCCTGCGACGAGCTGCGCCACCTGCAATGGATTCCGCTGAGCGCAGTTCGTGACTTTGACCTGCCATTCATCACCGAGGTCGTCCTGGCCGAACTGGGCCCCCTGATCGCTCGAGGCGGTCGGCCTGCATCGGTGCCATTCGTGCAGAACGACGACATCGTCTCGGGAATCACCCGTCTGACCTGAGAGATGCCGCGTCACGTCACCAGCACGAGCACCACGAGGCTGACCAGCAGCAGGCCGATCCCCAGCCACTCCCGCCGTGACAGGCGTTCGTGGAACACCAACCAACCGCCAAGGATGCTGAACAGCAGTTCAACCTGCCCCAGCGCATACACATAAGCCGCGTTCTGCAGCGCGAAGGCGATGAACCACCCCAGGCTTCCCGCCATACCGGTCAGCCCCACCGCCAGCCCGGGGCGCCACGCCCGCAGGACCCGCCCGACCTCCTCCCGGTCGCACCAGAGCATCCAAACCAGCATCAACCCGGTCTGGCACAGGGTCACGATCCCAAGCGCCAACGCCGCACGAAATCCGACCGGCCCGTCGCCCAACGCCAGCGTTGCGCCCCGGTACCCGACACCGGCCAGTGCAAAGAATGCGCCACTGGTCAGGCCCAGCCCGACAGACCGGTTCAGGATGCGCCCTCGCCATGCGTCCACAGCGGTCGCACCCGCATCCGACAACACCAGCAACGCAACCAACCCCAACATCAATGCCCCGAAACCGGCAGGCGACACCCGTTCACCCAGCAGCAACCAGCCGACCAGAACCGTCTGCAGGACTTCGGATTTCTTGAAGGTGATGCCGACGGCAAAGTTGCGCAGGGAAAACAGCGCAACAACACAGAGCGTCGCCAGGATCTGTGCCACCGCGCCAGCCAGCGCAAAGGCCCAGAACCGGGGGGACAGATCCGGCAGACGGGTGCCGGTGGTGACCACCCAGACCATCAGGCCCGACGTCAGGAAAGGCGCCGACCACAGGAACCGCGCCCAGGTGGCGCCCATTGTCGACAGACCGACCTGTTTCAGCTGCTTTTGCAGTGCAAACCGGACGGTCTGAAACAGGGCGGCACAGAGGGTCGCGGCGATCCACAGGTCCATTCAGCGCCTTTCGCGGCGCGTCGGACAGGCTGGCGGCGCGGGCATCACGCTCAGTCCAGGCAAACCGTCGCCCGTCGACCGTTGGCCAACAACACCTCGTTGCAGCCGAACATCGGCACGATCGGCGCGCAGGTGCGTGATCGTGCCAGGCACAGACCCTCGCAATCGGACTTGCTGGCGCATGGTTGGTTGGCATCGGAAGGGGTGATGAAACAGACCTTGGTCGACTTGCCCGGCCCAGTTCCAAACGATCCGCCGCGCGCCTCGCAGATCGACTGCTGCTGCTCGATGAATTCTTCGGTGCCCGCAGGGGCGGGTGGCTCGGGCGCCTTGGCCAGCGGGTTGCAGGCCGCCAGGACACACAGAACGAAAAAACAGGAGAACAGGCGCATGACAAAACCTTTGGCGGTGACCCCTCCAGAGAACGGCACCCCACAGGATAGCGCAAGCCCCCAAGGTGCATTGCGTTGCGTGATGCACACAACAGATCGGCGATTTGCCGGCCCCTCGGACTGCCCGTGCCCGACGTTTGTGCGCGACCCGAAGGGCTGCCCGGGCAATTTCTTCAGAATGGCATCGGATGGGCCCGGTGGGTGGCGTTGATGTCCTTCAGCACCTCCTCCGACAGGGTCAGATCGATCCCCTCCAGAATGTGCTGCAGCTGTGGAATCGTGGTCGCGCCAAAGATGACTGACCCCATGAACGGCCGCGAGGTGCAAAAGGCCAGCGCCATGTGGACCGGGTCCAGACCATGCCGTTCGGCCACATCGATATAGGCTTCCACGGCAGTCTGCGCACGCTCGTTGGCGCGTCCGCCCAGCCCGGCATTCAGCGACTTGCGGCTGCCCTCGGGCACTGCCCCGTCGCGGTATTTCCCGGTCAGCAACCCGGTGGCCAGGGGCGAATAGGCCAACAAGCCGACCTGTTCATTGCAGCATAGCTCGGCCAGGTCGGTGTCAAACAGGCGGCACATCATCGAATACTCGTTCTGGATCGACACCATGCGCGGTGCCCCGGTCGTGCTCGCCAGCCGCAACCACTCTGCCGTGCCCCAGGCGCTTTCGTTCGACAATCCGAAATGCCGAACCTTGCCGTCGCGCTGCAACTGCCCCATCGCCTCCAGCACCTCGACCATGTTGGCCTCGGTTTCCTGACGGTTCTGCCCGGAGGGGTCAAAGCTCCAGTACTGACGAAAATGATAGGACCCGCGGTTCGGCCAGTGCAACTGGTAGAGGTCGATCACCTCGGTCTGCAGCCGCTTCAGCGAGCCCTCGACGGCCTCGACGATGGTCTCGCCGTCAATCCCGCGCCCCCCCCGAATCCTGCCGCCGTTGGTGCCGGTCACCTTGGTGGCCAGCACGATGTCGTTGCGGCGTCCGCTGGCGGCAATCCAGTTGCCGAGGATGGTTTCGGTCTTGCCGGTCGTTTCCGCTCTCACCGGGTTCACCGGATACATCTCGGCGGTATCGATCAGGTCTATACCGGCGGCCAGCGCCATGTCGATCTGGCGATGGGAGTCGGCCTCCGTGGTCTGGGTACCGAAGGTCATCGTGCCAAGGCACAACTCGCTGACGTCCAGACCGGACGGTCCAAGGATTTTCCTGCGCATGTCTGTCCCTTTTGTCTGTTTCCCACCGACATAGGGACTGCCTCGCGCAGAGCAAGCCCCAAGATCGCAGGCAGATTTCGGGCAGGCCCGTTGCGCTTGCCCGAACGGGGGCCGCAGGCTAGCCTGTTGCACAACATTTTTGAGGAGACATGTGATGGTCAAGTTGATTGCAAGCGGACCGATTGAAAACCAGCAGTCCAAGGCCGTGCCTGGCCACCCGTCCTTCTATTTCCAGATGAAGGCCGAAGTCTTTGATATCAGCGGGTCAGGGTTCAAGGTGCAGTTCCCGGCCTTCGACTTTCCGAACATTCCCGGCATCCCGCAACCGGAACAGGCGCCGCCCGATCAATGGTTCGGAACCGGCCTGACGTACAAGACGGTGCGCAATTCCGATCACTCCATGTCCACCCCCATCAAGGGCGTGATCGACCGGTTTCTTGAGGTCGGACCGGATTACCGCACCGAGGTCACGGAGCTGAACATGGATGCCGCCGATTTTTTCCGCGTCAGCCAGACCCTCGACAACAGCGACAACCAGGCACTTAATCGCTATCTTTTTCGCGGCGACGACGAGCTTCGTGCAGGCTCGATCAAGGATGACCTGAACGGGTTTGACGGCAATGACGATGTGCGGGGCGGTGGCGGCAAGGATGTTGTCAGGGGCGGCCACGGCGATGACAGGGTCGACGGCGAGGATGGCAATGACCAGGTGTACGGCGATGCGGGCAACGACACCTTGTTCGGCGGCGCTGGCAAGGACAATCTGGAAGGCGGTGCAGGGGATGATACGGCCAACGGCGGCAAGGGCGATGACACAGTCAAGGGCGGGTCCGGCAAGGATGTGCTGAATGGCAACGCCGGGGCCGACACCCTCGACGGCGGCAAACACGCCGACACCTTGAAGGGCGGCGATGGCGACGACGAACTTCTTGGGCGGGGCGGCAACGACAGTCTGGACGGCGGTGCCGGCAAGGACACTCTGATCGGGGCCGCAGGTGACGACACGTTGCTGGGCGGCGCCGGCAATGACACCCTGCGCGGCGAGAACGGTCGCGATACCCTTGACGGCGGCAAGGGCAACGACCTCCTAGATGGTGGCAAGCAGGCCGATATGCTGTCGGGTGGGGGTGGCAACGACACACTGCGCGGCGGCTCCGGCATGGACACGATGAAGGGTGGACTTGGGCGCGACATCCTGATCGGTGGTGGCGGGGCCGATACCTTCGTTTTTGGAGCATCCGACACGGATGTGATCCGCGGGATCGAGCCCGGGATCGACGCCGTGCATCTGAACGCGGTCGCCCTGGGCCTCGATCTCAATCAGGATGGTGCCGAGGTGATCGGGCTGTTCGGCACCGAGATCGACGGCCAGAAGGCATTGGATTTCGAGAACGGAAATGTGCTGATCTTTGATGGCCTGGCCAAGCTGAGCGACATCTCGGACGATCTTCTGATCGTCTGAACATCAGAGCCGCTCGCGGTTGCCCGTTGCCGTCTTATCGGGTTGCCCAGTCGCCCGAATAACCGCAAGTATCTGGTAAGCGGGGTCGATGCCATGATCGGGCATCATCCCAAATGTTTCGAGTTTACGGAGGAGTCCGATGCACCTTTTGAAAAGCTGGGTCACCACAGCGAACGATCCCGAATGCCCTTTTCCCCTCAACAACCTGCCGTTTGGCGTTTTTTCGAACGGCGGCGCGCCCCGGTGCTGCACCGCCGTCGGTGACAAGGTTCTGGATCTGGGCGGCATGGAACGCGCAGGCCTGCTGAAACCGCTGGGGCTGACCGAACCGGCGCTCAACACCTTCATGGACAAGGGCCCAGAGGCATGGGCTGGACTGCGCGCAACGCTGTTCGGCTTCCTCGGCGAGGGCAGTCAGGCCGCCGCAATGGTCGAACGTCACCTGTTCCCGATGGACGCGGTCACGATGCACCTGCCGTTCCGGGTGTCGGAATATACCGATTTCTATGCCGGTCGAAATCACGCCATCAACGTGGGCACGATGTTCCGCGGCGCGGAAAACGCCCTGCCCCCGAACTGGCTGCACATGCCGATCGGGTACAATGGCCGGGCCTCCACCGTTGTCGTCTCGGGCACCGATATCCGCCGACCGGTCGGCCAGACCAAGGCGCCCGATGCGGATGCCCCCGGCTTTGGCCCCTGCAAACGGCTCGATATCGAGCTGGAACTGGGGGCCGTGGTCGGCACCGGCTCGAACATGGGGCAACCCGTCACGGTCGCCGAGGCCGACGCGATGATCTTTGGCTATGTGCTGCTGAACGACTGGTCGGCGCGCGACATCCAGGCCTGGGAATACCAGCCACTCGGCCCCTTCCAGGCCAAGGCCTTCGCGACCTCCATAAGCCCGTGGGTGGTCACCCGCGCGGCGTTGGAGCCGTTCCGCTGTTCGACGCCAGATCGCGAAAAGGACCTGCTGCCCTACCTTCGTGAACCGGGTCCGATGCTCTATGATATCGACCTGTCGGTCACGATGACGCCCAAGGGCAGCAAGACACCGTCGACGATCTGCCAGACGAACTACAACGAGATGTACTATTCGGCCGCACAGCAATTGGCGCACCACGCCTCGTCGGGCTGCAAGATGAACGCTGGCGACCTGCTCGGGTCCGGCACTATTTCGGGTCCGGAAAAGGAAAATCGCGGCTCGCTGCTGGAACTGACCTGGGATGGCAAGGAACCACTGACCCTCGAGGGCGGCGAAACCCGCACCTTCATCGAGGACGGAGACACCCTGACCCTTCGAGGTCACGCCCAGGGCAGCGGCTATTGCATCGGCTTTGGCACCTGCATCGGCACGATCAAGCCGGCACCGATCTTTCCATGAATGATGCGGGCGCCCCAGAGGCGCCCGCATCTCGATCTGTCAGACACTCCACGCGTGGCTGTACGGGTTCGTGGCGGACCCGGACGGCAGTGTGGAGTGGCCGCAGCACATCGCTGCACCCGGCCACGCAGCCGCGATGATATGTACATGGCCAAGGTCAGGGGATTTGACTGTAGACATCCGCCACGAGGCGCGGCATCTCTGTCGGTCTGAACTCCGGATAGGGCCACCGATGACCACTCTCACCGTTTGCACCACCTGCCGCAACGACGCCGCCCGGGACACCAAGGAAGGTGACCCCACCGGCGAAACCTTCCTGACGCATGTCGAGGCCGCGGCGAGCGGCACCCCCGTCAAGGTGCGCGGCGTTGCCTGCCTGATGGGCTGTTCGCATGGATGCAACGTGGCCATCTCGGATCATGGCAAGATGACCTATGTGCTGGGCCGGTTCGACGGCACCTCGGACGACGCTGAGGCGCTGGTGGAATATGCCGCCCACCATGCCGACAACGACGGCGGCGTGGTGCCGTTTCGCCAATGGCCCCAAGGGGTCAAGGGACACTTCGTGTCCCGCGTGCCACCGCTGGACTGAGCACCGGATCGGCCCCGCAACGGGTCAACCCGGCGAACGGTCAATCGGGGTGGGTCAGGTCGGCTGGCGCGATTGCCGCCAATTGCCCGGCCATGGCCAGAACGGCGTCCAGGTCCATGTGGGTCTCCAGATGATCGGCAAGCGCATCCAGCGTTTCTTCGATCACCGCCGCATACGATACCTGCCCGGGCACCCCACCGACGCCGGACACGAACGCCTGCCGGAATGCGTCCGCCGAGAACAGCCCGTGCAGGTAACTGCCCATGATCCGGCCATCCGGCGAGCAGGCGCCCTCGTCGCGCCCCTCGACAGTGGCGAACGGGCGGGTGCAATCCGGCCCCTCCGTGCGCCCGATGTGAATCTCATACCCTGACAGGGGCGTCTTGCTGGCCGAATGGATCGCCGAAACCCGTGTCAGCCGTTTGTCCGGCACCATCTCGGTCACGACGTCCAGCAGCCCCAACCCCTCGGTTTCGCCCGGCGGGCCCTCCAGCCCGTCGCGATCGATGATCCGCTTGCCCAGCATCTGATAGCCGCCGCACAGGCCCAGAACACGTCCGCCCCGACGGACATGCGCCGCGATGTCCACATCCCAGCCCTGGGCGCGCAGAAAGGCCAGATCCCCGCGCGTCGACTTTGTTCCGGGCAGGACGACAAGGTCCGCATCCCCCGGAAGTGCCATTCCGGGCCGCAGCATCGTCAGCCGCACCCCCGGTTCCAGGCTCAGCGGATCGAGGTCGTCGAAATTGGCAATCCGGGACAGGACAGGGCAGACGACGTGCAACCCGGTGCCCGACTGCGACCCTTTCAGGTCCAGCGCATCTTCGGCGGGCAACAGATGTGCCTTGTCAAACCACGGCACAACGCCGACACCGGGCCAACCGGTGCGGTCCTCGATCAGCGCATGGCCCTCGTCGAACAGCCGGGGATCGCCGCGAAACTTGTTGATCGCAAAACCCCGGATCAGCCGGGCATCCGCAGGGTCCAGCACGGCCAGCGTGCCCACCAGTTGCGCGATCACGCCGCCCCGGTCGATGTCGCCGACCAGCAGCACCGGTACACAAGCGGCCTCGGCAAAACCCATGTTGGCGATGTCACCCGCGCGCAGGTTCACCTCGGCCGGGCTGCCGGCACCCTCGACCAGAATCAGATCAGCTCCGCCCGCAAGCCTGTGAAAGCTCTCCAGAACTGCCGGCATCAGGCTCGGTTTGAGCGCCGCATAGTCGCGCGCCCGCACCGTGGTCAGGCGCCGCCCCTGCACGACAACCTGGGCACCGGTCTCGGTTTCGGGTTTCAGCAGCACGGGGTTCATGTCGGTGATCGGCGCCACACCGCAGGCCAACGCCTGCAGGGCCTGCGCCCGCCCGATCTCGCCGCCATCGGCGGTGACGGCGGCGTTGTTGGACATGTTCTGCGGCTTGAAGGGGCGCACCTTGAGGCCACGCCGCACAAATGCCCGCGCCATCCCGGCCACCAGCATCGACTTGCCCACATTCGAGCCCGCGCCCTGGATCATCAACGCCCGCATCGGTCAGCTCTCGTCTTCCGGCAGGGGCAGTCGGGCAAGGTTGAATTCGCGCAGAAAGCGGACCAGCGGCTTGGCGGTGAAACAGAGCGACCCCAACAGGAACAACCAGGTTCCCGGCAAAAGCCAGGCTTCGGAAAAGAACATCACGCTGCCAACGACGAAACAGAGGGCCGCGACGAGGTCGATGCAGGTATAGAGCCGTTCGTAAAATCCGTAGACGCGAATATGCGCGTCACTGGCCCGGTGCAGTCGCGGATCGAACATCAATATTCCACGCCCGCCTGCGCCTTGACGCCGGAACGGAACGGATGTTTCAACAGTTCCATCTCGGTGGCGAGGTCCGCAATCTCGATCAGTTCCTCCTTGGCGTTGCGTCCTGTCAGAACCACATGCGTCATCGGCGGTTTGTGCTCTTTCAGGAAGGCGATGACCTCCTGGATATCGATGTAGTCATAGCGCAGGGCGATGTTGATCTCGTCCAGCAACACCATCCGGTTTGTCTCGTCCAGGATCAGTTCCTTGGCCTTTTGCCAGGCCGCCTGCGCCATCTCGATGTCACGCGACTTGTCCTGGGTTTCCCAGGTGAAGCCTTCGCCCATGGTATGGAACGCGCATTTGTCCGAGAAATGCGACAGGATCAGATCCCGCTCGCCCGTCGACATGCCACCCTTGATGAACTGCACCACGGCGCAGGGCATGTCATGGGCGATGCAGCGAAAGATCATCCCGAAGGCGGCCGAGCTCTTGCCCTTGCCCTTGCCGGTGTGGACGATGACCAGTCCCTTTTCCTCGGTTTTTCCGGCCATGATCTTTTCACGGGCAGCCTTTTTCTTGGCCATCTTCATGTTGTGGCGTTCGGTATCGTCCGTCATTCCGGGTCTCCCTCAGGTCTGCCGCCGGGGCATGTGCGCATTTTCCGTCCTGATCCGGGGCCGGCCCCCGAAACAGATGTGATCCGAGTTTGATCGTGCTGCTGCCGGTATGATCCACCAATCGCGGTCATCGGACCAGCGCTTCCAGCAACGCCCGGGCAGAGTTCGACCGTGGCACCCAGAGGTTTCGGTCTATCGCCTCGACGAACCGCTCAGCGATTTCTCGCAACGCGGGTGCGTTAACTTCGGCGATGAAATCGCGCGTCACCTCGTCATCGAGATACGCCTCGAAGACCAGGTCGAAATGGTGGTTGCGCACGGCCCCTGTCGTGGCGGCAAAGGCGAACAGGTAGTCGACCGTCGCCGCGATTTCGAAGGCGCCCTTGTAGCCGTGCCGTTTGACGCCCTCGATCCACTTGGGATTGACGGCGCGGGCGCGTACCACGCGGGCGATTTCCTCGTCCAGCGTCCGGATGACCGGCCGCTCGGGGCGCGAGTGATCGTTGTGATACACACGCGGCTCTGCGCCGCGCAGGGAGGCGACAGTGGCCGCCATCCCGCCTTCGAACTGATAGTAATCGTCGCTGTCCAGCAGGTCGTGTTCGCGGTTGTCCTGGTTCTGGACCACCGCTTCTACCTGCCCCAGGCGCAGCGCAAAATCCTCGCGGGCCTCCGCGCCATCCGCGCCCTCGCCATAGGCATAGCCGCCCCAGGCAAGGTAGGCATCGGCCAGGTCGGCCTTGTCCTGCCAGAGCCGTTCATCCAGCATCGCCTGAAGCCCGGCCCCATAGGCGCCGGGCTTCGAACCAAAGACACGGTAGGCCGCCCGATCCGGGCCCAAATCCGTGATCTCGCGTCGGTACTTCGCCGCCGCCGGATTATCTGCCTCCGACTCGTCGCGCTCCATGATCGCGCGCGCAGCAGAGGCGACAAGGTCGACCTGGGTCGGGAACGCATCGCGGAAAAACCCGGAAACCCGCAGGGTAACATCTACTCGCGGTCGCCCAAGGACTGTGGCGGGAAGAATCTCGAAGCCTGTCACCCGACCCGACATCTCATCCCAGACCGGCTTTGCGCCCATCAGTGCCAACGCTTGGGCAATGTCGTCGCCGCCGGTCCGCATGTTGGCCGTGCCCCATGCCGTGATAGCCATGGTGCGTGGCCAGTCGCCCTGATCCTGAAGGTGACGGTCGATCAGCAGCGAGGCCGATTTCCACCCCAGCTCCCAGGCCGCCCGTGTCGGGATGGCACGGCTGTCCACCGAGAAAAAGTTTCGCCCCGTGGGCAGCACATCCAACCGCCCGCGCGTCGGCGCGCCCGAGGGCCCCGGCGCCACGAAACGTCCGTCCA
This sequence comes from uncultured Tropicimonas sp., assembly GCA_947495685.1. Lineage (GTDB taxonomy): Bacteria > Pseudomonadota > Alphaproteobacteria > Rhodobacterales > Rhodobacteraceae > Tropicimonas. Next base: position 108,817 of record CANLZY010000022.1, read on the forward strand.
GCGCCGTCAGAAGCCCGCCAAGTTCCGCCCGACCGGACGTCTCGACAGCGGGCCGAACCCGCGTGTCGATCTCGGCGACCACCATCACCGAACTCGGACCCGGCGGGTCGGCCCGCCCACTGACGAGTGCGGCCGCGAGCCATTCCAACCGTTCAACCGTGTCGCCAGTGCTACGCCAGGGGTTGCGCTCTCCAGTCGGAGATCGCGAGGGGGGCGGGGGGGCGGGCCGCGCGGGGGGGGGCCCCCCCCCCCCCCCCCCCCCCCCCCCCCCCCCCCCCCACCCCCACCCCCCCCCCCCCCCCCCCCCCCCCCCCCCCCCCCCCCCCCCCCCCCCCCCCCCCCCCCCCCCCCCCCCCCCCCCCCCCCCCCCCCCCCCCCCCCCCCCCCCCCCCCCCCCCCCCCCCCCCCCCCCCC
>CANLZY010000023.1 GCA_947495685.1 uncultured Tropicimonas sp.
CGAGATCAAGATCAGCATGGATGGCAAGGGCGCCTGGCGGGACAACGTCTTCATCGAACGGCTCTGGCGGACCATCAAATACGAAGAGGTCTACCTGCGGGCCTACGCCAGCGTCTCAGAAGCCCGAGCGGGGATCGGCCGTTATCCCGGCTTCTACAACAGCCGCCGACCTCATTCATCGCTTGACGGGAAAACGCCCGACCAGGCCTACTTCAACCAGCCGATGCCCAAAGCGGTGGCGGCGTAACCGAGGCAAAAATTTAGAAAACGCCCGAAACCTGTTCAGACAAACCGAGCCACCTCTGTTCATAGAACCCGAGAAGAGTGGACAGCATGAATGAGTTCCTTCCTTCTAGCCCGCTCATAGTGATCCCGCAGAAATAGAGAGCACGCACGCAGGAATGAAACGTCGTGTCGGTAGCCGTCCTGTGCACCTTCGTCCAGCGCCGTGTGAAGAGCAAGATGAAGTCATTCGAAGCCGAAATGGCATCGCTGGACTCCGGGTTGGCAGAGATGAGAGAACATGTCTCCATCCGGTTTTTTCCGGGCCTGACGGACGTTGTACGGGAAGGGGGCGCGAACCTTGCCACTGCAGCCCGGAACGGAGATGCTCGGCGCGTTTCCTGCGGATATCTGGGGCGAACATTGAGCCAAGCCGCTGCCACCAGGCCCGTACCGGCTCGCGGCTGATCTCGAGCCCGCGCTCGTGCAACACGTCGTCAACAACTCCGGGCGATTGCGGGAAGCTTACGTGGAGCATCATGGCCAGGTGGATGATCTCTTCGCTCGATTTGAAGAATTTGAACGGGTCATGTTTCGTCACCCGGGAACTCTGCCCAACGCCTTGCCACGCGGCCAGCCGAGTTGCCTTGGCGCCACCGTCGGAGTGCTTCTGGCACCGGTTTGTTCCGAGTTGGGAGACTAGGCCGCATTCATTCATTGGAACATCTCGGATACTGTACACGTGGACCGCTTCAGCTGTGGGGATACACGCATGGGCGCACATTCACGCCGAGAGACACTCGACTTCCTGAAAGTCGCCAAGGATCTGCTGCCTGATGGCGCAAGCTACGATGCTTGTGTCGGATGCGGCATCTGCGCGTCGGGATGTCCGGCCTCCGGACTCTTCGGGATGGATCCGCGCCGGTTCATCAACATGGCCATGCTTGGCATGAACGAGGAGTTGTCGACGACGCCCTGGGTGTGGGCCTGCACGCAATGCAAGCGATGTGCCTATCTCTGCCCGATGGGGATCGACGTCTCACAGCTTGTCGGCGCAGCGCGCGGGGCCTGGGCGACCGAGGAGAAGCCAAGCGGGATTGTCCGCTCCTGCGCGGCCCAACGGCTCGACGAGAGTACAAGCGCGATGGGGCTCATGTCGGAGGACTTCGTCGAAATCGTCGAGGAGACCCTTGAGGAGTTGCAGGAGGATGATCCCCGGTTTTCGAAACTGACGGTTCCCATCGACAAGGTCGGCGCAAAATTCGTGATCAACCAGAATTCCCGCGAACCGGCAACGGAGCCGGAAGAAATGGCGCCGCTCTGGAAGATCCTCGACTATGTCGGTGCGGACTGGACCTATGCGTCCAAGGGCTGGGCAGCCGAGAACTTCTGTATGTTCACCGGCGATCCCGATGCCTGGAAGGATATGGTCGAGACCCGGGTCGACGCCATCAACGCGCTTGAATGCGAAACCTGGATCAACACCGAGTGCGGGCACTCCTTCTATACCCTCTGGGCGGGGATCGAGAAATTCGGGCTCGAGGCCAATTTCGAGGCTGAGAGCCTCGTCACCTACTACGCCCAATGGATCCGCGAGGGGAAACTGCCGGTCAATTCGGACTGGAACAAGGACAACCTGAAATTCACCGTGCAGGACCCCTGCCAACTGGTCCGGAAATCCATCGGCGATCAGGCCGCGGATGACCTGCGGTTCGTGGTCAAGACGTTGGTGGGCGAAGAAAATTTCATCGACATGCAACCCTGCCGAAGCGCGAACTACTGCTGCGGCGGCGGCGGCGGCTTCCTCCAGGCAGGCATGTCGAAGGAGCGTCGCGCCTATGGGAAACGCAAATTCGACCAGATTATCGCGACCGAGGCGGACTACGTGCTGACGCCCTGTCACAACTGCCACTCCCAGATCTACGATGTCGGCGAGCATTTCGGCGGGGCCTATACCGTCACGCATCTGTGGACATTGATCTGCCTTTCACTGGGTATACTCGGTCCGAATGAACGGAAATACCTCGGCCCCGATCTGGCCGGAATCAACCTTCCGGAGACGTCATGAGCAGTCTGTCCGCACGGACCTTCGAGGCCGAGGTTCTCGTCATCGGTGGCGGTGCCACCGGGTCGGGCATCATGCGGGATCTTGCATTGCGGGGGATCACCTGCCTTCTCGTCGACCGAAAGGACCTGAATGCAGGTGCGTCAGGCGGCAACCACGGGCTGCTCCATAGCGGCGGGCGCTATGCCACGGCGGATGCCGAGACCGCGGCGGAATGTCGGCGCGAGGGCGATATCCTCAAGCGCCTCGCACCGGAATGCATCGACGATTGCGGCGGTCTGTTCGTCGCTGTCGAGGGCGATGACGAAGATTTTGCGGCGCGGTTCCCCGAGCATTGTCGGGTCGCGGGCATTCCCTGCGAGGCGCTGACGGCGGCAGAGGCCCGTGAGCGTGAACCTGCCTTGCCGGACGCGATCGCCGCCGCCTATGCGGTACCGGATGCCACGATCGATCCGTTCCGGATCGTGCTGGAAAATGTCGGCCATGCCCAGAGGCTGAACGATAGCACCTACCTCCCGCATACCGAGGTCGAGGCCTTCGAAATCGCCGACGGCGTGATAACAAAGACGCTCTGCCGCGATCGGCGGAGCGGCGATTTGGTCGAGATCCGCGCCCGGCAAATCATCAATGCCAGCGGTGCCTGGGCCGAAAAAGTCGCGCGCCTGGCCGGTTGCGCGGACGTCAACTTGCTCTACTCAAAGGGCACACTGCTGATCACCAACACGAGGGTGACAAAAGGGGTTGTGAACCGGCTCCGGCTACCCGATGACGGGGATATCCTTGTGCCGGGGGGCACCGTCTCGCTGCTCGGGACATCCTCGGTTACGGTCGAGAATCCCGACGGTATTGCACCGACAGTATCAGAGGTGGATCGCATCCTTGCCGAGGGCGCGACGATGCTGCCGGTTTTGAACGAAACCCGCTTCGTCCGGGCCTTTTCCGGCGTGCGGCCGCTCCTGAAATCCGCTGGGAGCGAGGCCGACGGGCGCAAGGCGAACCGAGGTTTCGCGCTGTTTGATCACGAGGACCAGGGACTATCGAATTTCGCCACCGTGGCGGGCGGCAAGTTTACCACCTTCCGCCTGATGGCGGAAACGGCGGGCGACCTCGTGGCCCGGCGCCTCGGCAATGCCGAGCCTTGCAAGACTGATCTCGACCCCTTGCCCTCGGGCGACGCGCTGCGCTGGACCGAGCCGGGTGCGGCCGCGCGTGACTGGTACAAGCGGTCCGATCCGACCGACACGATCCTTTGCGAATGCGAGATGGTCGCCCGCTCAGTGGTCGATACGATCATCGGGCAGGCGCCGGGGGCCGAGGACCACATGAGCCTCAAGGCCATTGCGCTGCGCAGTCGCATCGGCAAGGGAGCCTGCCAGGGCGCCTTCTGTTCGATGCGGGTCACCGCGCATCTCTATGACCGCGAAGTCTATGACAGCCCGGATGGACTTCGCTTGATGCGTGATTTCGTCAACGAGCGTTACAAGGGTGTTCGCCCGGTCCTATGGGGCGCGCAGATGCCCCAGGCCGAGCTCGCCGAGATCCTGCATTGCGGGCTGGGTGGAATGGATCTACCGGCAGGCAAGGACGGGGGCACAACCACATGAAACGTGGAACCCGCAGGATCGAGACACAACTGGCCGTCATTGGCACCGGGATTGCCGGCTTTGCTGCCAGCATATTCGCCTTGCAACGCGGACTCGATGTCGCCCAGTTCGGCCACAGCGGCGCGATGGCCTATACCACCGGCTATCTCGACCTCCTCGGAGTGCATGACCAGCGTGTTCGCGACGACCCTTGGGCGGCGCTGGACGAGTTGCGCCTGGACGAACCGAAGCACCCGATGAGCGGCGTATCGAACGAGACGATCCGCACGGCTTTCAACGGTTTCACGGAAGCGCTCGGGGACATGGGGATCGGATACTCCAAAGCGGGCGACTGCAATCTGTCCGCCCTTCTGCCGAACGGCATCGCCAAGCCAACCCTGTCGGTTCCGGACACCATGCTGCCGGGTGTCGTGGCGCTGGAAACCGGTGCAAAGACACTGGTGTTGGATTTCGACGGGCTCCAGGGCTTCAGTGCCAAGGCTTTCGAGGTCAACTTTTCCGAACGGTGGTCGGGGCTGAGATCGGCGCGGATGGCTTTCCCCGGTATGGAAAACCGGCAGATTTTTCCGGAGGTTCTCGCGCGCTCGCTGGAGACACGGGCAACGCAGGAGGCGCTGGCAGACCTGATCCGGCCGCTGCTGAATGGGGCCGAATATGTCGGCCTTCCGGCAATTCTCGGCATGCATGCTCCCGATGCCGTGCGGTCTAAGATGGAGCAAGCCATCGGAGCGACCTTGTTCGAGATTCCGACCATCCCACCGGCTGTTCCGGGCATCCGCCTTCGCGAATGTTTCGAGCGCGCCTTCCCGGAGAAGGGGGTCAGATTGGAGCCACAGCTCAAGGTCGCGGATGTCGAATTCGGTACCGCAGGGGCCACGCTGCATCTGCACGGGCCCATGGAGGATATTGTGGTCGAGGCGTCCGCTGTTCTTCTTGCGACTGGTCGGTTTCTGTCGGGAGGATTGCGATCCGATCAGCACAGCCTGTCGGAGTCCCTGCTGGACATTCCGATCCGCCAGCCGGCAAGCCGGGAGGAGTGGTTCCGGCATGAATATCTCGATCCGCGCGGCCATCCGGTGAACCGGCTCGGGGTGGAGGTTGACAGCGCGTTTCGACCGGTGATTCCGGATGGCGATCCGGTCAACGAACGGCTGTTTGCAGCGGGCGCGATCCTCTCGCACCAGGATTGGGCGCGTCAGCGCTGCGGCGCCGGACTCGCCATCGCGACGGCCTACGGCGCGACCGAAGCCGCCGCGGCGGCACTCGGCTGAGTTACGGCGAGAGTTCTGGCAAACCAATTCGACCCAGTCTCTGCGCGGCCTGGGTGCCAAAACTGCTACGTCACCGCGTCAAGCTTGGCTTTTGACGTTTCGACATGCGGATTTCTTTGACTTTTTGGGCCGTGTTTAAGTCCCCTGCAAAGCCTGAGCCAAGTGCCTCTGAAAGACACTCGTCGGCGAATGACAGGCAATGTGGAATCCGTTCTGGCGCAAGTGAGCCCAAGCGGCAGCTAGTGTTTTCAAGATCAGAAACTACAAAGCCCTGAGCGCAACTGGTGTGCCCTCAACAGATCCGCGGCAGTGGGTCGTCCTCAAGCTCCTCCAGAAACCTCAGTCCGCCAATTTCAGTTTTGAGCGAGACGGGTCCCAAGCGGCGGGTCGCATGGAGCTCTCCAATGATCGCGGCGTCGGCACCTCCGGCTAGAGATTTCCATGCGGACAAGGCGGATTTCGCCGCATCAGGTGCCACCACCGCAACAACCCGCCCTTCGCAGGCGAGGTAGTAGGGATCGTATCCCAGCATGTCGCACACAGTGTGTACCGCCGGTCGAACCGGGATCGCCGCTTCTTCCAGCGTGATTTCCAGCCCGGTTGCCCGAGCGATTTCGTGCGCAACAGAGACCAAGCCTCCACGGGTCGGGTCCCGCATGAAGCGAACACCGGGAACGCTGCGGAGCGCCTTTGTCAGTGGAAGCACGCTGGCCGCATCAGACCGGATTTCGCCGCGCAGCCCGAACTGCTCCCGGGCGAGCATGACCGAAATTCCGTGATCTCCGATCGGACCGCTGACGAGCAGGATGTCTCCTTCCCGGACTTCGCTCATGGCCAGCTTGCCAGGGTGACGAAACACGCCAATACCCGTGGTCGCCAGGTAGATGCCGCCGCCGTGCCCCCTTGGAAGCACCTTTGTATCGCCAGCGGCGACCGAAACGCCGATCTCGGACGCAGCCTGACCGAGGTCGGCCACGATCCGTTCCAGCTGGGCTACCTCGAATCCTTCCTCAATGAAGGCGTTCAGGCTCAAGTAGAGCGGATCGGCTCCGGACACCGCGAGATCGTTTGTCGTACCGTGCACGGCGAGCGAGCCAATGGACCCGCCGGGAAACTCCAGCGGCTGGACCGTGAAGCCATCGGTTGTGAACATGATCTGCTCATTCGGGAGCGACAGCGCAACGGAATCGGCAGAGGTATCCAGCGTTCCGTTCGACAGATGCCGGGCAAAAACCTCGTCAATCAATTCGCGCATGTAGCGGCCACCGTTGCCGTGGGCGAGCGAGATGTGGCTGTCCTGAAGCGTCATCCTTCGGTTCCTCCTGCCTGCGCGGCGTATTCGACAACCTGCCCGAAAGAGATGGCGGCGTCATTGCAGGGGACTCGCCGGTGCAGCCGCAGCGGAGTCCCCATGCTGTCCATTCTGATACGGATTTCCTGCACGAGACGGGCGTTTTGAAACACACCGCCTGTCAGGCCAACCTGTGAAAAGGAGATGTGCTCCGCGATGCGTCGGGCAAGATCGGGGACGACCTGCGCCATGCTGGCGTGAAAATCGGCGGCCCGTTGACCTTCGGTTTGACGGGAATCTGTGAGCCTGTCGATGAGCGGCGCCCAGTCGACCTCCCACAATCCGGTTTCGTTGCGGTCGGTCGGCAGTGGAATTGCCCGCCCCGCCTCCCTGGCAGCAAGCGTTTCGAGCACCATTGGCCCCTGCGCTTCGAAACTGCCGTGGGTGATCCCGGTCACGATGCTGGCGGCGGCGTCAAAGATCCGCCCCGCGGCCGTGGTCTCGTGGGTGTTGATTTGTTTTTCCCAAGCCTGCCGGGCAATATCGACACCTTGCGGAGCGAAAGGCACCTCGCGTTCTGCGGCCCAACAGAGCGCTGCGGCACTCCGCCAGGGTTCGCGCCCGGCCCGATCCCCGCCGGTGAGGCGGAACGAACGAAACCGCGCCACGCGTTGCCACCGTCCGGGTTGCCCCCACAGGACATCACCACCCCAGAGCGTGCCGTCCTCGCCAAGTCCAACACCATCCCATGTAAACGTCAGCCAATCTCCGATTGTATCCGGATGTTCCGCCGCGAGGGCCGAGGCATGGGCGTGGTGGTGCAGGATCGGCACAACCGGCAGGCCCTGATTTTGTGCCCAGCGATGGGTTGTGTATCCGGGGTGGGAGTCGCACAGCAGCACGGTAGCCTCTTTGCCGTAGAGGGATTGCATGCTGCGCGAAACCTCTTCGAGGACGTGCAGGCTTCGTGCGGAGTCCATTTCACCAACATGGGGCGAGATCACCGCGCGATCGCCGAACGCAAGAGCGACCGTCGCTTTCATTTGGGAGCCGAGCGCCAATGCTGTCCGGGGCAGTGGCCTCGGAACGTTCAGTTCGAGCGGTGCGTTGCCCCGTCCCAACCGAAGCGGAACGACGTTTCCTGCGATCTCGCGCAGGACAGGATCGTCGGCCGGGCGCGATATGGGCCGGTTGTGATGAAGGACAGCATCTGCGACGCCCGAAAGCCGTCCATCAATCTCGGCCGGCTCTATCAGTACCGGCTCGCCGCTCAGGTTCGCGGAGGTTGCAACAAGAGGCGCAGCAAGCGCGTCGAGGATCAGGACATGCAGCGGACTATAGGGCAGAAAGAGGCCCAGTTGCCCAATTCCTGGTGCGACAGACGGCGCTATACTTGCATCCGAGCGTCGCGGCATGAGCACGATTGGTCGAACAGATGACACCAATGCATGAGCGGTAGGTTCCGACAGGTCTACGAGTCGCCGCACGTCCTCCAGCCCATCGTCTCCCGTCTGCGGCACCATAACGGCAAATGGCTTGTCAGGTCGGTGCTTGCGGTGCCGGAGGCGTTGCACGGTCGCCTCATTGTGGGCGTCGCACATCAGGTGATAGCCGCCGATTCCGCGCACGGCGACGATTTCGCCGCCTCGCAGGGCATCGACCGTTGCAGCCAATGCCGTCTCCGTTTGCGCAATTTCAGCCTCCCCTGCGCGCGTGAAGCGCAAGGATGGCCCACACTCCGGGCAGGCGACGGGTTCGGCATGAAACCTGCGGTTGGCGGGATCTTCATAGTCCCGGCGGCAAGCATCGCACAACGGAAAGGCGGTCATCGTCGTATTCGACCGGTCATAGGGCATCGCCTCGATCAGCGTGTAGCGCGGCCCGCATTGGGTACAGTTGATGAAAGGATACCGAAAGCGCCTGTCGTTTGGATCGTGCATCTCGCGAAGACAATCCTCGCAGACCGACGTGTCCGCAGGCACGAAGATCGAAGCCTCCGATCCCGCGTGGCTCTCAAGGATCGAAAAGGTGCTCATTCCCTCAGGTGCAGTCTTCTCAAGCAGGGAAATCGTCGGCTTCGACAGTGGCGGTGCCTTTGCCATCACGTCGCGAAGAAAGGCTCGCACCTCCGCCTCCGGGCCTTCGACATGTACGTAGACCTCTCCCGTCCGGTTCTGAACCCATCCCGACAGGTCAAGATCCTGCGCAATGCGATATACATGCGGACGAAATCCGACACCTTGAACGTGGCCGATCAGGACAATCCGCTGTGCAAGCGTCGCTTCACCTGATCGACGAGCAGCGTCGTGGTGCACATCGATTGATCGCGTCATTCAGCAGCCTGCTCCGCGCGGGTGCGCCGCCCGCTTGACCACCAGATCCGGCAAGCGCCTTCGTCGGAAACCATGCAGGGCCCCACAGGATTGCGGGGCGTGCAGGCCACGCCGAAGATGCGGCACTGATCGGGATAGATCCGACCGAGCACAACACGCGCACAGTCGCAGCCGGCAGGCATTTCCCCCATACGGCGACGAGCCTCGTCGCCGTAGTCAGGCAGGATTTTCCGGGCGTCGTGCCGGGAAAACTCCGGGCGGAGCGCGAAGCCTGAACCGGGGATCGTCCCGATGCCCCGCCAGTTGGCGTCGGTGACCTCCATGACATCGGTCAGCAACTTGCGTGCCATCGGATTGCCGCCGGGCTGGACGACACTGGGGTAGCAATTGTCGAGAAACGGTTCGCCGTCCTGCATCTGCCGCAGCACCGAGTAGATCGAGGCCAGCAGACTGTCGCTCTCGAATCCGGCAACCGCGGCAGGGACCTTGTGGTCATCGACCACGAATTCCCACTCCTCCGGCCCCATGATCGTGCCGACATGGCCGGGCGCTATGAGGGCATCAAAGCCGATGTCGCCCGAATTCAGAAGCATCGACACTGCCGGCCAGGTGAGCCGGCCGGACAGCAGTACAAGAAGATTTTCGGGAATGCCTTGCGCCAGCATCGCGGCGACCGGCGCGGTTGTCGTCTCGAAGCCGGCAGCAAAGAACACCACCCGGCGTTCAGGTGTCGCGCGGGCCAGCGCAACGACCTCCTGCGGGCTGGCAACCGGCACAACATCGGCCCCGGCGGCCTTTGCCTGTTCCAGCGATCGGATCTCGGTCTTGCGAACATTCACAGGCACTCGAAGCATGTCGCCAAAGGTGGCCAGAGTCAGATCTTCGTGCAACGCCAGCTGGATCGCCTGGTAGACATCTTCCTCAGGACAGACGCACACGGGGCAGCCGGGCCCTGGGATCAACTCGATGTTCGGCGGCAGTGCGTTGCGCAGACCGGCCTGGGAAATGGACCGTTCGTGCCCACCGCAGACATTCATGATCCGAACCTTTCGCGGCAGGTCCAACGTTTGGATGCGTTCCAGCCAATCGGCAGCGGACCGGGCCATGATCAGGATCCCAGCGATGCGGACGGCACCGCGAGGTTCGTTCGCAACTCGGTCACACCGCGCCTCAACCAGTCCGTCCAGTCGCCGAGACCGCCGCCGGTCTTTGACGAAACTTCGAGGATCGGCGCGGCATTGCCCAGTTGACGCACATAGTTGGCGGCCTTGGTGGCATCAAACTCGGGCATGTAGGGGGCAAGGTCCCGCTTGGTCAGCAACACGAGGTCTGCCGAGCGGAACATGACGGGGTATTTCGCGGGTTTGTCATCCCCCTCCGGTGTCGACAGCAGCGCCACGTTGTGATGCTGGCCGAGATCGAAACTGGCCGGGCAGACGAGATTTCCAACGTTCTCGACGAACAGAACGTCGAGGCTGCCGAGGTCGAGTTCGTGCAGGGCGTCGTGAACCATATGAGCGTCCAGGTGACAGGCCGTCCCGGTGCAGATCTGGACCACAGGCACACCGCAGGCCCTGATGCGGTCGGCGTCGTTTTCGGTTTCCAGGTCCCCTTCGATAACGCCGATCCGCAGGTCTCCGTCCAGCAGTTCTGCCGTCGCTTCCAGCAGCGCCGTCTTGCCGGCTCCGGGCGAGGACATGAGGTTCACCGACAATACGCCGTGCCCGTTGAAATGGACCCGGTTGTGAGACGCCTGATGGTCGTTGACCTTTAGCAGGCTGCCAAGGACCTGCGTGGCCTGTCGGCCTTCGGCAAGATCTCTGTTGCCGGGAGTAACGTTGCATCCACAGGTGTCACACATGTCGTTTCTCCTCGGAATCTTGCAGGGTTGGTGCCGGATCCACCTCTTCCAGCACGACCGATCTCAACAGCAACTCATCTCCGGAGCGAAGCACCGTTCGCCAATCGCCACAAGCGGCGCATACCAGACGATTCACCTTGGCATCACTTTCCGCCTGACATGACTTGCACCAGACACGGACCGGGGCGGGATTGATTGTAAGACCGGCCGCTTCCGCCAAAGTCCCGGCGGCAGCTACCGTGAAGGCGTTTGCAAGCAGTTCGGGCACAACCCCTGAAAGCGGCCCGACATCGAGCGTGATATTGCTCACCCGCTGAGCGCCGTTGCTTCGGGCGACGGTCGTGACCTGATCGATCAGAGCCTGGCATATTGCAAGTTCATGCATCTGCTTGCAGGATCTCGTCGAAAGCCTCCCAACTCAAACGCGCGTCTTCTTCCGATACCTTCTTGATGGCATAGCCAACGTGAATCAGAACGTGGTCGCCAATGCGGAGGTCTTCGCCCTGCATCATGAACAAGCTCACGTCCCGCTCGATTCCGGAGGCCTCGCAGGTGGCGATGAAACCATCAATTGCGCTGATACGCATGGGCACGGCAAGGCACATGAGACGCGTCCTTTGGTGATGAGATTATATTCGGTATTAGTAATGCGTTATGGTGCAGAAAACACGCTGACGTTTTGTCTCGCCCCTGCCATACAGACACGGTCGATGGCCAAAAACAAGAACGGAGGAAACGGGTGGCGCGGATACTCATTCTGGGAATTGGAAATACGATAATGTCGGACGAGGCGGCCGGGGTTCGGGCGCTTGAGGTTTTCGATGAGGTGCATGGCGGTACGGATGACATCACCTGCATTGATGGCGGAACGCTCAGCTTTACCCTTGCGGGGGCGATCGGCGAGAGCGACCGGCTTGTGGTGTTCGACGCGGCGCAGTTCCATTCGGGCGCTGGAACCGTGCGCCAACTGGAGGGTGCGGAGATGGACGCCTTTGTCCGGTCAGGCAAGTTGAGCGTGCATGAAGTCGGGTTGGCGGATCTTTTCGACATGTCCCGGTTGAGCGGCGACCTCCCCGAGCGCCGCGTTCTGGTCGGGATCGAACCCGAGACACTCGGCTGGGGAATGGAACTGAGCCCGAAGGTGGCAGCAGCAATCCCACGGGCCGTGGAGCTGGCAAAGGAAACGCTTGATCGCTGGCAGGCAGAGCTTTCCTGACGATGCGTCCTGCAAAGTCAAACCGGCCCACAATTGCGGACCGGTTCATGGCTAAGACGATGGATCAAATCAGCCGTTCGGCGTGACTTCGATCGTGCCATCCTTGTTGTACTTCACCACAGCGTCAAGGAACGCGACGTTCAGGCCCGGGTTCAGAAGCTTGGCAAGGTCGTAGGATTCCCCACTGCGGCCGCCGGACGTACAGATGAAGACGATCCGCTTGTCGTCGGGCAGGTCGAACACCTTGTCTTCCAGATCACCGACGGGAATGTTGAGCGTGTCTACAAGCGCTCCGGCCGCATACTCGTCGGCATCGCGCACATCGACGATCAGAACATCGGCCGGACGTTCGGCAACGATCTTGTTGAACTCCTCGATACCCATCACACCTTCACCCGGTGCGGGCATGTCCGGCGTGGCCATGGAGGCCGCTGCGTTGGTATCGGGCGAGACAAGCATGGCGACCACGCCGACCAGTTTCTTCCACTCGGGGTAGCCAGCGGGATAGGTGAAGACCTTGGTGTACCCCATCTTCATCGCATCCTGCGCCGAATTGTCGGAGAGTTTGCAGATGAATCCGCCGCAATAAAACACAAGCGCGGTGTCCTTGTTCGCCGGAAGCAGGCCGGACATGGCGTCGAACTTGCTGTCGGGAAGACTGATCGCGCCAGGGATATAGCCTTTGTCATACTTGCTGCCCTTGGGCCGCGAGTCGACGATCATCACTGGCTCTTCGCCCGCCATGAGCTGCTGGACATAGGCGGTATTGATCGAGACCGAGCCGCCCATTTCCGTCCAGTCCGGGAAGCCGGCCGCATAGACCTTCACATTGGTGTAGCCCATGGCCTCGGCCTTGAAGGCCGACTTGTGGCTGAGCTTGCAGGCATAGCCGCCGCAATAGAAGATAAGCATCTGGTCCTTGGCTTCGGGCAGCATGTCGGTCATTTCCGCGAACTTGCTGTCGGGGATCAGCACCGAGGTCGGGATGTGGCCCGGACCGAACATGCGTTCCGGGCGGGAATCGACGATCATCACGTCGTCGCGCTGCGGAAGCACGGCATAGGGCGCGATGAAGTCATAATCGACCACATGCTCCTCGTGATACCAACCCGCCTTGTCTTCTGCGGTCGGCGCGGCCTGCTCGGCCCATGCGATGGATACCGGTGCGAAAGCCACCGCAACGGCCATGGCAAGTCTTGTCAACTTGGTCCTGGCGCTCATTTTCTCCTCCTGTTTGCTGTATTTGAAAGCGTGTGGCCCCCCGGGTCCTTCCGAGGGGCGCAATTCTCAGATGACGGTGAACTTCTCGGTGGTCTCGTTGTAGCGAACGAGGCACCACCAGATGGCGAGGATGGTGATCATGACCGTGTAGGTCGGCCCCCAGCCGCCGAGCATATCGGGCAGGAAGGCCTGGTAGCCGAGCTTGGAGAATTCGACCATGCCATCCATGAAGTCGAGATCGATGTCGGCCGCGGTCAGTCCCATGTTGCCGAATACCGCGCTCGCGATGGAGCCGACCCAGGCGAAGAAGACCAGCACCACGACGAGCTTCAGATGCCCTTCGCCGATCCGCCAGAGCGTGCCGGAAGCACAGCCCCCCGCAAGGACCATTCCTATGCCAAAGATCAGGCCACCAATCAGAGATCCAAGCCAGAAGCGCGTAGACAGCGCCACGTAGGGGTCGATATTGCCCTTCTGAATCAGGATCGAGCCGAACAGGCATCCCACGAAGATCGCAAGGATCATCGCCTTGGTCATCATGCCTTCGGCGGTCATGAACGGCTCACGGATGGCACGCGCAAAGCAGAGCCGCGAGCGGTGCATCACGAAGCCGATGCCAAACCCGGCGAGCATCATCAACGCGAGGATCGAGGTGTAATTGCTCTCGCTGCGCAGCCAGATGACGCCCCACCAGAGCACGCCGAGCGCGACCGCCAATCCCAGATAGGGGAAGTAGGGCTTGAGCGCGGGCGTCCGGTTCTTGGGCGCCTTGGTGCCCCAGGTGATGTTCTCCATTCCCCAGAGCAGCAGCTTGAGCCCGATGAAGGCACCTGCCAGAAGGCCGATCCACATGGCCCAGCCAGCGGGCGCGCTGAAAGTCAGCGGGATGAAGAAGCCGCCCGTGGTGCAGCCTCCGGCGATCGTTGCGCCGATTCCCATCAGCGAGCCGCCAACGGCCCCATATGCGTATTCGCTCAGGGGTGCCTTGCGGATCGCGAATTGCATGGACATCAGCGCGGCGGTGAAGGCGCCAAGCAGCAGCGCGATGTTCATCACCGACATCTGGTGTTCAAGCGGGCTCTTCAGATCTTCGCTGATACCCAGCATCGGGCCCAGGCCGATGGCGTTGTTGATGTAGTCGCCCCAGAGCTTCAACCCGCCGAAGACGCCCCAGAACACGCCGCTGGCCATGAGCATCATGGCGAGGCTGACGAGCAGCATGAACCCCAGGTAGGGCGACCATTCGTCGATGAAGATCTTCTTGTAATCTTCGGCGAAACCCTCGGCCCATTCGGGCAACGACCGCTTTTCTTGCGGTGGTGCGCCGGCGGCAGTTTCGTTCGTAGCCATTTCGTGTCCTTTTCCCCGGTCATTCGCGCGCAGGCGGTAACTGGGGACCTCTTCAGTTGCAGGTGGCTGGGGTGGCGGAATCCGCGGCGCCATAGACGACAAACGCCCGGATATCGGCCCAGAGATCGTCATTGGCGATGGGGGCGAATTTCTCGGCGACCTTGTTGTCCGGTGCGATGCTGGCGCGGTATTCTTGGCTGACATACTCGGCCAGGTGCTCGGCGCCTTCGGGCGTCTCGATCCATTCCTCCCATTCGGCGATCTTCCTGGAGGCGGGCGAAATGGATTCACCGATCTCGGTCTCGTGGCAGGACGTGCAGGCGGCGCGATAGTAGATCCGGCCCCGCTTCCAGTTGCCGTCGCCTTCGGCGAAGCTTTCGGTTGCGGGAAGGATCAGCATCGCCGATGCGGCGAACAGGCAAGTTAGAGTGGCTTTCATGATTGACCTCCGTGGGTTTGCAATCACGCGCTCGGCAGGCATTTCTCTGTGCCGCAAATGTGGAGCCCTGCCGGGTCTCTCCACCCACTGTCAATTCGAAGTCGGTTCTTGTAGCGCTTCGAAAGGATGTGTCCCTTGCGGCCTGCAATCGATCGGGAGACAGACGTTCGTCTCCCTGTTCCAACGTTTGGCGCCCCTTCCCGAGAGGACATGGCCCCGAGGCTCTCCCTCAAGGGCGGGGCGCCGCGTCTCGGAGGTCAGACGCAGCCGGTCGGCTTGGGAAGTCCGGCAATCTTGCAGCCCTGCTTGGCGGCACCGTCCGGGAACATCGCCTCGAGCGTCTTGTTGTTGCCGATGTCCGGACCGAGCTTTTTCTTGGCGTTCTTGACGAGGACGCGAACTGCGGGGGCAATCTGGAACTCGTCGTAGTAGTTCCGCAGGAAGTCGATCACCTTCCAGTGGTCGTCTGTCATCGGGAGGCCTTCGGCCTTGGCGATCTCTTCCGCCAGGTCTTTGGACCACTCGTCAAGGTTGACGATGTAGCCGTCTTCGTCGGCTTCGATGGCCGTACCGTTTACTTGATAGGACATATTGGTGTTCCTTCTCTCTTCTCATCTTGGTGCCCCGCGCCTGCGGGCGTTGTTTCAAAGCCAGGATTGGGTGCGATCGTGTTCTGCGACCAGATCGACAAAACCGTCGTAGCCAACGGGCTTCACCTGTTTGATCAGCTTCCCGGCGGCCAGTCCGCGTGCCTTTGCATCGCCGTCGAGAACGTAGATGCCGACATCGCCCGCGCGTGCCTCGACCTTCGCGGCGACGGCCGAACCGGCCACCGCGCCATAAACGGCGTCCTCGATCAGCAAAATGCCATCGCCGGGTTTGCAGTGCTCGAGACAGCTGTTGAACGCGCTGTCACCGAACGGGGACTTGTTGACTGTATGAAGTGTGGACATGTTTCCCCCTTCAGAAACTCAGGACCACGTCCTGGTCGGCCATGATGTCGGCCATCTCGGAACGGGAGACGATGTGGATGGAGGGCTTCTCCTCCCAGTCGTCATCCTCATCCTCGTACATGATTTCCTGCAGATCGGAGGGCGCCAGCCCGCGTTCCTCGAGCGACTCCTTCTCGACGAAAAGCTTGGTGACCTCATAGTCGCCGAGCGCGCGGAAAGTGGGCGAGAAGTTCTTCACTCCGATCTCGTCGGTGTTCTGGTCCCTGGTCAGCTGGAACACCCCATCATCAAGGAATGCGAGCGACACGTCCTGCTCGAAGGCGGCGCCGATCAGCACGACTTCGAGGCTTTCGAGAGCGTAGATCGTCCCATAGGGCGCCTTGCGGTTCACGTAGAGAAATTTCTTGGCTTCTGGCATGCTCGTTTCCCTCAATCGCCGAACGTGACGGTGCGGTCACATTCGATGCCCATCTCGATGAGCTGGCCGAGACCGGAGATGCGGAACCCCTCTGCGAGGTTGGAGGCATCCTTGCCCTGCCGCTTTGCTTCGTTTTCGTCGAGAATGCCGCGGCGCTGTGCAGCGGCGATGCAGACGACCATGTCGATGTCATTGGCCTTGGCGAGCTCCGTCCAGTTCTTCTGGATATGGCGTTCGTCCTGGGGCGGAATCGATAGGTTCGTCGCGACGTTCACGCCGTCGTGGTAGAAAAAGACGCGTGGCACCTCGTGCCCCTTGTCCAGTGCCGCCTTGGCGAAGTGATAGGCGGTGTCAGCGGCCTGGTGGGTATACGGGCCCTCGCTGACGACAATTCCGAATTTCACGAGCTTTCCTTTCGGGACAGAAACGGATCGGCGTCGGCATGGCCACGATGGGCCTGTATGGGGGCACGCGTTGGGTCCGCCCCCGACAGGTTGCTGGTCAGATTCCCAAAGGAAAGCTGGCCGATCGTGACCCGCCGCGATCTCTTTCGGGATCAGGCTTTCCTGATCTCGAACTTGTACACGTCGGCTTCGCTGTCAGAACTCAGAAGCTCATTGCCTGTCTGCTTGCAGAAGGCGGCCATGTCCGCCACCGAGCCGGGATCGGTTGCACTGATTTCCAGAACCTGGCCGGAACTCATGCCCTTCAGCGTCTTCTTGGCGCGAAGGATCGGTAGCGGACAGTTCAGACCTTCGGCATTGAGGGTTTGGTCAGCCACTTTGTTTCTCCTTGATTGCGTGAGTATTCAGATGAAAAGGTTGATGTCGGAGTTGAGCGCGCGCTCCATGTAGGTGGCCGCGCCGCCCAGCTCGATCCCGTCGATCATGTCGTCGGTGGAGTACTCGAACAGGTCGAGCGTCATCTGGCAGGCGATCATGTTGATCTCCAGATCGACGGCAGCCTCGCGCAGTTCCTCGATGGAGGCGACGCCCTTCTTGGCCATGAGGTTCTTCATCATGGTTCCGGCGAGCGAGCCCGCACCGGGCAGCATGGAGAGCATGTTGGGCATCTTCATGTGCCCGCCCATCATCGGCATCTCCATTGCCGCATTGCCGAGAGTGCTGAACCCGAGGTTGAGGTCTTTCTTCAGCAACACGAGGCCGTAGAAAGTGAAAAACATCGTCACTTCCACATCCATCGCCGCCGCCGTCGTGCCGAGGATGAAGGGCGGGTAGGCCCAGTCCAGCGTGCCCTTGGTCACGATGATCGACATACTCTTGGCATTTTCGAGTTCCTTGGTGTCCAACATCGGTGTCCTCCAGTCCTGTTTGCGTTTAACCGCGCGTGTCTCTTGCCCATTTGGGGATGCGCCGTCCCGGATGGCCGGACCGGCGCCCGGTTCTCAACGAATCTTGATCTTGAGTTTTTCGTCGCCGTCCTCGCCGACCATGTGCACCGCGCAGGCAATGCAGGGATCGAAGCTGTGGATCGTCCGCAGGATCTCCAGCGGCTGGTCCGGGTCGGCCAGTTCGTGGCCTTTCAACGCCGCCTCGTAGGGGCCGGAGACGCCATCGGAATCCCGCGGGCCGGCGTTCCAGGTTGTCGGAACGATGGCCTGGTAGTTGTCGATCTTTCGGTTCTTGATGACGATCCAGTGGCCGAGTGCGCCACGCGGGGCCTCCATGTAGCCAGCGCCCTTGGCCAGGCTCGGCCAGGTCGATGGGTCCCAGAATTCGTCGTTGTGGGTCTGGAGGTCTCCTGCCGCGATGTTGGCGACAAGGTCGTTGTACCAGCCGCGCATCATGTCGAGGTAGATCTTGGTCTCCAGCGTCCGCGCCGCAGTCCGGCCCAGCGTCGAGAACAGCGCCTCGACCGGCACGTCCAGGGTGCTCAGCGTGCTGTCGACCAGTTCCTTCGCCTGATCATGGCCCTTGGCATAGAGCATCAGCATCCGCGAAAGCGGGCCAACTTCCATCGGCTTGCCCTTCCAGCGTGGCGATTTCAGCCAGGAATACTCCTGATCAACGTTAAGCTGGGTGTAGGGCGGCTTCGGCCCGGTATAGTTCAGCTCGGTCTCACCATCATAGGGGTGCAGGCCGGTGCCCTTGCCACCCTGGTACTTGTACCAGGCGTGATCGACATATTCCTCGATCTGCCCTTCTTCGTGCAGGTCAACGTCGTGGATCGTGGAAAGATCGCGGTCGAGGATCACGCCGCGCGGCACCAAGAAGGTCGAGGGATCGTTGTACTCGCCGGTCGGGAAGTCGCCGTAGCACATGAAGTTGCCGACGCCTTCACCGATGGCCCCCCAATCCTTGTAGTAGGAGGCGATGGCCAACGTGTCCGGCAGGTAGGCTTGGTTCACGAAGTCTTCCATCTGGGTGATGAGAGACGAGACCTGGCTCAGCGCCCCCATGTTGATGGCGGTTTCGGAATTGGGGTCGATCGGGGAGGGCACACCGCCGCAGACGAAGTTCGGATGCGGGTTCTTGCCGCCGAAAATCGTGTGCAGCTTGGAGACCTCACGCTGCCATGCAAGCGCATCGAGGTAGTGCGCGACGGCCATAAGGTTCGCTTCGGGCGGCAGCCTGTAGCCCGGGTGCCCCCAGTAGCCGCCGGAGAAGATCCCCAACTGCCCGGATTCAACAAAACCTTTCAGCTTCTTCTTCACGTCCGCAAAATGCCCCGGCGAGGAGCGGGGATAGCTGCTGAGCGATTGGGCAAGCTCCGATGTTGCCTTGGGGTCGGCCTCTAGCGCCGAGACCACATCCACCCAGTCCAGCGCATGCAGGTGATAGAAGTGCATCACGTGGTCATGCACGTATTGCGAGGCGATCATCAGGTTGCGGATCAGCTGCGCGTTCTTCGGGATCTTCCAGTTCAGCGCATCTTCAACCGCGCGGACCGAGGCCATGCCATGCACCAGCGTACAGACACCGCAGATCCGCTGGGCAAAGGCCCAGGCGTCGCGCGGGTCACGGTCGCGCAGGATGATCTCGATACCGCGGACCATCGTGCCCGACGAATAGGCCTCGGCGATCCTGTTGCCGTCCATCTGCGCCTCGACGCGCAGGTGCCCCTCGATCCGTGTGATGGGGTCTACGACCAGTCTTTCTGCCATCTCGTATCTCCCCTCAATCCTCGTCGACGAGGTATTCGGCCATCATCTCGGTCAGGCCGGCCACCTCGATATCCATGTCGTTGTCTTCCAGGGCGTTCTCCAGCGTGTGGTGGCAGAAGGCGCACATGGTCACGATCTTGTCGGGCGCTACCTTCTCGAACTGCCGCTTCTTGAGCTGGAAGGCGGCATTCTTGAGGTCTGCCGCACGCTCGTTCGCACCGACCCCGCCACCGGCGGAGCAGCACCAGTTCATCGTGCCGGCATCGTCGGTTTCGACGAAGTTCTCGGCGACCATGTTCAGAAGCCGGCGCGGCTCCTTGTTGATGCCGCCGCGGCGGTTGATCTGGCACGGGTCGTGGAAGGTGATCTTGTCGCTATCCTTGCCGGAGGTCTTGAGCTTGCCTTCGGCGCGGAGCTGGTCGAGCAGTTCGATGATGTGAACCACCTCGAAGTCGTATTCGCGGCCGATCAGGTTTGGCCCTTCCCAGCGCATCGCCTGATAGGCGTGGCCGCATTCGGGGCTGATGACCTTCTTGACCCCCAGCCTCTCGGCAGCCTCGACCACGCGGGTGACGAGGTATTTCGCGACGTCCCGGTTGCCAATCTGGATGCCGACATTGGTGGCTTCGAATGCCTCAAGGGAGATCGTCCAGGTAACGCCGGCCTTTTTGAAGATCTTGGCCATGGCACCGATCACTTCCGGGTATTCGGCGATTTCCTGTGCTGACAGGATGACGAGGTAGTCCACGCCCGGCTTGTCGAACTCTATCTCGATCCCGGTCTCGGCGCTGGCATGCTTGACCTGCGCCTGAATGGCCTTGCTGAGATCCCCCATCGGGCTGTTGCCCTTTGTATGCCGCTTGGCCGCCCCGATCAGCTCGACCGGCGCGTGACCGGCGGCCGACATGCCTTCGCGCATTTTGCGGATCATCAACGTGATGTCGTTGCCCACCGGGCAGACCATGCTGCAACGTCCGCACATGGTGCAGCTGTCATAGACCAGCCGCTCGGCATCGGTGAAATCTTCGTCGGTGATCTTGTTGCCAAGCCCGGCCATCGACTTCAGCCGCCCGAACAGCGTGTACTCGTTCTCCCAGACCCGCCGCAGAAGCTCGACCTTGCGGATCGGGGTGTATTGTGGGTCCTGCGTTTCCTGGAAGAAGATGCAGGCATCGGCGCAGAGGCCACAGCTCACGCAGCTGGAAAAGAAGCTGGCAACCGGGGCGTCGATCTGTTCGCGCAGGGCGTTCACGCCGCGTTCGCAAGTCGCATTCATGATTCAGCTCCTTTGCGGCCCTGGATCGATCCGTTGTAGTAGCGCGCCATTGCAAAGGTGAACGCGTGCATCAGTTTGGTGAACGGGAAGACGATCATCAGGATGTCGACCGACAAGATGTGCAGTGCCATCATGAAGGTCGGATCGCCGAAGAGCTTGTTGACCGCCACGTAGCCGGTGATCAGCGGAAGAAGGCTGAGAACCAGGACGAGGTAATCCACCCAGGTCGTCAGCTTGCGCCGCACCGGGTCGCGCCAGCGGGTGTAGAGCAACGCAAGCCCCGCGATTACGGCCAGAACCGTCGAACTCTCGATGATGACCCGGCCAACGCCCGGCCAGCTCAGCCCGGTCAGTTCCTCGATCAGCGCGATATGCGGCACGAACAACAGGAACGCGATGAAGAAACCGATATGGAAGACATAGCCGCCGACGATGGTGATCGGGTTCGCCTTGATTGCGCCGGGGCGTGGGAGGGTCCGCGTGAAGATCGTCTTGATCCCCTGCTGAACAGGTTTGCCCTTGGCCTTGGAGAAATCCTTCTTCCGTCCAAGGACGAGGATCTCGACCACTCGGATCAGCACACCGGCGACAAAGACAAGCAAGGCGAAGTCAAAGAGCGGTCCGCGTGCGAACATCAGAAGGTCGAAGTTCGGGTTATTCATGACTCCTTCTCCTCCTTCTCGAGCGTGAAGGCATCGACGGTTTCGTGGTTGGCAAGCGCATCCGCCTTGCCTTTTCTGGCGAGATAGGCACCACCGGCGCCGGCAGCGACGCCAGCAATCACGGCTGCTTGCCCGACGCGGCGATAGTTGCCAGCGGGCGCGGAGAGCGGCTTGTAGAAGCCGCCATTGTCCCAGAAGTCGGGTTCCGTGCAGCCAAGGCATCCATGCCCGGCTTCGATCGGGAAGCTGGTCCCGTCGTTCCATTTTACCGTGGCGCAGACGCTCTTGGTGGTCGGACCCTTGCAGCCGAGCTTGTAAAGGCACCAGCCCGCGCGTGCTCCCTCGTCGTCGAATCCTTCGGCGAAGAGCCCCTTGTCATAGAACGGGCGGCGGTAGCAGCGGTCATGGATCGACTCGGCAAAGAAGGCCTTGGGCCGTCCGAGTTCATCCAGATCGGGGATGCCGAACGTCAGGTAGTGCGCCAGAACCGCCGTCATCACCATTGGAATGGGCGGGCAGCCCGGAACATTGATAATCGGCTTGTCTTTGATGATATCCGAAACGGCCCCTGCGCCGGTCGGGTTCGGGTTCGCCTGTGGCAGGCCTCCATAGGCCGCACATGTGCCCACGCTGACAATCGCGGCGGCGCCTTCGGCGGTCTCTTTCAGCATGTCGAGATTGGATATTCCGGCGATGGCAGAATAGCCGGGCTCGTCCAGCGGGATTGAGCCGTCGACGATCACGAGGTATTTGCCCCAATGCTCCTTCATCGCCGCTTCGCGTGCATGTTCGGCGGCGGCGCCGGATGCCGCTTGAAGAGTGTGATGATAGTCCAACGAGATTGCGTCAAAGATCAGTTCTTCCAGCGACGGAGCGCTCGAGCGGGTGATCGCCTCGGTGCACCCGGTGCATTCCTGGAAGGAGAGCCATATCACCGATGGCCGGGGAGCGGTTTCAAGCGCATAAGCAACTCTTGGCGCCATCGCGGGCGGAAGCGCCATGAGCGAAGTCAGAGACGCACAGTACTTCAGAAAACTTCTGCGACTGACCCCGTGTGCCTTCATGAGTTTTGGCAACAACGGACTACTCGGCATCGGCACTACCCTCCCTTTTCGTTTGCGCCCGTCCTCTCGTTCAGGCGTTCGGCCAGCATTTCATGTCCACGCAAGGCATCTTCCGGCTGCGTTCTCAGGATGTCGGGGATGAACGTGACCTCGATGAACCGGGCTTGCGTTTTGCCCTGTAGATCGTAGTGGTCTACCCTCCACACGCCCGGGATCGCCGTCTCCTGAACAAAGCTTTCACCCATCGCGTTCAGAACGGCGTTCACTTCACCGTCGCCGAGGATCTCTTGCAGGATTTTTTCGTCTCCACCGGTGAACGGTATTGACCCAAGGTCGATCACCGCGGTCGTGCCACTCTCGATCAACCGGCCGAGCGCCTCTTGGATCTCGGCCAGGATAGGCAGCGCGTTTCCGGTCGGCAGATTTGCCACCGCCCCCATGAGCTGGACGAGGTCCGCTCCCGATTTCGACGAATTCCGCAAGCACGTGATCCTATTCCAAGCTCTGGTTTTCTGAGCCGGTTCGCACATCCAATTGACACAACCCAAGCGAGCAAGTCCTTGATCCGTGTCATGCAGAAATTCGAATGCGTATACAACGCGGCCAATTCGCGTTTCGAGTGTCAGTTACCGCTATCGTTTGCGCTGAATGAGATTTCTAAGATTATGTTATTGCGGTAATTTTTGAAAAATCTATTTCCGGGCTGCGACAAATTGCATGTAGTGAATGCCTATTAACAGAAGTTGCAAAGGCACCGAATTACTACAAAAATTGTCGCCCTTTCGGTGAGCAATCAGGAAGATCGAACTATCCAATTCCTTTGAATCTGCATTCAGGGTATACATTAAAATACACCGGAAACTTGTTGTGCCTGCGACGTGCGCGGCGTCGATCGGACCCAACCGACATAAGCGCGAGTCTGTCTACTCCGGACCGTTGGGAAATCCTCAAGAAAAAAAGAAATTGACGCTCGGAGGCCCGTTCAGAACTGTGACCTCAACCACTGACACCAACTTCGGTCGTAGAGGTCTCCGCACGACAGGAGGCTGGAGTGGACGCAGCATTTATGCTATATTGAATATGCGCCAAATGAGGTAATGAGGCGCTACCATGGAGGTTGGAGCTATGAAGTACGGTGTCCTTTCAGACCTGTCGATCCCTGGCACAGCGATTGAAGTCCGCGTCACGCCCAACGCGCCGTGCGATGACCTTCTGGTGGAATGCATGGGCCTCAGGGTGTTCATTACTGAAGAAATCGAAAGCGAGACGGCCAACGATTCGGCAAGGAAAGCCCTTGCCTATGCCCTCGGCATTCCAGCGACTCGCGTGCGCCTCACGAACGGTTCGACTTCGCGTGACAAGGTTTTTGTCGTCGAGAGCGAGTTCAGTGTCGAAGGGCGTTGTTGCGCAATTCCCGCCTGAGGCGTGACTTCCCCTTACGCTGCAGACGTTAGGCCACGCGCATGGACTCGGCGGTGCCGAGGGTGTTGAAGCGGTTCCTGAGAGCGACGCGAGTGTGGGTTTCGGCGGTCTGGCGGTCCGGGTCTCTCGCCATGATACTTCACCGAATGCCTTGAGGTAGCGCATCCACTGCCCGGCAGTGGTTTGCTCGCAAACCATGAGAGCGGCCTTCGCGACTGGCGGGGAATTCCATCGCGCGGATATCGGTTGTGGCCGGGTCCATGGCCAGATGGACCTTGCGCCCCCTCTCAGCGACTACATGCATTCGCCTGCCGGGCAGTGATTGGCGTCGGCCCTGAGATGCACACTTGCACATCGCGATGCCGTCAGGGCCGGGCGTCCAAGCCATCAAAAGTCCCCTTGACCGATCCGGGCACCACCCTGCAACGCAGCCGTTGATTGTTGGCGCATGGCCTATGACGGCGTCACAAACAAACCCGTCATCCTAGGCCGTTGTGGCAGCGGCTGCTGCCTGCCGTTCAAGCTGGTAGAATGCTTCCTGGGTGCAGCATCAAACTGAGGGTCGCGAACGGCCCTGACCAGTTGCACGCGCCGGATCATTCGTTGAACTGACTTCTTGAGAGCCGCCATTCGTCGTTGTCGCAGCATGGCCCTTGCGTACCGCGGAGCCCGTCAGACTCTTTGCGTTCTCCTTGGGGCAACAAAAGATGCGCATTGATTGGCTTCCCTGCAAGAGCAGGCATTGTGACATTATGCTGGAAAAACCTCCCTTTCATGGTTGGCGGGCAAGCCACCGACAGACAATGCAAGGGGCGCGACTTTTGCCGGCAAATCGCGGAACCCAAGATCCGTATGGCGCTGCTCAACCGCGACACTGCTCTTGGCATTCGGGTCATGGACCCCAAGAGCGAACTGCGAGTAACAACTGATCTGCGCGAAGGAGCCGGGCTCGCTCGTTTTCGAGGGAGTTGGATTCTGACGCAGGGCCAAGCCCAGCTTCCTTGCTAATACCCCATCGACAGTCAGCCGATCGAGATCGGCATCCCCGCTGCAAGAGAGTCTTCTGCGGCGTCGGCGAGCCTTTGAGCGGCAAGCCCATCGTGGATCCCCGGGGATACGTCAGCGCCGCTTGCGACAGCCTCGACAAACCACGCGACTTCGGCGCGGTAGGCTGCTTCGTAGCGCTCCAGGAAAAAATGCTTGGTCGGCGCGGAACAGAAACCCGAACTTGTGGCGACTTCGACGTTGTTTTCAAGAACATTTCCGGCCCGCAGCATCCCGCCTGCGCCATGCACTTCCACGCGCTGATCGTACCCGTAGGTGGCTCTCCGGGAATTGGTGATCTGACAGATCGCGCCGCTGGAGGTCGTCAGCGTGACGGCGGCGGTATCGACATCGCCCGCCGCGCCGATTTCCGGATCGACCAGCGCCGAACCGACGGCAAAGACCTGCACCGGTTCTTCTCCCAGCAGAAACCGCGCCATGTCGAAATCATGGATCATCATGTCCCGAAAGATGCCTCCCGAGCGTTTGATATAGCTGAGCGGCGGCGGGGAGGGATCACGCGACATGATGGTGACCAATTCCACCTGGCCGATTTCGCCGTTGCGGATCCGGGCCTGAAGCGCGGCAAAGTTCGGGTCGAACCGGCGATTGAATGCGGTCATGAAAGGCACGCCCGTCTCTTCGACGATGGCGATGCATTCACGGATTCGGTCGGCTGACATATCGACGGGTTTCTCGCAAAAAATGGCCTTGCCGGCGCGCGCAGCCGCATGGATCAGATCATAATGCGTGTCCGTGGGGGTGGCGATGATGACTGCGTCCACCTCTGCGCTGGCCAGGATCTCTTCGGTCTGCATCACCTGCGCGCCGGTGCGATCCGCAAGTGCCTGGGCGGCCTCTGGAAAGGCATCGGCAAGCGCGGCCACACGAACACCCTGCAAGCCGCCGATCGACAGCGCGTGAACCTGTCCGATGCGGCCGCAGCCCAATAACCCGATGTTCAACATCTCAAGCTTCCTTTAGTGCGGCAAGAACCGGCCGTGTGGCCGCGACCACGGGATCGTGGGTGTCCTTCAAAATCGAGACCCTATCGAACCGGGACGGATCACTGTTCACCGCCTCGCGCAACGCTTGCCCAAAGGCCATGCGCAACTCGGTGCCGATGTTGAACTTGCAGATGGCTGACCCGCGCGCCAGCGCCGTGCGCTGTGCCATTGGCACACCTGAACCGCCGTGAATCACCAGCGGCACACCGGTCAGGGCCTCGATGGCGCGAATGCGGGCCTCATCCAACCCGCCAACCTTGTCCTGTTGCAAATGCACGTTTCCGACCGAGATCGCCATGGCATCGACCCCGGTCTCGCGCGCGAATTTCGCCGCTTCGTCTGGGTCGGTTCCGGCGGAAGTCTCGCCCCCGGAATAGCCGACAAACCCGATTTCGCCCTCACAGGAGATACCGGCCGCGTGCGCCATTTCCGCGATGGCTGCCGTTTCGTCGATGTTCTGCTGTAGCGGCTTGCGCGATCCGTCGAACATCAGCGACGTGAAGCCTGAATCCAACGCTTCCTTGCAGTCTTCGAAGGTGTAGCCGTGATCGAGATGGGCGACGACAGGAACCGAGGTCGCTTCGGCCAGATGCCGGAACATCTTTCCCAGGATCGGTAGCGGTGTGTGCTCTCGACACCCGGGGCCGGCCTGAAGAATGACGGGCACGTCTTCGGCTTCGGCGGCCGCCACGAAGGCGCGCATGTCTTCCCAGCCCAACGTGACCAGACCAGCCACGGCGTAGCCATTCTTCAAGGCGGGTTGAAGGACATCCGACAAGGTGACGAGAGTCATTTGAATTTCGCGATCATGTCTTTGATGCCAGGGATCGTTTCCAACTGGGCCGCGTGGGTCGGTTGGAAATACTGCACCAGCGAGCGCTGGCTCAGCCCACCCAGGATGGTGAAATAATACATCTCGTATCCGGGCAGGACGGCGCAGGGATGATAGCCCTTGTCCAGACAGATCGTGGAGCGATCCATGATGTGATAGGCGTCGCCCGGCTTGTTGTCCTCGCGTTGCAGCATCTGCACGCCAGAGCCATAGTTTGGCTTGAACCGGAAATTGTAGGTCTCGTCGTGGCGCGTTTCATCGGGCAGCCGGTCGGTGTCATGCTTGTGGCTCGGGAAGCCGGACCAACCGCCTTGCCCGACCGTGAACAGCTCGCTGACCAGCAACCTGCCGACCTTGTCGTGCTGTTTCTGGCCAAGAATATGCTTGATCTTGCGGTGGGTCTTGGTGTCGTCAGAGCCGTATTGCACCCGGTCGATCCCATCTCCGCGCACATCAAACGGCTCCAGAACCTTGTCATACCTGGCCCCTGCAACAAAGGTCTCGGTCTCATCCGACGTGCAGACGATTGTGACCTTTGCGCCAACCGGGACATACACGCCCTCAGGCTCGCCATCCCAGACATCTACCGTGCGATTGCCAAGGCTGGAAAAGTGCACACCCTCGATCTCGACATCCACGGTTCCAGTCGCCGGCACGATGCAGGTCTCGTAGCCTGGAACCCGGTACTCGAACGCGTCGCCCTTCTTGAGTTGGACGATGTTGAAGTAGTTCAGGGGAACCAGCGCGTCCTCGACATCCACAATGGGCTTGTTCTGGTTGTCATGGGGGGGAATGTGCATTTCTCGTCCTTTCAGGAAGACGTATGGCCGGGATGCGATGACAGGAACGCCTCCAACCCGGCTGTGTCGGGCATGGCCGGAGCGCAGCCGGGACTGGCGACGACAATCGACGCGCAGGCAGAGCCGCGCAGCACCGACTCGCGCAGGCCACGGCCCTCGGCGAGCCCGGCCAGCAATCCGGACATGAAGCTGTCACCCGCACCATTGGGCTTGAGGGCGGTGACGGGGTAGACGCCGGTGCGGATTTCCTCTCCGTCGGTGAAGGTCACAGCCCCCTCGTGGCCCATCTTGTAGATCACGATGCGCCCGGGTTTGGCGGCCAGTTCGCGCGCCTTGTCCATGCCCTTGTCTATGCCCCCGGCCATGAAGCCGAACTCTTCGTCGTTGCCGACGATCAGGTCGCTCTCCTCTCCGGCGCGCGACAGCACCTCGGCGGCGACCTCGGGCGAGGGCCAGGAATAGGGGCGATAGTCGATGTCGAAAATGACCGGAATGCCGGCCTTTCGGGCGTTCTCGAAGGCCCGGAATGTCGAGCCGCGCGATGGTTCTGCGGCGAAAACCGTTCCGGCTGTGATCAACGCGCCAAACGCGCCGTAATCCACGCGGTCCACGTCCTCGTTCGTGACCTGGAAGTCGACCGCGTTGTTGCGGTAGATCACCAGTTGGAAGTCCTCGATGCAGCTCTCGTAGACCGCCAGCGAGATCCGGTATTCGCCCGCGAGCGAGCGCAGGTATTGCGTGTCGACGCCGTAATGCTTGAGCCGGTTCACACAGAAGCGCCCCACCGCGTCATCCGAAATCGATGTGACCAACGCCGACTTGGCGCCCAGTTTGCTCAGACCGGCACAGATGTTGGCCGACGACCCGCCCAGATCGGCGCGGAAGGTATCGGCAACTTCGGCCTTGGTACCGGCCGGGTCGGCGAACATGTCCATGCCCGCCCGGCCAAAGACCACAAAACTGTTCTTTCGAATTCCATCCAGAAGGGCACTCATCATACACCTTTGCGTTGCTTGGGCCGGGAAGATTCCCAATCCTCATGGGCGGCGCGGACGCTCTCGCTGTCAGAGGCATGTGGCGTGCCACATTCCCACCAGGTGTGCCCTTCGGTGGTCCAGCCCTCATAGGCGTCCACCTTCATGCAGATCACGCTGGTCTTGTCCGCCGCCTTGGCTCTCTTGAACGCTTCGCCGAGTTCCGCCGGGTTTGACACCGTTTCCGCATTGGCGCCTTGCGCCCGTGCATGCGCCTCGAAATCGACCGCAAAGGGGTGCGGGATTGTCGGACAGTCCGAGATCAGGTTGTTGAAGCTGTCATTTCCGGTGTTGTTCTGCAGCTTGTTTATGACCGCGAAGCCACCGTTGTCCAGAACCAGAATGATAAGCTTTTTCTGACTGAGAACAGAGGAGTAGATATCGGAATTCAGCATCATGTAGGAGCCGTCTCCGATGAAGACGATGGTGTCCTGCTCCGGCTCGCGCTCGGTCTGGGCAATCCGCGCGCCCCAGGCCCCGGAGATCTCGTATCCCATACAGGAGAACCCGAATTCGACATCGACCGTGCCCTGTTCAAGCGTGCGCCAATTGGCGGTCACCTCCGCGGGCAGGCCTCCTGCGGCCGCGACCACACGGTCGCGCGTGTCGCAAAGCGCATTCACCACGCCAATGGCCATTGCATAGGAGTTGGGGCGGTTGCCCGGCGCCACGTTTTCTTCGACATAGGCGTCCCACTCTGCCCTGTGCCGCTGTGCCTCTGAAACCCATGTCGATGGCGCAGCGTAGCCATCAACGCCAGCCGCCAGCGCATCGAGCGAAAGCCTCGCGTCCCCGACAACCGGAAGCGACAGGTGCTTGGCGGCGTCATGCCGGGCGGCGTTGATCGAAATGAACCGTGCTTCTTTCGAAAAGGCCGTCCAGGAACCGGTGGTGAAATCCTGCAACCGCGTTCCCACGGCAACGATCACGTCGGCCTGTTCGGCAATCGCATTGGCCGAATTCGATCCCGTCACGCCAATCGGCCCGATGTTCAGCGGGTGGGTCGACAGCAAATTCGCCCGCCCGGCGATGGTTTCCACAACCGGGATCTGGTGCGTTTCAGCGAATTCGGTGAGCTCCGCCACGGCGCGAGAATATTGCACGCCGCCGCCCGCGATAATCATCGGCTTGCGCGCGGTTTTCAGCAGTGCCGCAGCCTCCGCAACCTCTGCGGCATCCGGTGTCTGACGGCGAATGCGGTGGACCTTCTTGTCGAACCAGATTTCCGGATAATCATACGCCCAACCCTGCACGTCCTGCGGCAGGCCGAGAAAAGCCGGGCCGCAATCAGCAGGGTCCAGCATCGTCGCAATCGCATTGGGCAAGGACTGGATGATCTGCGCCGGATGGGTGATCCGGTCCCAATAGCGCACGACGGGTTTGAACGCGTCGTTCACACCAAGGGTCGGGTCTCCAAAGTTCTCCATCTGCTGCAACACCGGGTCCGGCAGGCGGGTCACGTAGGTATCCCCGCACAGCAAGAGCATCGGCAGGCGATTTGCATGCGCCAGCGCCGCGCTGGTCAGGAGGTTCGACGTGCCCGGTCCCGCGCTTGCGGTGCAGAACATGAACCGCTGGCGCAGCCATTGCTTTGAATATCCGGCCGCCGCGAATCCCATGCTTTGTTCATTCTGGCCGCGATAGAGCGGCAGCTCGTCGCGAACGGAATTCAGCGCCTCGCCCAGACAGGTCACATTGCCATGTCCAAAAATGCCGAAGCCGCCGCCGCACAGCCGCAACTGCTCGCCATCGATGTTGATGAACTGGTTGCTCAACCAGCGAATAATGGCCTGTGCTGTCGTCAACCGGATGGTTCTATGTGTCCTGTCCATACTAGCGGATCCCCCTGAGAACGTCCGGCCCCGAACCTATTGCAGCTTGCGTGATTTCGAATCCCAAGATACAAGAAATGCAACCGGTTGCAAGCCGAATAGCCAAGGGCGAGAGAATGATGAAAGAGATCGGCATTGGGATCATCGGTGGCGGCTATATGGGCAAGGCCCATGCTGTCGCGATGGCCAGCGTGGGCGCGGTCTTTGACACCACGTTGCGTCCCCGGTTGGAAATGGTCTGCGCCACCAGCGCCGAAAGCGCGGAGCGGTATCGACGCGCCTACGGTTTTGCGCGCGGAACGGGGGATTGGACGGCTCTGGTGCAAGACCCTCGGGTCGAGGCCGTCGTCATCGCCTCTCCGCAAGGCACCCACCGCGCCGCCGCCGAAGCGGCCTTTGCCCTGGGCAAGCCGGTGTTCTGTGAAAAGCCGCTTGGCGCATCGTTGGACGACAGTCGCGCCATGGTGGCGGCCGCCGAAGCCAGCGGCGCGGTCAACATGGTCGGGTTCAACTATATCCGCACCCCCGCCAGCCAGTTCGCCCGCCACTTGGTTACGAACGGCGAGATCGGCGACATCACGTGGTTCCGCGGCGAGCACACCGAAGATTTCTACGCCGACCCGCAAACCCCCGCGACGTGGCGCACCACCGGCATGTCGAACGGTACGATGGGCGATCTGGCGCCACATATGATCAACGGTGCGCTGGCCTTGGTTGGGCCTGTCAACCGCCTGATCGCGGAGGTCGAGACCGTCCATGCAGCGCGGCCCGGTGGCGCCGTCACCAACGATGATCATGCACAGATGATGTGTCGCTTCGAGAACGGCGCGATGGGGCAGATGTATTTCAGCCGCGTCGCGACCGGTCGCAAGATGGGCTATTGCTACGAAATCACCGGCACGCGCGGCGCGATCCGTTTTGACCAGGAAGATCAGAATGCGCTGTGGCTCTATCGCATGGATGGGCCCGAGGCGACTCGCGGCTTTACCAAGATCCTGACCGGCCCCGCCCACCCGGATTACGCGCCATTCTGTCAGGGCCCCGGGCACGGTACGGGCTATCAGGATCAGATCATCATCGAGGCCAAGGACTTTCTGACCGCAATCGACGCGGGCAAGGCGACCTGGCCGACATTTCGCGACGGCATGCTGGTCAACCAGATCGTCGCCGCCGCTCTCGCTTCTTCCGAAACAAAAACCTGGCAGGACGTCGCATCGTTCTGAACGCTTGAAAGGTTCCGCAATATGACCATTCGCATTGGCAATGCCCCCTGTTCGTGGGGCATCGAATTCCCCAGCGATCCGTCCTATCCCACGTGGCAATCCGTGTTGGATCAATGCGCCGGCGCTGGCTACACGGGAATCGAACTCGGGCCGATCGGCTACATGCCCGAAGACCCCGCAATCCTTGCGCCTGCCCTCGCGGAGCGAAATCTCGAGATCATTGGCGGTGTCGTTTTCCAGCCGTTCCATGATGGCGCGAAGTGGGAGCAGGTACTGGACGCCAGCGTGCGCACCTGCAAGGCGCTTGTGGCGCACGGGGCGCAGCACCTGGTGCTGATCGACAGCATTTCGCCGCGCCGCGCGCCCACTGCCGGCCGCGCCGACGAGGCCGAACAGATGGACCAGGCGGAATGGTCCGCGTTCCGGGATCGCATTGCCACCATCGCCAAGATGGGCACCGAGGAGCATGGCCTGACCGTCGGCATGCACGCCCATGCCGCAGGCTTCATGGATTTCGAGCCTGAACTGGAACGCCTACTGGACGAGGTCGACGAAAGTATCCTGAAGATCTGCTTCGACACGGGGCACCACAGCTATGCGGGGTTTGATCCGGTGGCCTTCATGGATCGGCACATGAACCGGATTTCCTACATGCACTTCAAGGATATCGACCCAGCCGTGAAGGCCGAGGTGGTGGCAAATCGCACGGATTTCTACAAGGCGTGCGGTCAGGGCATCTTTTGCAACCTCGGTCAGGGCGATGTGGATTTTGTGGCCGTCCGGCAGCGGCTTCTGGACGCTGGCTTCGAGGGGTGGTGCACGGTCGAGCAAGATTGCGACCCCTCCATGCCCGGCACACCGCTGGAGGACGCCCGGGCCAACCGGGAATACCTGCAATCCATTGGCTTCTGAGGGAAACGTATCATGGCGAAACTGAAATGGGGCATGATTGGGGGCGGTGAAGGCAGCCAGATCGGGCCGGCACACCGTCTGGGCGCTCAGGCCGATGGCCAGTTCGAATTTGTGGCCGGAGCGCTGGATCATCGCGCCGAGGTTGGTCGCGCATATGCCCAAAGGTTGGGCCTTGCCGCAGATCGTGCCTATGGCGACTGGCAGGAGATGCTTGACGGAGAAAGTGGCCGCGCGGACCGCGTGGATCTGGTCACTGTTGCCACGCCAAACGCGACGCATTTCGAAATCACCAAGGCTTTCCTTGAGGCCGGGTTCAACGTGCTGTGCGAAAAGCCGATGACCATGAGCGTCGAAGAGGGCGAGGAAATTGTGCGCGTGGCCGAGGCGACCGGCAAGATATGTGCCGTGAACTACTGCTACTCTGCCTATCCGATGATCCGTCAAGCCCGTGCCATGGCGCGCGCTGGAGAGATCGGCAAGGTGCGTCTGGTTGTGACCAACTTCAGCCACGGCCACCATGGAGACGCGACAGATGCGGACAATCCGCGGGTCCGCTGGCGCTATGATCCGGCAATGGCGGGGGTGTCCGGCCAGTTTGCCGATTGCGGCATCCACGCGATGCACATGGCCAGCTTCATCTGCAATGACGAGGTCGAGACCTTGTCCGCCGATTTTGCATCGACCATACTCGGTCGCGAGCTGGAAGACGACGCGATGGTCAACTTCCGCATGTCCGGCGGGACGGTCGGGCGTCTTTGGACGTCCTCCGTGGCAATCGGGCGGCAGCACGGATTTGACATTCAGGTGTTTGGCGAAACCGGTGGATTGCGGTGGGCATCCGAACAGCCCAATCAGTTGATCTACACGCCGGTTGGCGGGCGCACCCAGATCATCGAAAAGGGCGAAGGCGGGCTGCACGAAGAGGCGCAACGCCTGTCCCGCGTGGCGATTGCCCATCCCGAAGGCTTCCCGCTAGCCGTTGCCAACATCTATTGCGATCTTGCCGATGCGATCCGTGGCGAGGTCCGCGACGGCCTGCCAAATGCCTCCGATGGTGTGCGCTCCATGGCGGCGGTCCATACGGCCGTGGCATCTGCCAAGGGCGGCGGCACCTGGCTGGACGCCCGTCCGCCGATGTTCCGCTAAGGAAAGCCGGGGATTTGGGCGTTGGCCCGGCTTCCCGACATCAGGATTTCAAGACAAAGGGTTTTTCAGGTGTCGAGCGGGCGCAATGTTCCGCGCTCGACAACATGGCAGGCAAAAGTCCGAGCCTCGGGATACCGATCCGGATCGCTCAGCATCGCCACCATCAACTCGATCGTGGAGGACACGATCTGCTGAATGGGCTGACGGATTGTCGTCAGGTTGATGTTCTCCCACCCCGCCATCGCCATGTCATTCAGGCCGATGATGCCGATGTCTTCGGGGACCGACAGGTTGTTTTCTTCAATCGCCGACAACGCCCCGATCGACAATACGTCATCACCGCAGAAATAGGCCTCCGCCGGAGTCTCCTTCAGCAATCGCAGCATTTCGTGCCGGCCGGCGGTGAAAGAATAGGCCTCGGCAAAGGAATGGCTGACGGCAATGTCAGGGTGAGCTGCGAGCTCATCCATGAAACCAAGAAGTCGGTCTTGAGTCGATGTCGCAGATTCCGGTCCGCCCAGAAATCCGACCCTTCGATACCCGCGATCCACCAACGCTCGGGCCGCCATGCGCCCACATTCCACGTTATCGATGCCCACAACATGCACCTGCGGCGCACTGGTCTGCCGACCAAAGGCCCGCACCACCGGAATGCCGGCGTCGCGGAACGCCTTGGCGAATCCGGGCGGCAGCGTCGAGGACGCAACCACGACTCCATCGACCGAATATTGCCGCATCATCTGGACCGAGTTTTCCGGATCGATTTCGTCGCTCAGATTGACCAGCAACGGACGCAAACCCTGATCCTGGAGTCCGCGTGTGAACAGATCGAAAACCTCAAGGAAGATCGGGTTGTGGAAGTTGTTCGACACGAGGCCGATCAGCTTCGTTCGGCCCGTTGTCAGACTCGAGGCCAGCGCATTCGGTCGATATCCAAGCTCGGCGGCTGCCTTTTCGACACGGCGACGCATCTTGCCGGAGACAGACGCTCCATCGGTGAATGTGCGCGATACCGCCGAGCGCGAAACGCCAGCGCGTTCAGCAACATCCTTTAGGGTCGGTGGCATGGATCACAAATCTCCGGCTTGGCGTGGGGCACTTCTATCGCAGCCTCCTGAGGCTGGCACCATGTATTTCCCTAGCACGATCTGCAACCGGTTGCAAAAAACTTCGAGTCGGCCTATTGTAACGAGGAAGGGCGGGAACAGCCGCCCTCACGCCAGTCATCTGGTTTCCTAGGGAGGACGAAATGAAATCCATGATAAAGAGCGTCGCGCTTGCGACGATCGTGGTCGCGGCACCACTGACACTTGCAACCACGGCTTCTGCCGAAGGCGAGAAATATGTTCTCGTCAGCCATGCGCCCGATAGCGACAGCTGGTGGAACACGGTCAAGAACGGCATCGCGCTCGCCGGCGAACAGATGGGCGTCGAAGTCGAGTATCGCAATCCGCCGACCGGTGACATTGCCGACATGGCGCGGATCATCGATCAGGCCGCGGCCTCCGGACCGAACGGAATTATCACCACGCTGGCCGACTATGACGTGCTTCAGGGCCCGATCGAGAATGCCGTCGCCTCGGGCGTCGACGTGATCATCATGAACACCGGTACGCCGGAGCAAGCTCGTGAAGTTGGCGCGCTTATGTATGTCGGTCAACCCGAGTATGACGCAGGTCTGGCGGCTGGAATGCGCGCCAAGGGCGACGGCGTGACGTCGTTCCTGTGTGTCAATCATGCGATCCAGCAGCCGACCGTCGGTGAGCGTTGCCGCGGCTTCGCGGATGGCCTTGGCGTCGATCTGGGCGATTCCATGCTCGACAGCGGCACGGACCCCTCGGAAATCAAGAACAAGGTCCTGGCCTACTTGTCGGCCAACCCCGAGACAGACGGCATCCTGACTCTTGGTCCGGTGTCCGCGGACCCGACAATCGCGGCGCTGGAAGAGAACGGCATGGCCGGCGACATCTACTTCGGGACGTTCGACCTTGGTGAGGAAATCGTGAAGGGCATCAAGTCCGGCGTGATCCAGTGGGGCATCGACCAACAGCCGTTCCTGCAGGCATACCTGCCGGTTGTGATCATGACCAACTACCATCGCTACGGCGTCTTGCCGGGCAACAACATCAACTCCGGCCCCGGCTTCGTCACGGCTGATGCGCTGAGCAAGGTTGAAGAGTTCGCGGGCGAATACCGCTGATCTCTGCCGAGGCGCCCCGCCCCCCGGGGCGCCTCCCCCCATTCCCTCAATACCTACCGATGAACGGAGCCTGAGCGATGTCACAGACAGCGCAACCGAAGCCTGTTGCCGACGAACGCGTCAAGGAAATGTCGTCTTTCCGACGGTCCTTGATCCGCCCGGAACTTGGCGGAATCTGCGGCACGATCGCGGTTTTCACCTTTTTCCTGCTGTTCGCGCACGACAGTGGAATGTTCAACAGTCAGGGAATCATGAACTGGTCGACGGTGTCGGCACAATTCATGATCATTGCCGTCGGTGCCTGCTTGTTGATGATCGCGGGCGAATTCGACCTCTCCGTTGGATCGATGATCGGTTTCGCCGGTATGATGATCGCGATTTTCTCCGTCACCCTGGGGTGGCCGGTCTGGATGGCGATCCTTATCAGCTTTGTTCTCTGCCTCGCCATTGGAGCGTTGAACGGGTTCATCGTGATCAAGACCGGTTTGCCAAGCTTCATTGTAACGCTGGCGACGCTGTTCATCCTGCGCGGGTTCACGATCTATTTCCCCCAGTTGCTTGAGAACAAGACCATCATCGGCGGGATCCGAGATCAGGCAGAAGGTGATTGGTTGGCGCCGATCTTTGGTGGCAAGATCCTGACCGGATTTTTCCAGTGGCTCGGTGACAACGAATTGATTGCGACCTTCGAGCGAGGCACCAGACAGGGCGATCCGGTGGTCGACGGGATCCCGATGCTGATTATCTGGGCCATCGTGCTGGTGATCTTTGGTCATGTCCTTTTGACCAGAACCCGGTTCGGCAACTGGATCTACGCCTCTGGCGGCGACGCACAGGCCGCGCGTTACGTCGGGGTTCCCGTGAACCGGGTCAAGGTTCTGATGTTCATGTTCACCGCCTTTTGCGCCTGCGTCTTTGCGACCTGCCAGGTCATGGAGTTCGGCTCGGCCGGAGCGGACCGGGGGTTGTTGAAAGAATTCGAAGCGATCATCGCGGTTGTCATTGGTGGCGCCCTGCTGACCGGTGGGTATGGCTCGGTGATCGGGGCCGCACTTGGCGCCCTGATCTTTGGGGTCGTGCAACAGGGGTTGTTCTTTGCCGGAGTCGAAAGCTCGCTCTTCCGGGTCTTCCTCGGTGTGATCCTGCTGCTGGCTGTCATCCTGAATACCTACATTCGCCGCATGATTACGGGAGAGCGTTGATATGAATACGCGATCAGCTCACGAACCCATCATCCAGATGAAGGGCATCGAAAAGCACTTCGGCTCTGTCATCGCGTTGGCGGGCGTGTCCCTGGAAGTGTACCCGGGCGAATGCCATTGCCTGCTCGGCGACAACGGAGCCGGAAAATCCACCTTCATCAAGACGATGAGCGGCGTCCACAAGCCAACCAAGGGCCAGATTCTGTTCGAGGGGCGCGAGATGCACTTCGAAGATCCGCGCGATGCCATCACGGCCGGCATCGCGACTGTCTATCAGGATCTGGCGATGATCCCGTTGATGTCGGTGGCACGGAACTTCTTCATGGGCAACGAGCCAACCAAAAAGGTAGCGGGCGTATCGTTCTACGATAGCGAAACCGCCAACCGGGTGACGATGGAGGAGATGCGCCAGATGGGCATCAACCTGCGTGGCCCCGATCAGGCTGTTGGCACATTGTCAGGCGGAGAACGTCAGACCGTGGCGATTGCACGCGCGGTGCATTTCGGCGCCAAGGTGCTGATCCTGGACGAACCCACGTCCGCGCTCGGTGTTCGCCAGACCGCAAATGTTCTGGCGACCGTCGACAAGGTTCGCAAGCAGGACATCGCGGTGGTCTTCATTACCCACAATGTGCGCCATGCAATGGCGGTGGGCGACCGGTTCACCGTGCTGAACCGAGGGAAGACCCTGGGGACAGCGCAACGCGGGCAGATCACGCCGGAGGAACTGCAGGACATGATGGCAGGTGGGCAGGAACTCGTCGCATTGGAGGGCAGCCTCGGCGGGACAGTCTGAGGCTACCGGGAGAGTCGGATTGCTCAGGCCCGGCACTTGGCTTGGGCCAACGAAGTGGGCCAAGCCTCTGGTTCGGTAGGCGGTGGGATATCGGTGGCCAACGAGCGACCGGGACCCCGTGAGTAGAGTCTTGAAGCTGCGTCAGGTTCAAGTTCGGATGGGGCATGAGATGCCCCGGAGTGATGTGATCCGACAGATCGCCGTGAGCGCGCAAACCTTTTGCCGATGGAACGTCACAGCACCGCAGTGCCGTTTGTTCGAGCGCGGTGCAGGGCCCGTGGTGGCAAAGGTACGGAACCGCTCCGGTAATCGAAGCGGCTAAGGAGGTAGAATGAGCGGCTTGGGCGAGCTGTTCGCGACCGGACGCTGGTGGAATTGCTTCTGAACGAGGCCGCAGCGGGAAGCTTTTGTGTCCTTCCCGTCGCTGTCTCCGCATCGATTTGATGCGCGACCAGACGAAGGTGTCCGCCAAGAATCGCCCACGCTCACCAATGGTGTTCGCATCCGGCAGCAGGCGCGATTGATTGCCAGCCAAGTGACGGCAGGTGCTTGCAGGCAGGGCGGACAGCGCGCATCCCGCCAAAAGTGTCGTGTCTTGACACACGAAGCCGTGAAAAATTCCGTTGAACTATGACTTTTCCCACGGGACAGAGTAGTAGGAAACGACAAATGGGGGTAGGTTTGATCCGGATTTCGAATAGGAGTTTTCGATGCTGAGTAGGCGCCACTTCATCATGACGACGGCTGCGCTGTTTTCGACGCCGATTGCAACGCCGGTCTTGGCGTCGACTTCGTCGCAATGGTCGGCCTGGGATGCGCAGGTCACACCGGCGGATTTCGACCCGTCCGTGTCGAACCCCTGGGGGTTGCACCCGCGTTTGCTCCCCAAGCGGGTTGAGGCCAACGACGGGCTGACTCCCGGCGATATCCACGTGGATGCGGTCGCGCGCTATCTCTACCACATCCAGACCGACGGAACCGCCATGCGATATGGCGTCGCCATCGGTCGTGGGGGGCTCTACGAGCCCGGGACCTACACGATCAGGAGAAAGGCAAAGTGGCCGTCCTGGACACCGACACCGGCGATGATCGAACGGGAACCTGATATCTACGCCAAATTCGCGGACGGGATGCCGCCGGGTCCAGCAAACGCCTTGGGCTCGCGGGCACTGTATCTGTATGTTGGCAATCGTGACACGTATTTGCGGATTCACGGCACGCCATTGTCGAGATCGATTGGCAGCCGAGCCAGCTCAGGGTGTGTTCGGATGGTGATGGCCCATATCAACGGGCTGTATGACAACGTGGCAGTCGGATCGACGGCCACTCTCTATTCGGCTGACAACTACGTGACGGCCTCGAACTGATCCGAAACGGGCCCGCTTGCCGGGCGAAAGCATCGGGAGTTCCGCATTCC
This sequence comes from uncultured Tropicimonas sp., assembly GCA_947495685.1. Taxonomy (GTDB): domain Bacteria; phylum Pseudomonadota; class Alphaproteobacteria; order Rhodobacterales; family Rhodobacteraceae; genus Tropicimonas. The sequence continues at coordinate 39,238 of CANLZY010000023.1, forward strand.
CGGTCACTGCGAGTTCTGCCGAAAGAACAGCAGTCTGTCGTTGATCGGGTAGGACCAGAAACGTCCTGCCCGCACGAGGTGTGGCTGGCACGCTGCTGATGGTTCCTACGCGTTGCTGCGCGCGGACAACGTCGCCCTTAGCGCAACGCTATCGGCAGGTGGTTACTGCGGTCTTGTGCAGATCGGCCGCCCATCCGTCGATCGCAGCGGCAGATAGGTTGTTTCGACGGGACCCACCCATTGATACCAGTAGCAGCCATCATCCGGTTGAATCCGGACTGATTGCAGGTTTTGATTGGGGGCTGCGATAGCGACGACGCTTTCGGGAAGTTCTGCCAGTGTGCCCGGCGCAGCGTTGGGGTTCATGGACGTTGTCGCGGTGGTGCAGGCTCCGAGCAGGGAAAGTATCGACACGGCAAGAATGGGTTGTCCGATTTTCATGTGAGTAGCTCCGTGCTTTGCATACTGGCCTTGTTCAAAATGCTCGTACCTGGATTTGCCCGTACCAGTCTTCGTAGCAAGGTGAACGGATTTGATGAACGTTTGTCAGGGTCTTGAGGGAAAGTTGTAGAGATTGCGCCACCGGACATGCAAGGGCACCCGACACGAGAGGCGAATGCTTGGATGGGTCTGATGTCATTCGACTACAACGTTGGTCCGCGCGCGTCCTCGCATGCCGTTGGCAGATGGTAGCTGTCGACCCGACCTGTCGCGGCATTTCGGGAGATGTGTCCCAACTCGACCCAGATACTGGCCAGCAGCCCGCGTGTCTTGCCTTCCGTGTTCATGCGTATCTTGATGGCGGTGGAGATTGTGTTCCGGAGATCGCGGCCTCTGATAGAGCGTCTCCAGGCGCGGGCCTGTGGCGTATGCGGCGGCCAATGTCGGTGTCGGCACAATGTGATTCATGGTGGGGGAGAGTGGGGCCCTGCGTCCGACCAACCTCGCCGACGGACAAAAGGGCGGACGTCGTCGCGCCCGGAACTGTGTGGTCCCGGTGAGGTGTGGTCGCTGGCAGAGCGAGCGCAGCATCTTGGGCTGCTGCCTCGGGCGCGTTGGTCGAGCGCCCCAATCCGCACCTGGCGCGCCAACTTCCCGGGCCTGCGGTGCGGGGCCGGGAGCACGTCACCCAGAATCAGAACCAGGTTGTCTCGGTCTCGAGGGCCTCGGTCGGCTGGAAGCCGCACCAGTAGCAGATCGCTGCCAGTGCGAAGGCACGGCGGTCTCGTGGAAAGCGAATTTCGCTGTAGATATCACGCGCTTCGTCGGCGGGGCGCAAATCCTTGGGCGCAGGTCCCAGGCGGGCGACAAAGCCGGCAAGTTCGGTTTGGATAATCTGGATCATGGAGTGGTCGGTCAATATGTGTTCCGTTCATTGGTAGGGATATGCACCGACTCAATCGGTGCAGGTCTTCAGAATTGATCATCTGGGATTTCACTGGGGCAAACGGACCTGAGGCGCAGTCTTGTGGATGCGAAGGTCCGAATGGAGCACAGGAGTCACGACCGGGCGGTCAAATCCAGCCCTTGGTCCGTGCCTGTGATCGGGAGATTTCCGGCAGAGGGTGCGGTGTCACGCCGATGTGGGCTTGGCCCACGACATTCCCGCCATCCGGGCAACAATCTGCCCGAAGTCGAAAGTCGAATGGGGCGCTCAAAGAGCGCCCCGGTCGATCAGGCCAGAGCCAGGTTGATCGCGGATTCGCGACCATCGCGACCAGCTTCGATCTCGAAGGTCACTTTCTGACCATCTTCGAGACCCTGCAGGCCAACACGCTCCAGAGCGCTGATGTGCACGAATACGTCGCGTTTTCCGCCTTCGGGCTCAATAAAGCCAAAACCCTTGGTTGCGTTGAACCATTTCACGGTGCCATTAGCCATCGTGACGTCTCCTATATAGATGCTGCCCGCGTACGTGCGGCAGCCCGGCTATGTCAGATCAATGTCGATACTGAAGCCGGATAAGGGAGACAGTGGTCAAAGAGATAACGTCGCATTCCCTAAATACGTGTCGCAGGGCCTCTTTGCAAGGGGCGGTGGAATCTTAATCAGGAATCGAGGTGGATCTCTTCGATCTCGAGATCCTTTTCGAACTGGGCGATTGCCGTCGCGGCATCACTGTAAGTTCCAAGCAGGCGCTCACGGTGGTCCTTCAGTTCTGCGGTCTGCGGGTCGATCACAGTGACGGATCCGACGACCTGTCCACCCATGATCAACTTCAGTGTGTTGGCCGTTTGGGCTGTCTTTGCGATACTGATCTTAGGTTGGCGTGACACCATCTATCTCCTTCGGTTCAAAACCGACCCAAGGGACGCAGGGCAAGCCATCTGCCCAAGAACACACTGCCGACACTAGCGCCACAAGATTCGCATCTGAACGCAGCAGATCGTGCGGCTGGCAGGTCGTGTCGACATCTTATGTGTTGGAAATCAGTGCAATCGGGCCTGTACGAGGAACCCGACGACTGTTTCCTCTCCAAGGGCTCGGAGCGCTTCGAGGCGGTGCAGGCCTTCGATTAGAACGAACCTGTCTCCGTCCTTGCGCAGCCGTATCGGGGTTGTCTGGCCGTTTTCGAGAATGTCTTCGGCGAGGTCGCGCACCTTGTCGGCATCCAGTGTTTTGACCCGCTTGACGGGGACGTGGATGCTGGCGATCGGGAACGAAGTCTTCTTGAGCATTCAGTATCTCCATGCATTGGATCGATTCCTGGCCGACGTGTTCCCGGTTGGCCGGACGCCTGTCTTCCGGTTGGATCGGGTCTGCGGATGCGCCTGACGCGCCGACAACCGATGCCTGCCGGTGGTGGCATCATAGCGAAGCTTCGCATCAACCGCAGCCCTTGTCGGACAGGATGCCGATCAGGCCGCAGTCTCGGGCGAAGGCAGGGTGCCGGAGACAGCGAAGCGGGCGTGTCGAGCGGTCGGATTACCCGCTGTCCTTTCCTGTGGCCTTCGGGACGCCCGCCATCTGACGGGCCCTCATGGTGCGCAATTTGGCCAGAAGCAACCAGGCAGAACGACGGATCGGACCGAGGTGTCTGGCAAAGGCCACCTCGACCTGCTGATGCAGGACGGAGCCACGGCAGCGTTTGAACTCGTCAGCACCAGCCCCCCAGTCAAGGACGAGGCCGCTCTGTTCGGCCATCACAAAGTCAGCCCCGGTGACACGTTCGTAGTAGCGGGGGCCTGACTTTCCGGCCAGATCATTGGTCGCGTCACGCCCGAACGTTGTCCAGTGAATCCACCTCGGATCCGTTCGTTGCAGGCTGAAGGCCGCGATCGTGTCATCGTCGCTGCCCTTGGCGCGCCATGCGTGCAGGTGAAACTCACGGCAGGTAAGCGCCAGATCGAAAAACTCCGGGCGATAGTCGGGATTCAACCATGAATGGCGAGTCAGGTTGCTGACTGCATAGAGGGTCGCGATACGCTCTGTCTGGGGCGCGGCGACATCCTGAGGCAGCAGGTCTGGTCGGGCGTTTTCCACCAGGCGCCGCAGGATCACCCTCGCATGGCGGATACGCTTGAACTTCCCACCTGCCGTTGACGCATTCGGGTCCAGGATGGCCACCCGGCGGGTCGGAACGGCCAGTCCACCGGATTGCATCAGCGCGGCGGCGAGTCCGGGTTGAAGATCCGGTTTTATGTCGGGCACGACCAAGGCATGGTCGGGGAAGGCCGCTCGAAGGGTCGAGATTACCTCGGGCCAGTCCGCGTCCGGGAAATCGGGGTCCGGGGCGCCGCTCAGAAGCCAGTGATTGATCAGCACGATCCGGTCCAGTTGCATTGCTCGGAACAGCACCACAAGCGGCAGGGCGACCACGTGAACAAGGATGCGGGCAAGAAGCGAACGGCGCGAGATCTCGACCACGGGATACAGCACATGATGCCCGATCGGCGACAGGATCGATGCCTTTCCCCGCCGCCCGTCCGAGACCAGCACCGGCACAACACCGGTGCCGACCCTTAAAACCTGCGCCGTGACGCCCTGAGCATTGCCAACAAGTCGCGCCGGGCCAAGCGTGACAAGGCCGGTCAGGTAGCGGCGAATGCCCTCGGGTGTCTGCTCAGGCCAATCGCTGTCCTGTCGGACGTCGATAAGGCGCACGTCAGGGCGTGGCTGTCTTGCGGAACGTGTCATGGCTGCCTAAGCATTGGTCAATACGGTGACCCTACAGGGAAAGTCGCACAATATGAAAGGTTTGCCGCGAGCCCGCACGACGGAACGCTTGCCACTGATCAGCGTTGGCGATGTGGCGCTGGGCGGAACCGAACTTGCTCACGCCATTCTGGCCCGCGCGGTCCCTGCATCGTCCGTTGATACCCTGTCCAGACGGCTTGCCGAGACCGCGGTGAAGCTACGTCCGACTAAACGCAGACGCCTCGAAGCCCGGATTGCCGCGATCCTCGGGCCGCACACTTCCGGGCTTTCCGATCCCCATGCGATGTATATCTCGCAGGTCGCCGCGCTTTTGCAGCAACGGATGCTCTATGCAAGGTTGGGCGCGCGTTCCGATTGGCGCCCTTCGATCGAGGTTGAAGGCGCGGCCGCAGTCGAGGCCGCGCGGCAGGCCGGGCGGGGTGTGGTGTTCTGGGCATTGCCGCAGGAGATCACCTCGCTGCTACACAAACTGGTGTGCCATGACCGAGGCTGGGATCTGCATCAACTCTCGCACTGGTCGCACGGATCTGCCGTCAGTTGGCTTGGGATAAGGACCATCTCGCGCCGGGAACGCCACATCGAGGAACAGTTCTGCCGTCGATTGGTCATGAGAGACGGTGACAAGCACGGGGCGTTGAAGCAGGCCAGACGGGTGCTGATGCAGGGTGGAACGGTTGGGTTTCGCGGCATCGGCTGGTCAAACGCTCCAGTGCGCTACGGCTTTTTCGATGGTGGGATCGATCTTGCGCTTGGTGCCCCGAGCCTTGCGCGCCGGACGAAGGCAGCGTTGTTTTCCGTTGCCGGGCACCATTCCGACAATGGGTTTGTGATCCGCTTCGAACCGATAGATGCCGACGGCACCCGGACGGCGCAGGATCTCGGGGCAGAGTTTGTCGCTCGGTTGGAGGAAGCGGTGGTCCGTGCCCCCTCGCTGTGGAACGCAAACCTGCGCCAATGGTCGCCCCAAGCACCGGACTAGGCCGCCAGCGGGATCACGTGTCTTCGGCTTCGGCCAACAATGCGGTGTAGTGACCGGTGCGCCAGCGTGTCGGCAGGGTGCCCAGACGCTCGAACCGGTCAAGGGTTGCCAGAAGAGCAGCCTCGGCCGCCGGCTTTCCCAGCTTTTCGACAAGGGCTGCGGCACGCACCGCCAGAACCCGCGGGCAATGCAACATGGGTCGTGTGAGCAGAACCCGGAACCCGGCCCGCCGGACGGCGGCAACCAGCGCATCACGCGGCATGGTTGCACCGCATTCGTAGGGCACCAGCCCGGTTCGTTTCAGCAAATCGTTCGACAGCACGCCACGAAGGGCAATCTTGGGGTTGAGCGGATTGTCGAGGGTCAACAGGAGCTGCCCTCCCGCAGTCATCACACGCCGGATTTCACGCAACGCGACGTCGATGTCGGCGGCGTCTGGAAAATGATCCAGCGTTGATAGGGATACCACGACATCGAAGGTGGCGTCGTCGTAGGGCAGGTGGCAGATATCGCCGGTCCGCCCCTTCAGTCCAGGGTTGCGCCGGGTCGCCTCGGTCACCACGTTCGGGGCGATGTCGATCCCATGAACAGTCTCGGCCAAGGACGACAGCAGGGCGACTTGTCCGTCGCCGACGGCCTCGTCAAACAGGTCGGTCTTTAGCAGGCTTCGGTTGCCACCCTTGATTAGTTGGCTGATCAGGGCGACCGCAATCCGGTCGGAATGCTGACGCCAGAGCCGCTGGTATCCTTCAGAGATCCATTCGGCGCCGACGGTGTTCCACAGTGTTTCCGCGGAGCGGTCATCGGACCCGCTTGAATTGCTCTGCATCGATATCCTGCCCGGTTCCGTCCAATCAGCCCGAAAGGCACGACGGACCCGTCTCTGTTTCGCGAGACTATACTGTGAAGTGGCGACCCTGTCAGCCTCGCGGTCGCCGCCATGTTCCGGGCGGGCTCGATTTCTGCCTACCACACCCCGCGAACCAGACCGCCAAGGATATAATTCCAGAGTGTTGGTTCGTAGAACAACGGCGCTGGCGGTCCGGCGGGGCTGGCGGCGGGCGGATTTGCCCGCAGATAGGCTTGTGCGGCCTCGATCAGGGCCGGGAGGCCCGCGATGACAAGGCGGGCGTTGTAGGTGGCGACGGTATCCCCCTGAACGGGAGCGATCCGGACCTGTTTCAGGATCGGGCCGGTGTCCAGGCCTGCATCGACCAGATGAACCGTCGATCCAAAGTTGTCGGGGTCGCCGCGCCGCAGGGCCCAGTATCCGGTGTGCATTCCGCGATAGATCGGAGTGACGCCGAGGTGCAGGTTGATGACCGGGCAATCAGCAGCCGCAAGCGTTTCCGCCGACAGCTTGATCACGCTGAAAATGATCACGACATCGGGGTGGGTGGCGCGCAGCAGGGCGTGCAGCTCGGCACTGTTGGGAGAGCGGACGCTGTGACAGCGGTCTTCTGGCAGGTCGTCCTGGGGCAGGTCGTCTGCGTCAAGGATCGAGTCAATGCGCGCCGTGCTGCGGTGGTGCAACCTTGCGGCGATGGCCCGAAAGCCGACCTGACCAAGCGCCGTCAGTACGCCCTGCCGACGGATCCGGCGGCGCAGCAATGGCCACCGGTCTTGCCCCTGGCAGAGACCAAAGACAGCGTCCGGAAATGCATGGTTCAACGTGCGCGCGACCCGCGCCGCCAGGTACCCGGTTCCGGTGAGCACGACAATGCGGGACATGGGGGGCGGACCTTTCGGCTAGGATGGCAGCGTGAGCCAGGCTTTGGCCCGAACCACGCGTCAAGTCGTTGCAAACCCTGCCCAACGCTGCAACGGTTTTTTCCGCTGCTGACGGGCGCGGTTCGCGCCGGACCTACTTGGCGATCCGAGCTAGGACCTCGTCAATCGCCGACACCACTGCCTGGGTCTTTCGGGCGTCCAGGCCATCGGGATGCGGGGCGGAAAAGCTGCCGGAATCGTTGTCGAAATACTTGCCGGACGCATCGGCAAAGGTATCCGATAGTGCTGCCCGGGTCAGGATGTCGGCTCCGATTGCCAGATCGTTCCCGGCCACGCCAAAGCCTTCCTTGACCATCTTGCTGGCAAGCAACGAGCCGGGATTGACCGCAACAATCACCGGGCCGTTCGGCGCCAGCGCCTCTGCCATGTGGCGGGACCACATGGTCAGCGCCAGTTTGCTCTGGGCATAGGCGTCCATGTCGGTCATCCCGGTCTGCCTGCCCAACGCCCGAGGGTCGACGGCAGCTTGCGCCGCGGAGGACAGGTTGATGACCCGCCCGTGGTTGCCCATCAGCGGCAGGAGCCTCCGGGTCAGCAGGTAGGGTGCGATCGTGTTGACGGCAAAGCGCACGTCGAGCCCGTCCGGCGTGACGACGTTCGGCGTCTTGAGGACACCGGCATTGTTGATCAGCACGTCCAGTTGGCTGTGGCGCGCGGCAACAGCGGTCGCCAGAGCCTCGACTTCGGACATGCGGGACAGATCGGCGCGGTAGGTTTCGACGGCTCCTCCGCCCGGTTGCCCGGACAGCGCCGCTTCTGTCGCTGCCAGTTTGTCGGCGTTGCGTCCATGCAGCAGCACGGTGTGCCCCTGAGCGACAAGCAGCTTTGCTGTCTCGAGGCCTATGCCGTCGGTCGCGCCAGTCACAAGAATGGTCTTCATCGCCCTGTCTCCGTTTCATGGTGGGATGCGGTCAGCCTGATTGACCTGCCTGCTTCAGGTGTCTTGCGTTGGTTTTCGGCGTCCTCCGCCAGATCGATCCATCTTGCCTAGGATACCCCTGTAGTGGGTGCGATCCCAGCTGCGATTTTAATCAGGCAGCCTCGTCCACCCACGAGGGATGGACGAGGGCGCGGACGTCCACCGTGGCTGGCTCCCTGAGCACGGGTAGGGCAGGTTTGCCGTCCGCATCGGCGCTGGGCGGCCATGGGGTGCGCAACCTGCCCGCCATGCGTCGGCGTTTCCCGGCTCACAGCATGGCGGAACGGGAACACCCTGCCGACCATTCCGTCGACAGGGTGCTCTGGGGCCGGCGGGCCGTTCTTGACCGCCGGCCTCTACGATGTGCCGATGACTCAGTCGAGCGTCAGCGCAACAAAGCGTGGTTCGCCGGCGCGCCGGATCAGCAGCAGGATGGACGTGCGCCCAGCCTCCCTTGCCTCCTCGATGCGTGCGTCCAGATCGTCGATCGTGGCGACCTCGATCTGCCCGGCCTGGGTGATCACGTCCCCAGCGCGCAGGCCCTTTTCAAAGGCCTGGCTCATCTCGTCGACGTCCTTGACGACCAACCCGGAGGCGTCTTCACCAAGGTTCATCTCTTCGGCGATGGTGTCGGTCACGGCGGTGACGGTCATGCCAAGGATCTCGGCGTCGCGGGGTTCATCGCCCTGCTCGGGCGTTGCAACAGCCGGAACCGAGCCTTCTGCGGTCTCGCGACGACCCAGTGTCACCATCAGCGTCTCGGTCTTGCCGTCGCGGTAGACCTTCATGCGGACGGACTTGCCGACCTCGGTATTGCCAACCTGCTGCACCAGCCCGCGAGTATCGTCGACGTCAACGCCATCAAAGGTCAGGATCACGTCGCCAGACAGGACGCCGGCTTCCATGGACGGGCCTTCCGGCACATCGGTGACAAGTGCGCCCTTGGCCTCTTGCAGGCCGATCGCTTCGGCGACGTCGTCGGTAACGTCCTGGATGCGCACACCCAACCAGCCGCGGCGGGTCTCGCCGAACTCTTCCAACTGACGGATGACATTGGTGGCCACGCGGCTGGACATGGCAAAACCGATGCCGATGGAGCCACCGTTGGGCGACAGGATCGCGGTGTTGATGCCGATGACCTCACCTTCCATGTTGAACAGCGGGCCGCCGGAATTGCCCCGGTTGATCGCCGCATCGGTCTGGATGAAGTCGTCATAGCTGCCGGACAGCGCGCGGCCACGGGCCGAGACGATACCGGCTGATACCGAGAAGCCCTGTCCGAGCGGGTTGCCCATGGCCATGACCCAATCGCCCACACGGGCTTCGTCCGAGTTGCCCCACGGCACAAAGGACAGCGGCGTGTCGGTTTCGACCTTCAGCAGGGCAAGGTCGGTGTTTGGGTCCGTGCCGATGACCACCGCGGGCAGCTCGGCGCCGCTGAAGAATTCGATGGTGATCTCGTCGGCTTCGGCGATGACGTGATTGTTCGTCACGATGTAGCCGTCTTCGGAGATGACGAAACCGGAGCCCAGGGCGGAGGATCGACGCGGTCTGCGCGGTTGTTCACCCGGCCCGTTGCGTTCCATGAAGTCACGGAAGAAATCCTCAAACGGCGACCCCTCGGGCACGATGGGACCGGGGCCGGTCGCCTCTGCCGAGGCGACGGTTGTCGAGGTCGTGATGTTGACCACGGCCGGGCTGACCTTTTCGGCGAGGTCGGCGAAGCTCTCGGGGGCACCGCGGGCCTCCGCGTTGACTGCCAACGCCAGCAACATGGCGAGACCGACAAACAGGGTTGCCAGGAAACCGGCCCCCTGTGCCTGCCGGGGAATCGATATGGAATGCGTATTCACTCGATTTTCCTTCTTTTCTGCGAGGCCCACGCTCTCGGTGGGCAGAGAATCAGTGCTGCGCGCCAGCGCACAGTCGTTGTGCGGCCAATCTTTTGCATCACAGCCAAAGGAGCAACTCAAAGAGCCGTCGCGCCGCGTCACGACCCCGTGACGGTCTTCGTGATACAGGGGAACGCACTGGCCCGCCTCACGTGGTTCGATGGAAAGTGTTTCAGGCTGACAGCCAGTTCGCAAGCCATAGAAGCAAAGCGCCGGAGGTTATCGCCAGCAATCCGAGCAACCGGCGGGTTTCTGTCGGCATCTCTGCCAGCAGGCGCAGGATCTCGTCCAGACGCGAAGGGGCGAGTGCCAGCACCAGCCCCTCCAGAACGAATACCAGCCCAAGGGCCAGAACAATCGTCGACATTACTGCGCCGCCGGGACGCCATTCGAGTTGTTGAAGAACTCGAAGAACTCGCTGTCGGGCGAAATCACGAGCGAGGAGTTTTCGCCGGTGATGCTCGCTTCGTAGGCGTTCAGCGACCGATAGAACTCGAAGAAGTCCGGGTCGGCTCCGAAGGCACCCGCAAAGATTGCGTTCCGCTCGGCGTCTGCTTCACCTCGGGCGATCTCGGCGTTCTTTTTCGCTTCCGAGACCAGCTCGACCACCGTCCGGTCGGCCTGGGCGCGAACCCGCTGAGCGGCCTCGTTACCACGTGCGATCTCGTCCGCTGCTTCCCGTTCCCGTTCCGCACGCATCCTTTCGAATGTCGCATTCAGGTTCTGCTCGGGCAGGTTGGTCTGTTTGAGCCGCACGTCTACCACGTCCAGCCCCAAGGCGAGCGCCTCACCGCGGGCCTGGTCCCGGATCCGGTTCATCAGGCCACGGCGATCTTCCGACAGGATCGTGTCGGAGGTCACCTGATCGGCACCCAGGACTTCACGGATCTGGGCGTTCAGGATCGAGCTGAGCCGGGTTTCGGCAGCAGCTTCGCCACCAACGCCAACAGCCTGACGGAACTTGGTCACGTCTGCGATGCGGTACCGGGCAAAGGCGTCCACGACCAGGCGCCGGTCATCCGACGGCGTGACCTCGATGGTGTCGGTATCAAGCGCAAGGATGCGGGCGTCGTATTTCACGACTTCCTGGATCAGCGGCACCTTGAAGGCCAGTCCCGGCTCTTCCTTGACCGATTTGATCTGGCCGAATTGCAGCACCAGGGCCTTTTCGCGTTCGTCCACAATGAACAGGGACGACAGGATGATCGCGACGATGACAATTGCGATGGGCAGCAGAAAAGTTGCGCGTTTCATCAGTTGTTCCCTCCGTCGGTTGATTTGCGGAGTTCATTCAGGGGCAGGTAGGGTACGACCCCCTGGCCGGCGGAGGTTTCGCCAAGGATCACCTTGTCGACATCTCCCAGCACCTTCTCCATCGTTTCGAGATACAAGCGTTTACGGGTCACGTCCGGGGCCTTCGCGTACTCGCCAAGCACGGCAGAGAAACGGCTGGTTTCACCTTCGGCCTCGTTGATGACCTGGGCGCGATAGCCTTCGGCCTCTTCCAGCACCTGTGCGGCTTCACCGCGGGCGCCAGCGAGGACCTTGTTGGCATAGGCATCGGCCTGGCGTTCGAGACGGTCACGCTGCTGTTCTGCAGCCTGAACTTCGCGGAACGCGTCGATCACTTCGCGCGGCGGGTCGGCCTTGTCGAGGTTGACCCGGACGATGTGGATGCCGCTGTTGTACGTGTCCAGGGTGCCCTGAACCGAAGTCTTCGTGGTTTCGGCAATCAGGCCACGATCCCGGTTCAGAATGGGCGCCAGTTCGGATGCGGCGATGATCTCGCGCATGGCCGATTCAGACACGGCGCGCACGGTGTCGCGTCCGTCTCGCAGGTTGAACAGGAACTTGGCGGCATCGTCGATATTCCAGACCACCTGGAAGTCGATATCGACGATATTCGCATCCGTGGTCAGCATCAGTCCGGTATCCGTACCACGCGACGAGAAATCCTTGCCGATGTCCTCGGTCCGTTCCGACGTCACGTTGACGATTTCGGCGGTCACCAGGGGCCAGGGTGCAAAGTTCAGGCCGGGCGTGCCGATGGAGCTGAACTTGCCGAGGAACAATTCGACCGACTGCTCTTCGGGCTTAACCGTGTAGAACGAGGCAAGGCCCCACAGGACCACAGCCGCCGCGGCACCCAGAACGATTGTACCACGGGTCAGCTTGAAGCCGTCGCCACCCGTGCCGCCACCGCCACCGCGTTGACCGGGCTCGCGCGGGCCACCGCCGCGACCGCCCATCAGGACGCGCAACTGTTCCTGGCCCTTTTTCACGATCTCGTCGATTTCCGGGATCTGCGGTCCGTCGCCGGGGCGTTTGCCACCGCCGTTCTGTCCGCGGTTGTCGCCGCCGTTCTGGCCGTCGCCGCCGGAGCCACCGCCCCAGGGGCCGCCACTATGTCCTGCCATGAAACTCTCTTCCCTCTCGGTTCTGTCCCGATCTCTACCTTGCCAAATGGTTGCCCCGGCCGGCATTTCAAGCGCCAGGGCGACCGATCAGGCGGTGCGGACCGGGGTCTTCAATGTCACCAGTTCTTCCGACATGGTCGGATGCACGGCAACGGTTCGGTCAAAATCTTCCTTTGTTGCGCCCATTTTCACGGCAACACCGGCCAGTTGGATCATCTCGCCGGCATGGTCCGCCACGATGTGCACACCCAGTACCTTGCGCGTGTCGGCGCAGACGATCAATTTCATCAACACCCTGTCCTCGCGATCGATGAAACTCTTGTGCATCGGCCGGAAGGCGGTGGAATAGACCTCAATCGGTCCGGCGTCGCGGGCCGCTTCTTCGCTCAGGCCCACGGTACCATATTCCGGTTGGGTAAACACCGCCGACGGGATCAACTCGTGATCGGGCGCGGTCGGGTTGCCCTTGAAGACGGTTTCGACAAAGGCCATGCCCTCGCGGATCGCCACCGGCGTCAGCTGCACCCGGTTGGTCACGTCGCCGATGGCATAGATCGACGGCACGGCGGTCTGGCTGTATTGGTCCACGACCACCTCGCCGCGTCGGCCGATCTCGACTCCCACCTCTTGGAGGCCCAGGTCGCCGGAATTCGGGTTGCGGCCAACGGCAAACAGCACCTGGTCGAAGGTATGGGTATTGCCCGTGGTGGCCGTCACCTCGATGCCGTCGTCGGTCTTGTGCATCCGCTGGATGTTGGTGCCGCAGTGGATGTCGATCCCGTGGCGAATCATGTGCTCGGCGATATGTCCGCGCGCTTCGTCATCAAAGCCGCGCAGGATCTGTGCGCCACGGTAGAACTGGGTTACCTTGGTGCCGAGGCCGTTAAAGATACAGGCCATCTCGCAGGCGATGTAGCCACCACCGATCACCAGCAGACGCTTGGGCAATTCATCCAGGTGGAACACCTCGTTGGAGGTGATGCCAAGGTCGGCGTTCTCGACCTCGGGAAGCGATGGCCAGCCACCTGTCGCCACGAGGATGTGCTTTGCCGTATGGGTTGAGCCATCGGCCAGCCGAACGGTGTGGGCGTCAGCCACCGTGGCGCGTTGCGCGAACACCTTCACCCCGGAGCCATCCAGCAACCGGTTGTAGACCCCTTCCAGACGGTTGAGCTCGCCTTCCAGCCGGGTGCGGAATTTAGGCCAGTCAAAGCCGCCGATGGTCACGTCCCATCCATAGTCGGCGGCCTCGTGCATGCCCTCGGCATATTCGGAGGCAAACACCATGAGCTTCTTGGGCACGCAGCCGCGGATCACGCAGGTGCCACCCATGCGGCTTTCTTCGGCCAGACCAACCCGGGCGCCGGTTTCGCCCGCAGCCACGCGCGCTGCGCGCACGCCGCCGGATCCGCCGCCGATCACGAAGAGGTCAAAGTCGAAATCCATGGATACGCCCTCAAGGTTTGCTGAAAGAGTACCTAGCGCGCCTCGCAGCGCGCCGCCACCCCCAGATGGGCGGCGTCAAAGCACTGGCGCCCGACAGCGCAAGGTGGTTTCGACAGGTGCATCGTGATCGGCGAACACGGATGTAACCGCGCCGGGCACACTGCAAAAGGCATGATCTTGTTCGCAGACTGAAAGACTGTCGGACAAGGGGGGCTGGCCGGGGACGTCGGATCGCGCAGGAACGTCAAGCCGGTCGACGGAGACCTGGACCAGGGGCCTGGTCACACGGCCTCGTTCGGACTGCGCCTTGCCGCCCGATTCGCGTTGCAGGGCGGTGGAGGTGCCTGTGTATCCCCCGCCCGAGGCCTCAATCGCCAGAGCCGGCAAAGATGTTGTCGCTTTCCAGGATGTCTATGTGCTCTTCGTTCACCGTTCCGGCATTGATATCACGGACCTCGACGGTGCCGTTGCCGTGGCCAATCACGACGGTGTCGCAGATGTCGATGAACAGCCCGTTCTCGACCACACCGGGGATCTGGTTTACCACGAGGCTCAACTGGCGAGGATTGCCGATGCGTTTCAGGTGCAGGTCGAGGATATAGTTCCCCTCGTCGGTGATGTAGGGCACATCGCCGTTCATCCGCAGGGTCGAATCCCGGCCGAGAACGTCCATGTTGACCAGGGTTTCCTCGATCAGGGCCTGCGTGGTCTGCCATCCGAAGGGCACCGTTTCGATCGGCAGCGGAAAGGCCCCGAGCGTCTTGACCTCCTTGGCGACGTCGGCAATCACGACCATCCGGTCAGAGGCCGTGGCGATGATCTTTTCCTGCAACGACGCGCCACCGCCACCCTTGATCAGGTTCAGGTTGTCGTCGAATTCGTCGGCGCCATCGATGGTGACATCGAGCCACTTCACTTCGTCAAGTGATGCCACCCGGATGCCCAACTGCCGCGCGAGGTCGGCAGTGCGCGACGATGTCGGGACACCGACGATCTCCAGGCCTTCGTTCTGCACCCGCTCGGCCAGACACCGCACCATCCAGGCAGCAGTCGATCCCGTCCCGAGACCGACACGCATGCCGTTTTCGACGTAGTCGCAGGATCTGCGGGCTGCCACGAATTTGGCACGGTCGATTGGGGAAAGATCGTTGGTCATCGTGGTAATCTCCGAAAGACTTTCACCCGCTTATAGGGAGATTTGCCATGTTCTGCGAGGGCTTTCACAGAGGTCAATGACAGGAAGTGACCCTGCGGGACCCTGTCGGTCCCGGACCATGCCCTTGACGTGCAACGGGCAAACCGATGACCACGTGCATTGGCTCATCGAGGAGCGTCTTTGGTGCTTGAAGGGTCGTTAATCGGCTGTTTGTCCGCCCGGTCAGTCGCTATCCCTGACAGGGTCAGCCCAGGAGCGATCATGTTTCTCAGCGTCTTCGATATCTTCAAGGTGGGGATCGGTCCGTCGTCGTCCCACACGGTGGGCCCGATGGTCGCCGCCGCGCGGTTCCTCGACCTGCTGCGCGGCTCGCCGTTTCATGCCCATGGGGTGCGGGCATCGCTGCATGGCTCGCTGGCGTTCACGGGCGTCGGCCACGCGACCGATCGGGCGGTCATCCTCGGGTTGGCCGGGATTTCGCCAGATACGTATGACGCCGAAGCCGCCGAAACCGCGATGGCGGCCGTCGCCACGGACCGGCAGGTCCAACCGGTTGGGCTGGGACCGCTGGCGTTCGACCCCGGGGCCGACCTGCTATTCGACTATGGGCCGGCGCTGGAGTGCCACGCCAACGGGTTGATCCTGATGGCGACCGATGCGCAAGGCGACGTGATCCTGCAAGAGACGTATTTCTCGATCGGGGGCGGGTTTGTCGTCACGGCAGATGAACTTGGGCGCGACGTCGCCCCCGAAGAGGCCCGACCGGTGCCCTATCCGTTCCGGTCGGCGGCACAGATGCTGGAGATGGCACAGGCCTCGGGCAAGAGTATCGCCGAGATGAAGCGTGCCAACGAGATCGCCCATCATGGCCATGATGGGTTGAACCGCGGAATCGCGCGTCTGTGGCAAGTGATGTCGGACTGCATTGACCGTGGTCTGCAGACCGGCGGCATCCTTCCCGGCGGGTTGAACGTGCGCCGCCGTGCGCCGGCACTGCATGCATCGCTGATGGCGGAACGCGGATTGAACCTCGGGGCGCCGCACATGGTCAACGACTGGATCAGCACCTATGCGATCGCCGTCAACGAGGAGAACGCCGCCGGCGGGCAGGTGGTGACCGCGCCCACCAACGGGGCCGCCGGTGTGCTGCCGGCGGTGTTGAAATACTGGCTGACCCAGGTGCCCGGCGCGACCGCAGACCGGCTGCCCGACTTTCTGCTGACAGCGGCCGCGATTGGCGGGTTGGTCAAGACCAATGCCTCGATCTCGGGGGCGGAGGCAGGGTGCCAGGCCGAGGTCGGCAGTGCCAGCGCCATGGCCGCTGCCGGGCTGGCCGCCGTGATGGGCGGAACGCCGGCGCAGGTGGAGAACGCTGCCGAGATCGCGCTGGAGCATCACCTTGGCATGACCTGCGACCCGGTGAAGGGCTTGGTGCAGGTGCCCTGCATCGAGCGCAACGGATTGGGGGCAATCAAGGCCGTCAGTGCGGCATCTCTGGCGCTGAGGGGTGACGGTCATCATCTGGTGCCGCTGGATGCCTGTATCGAGGCGATGCGCCAGACCGGCCGCGACATGTCCCACAAGTACAAGGAAACCGCGCTGGGCGGACTGGCCGTGAATGTGCCCAACTGCTGAGCGACCGATTGCGCCTGCAGGCCGTGGCCTCTAGCGTCCGGCCATGTCCATTGACCGCCCCCTCCTTGGTGTAAGCCTGATGCTCGGGTTTTGCGCGCTTGCGCCCCTGTCCGACGCCATGGCCAAGCTGATCGGCACTGCTGTCCCGCTGGGGCAGGTGATGCTTGTGCGTTTTGCGGTCCAGACGATCCTGTTGTGGCCGCTAGTGGCGCGTGGCGGTCATGTCATCCGTCTGACACCCGGACTCACGTGGTTGTTGGTGGCGCGCATGCTGCTGCAACTGGCGGGGATGTGGGCAATGTTCCTGTCGCTGCGGTACCTGCCGCTCGCTGATGCCATCGCTATCGCCTATGTCATGCCCTTCCTGATGTTGCTGCTCGGCTGGCTGGTGCTTGACGAAGACGTCGGTGCCCGAAGGTTTGCGGCCTGCATCGTTGGTTTTTGCGGCACGCTGATGGTGATGCAGCCGTCCTTCTCCAACGTTGGCTGGGTCGCCGCGCTGCCGCTGCTCGTTGCTGTGATCTTCACGCTCTATATGCTGGTCACGCGCCGGGTCTGCCGGGAAATGGACCCGATTCCGCTTCAAGCGGTCAACGGACTGATGGGCACGGCGCTGCTTTTCCCGATTATCCTCTTGGCCGAAGGAACGGGCTGGGCCGAACTGGATCCGGTAGACCCCGGTGCGCGCGAAATCGGGCTATTGGCCGCGGTCGGAATTCTTGGGACGATGTCTCACATGTTCATGACCTGGTCCCTGCGCTTCGCCCCGGCATCGACCCTTGCGCCGATGCAGTATCTTGAGATCCCCTTTGCCGCGCTCTTCGGCTGGCTGATTTTTGCCCAGTTTCCCGATGGTCTGGCGCGCGTCGGCATTCTCGTTGTGATGGCCTCGGGGCTTTACATCATCTGGCGGGAACGACAGCTCCTGCGGCTCCAAGCCCGTCCATTGCCGCCGCCAATGCCACCCGCGGCAGAATGATCAGCGTCCCCGGCGTGTCGAATTCCAGGCTCACCGGCCCGGCCCAGCCCGCCGCGACCCGGTTCGATGTGCCGATGCGCCCGTCCGGCGCCAGGGATAATCCGTCGATCGGCCATTCGAGCCCCCGCGACCGCCCGGTCACCGGTGCCATCGGAAACAGCGACACCCGGCAGGCGGCGGGGAGATCGAGTGTGATGCGGGGTGGCGCAGCAAGGATCACATCCCGTTTTCCGATCAGGATGCAGGGTTGATCGGCCCGCCGGACCAGAACGTTGAAATTGGCCAATTGGTGATCCACCCGCCGTCCGAGGAAGCCGACTCCCAGCACCAGCGGTGATCGGACTGACCGCAGCGCCTTGTCGAAATCGGTGCTGTCCTGCTCGGAAATGCGATGCACACTCTCCTGTGGCAACGCGGTTCGGATCGTGGCGGGAAGCGAATCCATGTCTCCGATCACGGCGTCGGGCAAAAGCCCCTGTTTCGCTGCCAAGACCGCGCCGCGATCCACGGCTACAAGCGTGGGCGCAAGTGTTAACGCTTCGGCAAGGTCGGTGAGTCTAGCCTTGCCTGCGCCAAGCAAGGTAATGTTGCCCAATGTGCGGACAATGATGTCGTTCATGCTCTGACTGTCCTGTTTTTCACAGGAAGACCACATTCTTGCCCGGAAATGATACCCAATTATTCGTCTAGTCGTTCTCATTCGGGAACCAATCCGTGGTAAACCGGACAAGCTGGAAAGTGAGAAAGCGAGCAGTGCTATGGTAGGGTCCAACAAGATTCTGACCGTGTCCTACGGGACCTTCTCGTGCACTCTTGAAGGGTTCGATGATTCCTTCGGCACGATGAAGGCCATTGCGGAATACTTCCGCAACCTGGCCGCGGAAGACCGGTACTTTGGTGCCGAACCCCCGACGCCCGATGCTGAAATGCTTCAACGGATTGTCGAGAAGGAAATCCACCGCCGCGTCGAGGCACGCGTCAGCGATCAGGGAATCACCCTGCGCGCCGCCGAGCCCATGGCCGCCGCAGTGGCCGATGCCGCCGCGCCACCGACGGCTGCCTCGACGCCCACCCCTGTGTCCGTCGAGGCTCCGGATGCGGCGGAGGCACCGGTTGCAGCCGCGCCCCAACAGGTGCCGGTGACGGACGAGCCGGAGGTTGCACCCCAGGTCAAGACCGAGGCCGCCCCAACTGAAACGCCCGTGGCAGTTGTCACGCAGGAGGTTTCGGAGCCGCCGGTCGATGTGTCCGTTCCCGCAGCGGCGGCTTTTGCCTCCGTGGAAGAGCATGAACTGGCCCCGCAAACGCCGGAAGTAGTTCAAGCCGAAGCATCGGTTTCCGAAACCGACGCGACAGTCGCAGAACCGGTATCCGACGCTGTTGCTGAACAGCCCAGCGTCGAGGAACCTGACTACGATCCGATCAAGAGCGGCCGCCTGGATGAAGCGCCGAGCGAAAGCATCGCCGCCAAGCTGGCACGCATTCGCGCTGTGGTTTCGCGTTCTTTCAAGGACGAGGAACAGGAACGCACTGCCCGCACGGCAACTGCTTTGCTGGCCAATGAGGCCGCGCAATTGCGGGCCGGGTCCGTTGCCGAGGTCGAAACGACCGCAGTCGACATGGCCCAAGAACCCGATCCGATCGAGACGTTGGCACCGGTCGAGGCCGATGTACCGACAGACCAGGCCCCGTCAGAGGACATCGTCGCAGAAGACGTTGCCGCAGAGGAGGCCTCCGTCCTGTACGAGCCCGACACGACCGTCGCGCCGGCAGCGGTGGAATCGGAAGCCCCCCCGAGCATCGATGCGGAGCTTGAGATTGCGGAGGTCGAAGACTCGCCACTGGTGGTAGAGGAGGCTGATGCAGAAGCCGTGGAACCGCTGTTGGTCGCTGACGAGATCGCGGCCTTCGATCTGGACGCGGTTGACGACAGAGATGCTGCCGACGGCGACGTTGCCATTGAAGATGACAAGGTCGAGGCAGAAGTAGAAGTCGAGGACGCAGCCACTGTTGATCGGATCGACGACGAAGACATGTCGGACGACGCAGAAGATGCCCTGGATAGCGGTGGCACCGACGTTGACGCCATCGAGGCCTCCGAAGAGCCGGTCGAGATCGAGATCGAGGACGTCGCGTCGGATGAGGTCGAGGAGCCCAAGCGGCCCGCCCGGGTCATTCGGGTGCGCAAACAGTCATTGATGGCGTCCCTTCGGGCTGCCTTGACCGGCGGTGGCCATGTGCAGACCGAAACGACCGAGGTCGTTTCGCAGATCGACATCGCGGAAACCGATGGTGCCGCCGAGGTCGTGATGGCCGAGGCCGAAGCCCAGCAAGAAATCGAGGACACCGTCGTCGATGCTGTGTCCGAAAACGAACAGGACGCCGCGTTCGAAGCGGAGCTTCGGGCCGCCTTGGCCAAAGCGGACGACGTTTCGGAGCCGGTTGATGCTGGCGACGAGGAGACGGTGGTTGCCGACGTCGAGACGCAGGAGGCAGACACCGAGGAGGCACCCGATTCGGAAATCGACCTGGTCGCCGAGGCCGTGCCCCCTGTCGCCCATGCCGGCGCGAGTTTGTCCGAGGACGAGGAAGCCGATCTTCTGGCCGAATTGGAAGCCGTTGAACGCGAGATGGCCGAGGACCTGGAAGAGGTGAATGCGCTTGAGGCTCGTTCCGTGGCGGAAGCGATGGAAACGCTGACCGGCGAGGTCCCCGGCGATTTGGCCCCGGACGTCGACGCATTCGACGATCTGGATGCCGAATTGTCTGCGCTCGACCTTGCAGCCAGCGGCGACATTGCCGACGTGATTGTCCTGCAGGCCGAAGACCTTGTGGAGGGCGACGACGAACTCTCAGAAGACGTCCCGGCAGCCGTCAGTTCGGCACCCGAAGCGGATGATGTGGCTGATATCACGCTGGACGAGGCTTCTGACAGTGCCGATGATGCCGAACCGAAGGCTGAGAACGCCGCTCAAGTCGATGTTCCTGACGCGAACGAAGCCGTTGCCAGGATGATGGCGGGCACGACCGAATCGGAAAGCGCCGTGAATGAAGCCAGCGTCGAGTCCGATGTTCCGCTTGAAACCGGCTTGGCCACGGCCGACGCCGAGACCGAAGCAGACGATGTGTTCGAAGCTGTGTCACGCGTGACCCAGACCCAAGCGCAAGAAGCCCGGGTGGAGGCGGCCGCAGAGCGGCGGGCGCTTGCAATGGAGACGAATGACGACGAAGGCCCCCACGTAACGCGCCTGCTGGACGAAACCAACGTTCAGCTGGAAGGGCCGGAAGGGCGTCGCCGCCGTTCGGCGATCCAGCACCTGAAGGCGGCTGTCGCGGCGACCAAGGCCGAAGGTCCCGGGTTGCTCAATGGCCGGGAAGATGAAGACCAGCCCTATCGGGAAGATCTGGCCAAGGCTGTTCGCCCCAAGGCCCTTCAACCCAAGCCCGAGGCTGATGTCGAGAGCGAGACCGCTCCTGATGCAGCGGAACAGCCGTCCTTGAGAATCCAGGATCGGGTTGCGGTACAAGCGGTCGAACCCGAACCGCAGGACGAGCCGGTCAAGGAGGCGCGCCAAGCCGAGGTTGCCACGCTCAAGCCGCAGCCGGACGGGTCTGTTCGGCCTCGCCGGCCCGTCGTGTCACCCAACCGGGAGCGGTTGCGCCGCGCCGAGGCTGGTGCTGCCACGGAACGGCCGCAAGTGGCGCCGTTGATGTTGGTGTCGGAGCAGCGTGTCGACGACTCTGTGGGCGAAGAGCCCGAGAAACGCACCGGCACGGCCGAAACGCCGGTTCAACCGGTACGTCCGCGACGTGTGACCGCTGGTCGGATGTCGGCGCCGGATCTCATGGCACCTGTCGCCGCCGAACGCGAAGTGACGTTGGCGGACCCGACGCCCCGCACAATGGTGACAACGGACGTCGAGGCGGCAGGCATCTTTGCCGAAAGCACCACCTTTGACGAGTTTTCGGATCGTATGGGGGCCAATGGGCTCGAAGAACTGCTGGAATGCGCGGCTGCCTATACGTCTTACGTCGAAGGGCGTCCGCACTTTTCGCACCCGGAGATCATGAACGTGGTGCGCCAAGTCGAAGGACAGGAAGAACTGCGGCGCGAGGATAGCCTGCGGACCTTTGGGCAGCTTCTGCGCGAGGGAAAGATCCAGAAGCTGGATCGTGGCCAGTTCACGCTTTCTCAAACCTCACGGTATATGCCGGAGAAACGCAGCGCCGTGCTGTAAAATCGTATCGGTCGTTGCGCGAGTTGGTAACGATTGCAAGGCGGGAGGCTGAATGGCCTCCCGCCTATTTCCGTGTCCGGGCCTGGCCGATCAGCCCTCTTTGCGGCTGTCACGGTCCGAGGTGGGCGCGACCGGCGTTTCCTTTGGATCTGGCTTGCCGATTCCACGAAAGACAAATCGGAATGGCAGGATCCAGATCACGCCGAGCCCAACGTAGATCAGCAGTTCGATCAGGATCGACGGTCGGTCGATCCATCCGACGACGGTCACTGCCAAGACGATCCACGCGGGCATGCCCACCAGAAGGATGAACAGTGACCACCGTCGTCGTGCCTTGTAGCTGAGGGTCATGTCAGTCGGCGAAGGGGTCGGTGACAAGGATGGTGTCCTCTCTCTCGGGAGAGGTAGACAGTAGCGCGACAGGGCACTCGATCAACTCTTCGATTCGGCGGACGTATTTCACCGCAGCGCCGGGCAGGTCGGCCCAGCTGCGGGCACCGGCGGTGCATTCGGTCCAGCCTTCCATCGTCTCGTAGATCGGGGTCACCCGGGCCTGTTGGTCGGCGGCCGTCGGCAGATAGTCCAGCGTCTTGCCATCCAGATCGTAGCCGACGCAGATCTTCAGCTCTTTCAGCCCGTCCAGAACGTCCATCTTGGTCAGTGCGATACCGTTCACGCCCGACAGGGCGCAGGTCTGACGTACCAGCACGGCGTCGAACCAGCCGCACCGACGCAGCCGTCCGGTCACGGTGCCTTTTTCATGGCCGACCGTGGCAAGGTGTTCGCCGACCTCGTCAGACAGTTCGCAGGCAAACGGACCTTCGCCGACCCGGGTGGTGTAGGCTTTGACGATTCCGAGCACGAAATCGATGGCGCCCGGGCCCACACCCGTGCCGGCTGCGGCGCTGCCCGACAACGTGGTCGAGGAGGTCACGAAGGGATAGGTGCCGAAATCCACGTCCAGCAAGCTGCCTTGGGCTCCCTCGAACAGGATGCGTTTTCCAGCCTTGCGGGCGATGTTCATCTCGCGCCAGACCGGCTTGGCGAACGGCAGAACCTTGGGGGCGACCTCGCGCAGTTTCGCCAACAGCGCCTGTCCGTCGATCGGGTCCAGACCCAACCCGCGGCGCAGCGCGTCGTGGTGGACCAGAAGCCGACCTACCCGCGCTTCAAGAGTGGCGTTGTCTGCCAGGTCCGCCACCCGTATCACCCGGCGGCCGACCTTGTCTTCGTAGGCCGGGCCGATGCCGCGGCCGGTGGTGCCGATCTTGGCGACCGAGCTTTGCGCCTCGCGGGCGCGGTCGAGTTCGCCGTGAACCGGCAGGATCAGCGGGGTGTTTTCCGCGATCATCAGGTTGTCGGGCGTGATGGCGACGCCCTGTTTCGCCAGCTTTTCGATCTCTTCGACCAGCGCCCACGGGTCCAGGACCACGCCGTTGCCGATCACGCTGATCTTGCCCTTGCGCACGATGCCCGAGGGCAGCAGCGACAGCTTGAAGACTTCACCGTCGATGACCAGCGTGTGGCCAGCATTGTGCCCACCTTGGAAGCGCGCGATGATATCCGCGCGTTCCGAAAGCCAATCGACGATCTTGCCTTTTCCTTCGTCACCCCATTGGGCACCGACAACGACAACATTGGCCATGACACTTCTCCTAGACTGACCGGGAAAACCCGCGCCGGTATAGCGGTGGTGTGCCTGCGGGAAAACCACCTTTGTGACGCACGGTCCACGACGGGGCTCGCAAAGGGCGCAAAGGCGCCGCGGCGGACCTCGAAAAAAGCGTTTGGCTGGACGAAAAGAATCGGCTTCGGAAATTGATTAACGTAACGTAATATGCCCGAATAGTCCCTGAGTATTTTTCTGGAGTATGTGGCATGGCATTGCAAACGCAATTGGACAGATTGACGGTATTGGACATTGAACTCTCTGATATCGTTTCGAAAACCGGAACGAACCTGACGTTGATGGGTGGGGATGGCAGCGCGTCTGAGGACTTCGGCTGGAACGATGTCGGCAACCCGGCGGCAATCGTGTCAGCGGGTCTGACAGCGGTGAGCGGGGCGTTTTCGGCCTATACGGCGGTGAACCTGTCTCTGGTCAAGAAAGCTGCGGTGGCATCGCGCGCGGAGATCCTGGCCAACAGAAATGCGTTGAAGGCAGCCTTCAAGATCACGGACGATTCCGCCCGCGTCGCTGCAATCGCCGAAGTCGCGCCCTATGTCGGCACCGCCATGCGCCGCTCCAACATCAAGGATATCCTTCAGGAGGCGAAGTTCCTGATCGGCGACATGGGCGGGCAACTGGTCCGGGCCGGATGGGCGGGCGATGCGGCGATTGCCAGCTGGAGCAAGGTGAACGCGACCGCTTTCACGGTCACGGCGGGCCTTGGCGCGCTGACCGCCGGACTGGGCGGGGTGTCGTTTCTCGTTTCCAAGCTGGACCAACGCCAGAGTTTCGTGCTGGAGGACGTGGGCGATTTCTTCACGTCGCTGGACCTGCCGGAGATTGGTGCTGAAAGTCAGGTGATCTCCGCCGGAAGCCTGCAACTCACGACCGAACGGGTGGACATGCTGTCGCTGGCTCTCGCCGAGATGGCTGATCGCCAGGAGCAGACCAGCGCGTCGGTCCGTAATTTCGCGGCAACTCTGGACGAGGCGGTGACGACCACCGAATCGGCCTTTGGCGCGATTGTCCAACCGATTTCGGAAATTCAGGTTCAGGTTGACGGTATCGAGGCGGCTATTGCCAGGATTGCCGACCTGCCTGATGTGATCGCGCCGATGACCAACATCCTTGGCACATTCGCTTCGCCCTTCACCGCGTTGTTTGATTTCCTGGAGGATCCGTTTTTCCCGATTCCGAAGATCTCGCGCAACGATATTTCGAAGGTTGTCGATTTCATCAAAACGATCACCTCCCTGCCGAAATGGGTGCAGAAACTGCTTGACCCGATCCTCGACCCGATCTTCAAGCCACTGACGAACATCGTCAATTCGATGGCGGACAAGATCAATCCGTTTAACGATTTTGCGGGACCGATGGACGCGTTCGAGGCGCTTCTGGACAAGCTGGTCGCGTTGATCGAGGGGATTGCGGGCGAGTTGGAGGCAATTGCCGAGGCATTGCTTGGCATCATCGACGGCCCGACGCTGATCGAAGAAATCACCAAGGCCGAAGAGGGTGTCGGCAAGACGACGCATTTCGGCGGTGCGCAGGACGAAATCGTGCAGGGGGCTATCAAGGCAGTCCTGTTCGAAAGCCTGTCCGAAGGCAGTGAGGATGTGACCGCCCCGGCGTTCAATGGCGCATTCCTGTCGGGTGGGGGCGGTGTGGACACCCTGACCGGCACCGCTGAATCCGATTTCCTGATTGGTGGCGGCGGCGATGATTCGTTGACCGGGCGCGCGGCCGACGATGTGCTGCTGGGGGGGCGTGGCCATGACACAATTGTCGGTGGTGCGGGGGACGACGTTGCCGCCGGTGGCAACGGTGATGACGATGTCGAGGGGCGGGATGGTAGCGACCTGCTGACTGGCGGGGCGGGTGATGACACGCTGGCCGGGCAGGCGGGGGATGACGACCTTAGCGGGGGCTTGGGAGACGACGATCTGTCGGGTGGCTTGGGCGACGACCAGATTTTTGGCGACAATGGGGACGATCAGATTGTCGGAGAGGGCGGGCGCGATGCCATCGACGGCGGACGCGGCGCGGATACCGTCGATGGTGGCAACGGCGATGACGTCATCGCCGGGGATTCCGGCGACGACAACCTGCAAGGCGGTAACGGAAACGACACGCTCGACGGTGGCAATGGCAACGACACGCTTGCCGGCGGCAACGGTGCGGACATCTTGTTGGGCGGTTTCGGTGACGACACACTCGACGGAGGCGCGGGCCGGGATGACCTGTCTGGTGGTGGCGCCAACGACACGCTGCTCGGCGGCGACGGCAACGACCGTCTGGACGGTGGAACGGGGAGCGACGACCTGTCTGGCGACGCGGGCCGGGATGACCTGTCAGGTGGTGGTGGCGAGGACACACTTGACGGCGGCGACGACAACGACCGTCTGGACGGCGGGATCGGCAGTGACGACCTGTCTGGCGGTGCGGGTCGGGACTGGCTGATGGGTGGGCACGGCGCCGACACGATGCGCGGTGGCGCCGATGCCGACACCTTCGAGTTCTTCAAGTGGGGCAACGGGTCTGACGAAATTCTCGATTTTGTCGCAGGGGAGGACCGCATCCGTATCGAGGACAGGGGCTATGACAAGGTGGCCATCGAGGTGCAGGACGATGTCACGATCATCACCTTCGCCAAGGACGAGATCCGTCTCGTCAATCTGACCGGGACGCTCTCGGAAACCGATTTCATCTGAATCTGCCTTGGCGTGTCAAACGCTGTCGCGACGACGACGCAAGCCGGTTTCGGCCACGAACAGCACCAACAGCGCTGGCAACAGCCAGGCGACCCGTCCCTGGTAGCGGTCTGCGGGGGCCGACAGGCCGCCAAACACCAGCGCGTTCAGCGCCAGGCCGACAAACACGACAAACAGGATCTCGACCTGGGGCCGGGAGAGGCGGCGCCACAGAAACATCCCCCCCAGGCCAGCCGCCGCAAGCCATGTGAACAGCGGCGCGATGGTATCGAAGGCCGTCAACAGCCCCTCGCTGAGCGGGTCATCGGGGCCGGGCAGTGGGGCGTATGCGGCGTCCAGTCCGGCGGTGGATTGCAATTCGTCCAGCCCGATGCTGCCGGCCTGGCGGATGGCGTTGCCGAACAGCGACGAAGTCTGTGCCAACGGGTATCGCTTGAAGGCCTGCCAGAGGATCTCGACCTCTTCGTCCCGGATGCGTTGCAATTGCGCGTTGGTGAGCGAGTTGATGCCGTCTTCTCCCCAGAGGAAGTCCGGAACGCTGTCTGGAATCTCGTCGCCGAAGACCTCGCAAATGGCGTGATCAGCCTCTGGGCAGGCGGTTTCCAGGTACCACGACGCCGGACCGTCCTGCAACGAGCGTGCCAGAACGATGGGCAGGCGCAGCGGCGTGACGCTGGCGGTATCAAGCGAAACGGTGCTTACGGTGAGGTTGGCGATCGGGGAAAACAGGATGGGCAGGATTGCGGCCAACAGTACCGACCGGCTCAATCGACCGGCGAACAGGCGCCAGGCCAGGACCAGCGTAAACAGACCGACAGCAAGCGGCAGGTTGCCATAGTGCGTTGCAGTGGCGAACGTCGCCATTGCGGTCAGGGTGATCTTTTGCCACCGGCCCAGGGTGTCAAAGGGGCGGAACAGGATGGCCCCATGCAGAACGACGATCGCGGCCCAGAGATCGGGCGTGATGAAGACGACGTACCACGGCAGCGTGCTGAAGGCGCCGACCATCCCGGCGCCGACCACGAGATGCTTTGGGCGCGACAGGGCCTGTGGGGTGACAAGCGCAAAGAACGCCAGCAGCGTCAGGCTTCCATGCAGAAGCGCAATGGCCCACAGGCCGCCAATCTGGTTGGCGACAAAGGTCGTACCCGAGTAGACAAATGAACGGATGGTCGACGGCCGGGTGTCTGTGTCGTCCGGATCGAGGGCAGGCAGTGCTGCGGCGTCGGGCTCCATCCCGAGGCGCTCCTGCAACATCTCCCACATGGTCTCGCCGCCCCGCAGGTACGCGGTGGTGTCGTAAAAGATGAAGTCGCGCCCTGTCAGAAGCATCGGCCAGCACAACAGGAACGACAACCCCACGGCCAGCACGCACCCGCGCACCGATAGCAGTGGCGCGGCGCGCTCCGGTGCGGCGGAAGGGATGTCTGCGCGCCTTTGGGGCATGGGTTGGCTACTGGTTCGAGAGGGACGTGCCGGGGGTGAACGCAGGGGGGGTCGCAGGTGCGGCGTCACTGGACGGTTGCTGGACCGGGCGCTGGAACTCCTCGTGGTAGGATCTTTCCACGTTCACGTCCCAGACGTTGTAATCGCCGCCCAAGATGCAGCGCGCTGCGAACATCGCGGTGATCATGGAATGATCCTGGTTGTTGTAGCGATGCAGCCCGTTGCGCCCGCAGGTCTGGAAATTTTCCAACGTCTGGCACCATTCCGCAATCGTCTCGACCGCCTCTCGGTAGTCGGTGTCATAGACCGGATAGGCCTTGGGTTGCCGCACGACGGTGCCATCGACGACCTCATCGGCGCGGGCGAGGCCAAGCTGTTCCATCTCGCGGGCGGCGAGCGCAATCAGGGTCTCGTCGTCCGATGTCCACAACCCGTCGCCCTCCTGACAGAAATACTCCATCCCGATCGAGGCATGGGTATCGTTGGGCACCATCTCGGGCGACCAGGCACGGAAGTTCTGGATCCGCCCGACCTTCACGTCAGCGGAATGCACGTAAACCCAGTTGTCCGGGAAAGGATCAGGGTGGTCGATCACCAGCCCGACGATCAGAAAATCCCGGTATCTCAGTTTGTGCGCCGCGGCTACAACCTCGTCCGGAGGGGGCGGGTCGATGTTAAGGATCAACCGTCGAAGGTCCATCGAGTTGACGAAATGGTCCGCCTCGACACGGCGAATGTCGTCGCCCTCGGTAACATGGGCAGCCACGATCCGATTGCCCGACCGCTCCAGCCGAAGCACCGGCGTCTCCATGTGCACGCTGGCCCCATGGGCTCGAAGCAGGTCGGTGGTCTTTTCCCACATCATGCCAGGGCCCAACCGGGGATAGTCGAACTCCTCGATCAGGCTGGTGGTGTTATTGGACCCCGAGATGGCGTTCCAGACGGCCTTGAAAAGAGAGAGGTTCTTGATCCGCTGAGCGGCCCAGTCGGCGCGGATCTCCTTGGGCGACACGCCCCAGACCTTTTCCGTGTAGCTGCGGAAGAAGTGCATGTAGAGGCGACCACCGAACCGGTTGATCACCCATTCCTCAAAGCTGTCCTCGGTCTTGCTGGGACGCACCTGCCACTTGAGATAGCTGAGCATGATCCGAATGGATTCGTAGGGGCCGATGTTGCCAAGCGCATTCATCAGCTTCAGCGGATAATCGTAGTATTTGCCACGATAAAAGATCCGGCTCAGCCGAGGCACCCGGATGAAATCGGTGCCAAGCACCTCTTTCCACATCGCCTGCACTTCCGGCAGCTTGGTAAAGAACCGGTGCCCGCCGATATCGATGCGGAACCCCTTGTAATTGACGGTGCGAGAAATCCCGCCCACCTGGTCGGAGGCTTCGAAGATGTCGATCTTCAGGTCGTCGGCGTGTTTGCAAAGCTCATAGGCCGCGGTCAGCCCGGCCGGCCCGGCGCCAATTACCAGCACATCTGTCTTGTCGGTCATCGCAGGGCCGTCCGGCGAGGCTGCATCAGGTAAGAACGCGGACATTGTCATTGCTCCGGGTCCGGTCGCCGAAGAACGCAATTGTCCGTTCCAGACCGAGGTTCAAGGGGATCTTGGGCGACCAACCGGTCAGGGTGTTCATCAGCGCGATATCAGGGCACCGGCGCTGCGGGTCGTCCTGTGGCTTGTCGTGATGAATGACGCCCAGGGGCACACCCACCTGCGAGGCAATCTGCTGCGCGAGTTCCAGGATCGTCACCTCTTCGGGGTTGCCGACATTGATCGGCCCGGTCACGGCATCGCCGGTTTCCATGACCGCGATCATCCCGTCGATCAGGTCGTCGACGTAGCAGAAGGAGCGGGTCTGTGCGCCGCTTCCGAACACGGTCAAGGGGGCGCCCGACAAGGCCTGTACGACAAAATTCGATACGACACGCCCGTCGTCCGGCTGCATGCGCGGCCCGTAGGTGTTGAAGATGCGGATGACCTTGATCCTTACACCATGCTGGCGATGGTAGTCGTAGAACAGCGTTTCGGCACAGCGCTTGCCCTCGTCATAACAGGAGCGGGGCCCCATGATGCTGACGTTGCCGAAATAGCTTTCGGGCTGCGGGTGCACCGTCGGCTCGCCATAAATCTCCGAGGTCGAGGCCTGAAGGATCTTGGCGCCACAGCGTTTGGCCAGCCCGAGCATGTTGATCGCGCCGTGCACGCTGGTCTTCATCGTCTGGACCGGGTCCAACTGGTATTGCCGCGGCGAGGCCGGGCAGGCGAGATTGTAGATCTCGTCGACCTCGACATAGAGCGGAAACGTCACGTCATGGCGCAGCGCCTCGAAGTTCGGAGATGCGATAAGGTGGGCGATGTTCTGTTTGCGCCCCGAGTAGTAATTGTCGACACAGATGACATCGTGCCCCTGCCGGACCAATCGTTCACACAGGTGACTGCCAACGAAGCCGGCGCCCCCCGAAACAAGAATTCTTTTTTGCACCATTCCCGACTTTCGTTTCCCACGTTGACTTCGCGGGACCCAACCCTTTCAAATACAATCGATCTTCAATGTTGATGGTGGAGCCGATGCAGTCAACCATAGATGACATTTGCGTTGTCGTTCCGGCACATCAGGCTGAACAAACGCTTCAGGCGTGTCTCGATGCCCTGTTCGCGGCCGGGTTTTCGGGTGGTGATATCGTATTGGTTGATGATGGGTCCACCGACGCAACCTATAGGATTGCAAACGCGAACGGTACCCGCGTTGTTCGCAACCCCAAGGCGTTGCGCCCGGCGCGGGCGCGCAATGTTGGTGTTGCCGAGTCGGACCGCGAAATCATCCTGTTTGTTGATGCGGACGTCGTTGTACATGACGATATCCTGCCCCGGATCCGACGCCATTTCGACGATCCGTCCGTGACGGCCGTGATCGGATCCTACGACGATCTGCCCCCGCCGAAACCGGTTGTAAGCCGCTATCGCAACCTGCTGCACCACTACACCCACCAGATTGCCGGCCCCACGGTGGGCACTTTCTGGACCGGGCTCGGCGCAGTGCGCCGCGATGCCTTTGAACAGGTCGGTGGTCTCAAGAGCGAGTGGGAAAACATCGAGGATGTGGAGTTTGGCCTGCGGCTGGTCGAGGCTGGCGGTACCATCGCGCTGGATCCGGACATGCAGGGTACGCACCTGAAAATCTGGACCTTGGGGTCGATGTTTCGGACCGACCTCTGGGGGCGGGCGGTGCCCTGGACCCGGTTGATCGTCGCCAATCGTACGGCGGCTGGCAGCCTCAACACCACATTCCAACATCAGGTTTCGGCCGCAGCCGTCGCGGGCGGGGTGCTCTTTCTGCCGTTCGCCCCCTTCGCGGCGGCTGCGTTCTGGGGCTTCGTGCTGTGCTGTGTCGCCTTTCTGGGCGCCAATGCTGGTTTCCTGCGGGCTCTTGCCCGGATCGGTGGGCCTTGGCTGGCAGTTCGCGCTGTTCCCTACCATGTCGTGCACTACGTCGCCGCGCTGGCGGGGTATCTGTACGTTCGGGCAGGCCCCCTGTTGGGGCGGCGGCAGGATGCGTCGACATTGCCGGAGTGATCAGATCGCCGATCCCTTTGCGGCGGCATAACCCCGGATCATTGCCATTTGGGTCAGGGCCATCAGCGGCAGCTTTGGCACGCCGCGCAGCCCCTCGGCCCGGACCGGCCAGACAACCAGATCGAGGTAGAATGACAGCGGCTCTCGTCGAGGCAGATCGGATCCGCGTTCTTCCATGACCTTGTGCAGGTGTCGGGCGCCCGCACCGTAGTTCCGGTGCTGACGCCAGAATTTGCGAAAGGTCATCTGGTGGTAGTGGTCGACCACGGCAGAGCCGACGAACGCAAGGTCTCCGCCAGACTCCCGCCACCGCAACCCGAAATCCCGATCTTCCGCTGCTGCCAACGGGAACGTCTCGTCAAATCCGCCGAGCTTGTCGAAGGCGTCGCGCGCGCAACCGATGTTGTTGGAGGTGAAAAACGGCATCTGGCCGCCCTCGGCATCAAAGCGATCATACAGGTAGTCGCAGAGCGCCTGACTGGTCGCGGCATAGATGTCGTCGGGCAAGCCGTTGACCACATGCCCGCCGACCAACCTGTTGGGTGCGCCGGCATGGGCATCGACCAGACGCCGCAGCCAGTCGGGCCGGGGCCGGCAGTCGTCATCGGTAAAGGTCAGAAACCGCGCCGTGGTCGAGGCCGCGCCACGGTTGCGGGCACTTGCCGGTCCGGCGTTGTCCTGCCGGATGCAGGTAACGCGGTCGCCGAATACCGCGCAAACAGGGGCCAGTGGCGTGGGAGAGCCGTCATCCACCACGACGATGGAAAAATCGGGGGCATCCTGAACCACCAATGACTCAAGGCAGCCCCGCAATTGGTCGGGGCGATTGTAGCTCGGGACGATGATGGCTGCATCGGTCATGGTGTGTCTGGGTCCGAGTGGGCCGCCGGCGCTGACCGGCGGCAAATGAAAGTCAGGGGGCTTCGTTGGACAATGTCCGGGCATTGGAATGGTTGACCGACGTTGGCCCATCCAGAGTGGTCGGCAAGCTTTTACGATCCTCCGGGGTGACATAGTCATAGCGATGCACTTCGATCTCGAACCGCTCGTTGCTTGCCGTTTCCGAGGCGCCGAACAGGTATCCGGTGGCCTCGCCCACCGCACCGCTGATGCTGGTCGCGATCATTGGCCAGAGAATGCCCGGCATCAACTCGTCCCATCGCCCCGCGCGCCGAACCTCCGGCAAGATCCGGGACAATCGCAAAATCGGGATCAGCGGGAAACCAGCCGCATAAACCAAACGTCGCGCCAGCGACCAGTTCTGTGTCTTCATCCGGGCGTTGGCATAGATGCGCTGGCTGATGAAATCGTGCTGCAGGAGCGTGCGGAAATCCGATACCTGCACGTGTGGCACGACGATGCGATCGGAGAAGCGCATTTCGAGGCCGCGCTGCCGAAAGTGTTCGTGCAGCACCGCCTCCTGCCCCATCAGGGCAGGAAGATCGTCGCCGAACTCCAGTAAAATGTCCCGCCGATAGGCGGCGTGGTGGCCACCCAGTCGATGGTATGGTCCCGCGGCTCGCGGCGCGACAGCCCAGGCGAACTGAACGAACAGGTGGGCCCAGGCGATCCGCCCCGGATTGGCAGGCACCATGCCGAATCCAAGTGCAGCGCACCCGGATCGGGTCATCTCGTCGACCACCACTTCCGCCAGGTTGGGCGGAAAGAAATTGTGTTCTTCCACATAGGTGACAAACTCGCCTCGGGCTTCCCGCAGGGCCGCCGCTATCGCGGAACCGGTGTCCTGCACACGGCCCAGTTCGATGATGTTGACGCTGTGGAATGGCGCGAAATCAAGCTCGTCGGGGGCGAGGTCTGCACGCGACCCGCAAACGATCAGCAATTCGACCCGATCCGCAATCGTCTGATCTTTCAACCATTGGATCGAGCGACGGCACACATCGTAAGTGCTGTCGGTGAGCGCAATGATACTGAACTCGGGAAGATCGGTCATGGGCAACTCCGTCGGTACCAGCCGCAGACGGCAGCGCGGCAACAATTCCTGCTACTTTAGGCGCTTTTCAGATTGATACCAGCCAGATGGTCGGCCAGCCGCAGCGCCAGTGCCGAGATGGTCAAGGTCGGGTTCGCCGATCCGCCGGTGGCAAACACGGAACTGCTCGCGACAAACAGGTTCGGCACCCCAAAGACCCTGCAATCACGATCGACAACGCCCCGTGTCGGGCTTTCGGCCATGCGGGTCGATCCCATGTGGTGCAGGCCATATTGAGTGTAGTGCTTCAGGTGAGACACCTCCTCCGGGGCAAAACGCAGGCCCGGATACCCGCGTCGCGCCAGGGCCCCGGACACGATGGACAGGCTGTCACGGATGCTCTGCTCCATCAGGGCGCTTTCTCGGTAGTCGAGATGTGGCAAAGCTTGGCCCAATCCGTCGGTCTGTCGTGACAGGGTCACGCGGTTTTCCGGGTCAGGCTCCTGCTCCACAAAGGCCATCAGCCGCACGTGATCGAACCGGGCGTTCCTCCTGATCTTGTTGGAGTAGTGCCAGGCAAGATAGCGGCCCAGCCTTGGCAGCGAGGACGGGTTGGTCACGGAGCGGCCGATGGCCCAGGGGCGTTCTGACCCGCCAACTCGATCGACACGCGCCAACGCCTTGGCTGCCACCACGGCCGGATCGTCTTCCAGCGGATGATATCGGTAGAGCCGGAGTTGCAGGTCAAGCAAGCCCCGCTGCGCACGTACCTCCT
This sequence comes from uncultured Tropicimonas sp., assembly GCA_947495685.1. GTDB lineage: Bacteria > Pseudomonadota > Alphaproteobacteria > Rhodobacterales > Rhodobacteraceae > Tropicimonas. The sequence goes on from CANLZY010000023.1 coordinate 72,962, forward strand.
GCGACACCCCGAAGGTGCCGAGAAACCGGCTGCCGGATTGGCGCGTCTGGTTGGTGAACGGCAGGAACGATTCCTGGTGGTCCGCGATGGGCAGGACGGCCAACGACCGGATCGGATGTTCCATGTGAAAACGCCCGACCATGTCGTGGGCATTGCCAAGCCCCGCCGGGTGCCGGGTGTTGGAGGCCAACATCAGCCGCGGGGTCTCCAGGCCGCCACTGGCCAGCACAACCGCCCGGGGGTGAACCGTCAGTCTTTTTCCCGTTGGTGTGCGGACAGTGACCGACGTGACCCGTGCACCGGTGCCATCGGTGTCCAGTTCGGTTGCCGTGGCGTTGAGCCAGCAGGTCACGGACCGGGCCTTGGCGACGAGCCGTCGATATGTCTGGCCCAGATCCAGCTTTCGGAGTTGCACGATCCTGGTTTCCAGCCCGTCTGCCGACAGGGGGCTCGCCTTCAGGTCGCCTTCGAAGGGGTTTGCCGGAACCATTCCAAAGATCTCTTCGGCGTCCCGGTAGTATTGGGCCAGATCGTCGAGGCCAATCGGCCACCCGCTGTTCGGGACCCAGGCGCGACGTTCGAAATCCGCCGCATCCAGTGGAATGCAGGCACCTGCCCAGCGTTTCGTCGTGCCACCAAAGGCGCGGGCCCGCGACGTGACGAACGGATAGTCTGCGTGGTTCGAGGTTCCGCCACCAAGATCTCCGGGAACGGCGCCGTCGGTCATCTTCCCGCTTTCGAGGATCAGGACCTTGAGTCCCGTCGCGCGCAACCGCACCACCAGCGAAAGCCCCGCCGCGCCGGCCCCCACGACGCAGATATCGCAGTCTTCCTGAATGCCTTCGGACAGAGTGCGGGCATCAACAAACATCGAACGGTCCCGGGGAGGAGGCCGTCGACGAGAAGGTCATCGGGGTGCCGTCAATCGCGACTCGACCCGGCAGTCTGTCAGCGCCGTTTTTATGAAGTCGATCCATGCCTTGTCCACGGTTGCGCGATGGCCGGAGCCTCGCATATACGAAGGTATGAAGAACACCCCGGTTGCGAGCGTTATTGTGGTTACGGCCGATGGTCCAGAGGCGCTTGCACCGGTGATAGAGCGGCTGCAGTCACAGGATATCGCGGATCGGCTGGAACTGATCGTAGCGGTGCCAGAGAAAATGGTCGCCAGCTTCGACGATATGCCGACTGACGGATTTGCCGATGTGAGGGTGATTGCCGCCGATCTCGGCACCTCGGCGCGGGCACGGGCGGCTGCGATTCATGCCACCCGCACGCCGGTTGTGATCATGGCCGAGGATCACGCCTTTCCACTGCGGGACGACTGGGCCCGGCGGAATCTTGATGCCCACAACGGTGCCTGCGTGGGTGTTGGTCCAAGAATGCGAAACGCCAATCCCGGCACGCTGACAAGCTGGGTGTCGCTGTTCCTGGAATATGGCGAATGGGCCAATGCAGGCGTTGCCGGCCCGGTGCGCCACATTGCCGGGCATAATTCTTCGTACAAGACCGGGGTTCTCAAGGCCTACGGCGATGGGTTGGCGGAGATCATCGAAGATGAATGGGTTCTGCATGATGCCCTCGCCGCCAACGGCCATGTGTTGTGGTATGACCCGGAAATCGAAGTGGCGCATCTGAATTTCTCGCGCCTGCCCCCGGCAATCCTGCTGCATTTTCTTGGTGGTTGGATGTTCGCGGCACGACGTTCTCTGGGGTGGGGCCTGTCCCGGCGGCTGTTATATGGGGTGTCCTTTCCGGCGATTTGGTCGGTGCGCATGACGCGATACCTGTCGCGCCACGTCATCTCGGGCGACGATCGCGCGATGGCCTTGCGCGCGTTCCCGCTCGCCCTCTGTCTGGGCGTGGTGAACGCGTTGGGCGAGGCCTGTGGATACTGGTTCGGTGAATGTGGTCGCCGTGGCATCTATACGGATATGGAGTTCGGCCGCTGGAAGAACCTGACCGCAAGCGATCAGGATCTCGCGGTGCCGGGCCCCAAATCGTGACCCGACCGACGCTCGGATCAGGCAGCTTCGGCTGAGGGAGACAACAGGCGATGCAGCGGTCCGACTCGGCCTATCTATCCGGAGCCACCGGCGTTCTTCTGTCACGTGCGCTCAGCGTGCTGGCCGGCGTGGCCTCGCTGTGGGTCCTGACTCAGGTCCTGTCGACAGAAGCCTTTGCCGGGTACACAGTGGCAATGTCGATCTTGATGTTGGCGGGATATTCGACCGGATTGGGGTTGGAACGCAGCATGCTGCTGACCATCAGCGAATTGCCGCCCCGACCGACCCTGCTGCAAGGACGCGGCGCAATGCTCAAGATCGCGGCGGTGGCGGCGTCGGTCTCGACGCTGACGGCGCTTGTCGTCTGGGGGCTGGCCGACCCGGAAACGGGGGGAGCGCGAGACGAATTCCTCCAGCGGCTGGCGCCGATCGTGCCCTCGACCGCGCTGTCGCTGGTGATGATCACCTGGTTTCAAGCCAACCATCGCGTCGGTGTATCGCAGTCGATGCTGGGACTGAACGACGGGATGCGTTGCCTGCTGTTCCTGGTGTGCATGGTGTTGGGGTCCGGGCCGGGTGGCATCGCGCTGGCTGCTGTTCTTGCATCGTTGGTGCCGATAATGGTCCTGTCCTGGCTGGCGCGCGGGCGCAGCGTGGCGCCCCCCACCGATCTTCGGCCAAGCGACGTGCGCGACGGGCTCCAGTTCCTCGTGCAGCGGTTGTCCCTCATGGGGTTGCACCACCTCGATATCATCGTTCTGGGTGCCTTGGGCACTGCGGTCGGTACGGCACAATACGTCGTTGCATCGCGTTTTGCCATGCTGCTGGAGACCGCGCAGATGGTGTTTGTTCCGACCTTTGCGCCACGGGTTCGCCGGTACCTCGCGAATGGCGATATCGAGATGGCTGCCCGCGAATACAAGGTCGCCCGGGTGCTCGGCTTTACCGGCGCCTTGGCGATTGCGCTTGTCTTCGTGTTGGCAGGGCCCTGGATCCTGACGGTCTTTGGCGATTTCGGTGACGGGTTCGGGGCGTTCAGCCTGATCCTGGCGGCCTATGTGCTGCCAGTCGGGGCGGGCATGCACGGCACGTTTCTGGCGATGACCAACCGGCTACGCTTCGCAACGCTCAACCGGGCCATTTGCACCGGTTTCTTCCTTGTCCTGTTGCTGATCCTTGTTCCGAGCTTCGACGCAATGGGGGCGGGCGCGGCGCTGGTCGTGGCCATTGCATTGCACGAGGTGACCGGAGTCTTCTTGCTCCGCAGGTTTTTCGGGTTGCAGGCGATCAGTGCTCTCGAGTTCGCGGAAACGGTTCTGGCGTCCGCGACGTTGATCCTTGTCGCAGCCATGCCGAACCTGAACCTGGTGGGGGCCGTGGTGCTGGCCTGCCTGCTGGCCGCCCGTCTGCTGCGCGAACGCGCCCTGCTGGGGCTGGTGCTTGGCGATCTTCTGCGGCTCGTGGTCCGCCGGTCCTGAGCTGCAGTCTCTGGCGTTCCCTGCCTTGGTGTCGGGGGGGAAGAAAATGGCCCGCCCCGGGGACGGGGCGGGCCGCTGCGTAAACCTGAGACGGTGGGGATGAATCTCCGGGCACGCAGTCAGGGACGAGCGAGTGGCATCGACCCAGTCAGGGATCAGTCGTGGCGACCGTTGTCCGAGGATTGCGTGGCCTTCAATCGGGTCAACTGGGCCACGCTGTAATCCGAGGCATCAACGCCCAGCGACGCGGCAAGCTGTGCCCGACCGCCAGAGATCTCGGAGCCTTTCGAAGAAACGACAAAGCTGGTGTCAGAGCCGCCCGGGTTGGCCTTGATGAAGCGCACCGCACTTTGGTCATCACTGTCCATCGCGCTCTTCAGGGCGACAAGCTCGGCCGTGGTGTAGACTCCCGGTTCGACGCCGACCGAAGCTGCCAGCTGGGCCGAGCCGATGTCGGACGCAGTGCGGTCGGCGCCGCCGTTGAGGATGAAGTTGGCAGCGGCCTGGTTGTCGTTTTCCATGGCGCTGCGCAGGGCAACCAGTTCAGCGGTCGAATAGCTGCCAGCATCGAGGTTCAGCGAATTCGCGAACTGATCGGAGGCAAGCGCCGGCGCAGCGGCTGTCAGGACGAAAGCGGCGGTGAGGAAAAAGCGGTTCATGTCAAAGGTCCTTTCTGGGGATCGTGTCGTTTCGATGATGGCGTTCTGTGCCGTTGGTGATGAACAGATGGGGGCTGGATCGCGCCGCTGAAGACTGGAAAACTGCCGGTCCGATGTGCACGAGTGCACATCACACGGCCGAGATATCCCTTGTTGTGCTTGGGTGGCAAAACAGCTCTGTAACTCGTTGTTTTTAATGCTGCAGGTGATGGGGCGCAGCATTGCCTGCAACAGTCTGGGCGGCTGATGTTGGGGTTGCACACCCTGCCTCACGCGAGCGGGAGCCGTTGTTTTCGGATCGCCGCTTGAAACCGGGCGATTACGGTGTCCGCCGACGTCTGGCGATGTGGAGGGCGACGGGTTGAACGCTGGCGCGATGCGACGTGGCCGGTTCCAGTCGCTCGTCGCGAGTGGCTTGGCAGCAAGCCCGGGCAGCAAAATCAGGTCCCGCAATTGGAAACGCCCGGTGCAGGGGCACCGGGCGAGGGAGGAGGACTGGAGGTAGTACAAAGGTGGGCCCGGCGGAAGGGAGACGCACCGCCAGGCCCGTGGGGATCAGCTCTTGTGCTTGTTGACGAGTTCGGCGCGGGTGTAATCGTTCGCATCGACGCCGAGGGACTGCGCCAGTTGTTCGCGCGACTCGACGGTGTTCGCGCTGTTCTGGGCGCTGTGCTCCTTGATCGCCTTGATGCGGGACCACTCGTCATGATCGGTCGCGTCTTTCAGCGCGACCAGTTCGGCACGGGTGTAGTCACTGGCGCTGACACCCAGCGACGTGGCCAGTTGATTGGCATTTGCAGCATTGTAGCTCTTGCTGGATGTCGTGGTGGCATTTGCGTCGTTGTGGCTGTCCAGGATGAAGTTGATGCGGGTCTGGTTGCCTTCGTCCATTGCGGTCTTCAGCTCGGCCAGTTGAGCCGTGGAGTAGCTGGCGGCATCAACACCCAGCGAGGTGGCCAGTTGATCGTTGGCTAATGCCGGCGCGGCCAGCGAAAGCGTCAGGGCAGTTGCGGCGGTCAGAAAAGCAAAGCGTTTCATGGGGATGTCCTTCAGGTATCGGTGTGTTTCGTTTCTGGGGCGGCGGCTCTGCGCCGTCTGTGAGGGTGATTTAGGGTCCGCGATTGCGTGCAAAAAGATGCGATTATGCTGGGGTCATGTGCATTTTTGAACAGCGAAATAGCGACGGAATCCGCTGCAATCTCCGCAGATCCAACATGTGCGGAGAATGTGCAGAGCCACGCACCGATGGTGCGGATTGTGAAGGCTTTGTGAGGTTGTCTCGCAGGCCCGGCCGGAGTCAGCGGTCGGTCGGCTCGGCTCCGGCGCTGGCGGGATGGGCAATGGCGACCAGGCCAAGCTGGCGGGCCGCATCAAGCGACAGGACCGAGCTGTTCAGCCCCTGTGGGTGCTGGAATTTGCGGATGGCGCCTCGGGTGGCGGCGTCCAGTTGGCCATTGATGGGGCCATGATAGAAGCCGCGTGCAGACAGCGCACGCTGCAAGGAGGCGACGACATCGGGCGTGAAGGCCGTGGGGCAGGGGGTTTCGAACCAGATTTCGCGCCGCGCTTCGACGATCTTCTGGGTGGTCTGGGTGCGGGTGATTGCCGGTGTCAGGATGGTGCCGTCGGCGGCCAGTGCGGCGGGCGCGACGACAACCTCCTGGGTGACTGTCTCCAATGTCGCGGGGGTTTCGTCGCGGCCCCAGCAGGTTCCGGGGGCGGCGTCGGGTGGGCCGGACGCATCGCGCGAGGCGATCTGGTCGGGCTCTTCCAGACGAGCGACATCAGGCAGATTGGACCCGGGCGTGCAGGCCGCAAGGGCCAAGAGCACCGGAATTAGTGCGATGCGGGTCATCAGAACGTTTGTTTCCTGCTGTTCGGGGCCGACAGAGCCTAGCGACAGCGGAGGCCACGGCAAGACCTTGCATGGGGGCGGCGCAAACCGGTGGCGGATTGTGGCCGGGACGACTCAATCGGGGGTGTCGGGGTCGAAACCTGGGGACAGCAGCAGGTCGAGCATCGGCGAGATGTCCTCGATGGTTTCGGCAACGATGTGCACGACATCCTGCTCTCGCTGAAGCCGACCTGTGACCCGCAACAACCGACCGGCAATCACGGCCCGGCGAAAGGTCTCGTAGGTCTTGGCCCAGACCACGATGTTGCAGGTTCCGGTCTCGTCCTCGAGGGTCAGGAAAATGACGCCTTTGGCTGTGCCGGGACGCTGTCGGACCAGCACCAGCCCGGCCACGACAACGCGCGCGCCGGCCGGCGGCAGGTCAAGTTGCCGTGCGGTAAGGCAGGCAGGTGGCCGTGGCCAGGTGCCAGGACGCGGCGATGGAACAAGGGGACGGAAGAGGCTCATTGGAACAAAGGTAGAACATAAGTCGAGATTGTCCAAGCAGTGTCGTCTCTGGCATTGCCGGAAGGATTCGCCTATGTCACCCGCAGAAGAGCCAACCGGCAGGCAGCAGAAGGACAAGTCTCGTGCCCAAGATCACCTATATCGAGCACTCCGGCAAGGAACACGTGGTTGAGGTCGCCAGCGGTCTGACCGTTATGGAGGGCGCGCGCGACAACGGCGTTCCCGGAATCGAGGCGGATTGTGGCGGCGCCTGCGCTTGCTCGACCTGCCATGCCTATATCGACCCGACCTGGGTCGAAAAGATCCCCGCCATGGAAGCGATGGAAGAGGACATGCTGGATTTCGCCTACGAGACGAAACCGGGCCTGTCGCGTCTGACCTGCCAGATCAAGGTGACCGACAGCATGGACGGGCTGGTGGTGAACCTTCCTGAAAAGCAGATCTGACCGATGCTGAGGGGCGCCATGGCGCTGGCAGCGACCAGTGTGCTGGGCTGCGGCGTTGCCACGGGCGCGATTGCCGCAGACTGTGAACCGATGATCGCCGAAGCCGAGTATTCGGGGCCGACCAGCCGCTATCCGCACGGCGTGCTGGGGGACGATATCGAATGGACGGTCTTGAGTGTCGGCTTGTCCAATGGGGGCAACTGCCCGTCGGCATCGACCACGACGGCCCGAAGACTGCCGTCGACCTTGGTGTTCGAGGATGTGGCGCCGCGTGTGGTCGACCTGGATGGTGATGGGCGCCCGGAGGTGCTGGTGGTGGAAAGCGACCAGGACAAGGGCGCACGTCTTGCCATCTGGGGCATGACACCGGAGGGCCTGGACCGGCTGGCGGCCACGCCTTTCATCGGGACCCGGTTTCGCTGGCTCGCGCCAGTCGGAGCTGCCGATCTGGACGGCGACGGGCGGATCGAGATCGCCTATGTAGACCGGCCCCACCTGGCAAAGACACTGCGACTCTGGCGCTACACCGCCGGCCGGATGACGGAAGTGGCGTCTGTCCGGGGCCTGTCCAACCACCGGATCGGCGAGACAGCGATTTCGGGCGGGATTCGGGAGTGCGGTGGCGACCCGGAAATCATCACCGCGTCAGCCGACTGGGCGTCGATCATGGCGACGCGCTTTCACGATGGCCGATTGGAGCCTCGCCGCATTGGCCCGCATCTGGGGTCAACCTCCTTTGACGATGCGATGGCCTGCCGAGACTAGAGGGCGCTCCCGCCCGTCGCGGCAGGCATCACAGATGCCACCCCTCCCGTTGGGCCACGCGCCCTTCGGGCGAAGACCCGCGCGTTTGTCGTGGGTGGGACCCATTCACGAGGGAACGTCGCTGGTCTACCCGGGTCCCGGCGTTTCATCACGTCACAGGGCCGACCCAAGCAGAACGGCCGGTGTCCTTGAACGATCCGGGACGACGTCAGGATCGTCCGCTCATCCCAAAAAGGCGCCATGGGCCAGCCTCTGCCGATGTCAGCCGAGGGATAGGGCGCAGCAACATGAAATCGTGCCGCTGCGCCGTCCACTCCCGGTGCGTTCTAACGACGACGGCGTTCGGGGCGCTTCTTTGGCGTGAGCGTGGGGGTGAACTCCTTGTCGAGCCCCAACTGATCGCGCAACACGCGGCCCTTGATCTCCTCGACCTCGCCCGGCTTCAGATCGCCGAGCCGGAACGGTCCGTAGCTGACCCGGATCAGGCGGTTGACCGTCAGCCCGACGGCCTCCATCGCCCGGCGAATTTCCCGGTTGCGGCCCTCGCGCAGCGATACGGTCGCCCAGGCATTGGCACCTTGCACACGATCAAGCGTCACGTCCATCGGTTGGAACCGCTCGCCGTCAATCACCATGCCCTTGCGCAATGGCGCGAAGGTGGTTTCGTCGGGGGCTCCCTTCAGGCGCACCCGGTATTTTCGCACCCACCCGGTGGATGGCAGTTCCAGTCGACGTTTGATGCCACCGTCATTGGTCAGCAGCAGAAGGCCCTCGGAGGTCAGGTCGAGCCGTCCGATCGACATCACGCGAGGCATGTCCTCTGGCAGCGCGTCAAAGACGGTCTCGCGCCCTTTTTCGTCCTTGGCGGTTGTGACCAGGCCAACGGGCTTGTGATAGAGCCACAGGCGCGGCGGCTCCGGCGCGGCAACGGGTTTTCCATCGACGAGAATCCTGTCGGACTGGGTCACGTTCAGCGCCGGGCTGGAGATGACCTTTCCGTTGACCGCCACGCGGCCGGATGTGATCAGCTTTTCGGCTTCGCGGCGGGAGGCGACGCCTGCACGGGCGAGGACCTTGGCGATACGATCGCCGTCTCTGGGAGGATTTGCGGGGTGTGTCATGCCCCCGGATACGCTGTCACAGCGGGCTGGACAAGTCCGCGCGGACGCGGCAGTCACGACGGATGAGCCCATTCAGCAGCCATATGCAGACCGCACTGGACGAAGCGCGCGCTGCCGCCTTGCGCGGGGAGGTCCCGGTGGGCGCAGTTGTGATCGACCCGACCGGGCAGGTCGTGGCGCGGGCAGGGAACCGCACCCGCGAGTTGTGCGACCCCTCGGCCCACGCCGAGGTCCTGGCGATCCGGGCGGCCTGCGCGGCGGCAGGGTCCGAACGGCTGCCGGGATATGCAATCTACGTCACGCTGGAACCCTGCCCGGCCTGCGCCATGGTTATTTCCGCGGCACGGATCGCGCGGCTCTACTATGGTGCGGCGGACCCGAAGTCAGGCGGTATTGCGCAGGGCCCGCGGATATACACGCACGCGCAGGCCCACCATATCCCCGAGGTCTATGACGGCATCGGCGCACAGGAAGCCGAGCGGTTGCTGAAGGACTTCTTCGCCGCCCGGCGTTGAGCGTCAGATTTCGACCGTCTCCAGCACTTTTGGCGTCCTGACGTCCACACCGGGAAGCGCATCGACCAAGGGTTGGGCCGATTGTGCGAGGATCGGGAAGGTGCCGTAGTGGCAGGGTATGACCGTCTTGAAGTCGAAGAATTTCCGGGCCGCATAGGCCGCGCGCGGGATGTCCATGGTGTAATGCCCGCCGCAACACAGGATGCCGATGTCCGGGGCGTGCAGGTCGGCAAAGAGCGCCATGTCGGCCATGACGTCGGTGTCGCCGGTCACATAGATCGTGTGGCCCTCGCCCGCGATCATGAAACCGGCCTCCGAGCCGGCGCATTCCGGCGCGCCGCCGGCAAAATCGATGCTCGACGAATGCACCGCGTTGACCATCGTGACCCGAACCTCGCCAAGCGCGATTGTGCCGCCCTTGCCGAACCCGATGGCCTTTATGCCATCCGCCGTGAGCCGGGTCGCCAGTTCGTGGATGCCGCAGACCGGAATGCCTAGCTCCTGCGAGAGCGCCGCTGCTTCGCTGGCGTGGTCGCCGTGACCGTGGGTCAGCAAGATATGTGTCGCCCCCGAGACCGCCTCGGCGCGACGGTCATCGGGAAAGGACGGGTTGCCCGCCAACCAGGGGTCGATCAGCAGGATCTGATCTGCGATCTCGATGCGGAAGCTGGAATGGCCAAGCCAGGTGATCTTCATTTGTTTCCTCCTCCGAAACGTTTATGTGGCGATGCGGGAAGCCTACTCCGGAGGTCGCCAAATGGAAGGCCTGTTGCAGCAGATCGACGGCTATTGCGAACGAACCGACGCAAGCTACTGGTCCGAGCCGGTCAATGCAGTGACCAATCTGGCGTTCCTGTTGGCGGCCTGGGTGATGTGGCGGCGGGTGCGCGGGGCAGGGTTGCCGCTGGCCACGGCGATGGTCGTCACGCTGGCGGCCATCGGTGTCGGGTCCTACCTGTTTCACACCCACGCGACGGTCTGGGGCGCCATTGCCGATACCGCGCCGATCGCGGGATTCATCCTGCTGTACCTGTTCGCGGCAAACCGGGATTTCTGGCAGCTGCCGTTGCGTTGGGCGCTGATCGCAACGGCGGGGTTCGTTCCGTTTGTGGCAGTGACATTGCCGGCCTTTCAGGCGCTGCCCTTCTTCGAGATTTCGGCGGCATATTGGCCGGTTGCCCTGCTGATCGGGCTATATTCCCTTGGGCTTCGCTCCAGGGCCCCGGCAACCGCTTGGGGGTTGGGGCTCGGGGCCGGGCTGTTGTGCCTGTCGCTGGTGCTGCGGTCTGTCGATGATGCTGTCTGTGGCGCGATTCCGCTTGGCACCCACTTCATGTGGCATCTGCTGAACGGATTGATGCTGGGGTGGATGATCGAGGTCTATCGGCGGCACATGACGGGTGAACGGATTGTCGATCCGATTTCCGTTTCCGACGGCGGGAGGCTCTGACGGCGGGGCCGGGGCAGGGCGCCAGACAGGTGCCGTACGACCCGAGGCCGATGTCGCGGATTCGGTCGTTTGGCATATCGGCAATCAGCGCGCGCCTCGTCGCGCCACGGGGGGTGTTCGTTGGCGGGTGCTTTGTGGCCTGATAGCGGATAACAGATAGGCTTCGACGCCCAGAAGGAAGTTCCAGATGTCCGGCCCCAAAGCTGCCTTCCTGCAAGGAAACCTGTTCCGCCACATCTCGGTGATGGCGTTGACGTCGTCAGTCGGGCTGATGTCGGTCTTCCTCGTGGATTTCGTCGATATGATCTTCATTTCGATGCTGGGAAAGGCAGAGCTTGCCGCCGCCGTCGGGTATGCGGGCGCCATCCTGTTCTTTACCTCGTCCTTTGGTATCGGAATGGCCATTGCCGCAGGCGCGCTTGTGGCGCGGGCATTGGGCGAGGGCCACCGAGACCTGGCGCGCACCCGGGCCACGACCGCGCTGGTGTGGGGCGTCGCGGTCGGGGCGCTGTTCGCATTGGCTGTCTGGTTGAACGTGCGTCCGCTGGCGGCGCTGATGGGGGCCACGGGCGAGACGCTGGACCTGTCCGTGCACTACCTGCGCATCATTATCCCCAGTCTGCCGATGTTGCTGGTGGGGATGGTCGGCGGGGCGATCCTGCGGGCGCATGGCGATGCGCGACGCTCGATGATGGCGACGATCTGGGGGGCACTGGTCAATGCCGTGCTGGACCCGATCCTGATATTCGGGCTCGACATGGACCTGACAGGGGCGGCGATTGCGAGTGTCTGCGCACGCATCGTGATCGGGGCCGCGGCGCTCTATCCGATCTTTCGCTACCACGGAGGGCTGGGGCGGCCGACGCGGCGGCAAATGGTGGCGGCGTTTGTGCCACTCGTTGCCATTGCCGGCCCTGCGATCCTGACCCAGTTGGCAACGCCGATCGGCCAGGCCTATGTCACCCGTGCCATGGCGGCGCATGGAGAGGCGGCCGTGGCCGGGATGGCGATCGTGGCGCGCCTGTCGCCCGTGGCCTTTGCGATCATCTTTGCGCTGTCGGGGGCGATTGGCCCGATTATCGGGCAGAACTTTGGTGCGCGGCGGTATGACCGTGTGCGACGGGCCTATTACGACGGATTGCTGTTCACCGCTGCTGTGGTGGTTGCGGTTTCCCTGCTGTTGTTCGGGCTGCGCGGGCCGCTGATCGCGCTGTTTGATGCCGATGGCGTCACCCGCGACCTGATACTGCTGTTCTGTGGCCCGCTCGCGTTGATGTTCTTTTTCAACGGCGTGATCTTTGTCAGCAACGCGGCGTTCAACAACATGGGGCGTCCGCTCTACTCGACCCTGATCAACTGGGGGCGGAACACGCTGGGAACGGTGCCCTTCGTGATGGCGGGCGCGGCAACCTGGGGGGCAACCGGGGTGCTGATCGGGCAGGCGTTTGGCGGCATTGTCTTTGCCGCCGTTGCGGCCTGGCTGGCCTATCGCCTGATCGACCGTCACGAACCGGCTGGTCCGGCCGATCCCTTTGCCCGGCAGGCGCGGCAGCTAAGCCTGATGCACCTGCGCAGGTAGGGCGCTCAGGTGCGCATCGACAAAGCCGGTCTGCCATGCCGACAGGCGTTGGTGGCGGGCATAGCGTGGTGCGTGCCGATCATTCAGAATGGGCACTCCCCAGCCAGCGGTTGTTGCAAAGAACCGCTCTGCACCGGCCTCGCCGAAGATATCGAGATACCCCTGCACGACGACGTCGATATAGCTCAGCAACACCGGGTGGGTCACATCCGGCGCGGCGGCGTGGCTGGCGGGCACGGCATAGACCTGCGCCTCGGTGTCACTGCCACATCGATGCAGCCGCGAGCGGATCGGGTGCCGGTCATAGGCGCGCTCGCGTTCGTCCAGTGCCGCCCAGTCGGCGCCCGGCACCTCGGCCACAAGGCCGTCGATTGCGGCCTCGGCCGGTTCGACCGACAGGTAGGCGACCGGGCGCAGATGCGTGTGCACCCAGACCCGCCGCCAGCCATCGAGTGTGGCAGGCCGCGTCTGCGCAAATGCATGCGTCGCGCGATTGACGAGCGAACCGTAGCCAAAGAACTGCCGATCTTTCATGCATTTCCCCTTCGCCGACCGTTTCGCCCCGGGTGGGCGCAAAGGCAAGGCTTGCCGGATCGGATTCCATTCGATATTCGGGAAATGACCCCGCGTCGGGAGAAGCCGGTCTTCGAGACCGGTGCCGAAGGAGCAACCGCCCCGGTAAACTCTCAGGCAAACGGACCGCACGGGGAAGACACTCTGGAGAGAGGGGCGAAAGCCTCCGCCGAAGGGATAACGATCTCAGGCGAAAGGACAGAGGGGGCATCGCAGGAACCGCATCAGCGGTGACGATTCGGTGCCGGATGGATATCCCTGACGGCCAAGGTGGAGACGGAAGGGAAAGCCCGTGGCTGATCTGAAAACGACCCCGCTGCATGCGTTGCACAGGGAACTGGGTGCAAAGATGGTGCCCTTCGCGGGCTACGAGATGCCCGTGCAATACCCCATGGGCGTGATGAAGGAGCACCTTCATACCCGCGCCGCAGCCGGCCTGTTCGATGTCAGTCACATGGGGCAGGTGATGCTGGAGAGCGAAAACGCCGCCCTGGACCTGGAGCGGCTGGTGCCGCAGTCGCTGGTCGGGCTGAAGGATCGCCGGCAGCGGTACGCCTTTTTCACCAACGAATCCGGCGGGATCATGGACGACCTGATGGTGGCGCGCGCCCGTGACGGCCACCTGTTCGTGGTGGTCAACGCCGCCTGCAAGGACGCAGACATCGCCCACATGAAGGCCGGACTGCAGAACAGCGATGTCGTGGTGATCACCGACCGGGCGTTGCTGGCGCTGCAGGGGCCGCTGGCCGAGGTCGCATTGAACCGGATCATCCCGGTGGCCGAGATGGCCTTCATGGATATCGCAACCTTCCCCAGCGACTATGGCAATCTCTGGGTGTCACGGTCCGGCTATTCGGGCGAGGATGGTTTCGAGATTTCCGTGCAGGCGGATCGGGCCGAGGCCTTTGCCCGAGCGCTGCTGGCGATGGAGGAGGTCGAGCCGGTCGGTCTTGGCGCGCGGGATTCTCTGCGCCTTGAGGCCGGGCTCTGCCTGTATGGCAATGATCTGGACGAGACGACCGACCCGGTTCAGGCAAACCTGACCTGGGCGATCCAGAAGGCCCGCAAGCCCGGCGGCGAGCGCGCCGGTGGCTATCCGGGCGAGCATGTGATTTCGGCCAAGCTGGCAAACGCACCGGATCCCGAGGATCGCCGTCGCGTCGGCATCCACCCCGAGGGCCGGGCGCCGATGCGCGATGGCGTCGTTCTGTACGAGGCCGAGGACGCCGCCGACCCGGTCGGCATCGTCACCTCGGGCGCCTTTGGCCCCACGGTGGGTCACCCGATCTCGATGGGATACCTGCCGCAGCGGCTGTCGACCACCGGCACACGCATCTGGGGCGATGTGCGCGGCAAACGGATGCCGGCACGCGTTACCGACCTTCCCTTCCGTCCTTCTACCTACAAGCGCTGAGGAGCCGACCCATGAAGTACACCGAAGACCACGAATGGCTGAGCCTTGACGGCGACATTGTCACCGTCGGCATCACCGATCACGCCCAGGAGCAGTTGGGGGACATCGTCTTTGTAGAATTGCCCGAAGTCGGCACCCTGATTTCCAAGGACGACGAGGTGGTGGTGATCGAATCCGTCAAGGCGGCCTCCGATATTGCGGCGCCGATCGATGGCGAGATCGTCGAGGTCAACGAGTCACTCACGACCAGCCCATCCAAGGTCAACGACGATGCCGAGGGCGAGGCGTGGTTCTTCAAGGTCAAGATCGACGACACCAGCCAGCTTGACCAGTACATGAGCGAAGATGACTACAAGGACCTGATCGCGTAACGCGACGGGTTGTCGGCAGGACAGGGCGCGTTGATCCGTTCGGGATCGCCGGGGGGGCTCCCCTGGCAGCGCCTGCCCTGCCATCAGGGGGCGGGCCTTTGCCGCCCCAATTCGGGCCACGCGCAGGCAATTGCCTGCGCAACAGGCTCGTTCTGCCGCCTTTTCGATCGCCAGGGAGACTGACCTTGCCTTTCCAGCCCACAGCCTACGACCCGTATGACTTCGCCAATCGCCGCCACATCGGCCCCTCGCCGGAAGAAATGGCCGAGATGCTGCGGGCAGTCGGCGCCGACAGCCTTGATGCGCTGATCGAACAGACCGTGCCGGACATCCTGCGGCAGGCCGCGCCGCTGGAGTGGGTCCCGCTTGCCGAGGGCGAGTTGCTTGTCCGGATGCGCGGCGTCGCCAACCGCAACAAGGTTCTGAAATCGCTGATCGGGCAGGGGTACTACGGCACCGTCACGCCGCCGGCGATCCAGCGCAATATCCTGGAAAACCCCGCCTGGTACACGGCCTATACGCCGTATCAGCCCGAAATCGCCCAAGGGCGGCTGGAAGCGCTGCTGAACTACCAGACGATGATCTCGGACCTGACCGGGCTCGAGATCGCCAACGCGTCGCTGCTGGACGAGGGCACGGCGGCAGCCGAGGCCATGGTCATGGCGCAGCGGGTGGCAAAGTCGAAGGCAGGTGCCTTCTTCGTCGATCAGAACTGCCATCCGCAAACTATCGCGGTGGTTCAGACCCGTGCACAGCCACTGGGGATCGAGGTGATCGTCGGGCATGCGGACGACCTG
This sequence comes from uncultured Tropicimonas sp., assembly GCA_947495685.1. GTDB lineage: Bacteria > Pseudomonadota > Alphaproteobacteria > Rhodobacterales > Rhodobacteraceae > Tropicimonas. Next base: position 88,498 of record CANLZY010000023.1, read on the forward strand.
GACGCGGCGGCTGTGTTCGGCGCGTTGTTCCAGTACCCCGGCACCGACGGACGCCTGCGTGATTTCACGCCCGAGATGGAGGCGCTGCACGCCAACAAGGCGATCGGCGTGATTGCGGCTGACCTTTTGGCGCTGTTGCTGTTGAAGGAACCGGGTGCCATGGGGGCCGACATCGCCGTCGGCTCGGCACAACGGTTTGGCGTTCCGATGGGCTATGGCGGACCGCACGCGGCCTACATGTCCTGTCACGACGGGTTCAAGCGGTCGATGCCCGGACGGATCGTCGGCGTTTCGGTCGATGCACGCGGCAACAAGGCCTACCGCCTGTCGCTGCAAACCCGCGAGCAACATATCCGACGTGAAAAGGCGACCTCCAACGTCTGCACCGCGCAGGCGCTGCTGGCGGTGATGGCGTCCTTCTACGCAGTGTTCCATGGTCCCAAGGGGCTGAGAGCGATTGCGGAGCGCGTGCACCTGACGACGGTGCGGCTGGCCGAGGGACTAAAGGATGCGGGGTTCGGCGTTGAACCGGACGGTGTCTTTGACACCATCACGGTCGAAGTGGGCCCGTTGCAGGGCGCGATCCTGCGGGCTGCGGTGGCCGAGGGCATCAACCTGCGCCGGTTCGGCCAGACCAGGATCGGTATCTCGGTCGATGAGACCTGTGTGCCCGGCACGATCGAGGCGATCTGGCGGGCGTTTGGCGTGACCGAGACCTTTGGCGAAGCGAATACAGTCGGCCTGCCCGAGGAATTGTTGCGCACCTCGGATTACCTGACGCACCCGATCTTTCACCTGAATCGAGCCGAGGCCGAAATGATGCGCTACATGCGCCGCCTTGCCGACCGCGACCTGGCGTTGGATCGTGCGATGATCCCTCTGGGCTCCTGCACGATGAAGTTGAACGCGGCGGTCGAGATGATGCCGATCACCTGGCCGGAGTTCGGCCAGTTGCATCCCTTTGCGCCGGTCGATCAGGCTCAGGGCTATGCCGAGATGTTGGAGGACCTGTCCGCCAAACTTTGCGAGATCACCGGCTACGACGCGATGTCGTTGCAGCCCAATTCGGGCGCGCAGGGCGAATATGCCGGGCTGATGACCATCGCGGCCTATCATCGGTCGCATGGCGATGCCCGGGACATCTGCCTGATTCCGGTGTCGGCACACGGCACCAACCCGGCCTCGGCCTCGATGGCGGGGATGAAGGTTGTCGTGGTGAAGTCGGCAGAGAACGGCGATATTGACCTGGTGGATTTCCGTGCCAAGGCAGAGGCCGCCGGCGACAGGCTCGCCGCCTGCATGATCACCTATCCCTCGACGCATGGCGTGTTCGAGGACACCGTGAAGACGGTCTGTGACATCACGCATGAATTTGGCGGGCAGGTCTATCTGGACGGGGCCAACTTGAACGCGATGGTCGGTCTGGCCAAACCGGGCGAGATCGGCGCGGACGTAAGCCACCTGAACCTGCACAAGACCTTCTGCATTCCGCATGGCGGCGGGGGCCCTGGCATGGGGCCGATCGGGGTCAAGGCGCACTTGGCGCCGTTCCTGCCCGGGCATCCGGAGACCGGTGGTGTCGAAGGGCCGGTGTCGGCGGCGCCCTATGGATCTGCGTCGATCCTGCCGATCAGCTGGGCCTATTGCCTGCTGATGGGTGGGGCCGGAATGACCCAGGCGACCAAAGTGGCGATCCTGAGCGCCAACTACATCGCCAGCCGCCTGGCTGGATCGTACAACGTGTTGTTCAAGGGAAAACAGGGCCGCGTGGCGCACGAGTGCATTCTGGACACCCGGCCCTTTGCCGAGGCGGGGGTGAGCGTGGATGACATTGCCAAGCGGCTTATGGACAGTGGGTTCCATGCGCCGACCATGAGCTGGCCGGTGGCTGGAACGCTGATGGTGGAGCCGACGGAATCCGAGACCAAGGCCGAACTGGACCGGTTCATCGACGCGATGCAATCGATCCGGGCCGAGATCGCCGCGGTGGAGGCAGACACCATCGCCGTCGAGGACAGCCCGTTGCGGCACGCACCACACACGGTCGAGGATCTGGTGGCCGAGTGGGACCGGAAGTATCCGCGTGAACAGGGCTGTTTCCCACCGGGAAGCTTCCGCGTGGACAAGTATTGGCCGCCCGTGGGCCGTGTCGACAATGTCTATGGTGACCGGAACCTGATCTGTACCTGCCCGCCGTTGGAGGCCTACCAGGACGCGGCGGAGTAGACCGGAAAACCGGGCGCGCTCCCGCCAGTCGTCGATCCATCAAGGATGGATCGCCTCCTGTTGGGCGTGGCGGCGTGACCGGTCCAATGGACCGGCCACGCCGGGGCTGCGTCAGATCGGGGCGTGGAGCCCCTTGAAGGCCATGATGCAAGTCGTGTTCTTGGGCTTCGGTTGGTCGAGAACGGCGCCTTGGGGCTGTGCGTCGTGGCATGAGGGACAGAACGACTGGGCAGAGCTTGTCCCACGGCAATCTACAGGATGACGCTGTGGGTGCGCCGTCCACTGCGACCGGAAATCCGATCCACTGCGCTCGTCAACGGTGTCATGCCAGTGGCAGTTCCGGCCACGAGGGTGCGCGATCAAAAGACTCGGTGGGTTTTGCATCCCACGGTTTGATGGTGTGGCCCTTTCGTTGGAGCGGAAGGACGTCGTATCGGACAGGTTCGTCACGGGAGCGCCACGACGACGCACGCTGTCAGAGCAGAAATACAGCGGTCGCAAGAAATGATCGCGGCGTCGGGGCGAGTGCTGGGTATCAATCCGAAGACGGTCGCCAAATGGCGGAAGCGCAAGATTGTCGAGGATTGCAGGATTGGTCGGGGCGACAAAGGCAAATGGGGATTGGTACCATAAGCATTGGCCGATCGGGGAGTTCGACAGTGAATCCCGCCGAGGAAACACCGCAAAATGGAAACGGTCAAAACGACAAGCGAAGATATCGTATCGAGGGCATGTTCGGTGGCCGCAAGGATTGGCGACGAGTGGCGACGCGCCAAGACAGATGTCCGAAGGTCTTCCTCCACGGCATCGCTCTCGCCTCTGGCTCAGGATCTCGAAGAAGGTGCAGCAACGGTTCGGCGGTTGTCCCATGGCCAAAGCGATTGATCGAACGCGCCCAGGCACTGGGTTCAGTCGAACCCGCCAGGTGTCAGTTTTGCTGACCTGTCATCTTCCATGGCACCGCTGTTCCCAAACTACCACACGACGCTGCGCCGGGGTTGCTTGCCTTTTGCGAGCGCTCACGGCATTGAGACAGGCAATCTGCGAAAGAAGGGTCGTCCGAACATGCCTCATTACCGCTCCAGACAATCCACCCATGGACGCAACATGGCAGGGGCCCGTGGCCTCTGGCGCGCAACCGGGATGACCGATGGCGATTTCGGTAAACCGATCATCGCCGTGGTGAACAGCTTTACCCAGTTCGTGCCAGGGCACGTGCACCTGAAAGACCTCGGCCAGATGGTGGCCCGTGAGATCGAGGCCGCCGGTGGAGTGGCCAAGGAATTCAACACCATCGCCGTGGATGACGGTATCGCCATGGGCCACGACGGGATGCTCTATTCGCTGCCGTCGCGCGAACTGATCGCGGACTCGGTCGAATACATGGTCAACGCCCATTGCGCCGACGCGATGGTCTGTATCTCCAATTGCGACAAGATCACCCCAGGTATGCTGATGGCCGCCATGCGCCTGAACATTCCTGTGATCTTCGTCTCGGGCGGCCCGATGGAGGCTGGCAAGGTCACGTTGAACGATCTTGAGCACAAGGTCGATCTGGTCGACGCGATGGTGGCTGCGGCGGACGACAAGTACACCGATGCCGAGGTGCAGGCGATCGAGGAAAGTGCCTGTCCGACCTGTGGGTCCTGCTCGGGCATGTTCACGGCCAACTCCATGAATTGCCTGGCGGAAGCGCTTGGCCTCGCGCTGCCGGGCAACGGCTCTGTCCTGGCCACGCATGCCGACCGCAAGAACCTGTTCCTGGAGGCCGGTCGCAAGATCGTCGATATCACCAAACGCCACTACGAGGGCGAGGAAGCCGGGCTTCTGCCGCGCGAGATCGCATCGTTTGACGCGTTCGAGAACGCGATGAGCCTTGATATTGCCATGGGTGGGTCGACCAACACGGTGCTGCACCTGCTGGCCATCGCCTACGAGGGCAAGGTCGATTTCACCATGGACGACATGGACCGGCTGAGCCGCAAGGTGCCGGTGCTGTGCAAGGTCGCGCCGTCGATTGCCAACGTCCACATGGAGGATATCCATCGCGCCGGCGGCATCATGAGCATCCTTGGCGAGATGTATCGCGGCGGGTTGATCCACGGCGAGGTGCCGACTGTGCATACCGCGACGATGGCCGAGGCGATCGCAAAGTGGGATGTCACGCAGACCAACGACCCTGCCGTTCAGGAATTCTATCGCGCGGCCCCCGGTGGCGTGCGCACCACGCAGGCCTTCAGCCAGTCCAACCGCTACAAGGAACTGGATGTCGACCGCGAGGGCGGTGTGATCCGTTCCGTCGAGGCAGCCTTTTCCAAGGATGGTGGCCTTGCGGTCCTGTTCGGGAATGTCGCCGAGAACGGCTGTATCGTGAAGACGGCCGGCGTGGATGAGAGCATCCTGAAATTCACCGGTGCCGCGCGGGTCTTTGAAAGCCAGGACGCGGCTGTGAGCGGCATTCTGACCAGCAAGGTCAAGGCTGGTGAGGTGGTGGTCATCCGCTACGAGGGGCCACAAGGCGGGCCGGGCATGCAGGAAATGCTGTACCCGACAAGCTATCTGAAATCGAAGGGGCTGGGAAAGGCCTGTGCGCTGATCACCGATGGTCGGTTCTCGGGCGGCACGTCGGGGCTGTCGATTGGCCACGTGTCTCCGGAAGCAGCCGAGGGTGGGTTGATCGGGCTCGTCGAAACCGGTGACCCCATCGTGATCGACATCCCCAACCGAACGATCCATCTGGATGTGACAGAGGACGTGCTGGCAGAACGGCGCGCCGCCAAGGGGGCCTTGCCCTGGACCCCGGCCGAACCGCGCAAGCGGGCCGTTTCCACGGCATTGAAAGCCTACGCGATGTTGGCCAGTTCCGCTGCCAAGGGCGGGGTTCGCATCCTGCCGGAGTGATCCGGCCCGGGTCTTGCCGAGTGAATGATCGCTCTGATCGTCCTCGGGCGAGATTCTGGTCGGCGTCGATGGCTTGCGCGTCCTGATTGGCGGCAATTGCCGATACGAACATGAAAAACGGGCCGTGATCCGGCCCGTTTGTAGCGGTACCGACATTCCCCTGGAACGTCAGGCGGGGATGTCTCCTGCCTCGATCAGCTTTTTGCTGAAGGCCTTGTAGGCGTTGCGCCAGGCCTCCTCGAGTGACGGCGTGAAACTGTCACCAAGCTTGTCGGCAAGCGACTCAATGAGCGCCTCTTCCATCGGCGCGAAATGCCCTTGCTTGATACCCAGGGTGGTGTGCAGATGCCCAAGCTCGGCGTAGTCTACCGCGGTGCCATCCGGGTTTTCCATATTGTCGAGAATCACGCTCAACGTGTTCATGAAGCGCATGCCCTGACCTTTCAGGTCTTCACGAAACAACTCGCGAAGCTCTGGGGCACGCTCGAACAGCGCTTCGTAGAATTGCAGAGAAGTCGGCTCCAGATATGGGCGCAGGTCTTCAAAGCTTTGCTTCACACGTGCGATTTCCCGTTCCGATGGCGGCATTTCTGTCTCCTTGTTGGCTGTTCGCCGTTCGGGCGAAGACTGGCACGGTTCATCATCGCCGGATTTGATCCAACGCAAACTGCGACTCAATTGTCCAGGGCAGCAAAGATCCAAAAGACAACACGCCTCCGGTGATGCAGGCGGGGTTGGATTCCGGCTGTGTGCTTACCATTTAATCGGAATGAGAAGTTTCAAGGAGCAAGGCCGATGAGTGGAAGCCTCAAACTGACCTGTCCGGACTGTGGCAAGACGAATCGGGTGCCGGTGGATCGGGTCCCTTCAGGGCCAAAATGCGGAACCTGTGGCGCGAAGCTCGCTGATGGCAAGGTGTACGAAATGAACTTTCGCGAGGCCGAAAAGGCGTCGAGGACTGACCAGTTGCCACTGTTGGTGGACTTTTGGGCGCCATGGTGCGGCCCGTGTCGGCAAATGGCACCTCAATTCTCGCAGGCGGCCCAAGCGTTGCGGGGGCACGCGCGGTTTGCCAAGGTCGATACGGAGCGCAATCCTGATGCAACCGTTCGCTATAATATCCGAGGCATTCCCCAACTGATCCTGTTCCAGGGGGGGCGTGAGATTGCACGGTTGTCAGGTGCCCGCCCGGCAAGCCAGATCGAGGCATTCGTGCGTGAAAACGTCGAGCTGACGACTTGACATCAGACGCTTGTTGGGCGACATGAAACGCCCGTGGGGCCGTAGCTCAGTTGGGAGAGCGCGTCGTTCGCAATGACGAGGTCGTCGGTTCGATCCCGATCGGCTCCACCAATAAAATCGTACACTTAGAAGCAGCCGGATTAGGTCATATTTGTGCCAGATCGCACGGGGATCGCACCGATTTACGGAATTCGACTTGGTCAGGGCGATGAACTGACCTTTTGAGTCCCTCCTGACACGTTTTCCCAATGGCTATACGCCAAGGTTCACAGTCCTGTCGCGGCAAGGGAGTGATGATTTGGGTCATATCCGGCTAGGTGTGTTGCCGCGGACGCGGAAGTGGCGGGAGGTTGTGGATCTTCT